>BTVE01000012.1:0-64122 GCA_045862915.1 Acidimicrobiia bacterium
TGAACTCCGAGCGCACGAATAGCAGGCGCGACGGCGTTGAGCCGTGCCTCTGCTTCTCGACGAGTCAGCGCGACGACCTGCATAGTCTGTACTCTAGCCCTCAAATCGAACTTTGCCAACCGTTGGCATCGAGGCCTAACGCTGGCGCTCAGCCGCCGGCGCTCACGATAACACCAGCGCCGGTCGGCTGCAGCGCAAGTTGGGTTGCGTATTCTGGTGGAATACCGTCATGGCCACACGCTCCCAGTTCCGTTCCGCTGTCACGACCGTGGCCAGCGGCTTCGACGTGCACCACTCTGCAGATCGCCGCTGCCCGAGTGGCCCGTCCCGTTTCTCGCAGTCACGTCCCTTGACGGTCCGGCCAACCCATTATTCGTATTTGTTTCTTTTTTCGTCGACCCAACGCTGGCGTTCACCAGCGGCGGCTCATGATGGCCGCGGCCGCCGTCTGGTGCAACGCGAGTTAGGCGCCGTCAAGAATCGTCACGGCTGAGGCGAAGGTCGTCGAGAATTGCCCCGACAGTGTCAGGCTGCAAGGCCCATCGGTACGCCGGGTGAATCTCCCAGTCATAGCCGAAATCGGCGAACCGCGCCGAGACATAGCGATTCTCCTCAAAATAGCGACGTTCAATGTCGCCATCCGTCAGTTCCTTGCGGGCTGTAAGAAAATTGATCTTGTACAGGAAATGAGCAAGATCCTTCGGATCCATATCCCGACCGGAGCGAGTTAGAAATTTTCCTTGCTCAAGAATACTCTTCAGTTTCTTCACCAAGTCGTCGGTCTTGTAGACGTATCCCGTCTTGGTTTGTCGTTCAACCTTGTTAGGTTTCATATTGAGGAGCAGTCGTTCGATATCTGGGAGCTCAGATCGAAATTCATTGACTGTGTCCTGGACTCGACCCTGGGAGTACTCTTCGAACACCGCTCGAAAGTCGTCGGTCATGATCTGGGAGCCGCTCCTGTCGGCAGCGTGGCGAGCGGCCAACGTGCAGAGTTTGACAAGATCCCTTGGCCGCTTTCGGATCAAGGACATCAGGACCCTGTACATGGGGGCCTGCGCCCATTTTCCCGCTCCGCTGAAGCGCGATTCCATAATCGGATCCAGATATCTCGAAAGGTCGCGCTGCTTCGTCTTAAGCAGTTCCGCCTCATCGACATGTCGACCAAAGAACGTCTCTATTCGTTTGACCAGCAGGACGAAGATCTCATGGTTTGTCCACCCATACCACACTACAGATCCCTCGATCTTGTCGGTCGATTCGTCCGATGTACGGACGAGGAAGTACACGTCCGATCTCAAAGACAGCTTGAACCGCAGGCCGGGGTTGTCGGTGCTGAGATCGCGCATTGCATTGATGAGGGCTGAGATGCGCTGGATGTCTTCTTTCCGGCCTTCCCAGCCACGATCGATGTCGTCTACGTAGACGTCGATGCCGGCGCCCTTCAAGAATTGCCCAACGACGGCCTTGTCGACCCCTCCAAGTGCCACCTTTTCTGACAAGTAAGGAGCTAGCACCTCCCGTAGGAATCCGAGCGTCCGTCCGGCGCCACTCGTCACCTTGCCCTTTAGGTCGTCCGGATGAGACACGCCAAGGGTGTCTAGTACCTTGCGTGCCAATATTTCCTGCAGGCCGTTCTTCCAGTCCCTGATGAGCTGCAGGAAGTCTGTTGTCCCAGCTCCGATCCCGGCGATATCGTCAGGCCGAATCAGAATAGGGAGTTGCTTCGCGTCACGGTCTTCTTGAATCGCGACAGTAAAGAGGGCCGACTTCCCAATACCCTTGTGGCCAACAAGAATCCTGAGCGGGAGGTCAGCCGTGACCTTTTCGAACGCGGCGGTCTTGAAGTAGTACTGTCGAAGACGCTCAATACCCTCGTTCTCCGCGGCTTCATGACCGAAGATGGCCTGAATCGTGGACTCGGTGAACTTCATCTGTTTCCTCCGCGCCTGGAATAGCGCTATGCGCCTAACGCCCGGCTTCAGCCGCGGCGGCACCAAACGATTTCACACGCCGCCGTCGGCTGCAAGCCGAGTTAGGCATCTGGCCACGACGGGTTCCGACGACACCAGGCATATGACCGCCTCAGTTGATCGATCCAGATGTCCGTGCAGCGGCGATCCCGTTTGGAGCCTACGAACCCCAGCGCCTCGAGGAGGGCGTTGAATCCGTCACTGGGTTCCCCGGTAGCTTTGCTGACAGCAACCGCGCTGATGAGAAATCCGCCTTCAATGTACGTGTCGCAAGATACTCGACCGAGGCAACCACCAATAATGGACTGGTGAAGCCCGGACCACTCAGGCACTCCGAGCTCCAGAGGTGCCCCGCCCTGCACGGTAGGAAGCCGAAACACGATGCCTTTGACGAGTGTTGAATAGGTGACAATGTCGTCGGGTTCCCGACGAGCCACCTCCGCGAGCCGACGTTTGATCTCAAGGAGGGCCGATAAGTCTTCGTCGAAATTGAAGACCGCCGCCTGCGCTTTAGCCAGCTTCGAATCAGTCATCGACTCTCTTTTTGTTTGTATGCCTAACGATAGGCTTCAGCCGCAGCGGCTCATGATTGCACCGGCCGCTGACGGCTGCAAGCCAAGTTAGGCAGCTATTGAGCCCCGAGCCTCGTTCAAGAGCTTACTCATGTTGCCGCTGAAGAGAGACAGGGCAAAGTACGCCCGCCAATCGTCATCGGCGAGGCGTGAGCCGGCGGCCCAATCTGCGGTGAGAATTCCACGTTGCGTGAGATCTCCGACGACGCGACACCACTCTGCCGCTTCGGTCGACCAACCCGACAATTCCGGTTCCGCGCCGACAACCGAACCGGTGATGGCTACAACTGTGTACGGGCCTCGGTCTGGAGTCTGAGCCAGAGCCGCTGCGTGCTTGGATAGCAATAGAAATGCATCGATCGTGCGATCAGTGAGGCTCTCGAGCGCCGGAACTGCATCTGCAATGAACTCGCGCGGAAATCGAGTGCAGTCGACGTCGGCGTAGAGGATTGCCAGCGCTGCAGTAGCGGTTTGAGTCTTCGAACGAAGACTCGTTTCGGCAAATTCCGCAAGCAGCTCGCGCCCTGGGACCGACTCGATATAGGTGCGGAACCGCTCGCGGCCGGCAGAGTCAAGGTCGGATGTCGCATCGGCGAGGCTGCGCAGGAAGCTTCTTACTCGTCGCTGTCGCACGAAGCGGTAGGCCGCAACAACCTCAGCTGCGTACGGCACGACCTCAATCAGGTCGCCGTAGTCCTGCACGATTTCGTCGGCCTTCGCAGTGGTGGCGATTTCACGATTGGATTTGTCGATCATCCGGTTCCCCGGTTCGCTGTCTGCCTAACTAATATTAGGACGCCAAGCGGCCGAGCAGGCGCGTAACCGCGACGACTCAGGACACCGGCATTCTCATCCAACTACTTGACTGCGTGGATGTTAGCACCGGTTCTGGTGCTCTTCCGCGCCCGTGGTTACGCGCCTGGAAAGTGGTTACGCGCGTGGCCTGGCGCGTAACCACGGTAGCACCCATTTGCGGCGCCTCATAAGTGACTGATCCAGCAGGGTTTGTAAGCACTGGTGTCGGGTAGTGTCCATGGTTACGCGCCTGCCCTGGCGCGTAACCACGGACATCACAGCCGATCTGCCGGGCTGGTCACCCCAAGACCGCCGCGATTGAGCACATGCGTGTAAATCATCGTCGTCGACACGTCCGCGTGGCCGAGCAGTTCCTGCACGGTGCGAATGTCATGCCCGGACTCCAACAAGTGCGTCGCAAAGGAGTGCCGGAACGTGTGGCACGTCACCCGTACCGTCAGACCGGCATCACGAGCGGCTGCGACCACCGCCTTCTGAACTACCGATTCGTGTAGATGAAAACGCGAGGGCGATCCAAACCTGGGGTCACGGCAGATCTTGGAAGCGGGAAAGACAAACTGCCACCGCCAGTCCGTCGCCGCTGACGGATACTTCCGCTCAAGCGCATCCGGCAACACCACACGGCCACAGCCGATGGCCAGATCAGCCTCGTGAAGTCTCCGCACGTCGGCCAAATGCTCGACCAGCGCCTGCCGCACAGTCTCAGGGAGCATCACCCGTCGATCCTTCTGCCCCTTGCCCCGCCGCACGGTCAGCTCGCGCCGCTCGAAGTCCACATCCTTGACGCGAAGCTCCAAGCACTCCTGCAGCCGCAAACCGGCTCCATACAACAGCGTCGTCACCAATCTCGGGACACCGTCCAGCACGCTCAATACACGTTTCACGTCTGCAATCGACAGCACCACTGGAATCCGCACCGGCGTCCGTGCGCGAGGCGGCGGCTCAATCTCGCCAATATCCCTCCGCAGCACGACACGATAAAGGAACAACAGCCCGGCCAGCGCCTGATTCTGCGTCGACGCCGAAACGTGCTCGCGTACGGCCAGCGCGCCAAGGAACGCAGTGACATCAGCAGCACCGAGCTCCGATGGATGCCGTTTCCGGTGAAAGACGATGTACCGCTTGATCCAGTGGACATACGCCTCCTCCGTTCGCCGGCTGTAATGCCGCAGCCGCACCGCATGCCGCACCTGGTCCAACAACCTCGGCGCCTTCTCAGACATGGCAACTACCCCGACGACGACGATGCCATCGTCGTCAGAACCGACGCAAGGACCCGCGAAGCCACACAGCGGACGGACTGTTGCGGGGTCGGGTCGACTCGGAGCACTGCTATAGCAGATGCATGAATCCGGAGCGGCGGGAGTGAGCCCTGCGAGCCTCGCTCCATCGTCCCGCCTTCGCCAAGGCTGCCTCGGGACGAATTGGAGCGAGGCGATGGGCAGCAGTCTGCAGGGCGAGCGCACAGAGCGACGGATTCGAGCGGTCGCTCCGCGGAGACCCGACACCGCAATGGTCCGGACGCGGTACATGGCGGAGCTAAAGCTCCGCCCCACGGCGGTCAGAGCGGCACAGGCGGAAGGTCCGCCCTACGGCCGTCCACCCACTACTGTCGCCCCACGTATGTCTACGCGAGCGAGATCGAGACTTCCTTGCCGGTGACGACCGCCTGGTTCGCCAGGATGCCAACGATGGAGGCGTTGGCGCCGTCGCGCATCGAACACGCCACCGGCGAGCCGTCGGTGACACTCTTGAAGAAGTCCATCAGCGCGTAATACAGCGACGGATGCGGAAGGCCGACGCCCTCCTGCAGTTGCCCCTGCGCGGCCAGTTGCGTCGCATTGGCGATGAGCACGATCGCTTCTTCGTCGAGAATCTGCTGACGCGTAGCGTACACTTCCCAACCCTGCGTCGGCGCGTCTGGCTCCTTGAACAACCACCCGTGCGTCCATGCAAGTCGCACCGAGCCGTTGATGCCGTTGATGACCTCGTACTGCCCGCCGTACGAGTTGGCGAGTGTCGCGCCATACCGCAGCGTCACATCGTCGGCCCACGTGAGATCGAGCTCGATGGTGTCAGCTACCGTGCGGCCATCCTTGTGATGCCGGATGCCGCCACGCCCGGACACCCGGACCGGCGCCGACCCGCGACACCACTGGAACACATCAAACTGCTGCGCACCGACCTCACCCGCCAGCCCTGTGGAGACAGCCGGATCAAGGCGCCAGTTGGCCTCGACATCGGTCTCGCCTGTGGATGCAGGAAAACGCCACGACGTCTTGCGGTGCCATTGCCCGGTCATCGACACGAGGCCGCGCAACTCTGTGCGCACAAGCGGCTGTGCGCGCCGGTACGTGGGATTCGAGCGTCCGTAGAACCCGGCCTGACACACCGTCTTTGCTGCAGCAGCGGCAGCCACCATCGCCTCGCAGTCTTCAACCGTAGCCGCAATCGGTGTCTCACAGAACACGTGCCGCCCTGCGGCAAGCGCGTCGGTCACGATGGCCCGATGTAGATGCGTCGGCGTGGCAACAATGATGGCGGTGATGTCCGGACGTTTCTCAAGCAGCTGTTTGTAGTCGAGGAAGTGCTCCGCAGCGCCCGCGCGCTGCTTGGCGAGACTGAGCCGCGCTTCAAGCCGGTCGCAGATCGCTGCGACTTCCACCTGATCGATTTTCTGCAACTCCGCCAGAATCGAGCGCCCGTGCCGGCCACACCCGACCAGGCCTACTTTGAGGGACTGTGACGATCGGAGTGACGGCCAGAGGTCGGGCGCATTCGGCAGGATGGCCAGGCCCGCAAGGGCGCCCATCGTGTGCGACAGAAATGTGCGGCGGTCGTGTGGAGCAGACATCGGTGCAGATTGTCGCACGACGTCTCCGCTCCCATGACTGTCGGAGCGGTACCCGCGAAGCCACACAGCGGGCGGACTGTTGCGGGGTCTGGTCGACTCGGAGGACCGCGACAACAGATGCATGAAGCCGGAGCGCCGGGAGTGAGCCCTGCGAGCCTCGCTCCATATTTGGAGCGAGGCGATGGGCGGCAGTCTGCAGGGCGAGCGCACAGAGCGACGGATTCGAGCGGTCGCTCCGCGGAGACCCGACGCCGCAATGGTCCGGCCGCGGTACATGGCGGGCCCGCCCCACGGCTGTCGCCCTACGAGTGCAGGTAGCTACAGCGCCGCCGCTCTGCTGCCATCGAGCCAATCGGCGCGATAGCCGTCCGGCAGAGATGCAGCGGCGTGGGGATTCACGACGAGTGCAGTGCTCCACGCGTCCGCCAGACGCGCCGAGGGTCCAGTCACCAGCACCGAGCCCGCAGCGATCGCCCGGCCGCCGTGACCGCGCGGATCGACGATGTGCGCCTCCGTCTGCGACCTGGCATCCGACACCGAAAACGCCGAGTCACACACCTCAATGACTCGCCGCTCCTTGCCGCTCCTCGCCGCCTCTTGCGTTGCGACCCGCCACACCTTCCCCATCCCCGCCCCGCTGCTGGTGCCGCCGTGGATGAACGCCGTCGTGACGCCAGCGTCGCGCAGCAATTGGAGGGCCGCGTCAATTGCATGCCCCTTGGCAATTCCGCCGAGGTCAATGGACATGCCTGGGATTCCGAATGCGACGGTGTACCGCTCAAGGTCAAGCACAAGCGCATCACCGTGTCCACGTGTGACATCAAAGGCGCCGCCGGATGCATGCCACACGTCACGTGCATCCATCAACATGCTCCACGACTCATCGTCACAGCGCACGGGGGCGTACGCGGCCGTGCGGTTCACATGGGAGAGCCAGCTGTCGGCGGAGAAGCGCGAATATCTCTGGTGCGCCTCTTCGATCAGCGCAAGCGCCGCCTCGCCCTCTGCACGTGCGTCGCCGGGCACGAGCAACTCGAAGCGCGTGGCCATGGCAGCCACGGCCAGACGAAGCATCTGGCTAACCGAGCTTGCGCACCTTGCCGGACTTCGGATCGAAGCCGAACGCGGCCTTCTCCCAGAAGGACCGCTGAGCGAGGTCAACGATCACCATGACCTTCGTGCCAAGTTCAACGTCACTGCGCGGATGCTGGCGCGAGCGAATGCAGTCCACCCAGTGCCGCCGCAGCATCTCCTGCGGGTCGAGCACCTCGCCTTCCGGCGCGATCTCGCGTTCTTCGACTTCGTCCGCCCAGATTCGCTCCGGCCGGATGATCGCGTTGCGGCCTCCGACAAACAGGTTGGCCTTGTGGCCGCGGATGATGCGTTCGAGTCCGAGTTCGTTCGCCGTTGAACCGGCTACCACCATCGTGTGCCCCTGCTCGAACTCGATGTTGATGTTGATCTGATCCGGATTTTCCATGGCCTTGTCGACCATGTGACCGCCGGTCGCCACCACCCGTGTGGGCCAACCCACATTCAGCGCCTTGAGCGTGGGCGTGATGTGGTGCACCAGGAGGTCGCCGATGATGCCGGACGAATACCGCTTATACCGGCGCCACCGGGCGTACACCTCTGGATTCCAGGGTGTGCGGCCCAGCGGCTTGCACCAGGTGTTCCAGTCGAGGTTTTCACCGGGCTTCCACGCCGGGTCGATCGCGTAATAGGTCCACTCACCTGTCTTCGAATTGCGGCAGTACGACGTCTGGCTCCACACCGGCGTGCCAATCGCACCTTCGGCAATCAACGTCTCAGCCGCCATGTAACTCGGCGTGAACACAAACTGTGTACCGACAACGACGATGATGTGCGGGTTGGCGGAGGCGACCTTTCTCAACCGCATTGCGTCCTTGAGGTTGAGCGTCATCGGCTTTTCGACGTACACGTCCTTGCCGGCTTTGATGGCCATCTCGGCCAGTGGACCGTGCCAGTGCTCGGGTGTCGCAATCAACACACCGTGGATGTCTGGACGTGCGAGCACTTCCTCATGGTTGAGGTACGTGGTGACCGGCTCGCCGCCCTGCGTTTTTTCCACGCGCGCCTTCGCAGCCATGAGTCGCGGTTCACAGACGTCACACAGCGCGTCCAGGCGGACATTGCGCCCGTCACGGGCATTACGGGCCAGCGCATCGGCATGGCCAGTGCCCATGCCGCCGGTGCCAATGATCGCGAGCTTCACCAGGTCGTTGGCGCCCATCGGCGCGCGCGCCGGCGCCTGCGGAACCGGCGTCGTATCCTCGGCGGCTTCGGCATTGCCGGCCACCACACCGGCCGCAACTGCGGCAGCTGCGGTTGTTCTCAGAAACTCGCGTCGTGATTTGCGCTCCATGACGTCCCCTCGATTCTTCAGCGACGAACTTCGTTGCGAATGCGCTCGAGCAGGGCTTTGGTTTTGGCAATGCCCTCTCGTTCCGGCAGTCGCGACCCCTCGTATTCGATGCCGACCCAGGAGTGGTAGCCGGCATCAAGCACGATCTTCATGAGCCGCGGGTAGTCCTTCTGCGACTCGTTGCCCTGCTCATCAAAGTCGTGGGTCTTGGCCGATACCGCCTTCGCGAACGGCATCAAGTCGGTCACACCCTGATAGCGGTCGTACTCATAGAAGTTGCCGAAGTCGGGCAGGGTGCCGCAGCGTGGGTGATTCACCATCTTCATCACGCCGGACAACCAGCGTCCATCCGACGACAAGCCGCCGTGGTTCTCAACCACGACGTTCAGGTTCATCGGCGCGGCGATTTCGGTGAGTCTGCGCAGGCCATCAGCCGCGAGTTTCTGCTGCTCCTCGAACGAACCCACACTGGCCGCATTAACTCGAATCGTGGCGCAGCCGAGCACCTTGGCGGCCTCCAGCCACTTGCGGTGATTTTCGACCGCCTGCATCCGCGCGGCCGTGTCGGGATCACCAAGGCGCCCTTCGCCGTCACACATGATCAGCCACTGGGTGACACCTTCATCGGCTGCGCGTTTGTTCATTTCGGCCAGGTAGGCAGCGTCGCGTGCCTTGTCCTTGAAGAACGTGTTGACGTACTCGATCGCCTCGATACCAAAATCACGCTTGGCGACGCGCGCAAAATCCAGGTGGTCGATCTCCTTCTTTCCCAGGGTGCGGTGCAGCGACCACTGGGCCAGTGAGATGCGGAACGGCGGATTCTGTGTCGCCAGCGGCGTCAGGCCGGCCAGCGGCGCCAGCGCTGCTGCGCCGGCAGTCGTCTTCAGAAACTCTCGTCGGCTCCAATCGGTCATCGCGGACTCCTCGTCAAGCGCACAACTTTGCCC
This sequence comes from Acidimicrobiia bacterium, assembly GCA_045862915.1. Taxonomy (GTDB): domain Bacteria; phylum Acidobacteriota; class Vicinamibacteria; order Vicinamibacterales; family SCN-69-37; genus SYFT01. Next base: position 9,549 of record BTVE01000012.1, read on the forward strand.
TGCGCCTCAGCCGATCGATCGGCAGCCAGGCACAGGCGCATGGTGACTTCAGCATCGAACACGTTGAGATGCGACTCACGATCTTCGAGCACGCAGTCGACCAGTTCGTCGATCTCGCCCTGGAACGGGTGATGGGATACATCAGCGGATCCGGGCATCAACGTCTTCACACGAATCGCGGCAGCGCCGGTTGGCAACGTCACCCTCTCAAACGACACATCGTCAAACGGGCATGCTGCGCGGAGCTCGTCGAGCTCCACCGGTGTGTCATTCCACAGGATCAGGTCGTCACGCAGGGACGCTCGCTCGCCCATCATCTCAACGCCGAACGTGTACGGCAGCTGCATGTCCGTGGAGCTGACCAGCTGCGCCAGCACGGGCTTGCCGGCGCGCACGCCTTTCCCCGCCATCTCGAGGTTCACGATGATTGACGTGGGCCACTGATAGCCGCGTGTCCTGGTGGTTGCGAGTGCCGAGACGGTTGTCGCCTCCAGCCCCGTACACCACCGCAAGGCGTCGACGGCATGGCAGCCGGCCGCCAGCAGATGGCTGCGGCCGCTCTTGCGCGTGCGCACCCAGGACCAGCCGGAGTACCAGTCGGTGACCCTCGACAGATATTGAAATCTTGCGAACACCAGCGGGCCCAAGCGACCCGACGCGCGCAGCCAGTGCGCAAAACGCAGATACGGGTTGTAGTGGAGCTCGAACGAGACGATCGTCCGGACGCCGGCCTTCTTCACCGCTCGGCGAATACGAACGAGTTCCGCCGAGTCGAGCCCCGTCGGTTTTTCAAGCAGGATGTGTTTGCCGGCCTCGGCCGCCGCGACCGCCTGGTCAGCATGCAGGTGGTTGGGCGTCGCAATCGCAATGATGTCGATCGACGGATCGTTCAACAGGTCGCGATACCGCGTCGTGAACCTGACCGCAGGCAGCTCGACGCCTTCCGCCTTCAGCTTACGGCGGGCCCGCGCTTCATCACGGCTGCACAGCGCGACGATCCGGCAGTGGGGGTTGGCCTGAAAGGCCTTCAGATGCTGGGCCGCAACCCAGCCGACGCCAACAAGTCCGACCCCAAGCGTGCGCACGGGGCACAGTCTACCCGAGGCTCAGTGCATCACCGACAGATACTTTGCCCACGGGCCGACGGCGTCTCGGTACTGGCGCGCCATGACGCGGGAAATCTGCACCAAGTGACCGAGGTCGTGCGCCACCCAGGTGGCGAGCAACTGCCGCAGTGTCACCGCGCCAAACTCGGGATGAACCCCCTCGAGCGCAAGCCGGGTGTCGTCCAGGAGCCATCCTCGAACCGTCACGAGGTTCTGCTGCCGCAACTCGGCAAACTCGTCGAGCAGGTCGGACAACGACTTGCCCCGGCTCTCGTGGAATTGCGCAAACCGGTCGAGTGGCGTGAAGCGACGGTCCGGTCCCTGCGCCAGGATGATGCGAGCGCGCGGCACCCAGTCCGCGCGCTCACAGTGTACGAGGTGACCGACCACCACGTAGGGACTCCAGGTCTCCGGGCCCTCGGTGGCATCGGTCCAGTCGGCCGGCAGGCCGTCCAGCATTGTCCGCAACGTGGACGGCGTGCGCTCAAGGACGGCGCATCCGGTCGACAGGTCGAATTCCATGCCTACTTCCCGTCCGCGCCCATCCACAGGTTCATGGTGCTGAGCTCTTCACGGCCGCAGGCCTTGAGGTAGCAGAACAGCTGCGTGCGATACGCCGCGTACCCGCTGAGGGCGACGTTCACGATGAAGGAGCCACGAGAGGCGGGCATGCCAAACAGATTGATCTCTTCGCGGAATGCTTCGTCAGGCAGCGCACCGAGCAGGTCGGCCAGCACCTTGCCCTGGCCTTCGATAACCGCAAGCGTCTGATCGAAGTCGCGGGCTTTGCTCTCGGCTTCCGCCGCGCCCCAGACCGCGCCGTCAAACGTGCCGGCGATGGCGGCCTTCACCAGCTCGGGGCCCATGATGGACAGGTACTGCAGCAGCTCCATCGTGCTGCGCTGCTTTGGGGTCGGGCGGTAGTCAAGCTGCGCCCGGTCGACCTTGCCGGCCAGGTGCATCAGGATGCGGACTTCGTTTTTGAGGGAACCAATGAGTTCGGACTTTGTCAGGACCATAGGCCAAGCATTATCGCTGAGGCACGATGGTCTCGCCACGGGCAAGCATCGCCACCAGGGTCGCGATCTTGCGGGCGCGTCCGGCCGGGGTCTTCATGGCATTGGTCCGATACCCCAACGCAAAGAGGTTCGTCTTGTTCAGGGTCTTGAAGGTCGCGACAGCCTTGCGATTGGTCTTGATGGCCGCAAGCAGGTCTTCCGGCAGCGTGTCGTGGCGCGCCTCACGGATCGGCGCGTAGGCCGCGTCCCATCGACCGTCCGCCATTGCCGTGTCCACGTGCCGTTGCCCGTGGGCGGTCATGCGACCGGCCTCGATCAATCTGGCCACGTGCGTCCGATTGACCTGGCTCCATACACTCTTCGGCTTGCGCGGCGTAAACCGCTGCACGAACGACTCATCGTCATACGCCTTGCGGATGCCGTCGATCCAACCCCAGCACAGGGCCACATCCAGGGCCTCTGCGTACGTCACGGTCCGCTTGCCCGTCGCCTTCTTGAAGATGCGGAGCCAGAGTTCACTCTGCTTGTCGTGATTGGCGGACAGCCACTTCTCGAAGGCCGCTTCGCTGACAAACGCGCGGACACGCGTGGGATCAATGGCGACCGGCGGCATACCTCAGCGCCCTTCGTTCGCACACGCTGCGGGATTCTCGCGGCAGCGTTCCAGCGGCATGATCTCGATCACGCGGAACTCGGTCGGCGCTGACTCAGCCTGGATGGCGATATACCCGCCGGTCAGCGGTGTACCGTCCACCTTGATGGCCGGATCAAACGACGCGACGTTACCTCCGCCAATCTGCGGATTCGTGTACTCGAACACCACCTGGCCGTCGATGATGTGACGGATGAGGTGGTCGCCAAGCACGAGCACTTCCACGCGGACCCACTGGTCGCCGTCGTAGGTCTTTGATGAGGAGTTCGTGCAGTGTGCGGTCCGCAGCGCGCCATTCATGATCACGTTCGTGCCAGGCGTGCACAGATTGGCGGTCGGTCTCGGTCCGCTCCCGAGCCCGCCAAGAAACTGCACTTCAATCGAGATGGGAAAATCCTGATCCCGAGTCATCGTTCTGGGATCCTGCGAGTGGAGCATCACGCCGTTATTGCGAACGGCCCATCCGACGCCCCGCGCTGCGGCCGGTTGCTCGCCGACAAACCGATACTCGGCGGCGAGTCGGTAGAAGCTGTACGGCGTGTCGTAGAACAGGTGCCCGAACTCTCCATCAAAGGTCGTCCACTTGTCGTAGGACACCTTGAGGACACCGTCTTCCACACGAAACGTGTCGTGGAGGTTCACACCCAACTCGTGTTTGGAAAACTTCGGCGTCCAGCCCGTCAGATCACGTCCGTTGAACAGCGGGATCCATTGGCTGGTCTGTACCGTTGCCGCCCACACGCCAACGGCGACAATGAGCACCGCTTTCAGCATGCGGAGGATTCTATCCCGCTGTCGCACCTGCGACCGCGGGGCTGAAGCCCCGCCCTACGTATCGGAGTTGCCGCCGCCCGCGGTCGCCTGCCGTTACCGGCCGATGGCCACGAACCCCGCCCAGTAGAAGGGGTGACGATACCGTGCGTCGGCGAGCATGGACCGCGCGGCCGCGCGAAGGGCCTCCGCAGGAGCAATGGCGCTGTCCTGCTGAGCCATGAGCTGTGTGTGGAGCGCGATCATGAGCGAGGTCGTACTCGCTGAGTCCACTTCCCACTGGCTTACGACGGCCGACGACGCCCCGGAGGCGAACACGCCCCACGTCAGCCCTATGATGCCTTCGCCTCCACCAAGTGCCCCGCGCGCGGTCTGGCACGCGGAGAGCACGACCACGTCGGCACTCAGTTTCAGACCGAGCCAGTCGCGCGCTTCGAAGCGGCCCTCGGATCCGGCGAGCAAGACGTGTGAGGACATCGGCGCGGCGTCCTCGAGCACACCGTGGGTCGCGATGTGCAACACGGACGCATTTGGCGCATGTGATCGCAGCGCCTCGGACGTGGCGTCGTCTCCGACAAACACGCGTCCACGCGTCGCGCCATAAAGAGCGGCGATGGCGTTGACCTCACGCCGGGCCTGCGGCAGTGCCGGGCGTTTGAGTTCGGCGGGCAACACGGGATCACCCATGGCCAGAAGTGTGGCCACCGGTCGCGTGGTGCGAGTGGTGGCCCGCGCCTGCAACGCGGCTTTGGCGGCCAGTGACGGCGCGTACGACACGGCCATCCGCTCGATCAGATAGTCGCCGCCTGCCGGGCGCAGGGCCTGGAAGGGCACACGCCACAACACGCCGTCGGGCACAAGCACGAGGTGCGTGACGTCGGCCAGCCAGGCCTCATACGGAGACAGCAACACGTCATACAGCGCCTGTCCCGCAGAGACAAAACCGAGGTCCCGTGTCGCAATGCTGTCAGCGAACCTCGTTGCCAGGGCCGTCACGTCAGCCTGGGTGTGTGGGAGCTTCTCCACACGCACCTGCAGACCATCCGGCGTGGCTTTGATGAGGTACACCCACACGCGCTCGGACTCCACCACAAACTCCATCGCGCCGGTGCCCGGGGGCAGAACCTGCTGGATGGCCGTCTGTGTGTCGGTCTTCGACGCCAACAGGGCGCGCCCACCATCGTCATCAATCAGGTCCAGAAGTGTGCGCGCCCGTGCGCCTTCAATGGCGACCAGCGCCTCCGCCGGACGCCCCAGGGACGCGTGGGCAGCGGCGACGCCGAGGTAGGGTGCCTGGCGCCAGGCGAGGAAGGCCTGACGCGCCTCACCCTCATCAATCACCAGGCGCATGCGTTCAACCAACCCGCGAGCCGTGTCGTACAGCCGTAAAGCCTCGTCCCACTCTCCACGGGCGTCGTAGCACGCCGCCAAAAAAATCGTGGCCCGGGCCCGCGCGCCAGGATCACTGGTGCGGTCCGCGATGTCCTGCGCTCGCTTCAAGTACCCGAACGCGTCATCGAGCTTGCCGAGGCCCAGGTAGATCCGGCCCAACTCGGTCAGTGTTTCGACCATGGCGACTGATGGCCCTCCGGACTCCCGAATGGCCAGCACCTCCTTGTGCATCTCCAGAGCACTCTCGAGCTTGCCTTCGTCCCGGTCCAGGTTCGCCAGGTTGTGCAGCACACTGGTGTACAGCGCCGCTGAACGCGTGCTTTCGGCAAGTGTGCGCAGACGGTTGAGCAGGGGCCGCGCGTCCTGCAGACGCCCCTGGGCCACAAACACATTTGCGAGGTTCAGCGCCGGAACCGCCTCTGCACGGGCGCGTCCCTCGCCCAGCTTCTCGGCCAGTGCAATCGCGCGCTGGTAGTACTGCTCAGCGCGAACCAGATCACCAAGTTCGTTATAGAAGTTGCCGACATTGGTGAGCGTGGTGATGAGCCCACGCGTCCCGTCCGAACCGTCGTCGGTTCGCAGTTCCAGTGCTCGACTGAAGGCGGCCATCGCCGGAGTCATTTCCCTGCGTGCGGCATGCACCTGCCCGAGCGTCGTATACGCCGCCGCCTCGCGATCCGAGTCAGGCAGCTTCCCGGCGACGGCAACCGCCTCGCGCGCGTACGTCAGCGCGGCGTCAAGCTGTCCGAGCCTTCGGGCCGTGATTCCCAGGTTGTTCAGGGTGGCGCGCAGCAGGTCCAGGTCGTTGATGCGCTGGACGATCTCCAGCGCGCGCGTGAACCATTCGAGGGCTTCCTCGCTGCTGTCGGCGCGGCCCAACGCACCGCCGATACCCAGATAGGCATTCGCGATGACCCGTTGATCCTGCAGCTGCTGGCCGAGCCAGAGCAGGCCGTCAAAGGTGCGCCGCGCCGCGGCGAGATTCCCGCCGAGGAACACGTTGCCGACCGCGCGCACCTCCCACGCGGCCTCCGCCGTCATCAACTCGGGATTGGCTGCCGCCATCTCCTTGCGCTGCTCATCAGTACCGAGCGCAGCAAATTTCGCCGCCAACTGCTGCAACGGGGAAGGAGCCGGCTGGGGAGCCTGAGCAGTTTGCTGCCGCGCCTCCGGCTGACCATGACCAAGGGTCAGGATCAGGCCGGCGACGAGCAGCACACGAAGGGGCGCGATCATCACGCGCATTACGCTACAACGAGTTCATGAACCCGATGTCACTGGTCGGGAAGGCGCCCAGGTTGGAAAACACCGCCGACAGGTTGGCCGGCGTGGCACCAAACCATTTGCCGAGTGTTGCGCCGAACTGCGACGTGGAGATGGTCGGAATCCAGACGCCGCGCGAGTTGGCATCGTCATCGCCACCCAGGGCAAAGAGCGGCAGCGTGCCATAGATGCCGCCCTGAACGGCGCCGCCCAGCACAAGCTGGTGGTTGCCCCAGGCGTGATCGGACCCGGTGCCACTCGGCTGCAGGGTGCGGCCAAACTCCGACTGGGTGAACGCCGTGACGTGATTGGACAGGCCCGCATCACCGATCGCATTGTGGAAGGCATACAGCGCCTGTGAGAGCTGATTGAGCAGGTACCACTGCGTCCAATCCTGCGAGCTGTGCAGGTCGTAGCCGTCCATCGAGCAGAAGAACACCTGCCGGCCAGGTCCCATCGCCGAACGGACCTTGATGAGCCGCGCCACTTCCTTGAGCTGGTTGCCGATCGACGTGCCGGGGAACGTCATGTTGCCGCCCGCGGCCGTCTGCGCGGCCAACGTGTCGGCCAGCTGGAGGCCATCGGCCATCGACTTGTTGGCCGCCTTCCGAATGGTGTTGCCGCCGTCCATCGTCAGGATGTCGTTCACCGCCTGGCGGCGCAGCATGGCTTCCGAGTTGGGCCAGAACGACATGCCCGAGAGCCGCAGGTCCGCGCCTGGCGGGATGACGTTGCCGCCGGCGTTGGCACCCTGCAGGAAGAGCGCCGGTTGCGACACCGAGACCGCCGCAAGCGAATCTGCGGCGCCGAAACAGTCGAGCAGACGTCCACCCCAGCCCGTGCCGTTGGGCGTCGGCACGCCGGTCTGCATCTGCATCGTCTGATCGCTGTGCGAGAAGAGGTTCGTCGGCGCAGCCTGGCCGGCCAGGTACTGCGTCCGGGTCAGCGGCGCCTCGAGCTGGCCCATGTTGAGGACTACGGCCAGGTCGCCCTGCTCGTAGAGGTTCCGCATTTCGGAGAGGCCGTAGTGGAAGGCCCACTCCTTGTTCGCCGCGTCAGCGACAGGGTCGAGCAACTCGCCGCCGCTCAGTGCGAGCATGCCGCGGATGTTCTGGTACGCCTCGTATTTGCCGTCGTGCAGCGGCACGATGACGTTGTTGCCGTCATTGCCACCAAGCAGGTACACGCAGACCAGCGCCTTGTAGTCGGTGAGGTCGGCGGTGGAGGAAGCTTCGGCCGCAAACAACGTGCGCGACCGGCCAAGCGCGAGGCTGGACGAACCCAATCCAAGCGCAGCCAGCTGCGCGCTCAGCTTGAGGAACGACCGCCGTGAAGGAATCTTGCCGTGTGAGTGTGCCATGTCGTGTGAATCCGGATGAGGGTCAGTTGGTCGAAGGCGGATTCCCGGCAAGCACCATGAACTCGCTCGAGATGGCCGTCAGATACAAGGTGCCGAACGCGCGATGTTGCAGGCTCGACGTCTGTTGCGCGAGGAGCACGAGCCGCGCGCGCAGTTCGTTGGACATGCGTCCGAACAACAACTTCTGGTTCACCTCTTCCACCAGCGCCTGCGGATTGCCCGCGAGCGCCACGTACGGCGCCAGACTGAACGGGAATGACGAGGAGAAGCTGCCGTTGAGGATGTCGTAGATGAAGTTCGCCCGCGCGATCGCCATCGCCGGCGTGTGGATCTGGAACTCGGGTCCGAACTTCGTCGGGTCGCCTGGCAGCGGCGCCAGCGGCGAGTAGAAGCTGAACACCGTGGTCGGCGCCAGCACCGACTGACCGAGGTACACCATCACGTACTGGAACTGGCCGGCGTTGGCAACGTTGATGCCCAGCGCGCGAGCCAGACCGATGACATGGAGGATCGGATCACGCAGCCGCCCGTCGTGCTGGCCGGTCAGCGTCGCCTCAGGGTCGGTGAGGATTGCGGTCAGCACCGCGCGCAGGTCACCGCGCACGTTGTCGCCGTTGTTCTCGAAGACCTGTGCCACACGCTGGATGTAGTCTCCGGAGGGATTGCTGGTCACCAGCGACCGAATCAATCGGGTTGCCACGAACGGCGCGACGTTCGGATGGTTGAAGACGTTGTCGATCACCGACTCGAGGTCCTGCGTGACCGACTGCCCTGCCGGCACGACCTCACCGTTGAGCAGCGTCTTTGCACCGGGGTCGTGGGAGACCGGCCGCGGCTCCATCAGGCCGACGAAGTGTTCCTGGTTCCGCGACGCCGGCTGCGCGCCCGGCGCCGTGGGGTACGTCCAGCCCGACAACGCACGCGCCACTTCCTTGATCGTGGCCTGCGAGTAGGTCAGCACCGGCTGGCCGTTCTGCTCGACGACCGACCCATCCATGTTCAGCTTCACGAGGCCGATGGAGAACAGCTGCAGGAGCTCTCGCGGATAGTTTTCGTTGGGCGCATTGCCGCCCGTGCCCACGCTGTTCGCGAGGTCGAGGAACTTGCCCATCGACGGACTGATGGTCATGTCGCGCAGCAGCGCGCGGTAGTTGCCAAACGCGTGCTGCTCGAGGAACGACACCCACGGCGTGAGCTCATACCCATTGACCAGCTTGTTGTTGGACACGACAAGTGTCTGGCTCAGCGCAAACATCATGCGCTGCCGCAGCTGGTCCGCGCCGTTGGCCATCTTCTCGAACAACTGCGCGCGCACCTGGTTGGTGTCGAGACCGGAGGGCAGCGGCGTGATCGGCGCCTTCAGCTGCATCGCGATCCACCGCTTCGGGCCGTTCGCCATCACCTCCTGCATCAGCGCGGGGGTCGGACCAAACGTCGCCTGCTGGAGGAATCGCTCGGCCGTCAGGGCGTCAACCGGCTCAGCCGCGGGCAACGGCTCGTCGGCAAACGACGGCGGAATGGAGGCGGCAGGCGTGGGTTCCCAGGTGGGCGCGGGCGGTGCGGGTGGCGCGGGTGGCGCGGGTGGTGCAGGCGGTGTGGGTGGTGCAGGTGGTGTGGGAGGCGCAGGTGGGGTCGGCGGATCAATGACGTCGACCGTGTAACGTGCCTTTTCGGTCCACACCTGGTAGACCACCACCGTGATCTTTGTCTGACCGTCACACACCCAGGCCTGGGATGTGCCACCGCTCGCGATCTGGTTGCCGCCGACGTACAACTTGTGCGTCGGATCGGTCAGCGTCGCCGTCACGGGTACCGCACACGTGGTGCGCGTCATCGTGTACTGCGTTGTGGCCGGGTCAAACGCCGGCATGAGGCCGGGGATCGACAGGCTCGTCAGATACGTCGCCGGCGCCGGGGGCGGCGGTGGTGGCGCATCGACCAGCGTGATCGTGTACCGGCCGACCTCGGTCCAGTTCTGATAGACGACCACGGAGAACTTGGACACGCCGCCGCAGGCCCACACCTGGCGCGTCTGGCCGGAGGCGGTGGGATTGCTGGCGACGTACAACGAGTGCGCGGGGTTCGACAACGTCGCGGTCACCGAGACCGCACAACTGGCCGGCCGGGGCACAGTGTAGTCCTTGGTCGCCGGACTGAACGCGGGGCTCAGGCCCGTCACCGTCAGCCCCGACAACGCGCCGGTCTGCGCCGACGCCGGGACTGCGCCCAGCAGCAGCACAGCGGCAAGCGCCACCAGCGCCACCCTGCCTCGATCCCATACCAATGTCACGGTTTTGCTCATGCGTCTCCTCTTTCCGGGACGAATGACGCAAAACGGACCGCCGTATTACCATCGCCCTGTTTCGAGCGATGCCGTTACTGGAGGCGTTCCTGAAGGCCGGTGATGACCAGGCGGCCACCGAGGCCCTTGGCCGTCTGCTCGACCCCGGCATCCTTCAGGTCATCCGGCGAACCGTGACGCACGAACTCGCGCGGTCACGCCGCGCGGCATCGGCGATCGACGATGTGGTGGCGGATGTACAAATGCGCCTCGTTGCCAGGCTGCAGGCCTGGCGGGCGGGGGAGGACGACCCCATCGACAACATCCCCGGCTACGCCCGAACTTTGGCGATCCACGCCTGCTACGGGGTCCTCCGTCGTGAATTCCCCGAGCGCACCCGTCTGCGCAACAAGATCCGCTACATCCTCACGCATCACCCGGACCTGGCACTCGACACCGACGCTGCGGGACACCTCGTCGCAAGACTCACGTCGCTTCGACGCGCAGCCGCCTCTGGTTCCACGCGGGCATGGCTCGACGACCCGATCGGCGTCTCCGAACGCCTGGGGTTCGGGCCGGCAACGCCGATTCCCTCACTGCTCACGGGTGTGCTCTCGCGATGTGATGTTCCACCACAACTTGACGACCTCGTGGACGGTCTCGCGCGTGTCCTGGGAATCGCGGACGCGGCTCCGGCCGCGACCAGCGACGATGGCAACGGGGCGGGCGTGGAAGTCGCCTCATCCGAACCCGACATTGGGGAGGTGCTGGAACAGCGTGAGGCACTGAGCCAGGTCTGGACGGAATTGCTGGACCTGCCGCCTCGACAGCGCGCCGCACTCCTCCTGAACCTGCGGGATACCGACGGGAGCGCGCTGATACAGACGTTCCCGGCCACGGGAATTGCGGACAAGTCGGCCTTGGCACGCGCGCTCGGTATCACCACGGCGGATCTCGACCTTTTGTGGCCAGACCTGCCACTTGACGATCTGCGCGTCGCCGCGCGGCTGGGCATTACACGGCAGCAGGTCATCAACCTGCGCAAATCCGGCCGGGCGCGGCTGGCTCGGCGACTGGCGCCGGTAATACAGACGCCTCTTCAGCATCAATCCCAGGGAAAGGCACTTTGACGTGACCGGTCACCTTGAACACCCAGCGCACGACCTGCTGGTCGCCTACGCGGACGGACGGGTCGACGCGGCCGACCAGGAATGGATCGACACACACCTGGAGTTCTGCGCGATCTGCGCCGAGGACATCGCCGACCTGCGCGAGATGCAGCGCGCGCTCGCGGTACCGGCGACGCCGGCGCTGACCCCATCCCGACGACGGGTCCGGTGGGTATCGGCCGCGGGCATCGTCGCGGCCGCCGTACTGGCGGCCGTGTGGCTGCGTCCAACACCGGCAGCGCCGGAGACGCCGCTGCCCGGCCCGGCTGTTGTCGCGCAGAGCGAGCCGTCACCACTTCCACCTGTCGAGCCGGCGCCAGCCCCATCGCCGCTGACGTCGACGGAAGTTGCGCTGGTGGCGCGGGCCACTGAACGCGGGGTCGCGCCGCGCGCGACCTTCGATGAGGCGCTCCGCCCACCGATGGGCACCCTGCTGGGTGACAACACGGACGCGCCGGCGGTTCGATTGACGACGCCGTACGGCACCGCGGTTGAAAGCACCCGCCCCGAATTCAGATGGAACGCCGTGTCTGGGGCCACCACGTACTCGGTGTCGGTCTACAACGAAGCGTTTGAAGAAGTCGCTTCGTCGGGGCCGCTGACCGGGGTCACTCGCTGGACACCTGCGACCGATCTTCCTGTTGACGCCGTGTTGTCATGGCAACTGGTCGTCGACACTGCGACTGGGCGAGTGGTGGCTCCAGCGCCGCCCATGCCGGAAGCGAGACTGCTCGTGTTGCCTGCCGCTCGTCGCGCGGCCATCGCTGACGCGCGCCGGCGGCTTGCCGATGAGCCCCTTGCGCTGGGCCTGGTGCTCGCGGAAGCCGGGCTCTATGCGGACGCGCGGCGCGCGCTGGAACGCGCAGTAGAAGATGGACGCTACGATGCGGCGGCTGTTCGACGCATCATTGCGTCGCTCTCTTGATCTTCGCCATCGGCCGGCCCTTGGCGAGTTCATCGACGAGTTTGTCCATGTAGCGGATCTTGCGCATGAGCGGATGCTCGATCTCCTGAATCTTCACGCCGCAGATCGTGCCCGTGATCTTGTCGGCATTGGGATTCAGGGCGGGCGATTCGTCAAAGAAGGTCTCCAGGCTCACGCGTTTGTCGATCTGCCCCGCCAGCGCCTGCGGTGAGTAGCCGGTCAACCAGCAGATCACCTCATCCACCTCCTGCTTCGTCCGGCCTTTTTTCTCGGCCTTGGTGACGTAGTGCGGATACACGCCCGCGAAGGCCATCTTGAAGACTCGTTCGTTATTCACGGCTTACCGCTCCTTCCCGCTCTTCGCCGCTTCTTGCTTGTAGTAGTCCTCAATCGGTTTGAAGGGGCCGATACGGTGCTGCTCAGCGGGGAACGGATCGGCCCATGGCGGGTACGGGGAATCGATGGGTTTGGTGGTGCGATCGGGATAGTCCCGAGACAGATCGTCGGGGTTCATCTGCGGACGCGGTTGCGCATTGATGAAGGCCGCGACGTCGAACGCCTGATCGTCGGTGAGTGTCGGCTTGCCGAACGGCATCTTCGCCTTGATGAACCGCGCGGCAGTCAACACACGCGCCATGCCTGCACCGTTGTTGTAGCTGTCGGGGCCCCACACCGGCGGAAAGACGTATCCGCGGGCCGGGTCCGGTGCCGAGGCGCGCAGGCCGCTGCCGTCTCGCGCGTGGCACAACGCACATTGCTCGCGGTACACGGTTTCGCCCGCCGCCACCGAGGCAGCCCGATCAGGCATGCGGAACGGCGGCGGTTCGTTCACCGCCTTGGCAAGCGGTGACATCGCCGCGTACTCCTCGCTGAGCTGCTGGAGATACGCAACCATCGCATTCATCTCCACCCCGTCTCGCGGAAGCAGTCGTCCGTTCATGCTGCGCTGCATGCAGCCGTCGATGCGGTGTTTGAGATCGCGGTCCCCACCATCCCGGCCGGAAAAACGCGGATAGCGTTGATATGTCTCGGTCAACGACAGCTGGCCGGGCATGGTTCCGGCCTGTAGATGGCAGGACTGACAGTTGAGACGGTTGCCGGTGTATCGCATCTCCGGATCAGGATGATCCGGACCCAGCAGCGTCACGGTCTGCGTGATCAGCTGCCGGCCGTACTCCGGTGTCGCCGTCGCCTGCACGCCGCCCGACGGCCGCGAGGCGCGTGACTGCAGGATGAACAGCGTGCCGGCCAGCGCTACAACCCCCAACACCGCCGTGACGCCCAGGGCGACAGTCCAGTTCTTCATCGCACTCCCGATCCTACAGGCTGCCAGAACTGCTCGACATACCACTGCACCGCATCGAGTTCATCCTCGCGCAACCGGGTCGACCACGCGCCCATGCGGGTGCCCTCGATGCCATTCCGGATGGCGTCCCGCACACGCGCGCCTTTCTGGAGCCTGAAGTTGGTGGGCGGCACTTCCAACTGGTGCGCGGCCCAGCCGCGGCCATCACCCTGCTCGCCGTGGCACTGCACACAATTCTCGGCGTACACCCGAGCGCCCAGCGCCTGCTGTTCCGGCGCCACAACCGCGGAGGCGGCATCCGGCTTGGGCACTCCGGGATTCCCCGCCGCGTCAACGACCACACCAAGGAACGCGATCAGGTCAGCCAATTCCTGCGGACTTCGGTCGCGCCACGCAGGCATCGCCGTCCCCGGCACACCGTGCCAGAGCACTTCGAGCAGACGCTCGCGACGATACAACCCGCGCAGATCCGCCGGCCGCGGCAGCAGCGTGGCTGCCGCTGGCCCATCACCCGCAGTCGCCACGCCGTGGCAGCTGGCGCACAACTCGGCGTACACGGACGCCCCGCGCGAGGCATCACCCGCATCAGCAATCGCCGGCAGATCCCCTGACCAGCGGCGAGAGGCTGGATGTGAGGCCACCGTGCCGAGGTGCCCGTCTGCGAGAGCACGGGCACGCCCGAGCGTTTCGAGGTAGGCCACCACGTCGAGGGCCTCCTGTCCTGGCCTCGTGGGACCGTCATCAAACAGGTGAGGGTAACCGGGCATCACTGACTGCGAAACAACGAGGCGCGGATCGTACAGATGGGCCAGCTGCCAGTCCATCGAACGCGTCCCGTGTGTCCGCGCGAGGTCCGGACCAATCCGCCGCGTCCCCATCATCTGCGGATAGTCCTGTGCGCTCTCCCAGGCCAGTGTCGGCGAACCAAAACGCACCTGATCGGCCGCCGTGAATCGCACCTGCTGCGTGTGACAGTACGCACAGCCTTCGCGCGCGTAAATGGCGCGGCCACGCAACTCACTCGCGGTCAGCGGCACAACGTGCGCAGGGCTCTCGGCCGCGACCTGCGCCTGCAGGACACGCACGGGAGCCCACCCCAGCGACGTCACCGAGAACACAAACGACGCCACGCCGGCGACAAACGCAGAGAGGTACGCCATGTTGACGCCGGTTGACGGCTCGCCGATGCCGGGAGCGACGGGCGTGACTTCCGGCGCGTCCGCAGCGCGCGGTCCTGTGAGCAGGCTTTGGAGCAGATCAAGAAAGCCGCCAAGAATCAGCAGGCCCGACACCGAGCGTGTGATCCAGGCGTGACGTGACGCGGCGACCGACTCGATCCACGGCGCGCCTGACTGCCAGTAGTTGGCCTGCACCAGGCCGGCAACGGTCAGATCCGCCACCATCACGAGCACGCCAATCAGCAACGACCAGTAGGCGCGATTGGCGGCGCGCGGGTTGAACGGCAAGCCCGGCGTCCGCTGCCAGGCGAACACGAGTCCTGCTGCGGTGGCGAACGAGGCAAAGCCCAGCATCGCCAGGTGCGAGTGCCCAATCACCCAGTCGGTGAAGTGCACGACCTGATTCACCGTCATGAACGCCTGCATCGATCCCTGCAGGCTGACGATCAGATAGAGCACGGTCGACATGATCGCGAAGCGCAGCGCGAGATCCTGCGGGAACAGTCCGCTGCCCTTGGCGGTGAGCAGCAGGTTCGACACCACCAGGATCACCACGAGGCCCAGCACCGCCGATGCCGCAATCGCGGCGTATTGCGCTGCCATCGGAATGACCGAATACACGTAGTGGTGGGTGCCGTTGAGCGGATAGATGAAGAACAACAACCAGAAGCCGAACATCGACCATCGATGGCTGTAGATGGGCCGCTGCACCGCGGCGGGAATCACGAAGTAGAGGATCGCCAGCGCCAGTGGCGTGACAAACAGGCCGACCGCATCGTGAATCCACAATCCGCTCAGCGCCGCACCCTGCGCACCGGGCAGAAACTCCGGCGCGATGTTGCCCATCGGATACGAGAACAGCGTGAAGACGAGTCCGCCAATGACGTACCACGCGGACACGTACAACGCGCCGAGACCGCGCGCAAACAACGGCGGCACGAACTGGGCAATCGCGAGTACCAGCCCTGTGGCGACGGCCGCGTCAATGATCAGCGGGAATTCGGCCCACTCCAGCGGCTGACTCACACCCGCCAGCACGAGCGCCCACCCTGGCACCACGACGGCCAGATTCCACAGGCTAAACAGCCAGGCGCCAAGCGCACCGCTGGTCACTGACCGCTGCGCCATGCGCGGCACCGCGAAGTAGAGGAACGCCAGAAACGCGTTGCCCAGCCAGCCGAGCATGATGCCCTGAGTGTGGGCGTATCGGATACGTCCCCAGCTGAGCGCGGGGACGCCGGCGCCCAACTCAGGCCACCACAACTGAATGGACGCGATCAGGCCAAACAGGACCGACAGCAGCAGCGTGACAAGCGCAGCGAGGCCATGCGCGCGAAGAAGTCTGGCCTCGACGTTCACCTGCCGCGTGCTCCGCTATCCGACGTACATGAAGGTGTAGCCGTACTCCTGCGCGCGTGTGATGGCCACGACACCGGCCGACATGATGTGCGCGTTGGGAATCGTGTTCGACTCCAGCTCCTTGAAGATGGGCTGAAAGTCATTGCCGTCACCGGCAATTGTCGTCGCGTAGAACCGCGTGGCAAGGCCGCATACCGCAAAGTGCGCGCCGCGCTTCGCGAGATTGTCGAGAGCCGGTCGTTCTCCTGAATTGCGCGGATTGGTGGTCGGCGGCTTCGCCGCATCGTACCCGGGCATGTTGATCCGCTCGGCGAACACCTTGCCGTACTTCGCCCACATGGCGTTGTTGAACGCAAAGGCCGTCGCGTGGTGGCGCAGACACAGAATCAGCGCGAGATCCGACGGCTCCAGCTGATATCCGGAACGATTGGCGTTGTACCAGTTGTTCGAGTACCCGATGCCCTGCGCCGCACCGTCGGGCGATACCGTGTCGACGATCACGCGGTGTTTGCCCGGCAGCTGTCCCATCCAGGCGTCCTGCTCATGGCGCGCCGGCTGGAAGGTACCAGCAGCGGCCGGCGCCTGCGCACTGAGGTCGACCGACCCGACCACAAGTCCGGCCGTAGCCGCGCCTACACCAGTGAGAAGCGTTCGCCGATCGATGGGTTCATGCGCCATGGGTTGCCTCGGGCGTCATTCTACCCCTTCACCACCGGGCTGCGGCGACTGGCAATTCCAGCACGCCGTGAACTGGCCGTCGACCATCTCGCCGCAGCGTTCACAGCGCCACGGCCGCTCGAGTCCGCTGACCGGCGCGGGCTGCATCTCGTTGATGATCGCCAGCGCCTCCTGCGCCTGCCCCTCATCGTCCACCCAGACGGACGGCAGTGTGGACGGAGTGACGGGCACTTCGCCGCGCGCGGCAAACAATGCCTCGCCCTGCACGTGGCTGCCGATGCCGCGGCTCTTGAGCAGGCCGGCGATCAGGTGCGCTTCGGTGGGATGGTTCGCGATGAAGACCTTGATCATGATGCCCTCACGAGGTCGAGGACGGCCGATGTCACGTCCGGAAACTCGAACGTGAAACCCTCTTCAGCGAGCCGTCGGGACACACAGTATCGCCCGTAGAGCACGAGTTCCGGATCGGTTCTGAGCACCAGAGCGGCGCCAAGGCGGACAAGGATGGCCGGAGCCGGAAGTCCGACCGGCATCCGCAACGCATGGCGCAATGTCCGCATGAACTCGGCATTGGAGACCGGTGACGGCGAAGTGGCCACATACATCCCGGTCATGTCGTCGCGGTCAATGGCGCGCGCGAACAGCCGGTTCATGTCGTGTTCGTGAATCCAGCTGATGCCTTGTCGACCATGCCCAGCCGCGCCCCCGAGGCCGAAGCGCGCCAGCCGCCGCAGCGTGGGAAACGCGCCACCAGCGCGGCCGAGCACAAAACTGGTGCGCAGCACCACACCACGGGTTTCGACCGGACATGCCTTCTCGAACGCAGCTTCCCACGCCTGGCCGACAATGGGCGCCAGGCCGTAACCGGGCGCCGAATCTTCCGTACAGACCAGCGAAGGAGGGTCGCCGTAGATGTGCGCCGTGGACATCTGCACCCAGACACGCGGCTTCGCGCCTCGGACGGCCAGTGCGTCACCAAGTACAGTGGTGGACTCCACGCGGGAGCGCAGGATCTCGTCGCAATGATCAGGTGTCTTGACGCAGTCCACCGTGCGGCCGGCGAGGTTCACAATCGCATCGGCGTCGGCGAGCGTGTCAGCCCACGGCCCGACAGTTCTGGCGTCCCACGCGACATGCCGCCACGGATCGCCCGCTCGCTTCGCGCTGCGGCCGAGCACGGTGACACGGTCGCCGCGCGCCGTCAGAAACGCCGCCAGGCTGCGACCCAGAAATCCGGTGCCGCCGGCGATGACGACGTGCCTGGGCGTCGTCATGAACGTCTCAGTGTGATTGCGTCAGCTGCAGGACACCGGCGCGCGCCAGAGGCGTCAGGCCGGCTCCGCTGGCGTTGACATGCGCGATGATCTGCGTCCGCATGCGGGGATCCCAGAACTGCATCAGGTGTTTTGCGATCTGCGGGACCGCGCGCTCCTCGCCCTGAATGGCGAAGAACGCGGCGATCTGGTTCGCCATCATCACAAGCTTCTCGATGCGCATGTCAGCCCTCGACGCCCGCGCGCACCACAGCCCGGCGTGCTTCGGCCATGGCTTCGTAGGCCTTCTGGTACTCCGTGGGCCCGGTGGCCGGCATCACCTGCACGGCGGTGACCTTGTACTCGGGGCAGTTGGTCGCCCAGTCGGAGTAGTCGGTCGTCACCACGTTGGCCTGTGTGAGCGGGTGGTGGAAGGTCGTGTAGACCACACCGGGCGCCACACGATCGGTGACCTCCGCCCGCAGCGCCGTTTCCCCGGCGCGGCTGGCAATGCGCACCCACTGACCGTCCTTGACGCCGCGCTGCTCGGCATCGTGCGGATTGATCTCCAGGCGATCCTCGTGGTGCCAGACAACGTTGGGTGTGCGGCGCGTCTGAGCGCCGACGTTGTACTGTGACAGGATGCGTCCGGTCGTGAGCAGCAGCGGGAAGCGTGGTCCGGTGCGTTCGTCGGTCGGCACGTACTCCGTCATGACAAAGCGGCCCTTGCCGTTGGCAAACTGCGCCGTGTGCATGACCGGCGATCCCTGAGGATTGGCCTCGTTACATGGCCACTGCACCGATCCGAGCGCGTCGAGCTTGTCGTAGCTGACCCCCGCAAACGTCGGGGTCAGACGCGCAATCTCGTCCATCACCTGGCTCGGATGGGTGTAGGTCCACTGCTGCCCGACGGCATTGGCGATGAGCTGCGTGATCTCCCAGTCGGCATAGCCATTCCGAGGCGCCATCACACGGCGCACACGCTGGATGCGGCGCTCGGCGTTGGTGAATGTGCCGTCCTTTTCCAGGAACGTCGACCCGGGCAGGAACACGTGGGCGTAGTTTGCGGTCTCGTTGAGGAACAGGTCGTGCACAACAACGCAGTCCATGGCAGAGAGACCGGCGGCCACGTGGTGGGTGTCCGGGTCCGACTGGAGGATGTCTTCACCCTGGATGTACAGCGCCTTGAACGTGCCGTCGATGGCGGCGTCCAGCATGTTCGGAATCCGCAGGCCGGGCTCCGGATTGATCGGCCGTCCCCACAACTCCTCAAACATCGTGCGCGTGGCGGTATCCGAGATGTGGCGATAGCCGGGGAGTTCGTGCGGGAAGGATCCCATGTCGCACGAGCCCTGCACGTTGTTCTGTCCACGCAGCGGATTCACGCCCACACCGGGCTTGCCGAGATTGCCGGTGGCCATGGCCAGATTGGCGATGGCCATGACGGCCGTGGATCCCTGGCTGTGTTCCGTCACACCGAGGCCGTAGTAGATCGCGGCGTTGCCACCGGTGGCATACAGCCGCGCTGCCGCTCGAATCTCGGCCGGCTCCACGTTGGTGTACTGCGCCACCGCTTCTGGCGATCGGCTTGGATCAGCCACAAACGCTGCCCACTCGCTGAACGCCTCGAGGTCACAGCGCGATTGCACGAACGCTTCGTTGACCAGGCCTTCCGTCACGATCACGTGCGCCATGGCCGTCAACACGGCCACGTTGGTGCCGGGCGTCAACTGCAGATGATGAGTCGCTTCAACGTGTGGCGTCCGCACCAGATCGATCCGGCGCGGGTCAACGACGATGAGCCGAGCACCTTCGCGAAGGCGCTTCTTCATGCGGCTGGCGAAGACCGGGTGGCCGTCAGTCGGGTTGGCGCCAATGACCATGATCACATCGGAGTCTTCGACCGAATCGAAGTCCTGCGTGCCGGCCGACGTGCCAAACGCCGTCTTGAGTCCGTAGCCCGTAGGCGAGTGGCAGACGCGCGCACACGTATCAACGTTGCTCACGCCAAAACCTGCGCGAATCAGCTTCTGCACGAGGAACGTCTCTTCGTTCGTGCAGCGTGATGACGTGATGCCGCCGACGGCGTCACGACCGTAGTCCTTCTGCACGCGCAGGAACTCCGACGCGACGCGACCAATCGCCTCTTCCCACGTGGCCTCGCGCCACGGGTCGGTGATCTTCTCGCGAATGAGCGGCGTCAACTGACGCTCGCGATGGGTGGCGTACCCCCACGCAAAACGCCCCTTCACACACGAATGGCCGCGGTTCGCCTTGCCGTCCTTGTACGGCACCATGCGCACGACGGTCTCGCCACGCATCTCGGCCTTGAAGGCACAGCCAACGCCGCAGTACGCGCAGGTCGTGACCACCGAGTGCTCGGGCTGCCCGATTTCGATGACCGACTTCTCGGTAAGTGTTGCGGTGGGACACGCCTGCACACAGGCGCCGCACGACACACACTCGCTCGACAGGAAACTCTCGGACATGCCGGCAGCGACACGACTGTCAAATCCACGGCCCGCAATCGTCAACGCAAACGTGCCCTGCGTCTCTTCACAGGCGCGCACACAACGGTTGCAGACGATACATTTGGACGGGTCGTAGGCGAAGTAGGGATTACTTTCGTCCTTCGGCAGCCACTGCGGATTGGCCTCGCCCCCTCGCGTCGACGTGACGTGGTTGGCACCATCGTAGCCGTAGCGCACCTCGCGGAGCCCGACGGCCCCGGCCATGTCCTGCAGTTCACAGTCACCATTGGCGGCGCACGTGAGGCAGTCGAGCGGGTGATCGGAGATGTAGAGTTCCATCACACCACGACGCAACCGCTGCAGGCGGTCGGTCTGCGTGTGCACGACCATGCCTGGTGCCACCGGAGTGGTGCACGAGGCCGGTGTGCCGGCACGCCCGTCAATCTCGACCAGGCACAGACGGCAGGAACCAAAGGCTTTCAGGCTGTCGGTCGCGCACAACTTCGGGATCTGTGTGCCCAGTTCCGCGGCCGCGCGCATGACCGATGTGCCGGCGGGCACGGTGATCGTGCTGCCGTCAATGGTCAGCGTGACCGTGTCGGTAGCGGTGGACTCCGGCGTTCCGTAGTCAGTTTCCTTGACCAGCATTGGGCCTCCGTTGGAAGTCCTCGGGGAAGTGGGTGATGGCGCTCAGTACGGGATACGGCGTCAGCCCTCCGAGCGCACACGCGGAGCCAAACGTCATCGTTTCGCACAGGTCGTGCACCAGCGCGAGTTGCGCGTCGGCATCCTGTCCAGCCATCACCTTGTCGATCGATTCGGCGCCGCGCGTGGAACCGATACGGCACGGAGTGCACTTGCCGCAACTTTCAATCGCGCAGAACTCGAACGCAAATCGCGCCTGCTTCGCCATGTCGACGGTGTCGTCAAACACGACCATGCCGGCGTGACCAAGCATGCCTTTCCGTGCGGCATAGGCTTCGTAGTCGAGCGGCGTGTCGAACAGTGACGGTGGGAAATACGCGCCGAGCGGGCCGCCAATCTGGACGGCACGCACCGGGCGTCCGGTGGCGGTGCCGCCGCCAATGTTGTTCACGAGTTCGCCAAGCGAGATGCCGAATGCAGTCTCGAACAAACCACCTCGTGCGATGTTGCCGGCCAGCTGCACCGGGGTGGTCCCGCGTGAACGGCCGACGCCGTAGTCTGCATACGCCTGTGCGCCCTGCGCCAGAATGAACGGCACCGCCGCCAGGCTGAGCACGTTGTTGATGACCGTGGGCCGGCCGAACAGCCCTTCGATGGCCGGCAGCGGCGGCTTCGATCGCACGATGCCTCGCCGCCCCTCCAGGCTTTCAAGCAGCGCGGTTTCTTCACCACACACGTACGACCCGGCACCCAGCCGCACCTCGATGTCAAAGCTGTGCGGCGATCCGGCCACCTGAGCGCCGAGCCAGCCGGCGGCCCTGGCGCGATCGAGCGCCTGCGTCAATGCCACATGCGCGTGGGGATATTCGGAGCGGAGATAGATGTAGCCGCGAGTGGCACCCACGGCGATGCCGGCGATCGTCATGCCTTCGATCAAAGTGAACGGATCACCCTCCATCAGCATGCGGTCGGCAAACGTGCCGCTGTCCCCTTCGTCCGCGTTGCAGACGATGTATTTCTGTGGGGCCGGGGCTCCAAGAACCGTCTTCCAC
The DNA here is from genome assembly GCA_045862915.1 of Acidimicrobiia bacterium. GTDB lineage: Bacteria > Acidobacteriota > Vicinamibacteria > Vicinamibacterales > SCN-69-37 > SYFT01. The sequence continues at coordinate 31,429 of BTVE01000012.1, forward strand.
TTGATGCCGGTCGGGAAACCCGCACCGCCGCGCCCGCGGAGGCCCGAGGCCGTGACCTCTTCGACGATCGCGGCCGGCGTCATGGAGAGCGCGCGTTCAAGGCCGGCGTAGCCGCCCGTCGCGCGGTAGTCCTCGAGCGACACCGGATCAATGACGCCACAGCGCGTGAACGTGAGGCGCGTCTGTCTGGCAAAAAACGGAATCTGTTCGACCGGACCCAGGCTGCGCGGATGCGCCAGCAGCCGCTCCATCGTCTGGCCATGGAGCAAGCCGGCCTCGATCAGCGACGGCACATCGGAGGGTTCGAGTGGACCAAAACCGTAGCGGGTGCCGTCCACCTCGACTTCCAGCAGCGGCTCGAGCCACAACATGCCGCGACTACCCGTGCGTGTGAGCGGCGCGCCGGCACCGAGAGCCGCAGCCACCTCGTCGGCGCCGACGGCGACTGCAGCGGCGTCACGCGGAAGAAAGAGGCGCGTCATGACAGTGCCTCTCCGATGAGCGCATCCAGTTTGGCGGGAGTCAGGCGCGCGACAACCCGCGAGTCCACCATGGCGGAAGGTGCCATCGCGCACAGGCCCAGGCAGTAGACCGGCTCCAGCGTGACCTTGCCGTCGGACGTGGTCGAGCCACACGCCACGCCGAGATGTTGCTCGGCGCGCGCCACGAGCCCGTCGCTGCCCATCGATTGACAGGCCTCGGCCCGGCACAACTTGATCACGTGGGCACCCGCGGGTGCGGTGCGGAAGTCGTGGTAGAAGGTCACGACCCCGTGCACCTCGGCGCGGGTCAGGTTCAGTTCTTCCGCAATCAGCACGATCGCGTCTTCCGGAACGTAACCGACGGCCTGCTGCACGGCATGCAGGATAGGCAGGAGCGGACCTTCCAGATGGCGATGGCGCGCAATGATGGCGTGAACCAGGTCAGGGGGCGCGGCCGCTGTAGACATTTGTATGGCTACAGGATCGCCCACCCTGGCTCAGCCATCCAATCGATTGTGCCGATGACAACATCGGCACAATCGATGATTCAGGCGGATTCTAGAACCAGTAAGGCGTCACGCCGTAGTGCGAATAGACGTTTGCGCCCCAGGACGGGTCCGTCATGTCGGGCCAGTTGTCGGGATCAAATCCGGGCGCGTTCTGCAGCGTCTCTTTCGACACGTTCAGCAGAATCGACTTGTCGGCCGTGTCCACCGTCAGCGAGTCCCACGGGATCGCAAACAGCTTTGACCCCATGCCGAGCCAGCCGCCGAACGACAACACGGCGTAGGCGATGCGGCCCGAGTTGAGATCGACCATGAGGTCTTCGATCGTGCCGAGATCTTCTCCCGCCGGATTCTTCACGCGGTCAGAAGAGATGGAGCTTGCAGAAAGTACGTGCGGATGTTCCTTCATTGATGGCCTCCCTTTCCGAGACGCCCGGTTCAATGCGACATCCATGCCACGACTGCAGCGAAATCTCAGGCCCGGCATTTGCAATGACCGCGGCCGGAGGTTACACACATGCAGAATCAGCACAACCCACGAACAGACAAACCCGTCATGCCGAGCACCGACCGCGCGCAGCCTGGTGATGTTGTCGGCATCGAAAACGACGGCAAGACGACACACCTGGGTGAATCGCGCAAGGACGAGAACGAACGCCTGCGTGACGCCGAGAAGGACGCGGCCAAAGAACGTCAGTCGCGCTGACGTGCGCAGTCAAACGCCGCCTGCACGAGCGGCGACACGGGATCACGATCAACAGCGATCAGGCCCACCGCGTGTTCGACCAGTGGCTCGATGAGCGGAATCGGTCTCACGTCGGAGATCGGCCCAAGCACATCCAGGAAATATTCCGGGATGACGGTGGCGAGACCTGTCAGACGCACATTCGCACACAGGTTGATCACCGAGTTTGTTTCCAGACGCGGAACCGGCGCACTGTTGGCTGCGCGAAATGCGCGGTCGATGATGCGCCGGTTCTGCATGTCCGGCGTCAGCAGGCACAACTGCTGACGCGCGGCATCGGCCCAGGTGACTGACGATGCCCCGGCCAGTTCGTGGTCGGTGCGCACCAACAGGCAGTACCGTTCCTTGTAGACCGTCTCGGCGCGCATGCCTTCAATCGGCTCGTTGTCGAGATAGGTCAGACCGATGTCAATCGTGAAGTCTTCCAGGTGGCGCAGGATGTCGACCGAGCTCTGCGAGAGAATTGTCAGCTCGATCCCTGGATGCCGCTCCTGAATCGCCTTGGTCATTTTCGCTGCCATCGGCAGCGCTGACGGCACCACGCCGAGCGACAGGTGGCCGCTGAGCGACTCACCTGCGCCTTTCATTGAGGCGATGTCCGCTTGCAGAGATGTCCACTGGTCGAGGATTGCGTGTGCCCATTGCACCACGCGTTCACCCTGTGGCGTCAGGCCGTGAAACCGGTGACCACGCGCGACGATCGGGATGCCGAGTTCCTGCTCAAGTTGCCGAATCCGTCCCGACAAGGTGGACTGCGTCACATGACACGCCTGCGCCGCGCGGGTGAAATGCCGCTCGCGCGCAAGCGCCACGAGATACTGCAGCTGACGGATGTCCATCTCGTCACTTAGTGTGCACCCAAAGTGGTAGACTCCCGAACCGTCATGCGCCTCCGGTCTTCGCTCGCGCTGCTGTCATTGTTCATCGTCGCCACGGCGTGCGACGAGACCGCTTCCCCATCGCCAACGCCCACGCCTTCGCCGACGGCGGCCCCCGCCGCTGCTCCACCGCCGGGCAAGGTGGCCGGCGGCATCATCACGGAACTCGTGTCCGGGGACACCGCGTGTTACGTCACGCTCAAACCGGAGACCGGCGATCCGGTGACCGAAATGGCCGACTTCGAAATCTGCGAGAAAAAGGAACTCGTCGGCAAGAGGGTGACGCTGACGTGGGAAGAGGGCAATGTGCTTGCCGCCGAGTGCCAAGGCGACGTCGACTGCGGCAAGAGCGAGAAGGTCTGGCTCATCAACAAGGTCCAGACGCAGTAACTGCGGCTACTTCCTCTTCGCCTCCCAGTACTGAAACTCTCGCTCGTAACAGGCGCCTTCAAGGTCGACCACCTTCGTCTCGAAGTACCGCTGCGCGTCAGCAATCGCCTTGTTGTATACCGTTGGACCGATCTCCTTCAGGCAGTAGTCCAGCATCATCGTGGCCTTCAGGTCGCCGATGTCCTGGTCAAGATGCTCCGCCACGAAGCGTTTGATTGATTCGCGCAACAGCGCCGCTGTGTCTGTGGATAGTTCAATTGGCACGTGTAATCACCTTCCCTGGCAACGCCCACGTCGGCTTGCCTTCGTCCACCACCGCGACACCGTTGACGAAGACGAAGTTGATCCCCTCGGAGTACTGATGCGGTTCGAAGAATGTGGCCTTGTCGCGAATGGTCGCCAGATCGAACACCACCAGATCCGCGGCCATGCCTTCACGGATGATGCCGCGATCGGAAAGCCCCATGATGAGCGCGGGCAGTGAGGTCGACGACCGGATGGCGTGTTCAACCGTGATGGCGCCCCGGTCAATCGCGTAGTGGCGGATCTTGCGTGGATAACTGCCGTAGAAGCGCGCATGGGTGGACGGCGGCCCATCGAGGAGCGCGATGCCGGCATCGGTGGATGTCGCGACCCACAATTGCTTCGCGAACGCCTCCATGTCCCCTTCGTCCATGGAGAACCCGCGCATGCGCGCGCCGCCACTGCGGTTGGGCAGCCCCTCCAGCTGAATCTGGATCGCCGCTTCCACAGGATCCACTCGCCAAAGCGCGGCGATTTCGGCCAGAGTCTTCCCGTACAACGATTTGTCCGTGTATTCGTAGACGACGACGTTGTCCGCGCCGCCGCGTCGCGCAATCTCATGTGCGATGTCGGAACGGACGGTGGCGGCGAGTTTGGGATCCCGCAGCGTAGTCCGCAACGCCTCCGCGCGCCCACCTGACGCCTGCGTCGCGTTGCTCGATCGTACGGCCCAGTCGGGGATCAGGACTGTCGAACCATCAGTGCCGCTGGTCGGATAGGGATACTGATCGGCCCAGACATCGACACCGCGGGCACGCGCCCGATCGATCAGGCTGATGGCGGCCGCACTGGAGCCCCAGTAGTTGGCGCCCTTCGCCTTGATGTGCGACGCCACGACCCGGGCACCGGACTTCTCGCCAATTTCGATGGTCTCGCGCACCGCATCAAGCAACGTCGGCGGTCCAGGTCCATCCTGACTCGGGACGTACCACAGCGGGTCGCTGCCCTCACTCCGCTCGTGCGAGATGTAGACGCCCCCAAATGCCGGCAGTTCTTTCGCCAGGTCCACCAGCTCGGACGTCACACTCCATCGGCCTGGCTCGTATTCAAGCCCGGCGCTCAATCCGACCGCGCCTTCGTCAAGCGCCTGCCGCACGAGCAGCCGCATCTTGGCGACTTCCTCGTCGGTGGCCGGTCGCCGCGTGTCCCTTCCCATCACTTGCGTACGGACCGCGCCATGACCAACCATCAGCATGGTGTTCGGGCCGATCCGGTTCTTCTCGACCTGCGCGCGCTGCGTGGCAATCGGCCACGGCGAACGCCCGTCGTGATTCACGACCACGGTCGTGATGCCCTGGGTGACAAGGTTTGGTGCCGCGCGAATCTGCGGGTTCTGGTCGCGGAACCCACCCTGTGCGCGCGCGCCATCGTCGGCATGCGAGTGAATGTCGATGAAGCCCGGCGACACGTACTTGCCGGCGGCGTCAATTACCCGTGTGGCTGTTGCGTTGGTCAACGTGCCGACAGCCACAATCCGATCACCGCGCACACCGATGTCGGCGGGAAACCACGGGTTGCCGGTGCCGTCAAACACGCGGCCGTTCTTGATGAGCAGGTCAAAGGCCTGCGCGGGCGCCGGCGTCTGCGCGACAAGCACGCCGGCCGACAGTACGGCTGCGCCAAGCCCACAAAAGAGTCGGAATCGCATGGCGGGAGGATAACAGGCTATCGTCTATCCCGATGCACGCCGACATCCGCAAGTACAACAACGCGCTTTCGAAAGAGTCGAAGGCGATCTGCAAACTGCTCAGCGAAGAGATCGACCAGCGACTACCCAAGGCCGAGAGCAAGATCTGGCATCGGCATCCGGTCTGGTTCCTCGACGGCAACCCCATCGTCGGCTACAGCCAGCTCAAGGATTGTGTGCGGCTGTTGTTCTGGAGCGGACAGTCATTCGATGAGCCAGGATTGACCCCGGAAGGCACGTTCAAAGCAGCAGAAGCCCGCTACACGTCGGTGGACGACGTGCGCCCTCGTGACCTTGCGCGCTGGCTGCGCAAGGCGAAGACCATCCAGTGGGACTACAAAAACATCGTCAAGCGCAAAGGGGTGCTGGTGCGACTCGAGTAGTCACGTCCCGCGCTGGAGCGGCGGTATCATCTGCACCATGCCGAAATACCCTGCGCGCCGTTTCCGGGCTCTGATTCTTGTCGCCATCGGCTTGCTCCTGGCGCCCCTTGCGCTCCTGGCGCAACGCGGCGGTGATGAGGCGACGCTGGCGCGGATCAGGGCCGAAGGCCTCGAACGATCGATGGCCCGCTCGTTGTTTCTGACGCTGACCGACAACATCGGGGCGCGACTGACCGGATCACCCGCGCATGTGCGATCGGCGAACTGGGCGCGAGAACGCTTTGAGGCGTGGGGCCTGGCAAACGCCCGACTCGAGCCCTTCGAGTTCGGCGCGGGATGGGAAGTCCTGCATGTCTCAGCGGCAATGACTGAGCCGCGTTACTTTCCGCTGATCGTGTATCCGGAGGCGTGGACATCCTCAACGGCCGGCGCAATCACCGGCCGGATTGTCTACATCGGCGACAAGACGTCGGCGCAGGTCACCGAGATGGGCGCTGCGCTCAAGGGTGCCATCGTCCTGACGCATCCGCCGGTGGAGACGTTTGTGGATGGCGACCGACCGCAGCCGGGCATCGAGAACGCGCCGGTGGCGACTGGGAACCCCGCGCTGCCGCAGGCGCGCGCGCCGATCCCTGGGCGCACGTTGACGTCACTGCTGCAGCAACTGGGCGCAGCCGTCACCATCAAACCCAGCACGTATCGGGACGGCACGGTCGGCGTGCTCGGCAATCGGGCGACGCCTCGAGAGGCGGTGCCGTCGCTCGTCGTCGCCACCGAGCAATACAACATGCTCGCGCGCCTGGCCGCTGCGGGCGAACCCGTCGCCATGACGGTGGAGTCTCGGACGCGATTCCACGAGACTGACCTGAACAGCTACAACGTGATCGCGGAGATCCCCGGCACCGATCCGGCAGTGCGCGATCAACATGTGCTCATCGGCGCGCATCTCGATTCGTGGCACACGGCCAGCGGCGCCACCGACAACGCGGACGGTGTCGCGGCGGTGATGGAGGCCATGCGCATTCTCAAGGCCATTGGCGCAGCGCCACGCCGCACGATTCGGGTGGCGCTCTGGAGCGGCGAAGAGCAGGGCCTGCTTGGCGCGCGGGCCTATCTGGCGCAGCACCTCGCGACGCCAGAAGCGCAGGCAAAACTCCAGGTCTATCTGAACGACGATCCCGGCAGCGGTCGCACGCTTGGCTTCTACATGGAGAAGAACGAGGCGGCCAAGCAGTTCTTTGACGGCTGGCTCGCGCCGTTCAAGGATCTGGGCGCAACGATGAATGTGATGGAGGGGATTGGATCCACCGATCACGTGCCGTTCGTGCAGGCGGGCATGCCGGCATTTAACGCCATCAAGGACTTCTCGGCCTATGACGAACGGACGCGTCACACCAACGCGGACTTCCCCGAGCGTATGAGTGAGGACGAGCTCAAGCAGCAGGCCATCATCATGGCCTCGTTTGCCTGGCACGCGGCGCAGATGGACGGCCGGATCCCCCGTCTGCCCTCAACGGCGCGCTAGACGAAACGCCGGCATCGTACTCTGGGAACCCCGGAACTCCGGAACTCCGGAACCCCGGAACCCCGGAACCCCGTCACGGCGCAACCGTCTGCGCCAGGCAGGTGTTGGTGGATCCGTTGAGACGCTGGGACGCAACCTCAAATGCCGTGTTCACTGCGCTGGAGAAAAACGTCCGCAGGCAGACGGCCACCTCTGGCGCAGGTATCCGGCGGTTCAACTGCAGCTCCGTGCGTCCACGCCCGTTGTTGAGGCGGCCGACAATGCCAATCTGCTGCCCGGCGGTGACCGTCTGGCCCACCGACACACGCACATCCAGCACGTGGTCGTGCACAAGCACGTAAATCGACGAGTCTGACGTCTGGATGGTGATGGCCTTGTCGCCCTGCGCCGTATCCGCGATCCACATCACTCTGCCGGACATGGTGGCAAGCACCGGCACGTCCTGAGTGGCCGTCTCGATTTCCCAGGTGGGGTTCTGCACCCCGGACGGCAACGTCGCGCCGAACACAAAAAACGCGACGGCTTGCTCCGGGTTCACAAACGCTGCGGTCATCGCCGGCGGCGTCGAATCCTGCGTATTCCCGCCCGACGATCCGCCCGATGATGGCGAGGTGGGAGTGCCACCGCCACCACCTCCACAGGCGACTGTTGAGACGAGGATGGACGAGACCCAGAAGATTGACGCGTTGCGCAGACGGCCCATGCGCCCATCCTAGGGACTGCGGCGGACCGATGCACGTCTGGCTTTCTCAGGACTTCTCAGCAGTCTCCATCCAGCCGCGTTTGAGCTCGTCGATTGGAATGGACGAGAGATACGGCTTGATGTCGAGGATCGGTGTGCCGTCGAGCATGTCGAGACCCGCGACGTGGAGCCGGCGCCCGTCACGCCGCAGGAGGCGAACCACGGTCAGGCCAATCGGATTGGGTCGATTGGGCGAGCGCGAGGCAAACACGCCATGCGGCCGGTCGGCCGTGGGCGGCTGCGCCATCAGCTGGCCTTCCTCGGACTGATGAAACACCCAGATGACGTAGAGATGCGAAAAACCTTCGATGTCGGTCAACCCTTCTTCGTACGCGGTGCCGACCTCGAGAATCCCCTCGGCGACGTGTGTTGCGCCCGGCCCCTTCGGGATCTGTGCCTTCTCCACGAACGGACTCCGCACAACCCCGATCGGTGTGAAGTCCATTTTCGAAGACGTGCTTCCGATGATGCGCACCAGCCGCCACACACCCTCGTCGTCGCGGCGATACATCCAGAGGTAGTGCCCTTCTTCGGCGAGTTGTGCGCCGCCATCGCGTGGAGTCAGGCGCTGCGCGAACCGGCCGCGGTCAAAGGCGAGGTTGCCGGATACCACGACTTCGGCGCTGTCACAGACGACCTCACGCTGGTACACGCCATTCATGACGCGCAGCACTTCGGTCACGAACTCGAGACAGGCCTCACGCCCTTCGATGGGCAACATTCCCGGCGGCAGGATGACGGCATCGTCGGCGAGGAGTTCCTCAAACACGGCCGGGTTGCCGGTCTGTTCGGCGTCAACGATGCGGGCGCGAATGGACTCGAAGGGCGTGGACATCAGTTCGATGATACGCCGTGCCGGTACACGAACTCGCGCACACGCCGGCGGTTGTCATCGGACAGGTCCACGAACTGCACACCCAGGCCTTTGTCCGGCTGTTCGTGACGCACACGGACGGTGCCGTCCACAAAGACGGGCGGGTTCGGCAGACGGAAGCGAATGCTCAGGACGCGCCCGACGCCGAAGCGTTGCTGCGTCTCGACGAAGGCGCCGCCTTCGCTGAGGTCGCGCAGGACGCCGGCGCCTTTGGTGAGGATGCCGTCGTGTCCCAACCAGATTTCCGTGCGGAGAGACGCACGGGGATGTGAGCGACCTCGCGGAAGCGCGGGCAGGGCGCCACGTGACAACACCACGGGCGGCGGCGGCGCCACGACGTCGGCGTTGAACTGCCACGTGCGCAGCTGCAGGCGTAGCTCAGGCGCTCGCACGGGCACCCTCGAGCATGTCGCGCACAAACGCGCTGGCGCGTGTGCTCACGCGGTGTTTGCCGCCGTGTTTGGCGTCATACAGGGCCGTGTCGGCGCGGTCGTAGAGGCTCTTGGGTGTATCGCCGGCAGAAAACTCGGCCAACCCGCAGCTGACGCCGTGCACCGCAACGGAGATCTCCGACACCAGCGTCGAGAATCGGTTCTCCGCCTGGCGCAGCGTGAGTCCCGCGACGATCACGGCAAACTCGTCACCGCCAAGGCGGGCCACCATGTCGCCGGGCCGCATGGAGCTGGACAACATCGCAGCAATACCCGACAGCACCTTGTCACCTTCCGCATGTCCATGCGTATCGTTGACGCCCTTGAAGTCATCGACATCAAACAACGCGAGCACCACGCGCTGATGTGATGACCGGAGTCGATGCCCGAGCTCGCGATCGAATGCACGACGGTTGGCCAATCCCGTCAAAGGATCGGTCGACGCTTCGGCGCGTGTGGTGCGCAACTGCACCTCGAGTTCCGATACCCGCTCGACGTACTCCTTGCGTGTGGCCTCCCAGCGCCGGCGACGATCCACGACGGCCTGGCGGAGATTGCGGACTTCGTCGATCAGCTGCGTCCTGAGAACCTCCGGGTCCGGTTGGGACACCAGCCCCTGAAAACGTCCGGCGGCCGACTGCACGTCTCCCTGCCAGGACTGCATCTCTGCGCCGAGCGCGCCGACGGTTTCGTGCAGAGCGCCAACCACCGCCGCGAGGTCTTCCACGCGGTGCTGTTCGAGTTGCTGTGACCGGCGGGCGAACTCGAGGCACGTGGTCGCGCAGCTCTGCGTCGCGCCATCCGTCGAAGGAATGGCCGGCGGCGCGGAACCTCGCAGGTCCAGGGCGATCAGGTCGTGGGGATAATGCACAACGCCTCCAGAGGGCACCCGTTCTGGGCACCCTCTGAAGGCGTAATCGGCCGCAGTCGTGATTACTTCAGAATCCGAAACGCAGGCCGGCCTGAAGCTTCCTCGGATTCATGACGTTGGTGGGCTGGCCAAAAAACGGCGACGTGAGCACACCGGAGTAACCAACATAGTTGGCGCGGTTGAGCAGGTTCTGCCCCGACAGGTAGACCTCGATGCGGAAGCGCTTGTTCGCGGCTCCGCCCCCGAACCCTGCCGCCATGCCGCCACCGCCGCCGATGACCACGGTCTGCGTACCGCCGGCGCCGCCGCTCTGCCCGCGCGTTCCGAAGCCCCATGCATAGGAGAGGCGGCCGCCGAGATCCCACTGGCTCGCGGTGCGCGCGGAATTGCGCGTGGTGCCGGCCGGCCGGTCGTTGAACAAGCCGTCGCCGTTGTCATCGCGCCCCGTCGTGATGTTGTACGGCGAGCCGGACTGGGCGCGGGCATTGAGGCTGATGCTCAGGTCACCCACCGGCCGCATCGACAGCGAGGCTGACGCGCGGTGCCGGATGTCGCCACCGGATGGGCCCCACTCCGTGTCCAGATTCTCGCCATTGGCGGGCACGGAGAACGCGCCGGTGGTATTCGTGTTGCTGCGCGTGAACGTGTAGTTGGCGAACACGAAGAAGCTCTTCCAGTTCAGCTTGGTCAGATTCCAGCCGAGCGTGATCGACTCGGTTGTGGCTTCGGCGTCCGAGACCAGGCTCAGGATGTTGGCAAACGCCGGATTGGGCCGGACACCGTTCACCGGCGTGTTGATGTTGCGTCCCCGTAGTTGCCCACGCCCCCACGACCGCGCGTAGGTCAGGCTCAGGCGTGAGTCCGCCGTCAGCGTGCGATCGGCGCCGGCATGCAGGCGATGCCCCACCGGCAACGCCAATCCATCATCCCAGAGGTACTGGTTAGTGACGGTCTGCGGGCCGTCCTGCGGCACCTCCGGATAGGACGGATTCAGTACGTTGAGCTCGCGCTGGCGGAAGCCGTCGACCAGCAACGTCTGCTTGTAGAGATCGGCGCTGATCCAGTCGTAGAAGTAGCCGTAGCCGGTGCGCAGCGTCAACTTGCCGCTGCGGAACGGCGACCACGCGAGGTTGACGCGCGGCGACAGATTGAGCTGATCACCGGTCAGGGACTGGAAGCCCGCGCGCACACCCGCAGACACCATCAGGCTGCGCGTGGCGCGCCAGTCGTCCTGCACGTAGGCCCCGACCTGCCAGGTGGAGTACTTGAGGTTGGGGTCACCGATCTTTCGCGTGTAGCTCATCGGCCGGCCCGCGCGATAGTCGTCGAGGCTGGCAAAGGTGTAGGTGCCGAGATAGTTCGAGATGTCGTCGGAGCGATGGCGTTCCGCTTCCACCAGCAGTCCCGTGCGCCAGGAGTGCGCGCCGCGCACGTAGTCGAGATCGGTTGCGGCCTCGAGCCCAAACGAGCGGCGTCCGCCCCGCATCTGGGCACCGCCGGTGGTGAACGCGTCCATGACACGAATCGTCGGCGCTTCGACCAGCGACGAACTCTCGCTGTTGGACCACGACAGCTGGAGCCGTGACTCCGTGAACATGCGCCGACCGACGGGACCGTTCTCCGACAGCCGCAGTGTGGTCGTGGAGTTCTCCGACGTGTACCCGCGGTCAAACAGGTTGAAGCCGCCGACGCCCATGTTGTCCGTGTCGCGCTGCATGCGCGACACACTCGCCCGCAACGCGTGGTCGTTGTTGATGGCCCAGTCCATGCGACCGGTCGCGTTGAGCATGTCGGTGGGGGTACGCAACGACTGGTTCACCGTCGTGCCGTCCGGCAGGACGGCCAGCAGGTTCGGCGACGTGTAGTTGTTCATGCCGTTCATGTTCAGCGAGAACGACAGCTTGTTCGGGCGGATGGTCCCGGACAGGGCCATGCCGTATTGGCGCATCTGTTCGTCGCCCTTGACCGGGGTGAAGGGATTGCGGGAGTTGAAGCGGTCGTCCTGGAACGACGAGTCGATGCTTCCGCGGAGCGGACCCGCACCCGGCTGCGTCATGATCTCGATGAACATGGCGCCGTTCATCCCGCCGTGATTCTGCGCGGCAAACTGGTCCATGCGCGGCAGGCGAATCGAACGAATCTGAGATTTGGGCGGCATCTGGCCACCGGTGAATCCGTCGATGCGGATCTGTGATCCCGGAGGCGACATCGCCTTCAGCACGGCCTCCATCTCCTCCGGATCGTCAGGCAGGGCCTCGATCATCTCCCTGGTGAGAATCGTCGAGAAGGCGCTGCCGCGCGGATCGAGTCCCGACGACTGCCCGTCACGGCCCACCGTCACTTCGTCCTGCATCTTCTTGAGCGGCAACGTGATCGTGCGCCTGGTCTCACCGGCGCGCACACGCACATCGCGCTGCGTCACGGTCTCGAACCCGTCAAACTCCGCCTGCACGGTATAACGCCCCTGCGCGAGGCCGGCAAATGTGGCGATGCCGGCATCGGTGGCAGCCACGGGAGCAACCGCGGCCGCGCGAGTCGACGCTTCCTGCCCCGTCAAGGTGACCGTGGCCCCTGGCAACACGGCGCCGGTCTGGTCGACCACGGTCACGACGAGCCGCGCGCCGGGCGCGGCGGCCTGCGCCTGTGCCCGCGACGGCACAATGACGGTCAACGCAAGGCACACGAATCCTGTCATGCGAATGCATGTCTTCACCACGGTGATCTCCTGTGAACGAAGGCCGGCTTACTTGGAGACTTCGAACTTCTTCGCGTCGATCTTCGGATTGAGCTTGATCGACTCGAACGTCATTTCTTCAGTGGGCTTGCCATCCACCGACCGGCGGATCGTGTGCGGCAACTTCACGCCGTTCACCGTCTTGTAGTCGCTGTAGAACACGCGGTATTCGACGGTCTTGCGGTTGGCTTCCGCCTGGCGCCGCGCCTCTTCGACGTCGGCCATCGCCTTCTTGCGTTCTTCCTCGGTCATCTGGCGACCGCCGGCGTTTCCACCAGTCGTGAATGTGGCCCCGCCACCCATCTGCACGGTCTGCGAGCCGCCGCCGCCCGGTCCACCCCCGCGCATCGTCTGCGTCATCGTCAGCGGTTCCGGTGCCATCCAGCTGAACATCAACGGCAGGTGCGTGGCCGCATCCACAAACAGTCGGCCGGCGAAATCGCCCTCACCCTTGACGTCAATCACAAAGGCCTTCCCATCGGGCGCCTCGGCTTCTCCGGCGTAGCTGAACTGGACGGGGAACGCGTCGTAGGACGAGCCGAAGAGGCCGACCACCAGACGCGCAAAGTCATGTTTTTGTGCCATCAGCAGGCGCCGGTTGCTCTCGGCCTGCTGTTCCGGTGTCGGCGCTGCGCCACCAGGGCCTGCGCTGCCCGCCGCGCGCACCATGACCATTCCGCCACCTCCACCCAGTGACGGAGGCTGATCGATCACGTTGATGAGGCCGTCGCCGTTAAAACCCGCGTTGCGGTACACGCTCATGTTGCCCATGTTGGCGAGCACCGAACGCATCATGTACTTGTCGGGCAGCTCCATCGCGAGTTCGAACTCGTTTTCGGTGGTATTGCCGGTTGGCCCGGTGCGCAGCGTGCGCCCGACTGCCGTCATGGTCTTCACCCCGGCCACCTTGTCAGCGCCCCCGATCGCGGCCTTCATGTCGGCCAGCACCTTGTTGACGTCGCCGCCCTGTCCAAACACCAGCGCCGGCACCGCCAGCATCGCCACCACGATCCCGTTCATGACCTTCCGCATCTCGTTTGCTCCTTCGGAACCGCCCTGTCGACGGTTCGGGCTGTATGACGGTTCAAGCCTGACCGGCGGTGCACGGCATTTGGTTAAGCGGACGCAAAGAGATTGTTAAGGACGTAAAGCCCTATTTATCAACAACTTACAGACATCGCAATTTGGTGGTCGCGTGGTAGACTCCCCTCATGGCCGCCTCCCGGCTGTCCCTTCGGCTCGCCATCCCGGCGACGCTCATCCTGCTCGTGCTGCTGCTCGGCACGCTGCAGTACCGCTGGCTCGGCCAGGTCAGTGAGGCCGAACGCGCGCAGCTTGGCCGTTCGCTGACGCAACGTGCGTCAGAGTTTGGCGCGGAGTTCGACCGCGAGATGTCGCTCGCGTCGTCGATGCTGGCGATCGACGGAGAGGCCCTGGACGCCGACCCCTGGGGCGCCATTGCCGTTCGTTACGATGCGTGGCGCGCCCGCGCGTTGTATCCCGCGCTGGTGAAAGGCGTGTACATCGCGAGCGGACACGCCGACACACACACGCTCGCGCGCTGGTCTCCAGACTCACGCACCGGCGGTGAGACCGGCTGGCCGACACACTTCGAGGCGGTCCAGCGGGCACTCGCCGTGTCGGCACCACGCATCGCAGCGCCGGCCAGCGCAGCCGGCGAAGCGAAGAGCGGGGCGCAGGTCCGGGTGCAGTCACTGGCCACGATGGCGCTGTCGCCGGTGGTGGATGCCGTGCCTGCGTTGATCATCCCGATCGTCTCGCGCCCGACCCAGCTGCCAGGGGTCGACCACAACGTCATGGTGGCGGTGCGTTTTGCGACCACGGACTTCCTCGTGGTGGAACTGGATCGCGGCGTCCTCGAACAGTCGCTGATTCCGAATCTCGCCGAGCGCTTCTTCCCGGCGACCGGCTCGGATCACTATCGGCTGGCCATCCTCGATCGGCAACGTGAACCGGTCTTCGTCCGGGGCTTCGAGCCGCAGGAACTGACCGGCCAGATCCACGTCGACGCATCGTCGGTGTTCTTCACCGGCAATCGGTACGAATTCAACGCCCGCGTGCTGGCGGAGTCGACAGCCCTGCTCTGGGAAACATCGCAGCGTCGCTCCGGCTTTGTCGCCAGCGAAACCATCCGCGTGGCGCCGACACCGGCCAACGGGAGCATGTCGCTGTTCATTCAGGAGCGCTCAGGCACACCGCAACCGGCGCGTGTCGCACTGAACGGATGGCAGATTCTCGTGCAGCACGGCGCCGGCTCTCTTGATGAGGCGGTGGCGCAGGCGCGCACGCGCAATCTCGCCACCAGCTTCGGGATTCTCGGCGTGTTGCTCGCCGGCGTCGGCCTCATCGTGGTCAACGCCCGCAAGGCGGAGCGGCTGGCCGCGCAGCAGATGGAGTTTGTGGCCACGGTGTCTCACGAACTGCGGACGCCACTCGCAGTCATCCGATCGGCGGGACAAAATCTCTCGGCGGGCGTGGTTGAGGATCCGGAACAGGCGCGGCGATACGGACAGCTTATCGAAACGGAAGGGCGCCGCCTCACCGACATGGTCGAGGAGGTGCTCGAGTTCGCGGGACTGAGCGGCAATCGGCGACCGCTGGCGTTGCGACCGGCGGATCTGTCGTTGCTGATCACCGATGTGATCGCCTCGCATCAGCCCCAGCTGGATGCCGCCGGCATGCGCGTCGAACTCGACACCCCGGCGACATTCACGCCGGTCATGGCCGATGAGGAGGCACTCCGGCGCGCCGTGTCCAACCTCGTCGGTAACGCCATCAAGTACGCCGCGTCGGGTGGATGGCTGGGCATCACCCTGCGACGTGTTGAAGACGAAGCGCCGGCAATCCGGATTGAGGTCGCAGACCACGGACCCGGCATTACGAGCGAGGATGCGGCGCAGGTGTTCGAGCCGTTTTACCGGGGGCGGCATGCCGTCGATCAGCAGATACACGGAAACGGCCTCGGCCTGAGCCTGGTGGCGCGCATTGCCGAAGCCCACGGAGGCACCGCGTCGGTCAGTGAGACGCCCGGTGGCGGGGCGACATTTACCCTGAAGTTCCCGGCCGTCGATGTGCCGGCGCACGACTGACCATGGCTGCGCTCTCCCGCGCCAGGCGAGTGCTGCTCGTCGAAGATGAACCGGGCCTCGTGCTCACGCTCACCGATCGGCTCAAGAGTGAAGGCTACGAGGTGGCGGCCGCATCAGACGGCCCGTCGGGCCTGGAACGCGCCGCGCGGGAACACTGGGACGTCATCCTGCTCGACGTCATGCTGCCGGGCGCGTCCGGCTTCGATGTCTGTCGTGACCTCCGTCAGCGCGGCGTCACGACGCCCATCATCATGCTCACCGCGCGCGGCCAGGTCGTCGACAAGGTGCTCGGGCTCAAGCTGGGTGCCGACGACTACCTCACCAAGCCATTCGACATGATGGAACTCACGGCGCGCATCGAGGTCCAGCTGCGACGGGCCGCCGCAACATCAGCCGGCCAGACCGTCGCACAGTTCGGCAACATCGCAGTGGACTTCCGCAAGGCCACGGTCACCAGAGACGGCAAGCTGCTGGAACTGTCGGCGCGCGAATTCCTGCTGCTGAAGTACTTCATCGAACATCGCGAAGCCACACTCACGCGCGACGAATTGCTCAACGAAGTCTGGGGGTATCACTCCATGCCGTCGACGCGCACGGTCGACGTGCATGTGGCCTGGCTGCGGCAGAAGATCGAACCAAACCCACGCACCCCGCAGTACATCCTCACGGTGCACGGACTCGGCTACAAGTTTGTAGGCTGATCGTTCAGCGAATTGTCAGCAGCAGGTTTTCCCGGCGCGCCTCGATGGTGCGGGACACCGTCGTGAGCAGTGCGCGCGCGATCAGCGCCGCCAGCAGCAGCCACACCGCCGACGCCAACAGCGTCAGACCTCGGCTCCAGGCGGGAATGATGAGCACGATCAGCAGGATGGGCGCCACGGCGAGCATGGTGCCGAGGATACCGACCAGCGCGGCGCCGGCGTGCGGATTTCCGGCCGAGCCCGTCTTGTTCAAATCCGACGGTGAGGGCAGCAGCGCCGAGATCATCGCGGCAAACGGCGCCTGCAGCAGGAACGCAGCCAGGGCGCCGCACACCACAGACGCCCACAGCCAGAGCGAACTCACACCGGAGGAGATCGCCACTGCCACCATGCCGACACAGAGCGACATGGCATACAGCGCCAGCGTGCCAAGAGCCTTGCCCCAGGCCAGCTGACGGGCTGAAATCGGCAGCAGGAACTGGAGGGTGAGGCCGGCACGATCGGTCGCAAATTGATTCAACGTGAACGGATGCACGGTCATCAACGCCATCGTGGCGGCGGCCGCACACGCCAGATGACTGTATTCACCGATGCGATCGGCCCACGGTACGTCCCCGGAGCGGGTGATGACCACCAGCAGCACGGCAATGATTGGTCCCGGCATGAGGATGGCCAGTCGGCCGCGCACGGACCGAATCGCCGTGCGCCACTGCGCCGCAGCAATGGCTGAGACCGCTGGGGACACCCACGGCACTGGTCGCAATCCCACCACTCCGGCGCCGGTGCTCCGCCGCGCGACGCTGTCGCCCAGGTTCAGCAGCCGCCGATGTACCTGCGCGGACGCCAGCCACACGGCCGCTGTGGCGACCCACAACCCTCCAACCCAGCCTGACGCGCCGGCGATATCTCCGCGGGCCGCGCCCGCGATCGCCTGACCGGCCATCTCCGACGGCAGCACCCGCGCCCACAAGGGGATCGCGGCTTCGATCTTCTCGACGGTCAGCCTCGACTCCCGACGCTCCTCCGGCGTCATCGCGCTGCGGTCACGGTCGCGATTGAGCGCGAACATCTGCGGCACAAACCCCGCCAGCGAGAGCAGAAACACGAACAGCAGCGTGGACACCTCCGCACGTCGTCGATCGCGCATGAGCCACTGCACCAGGAAGCTGGCCAGGGCGCTGAGCGACAACAACAGGAGCGCCATGCCGACGACGACGGCCGCGGCCACCGCGGCCGTAGCGAAGGCACCTCCGGCAAGGATGCCGAAGACGAGCAACACGAGTCCTGGCACCACCGCAAAGATCCACGGATCGGCGATGCCGCCGAGCACTTCCAGCGCGTGCAACAGCCGGCGTGAGATCGGCAGCAGGAGCAGGCGCGTCTTGCGGGATGCCGATTGTGCGCCCAGTCCGAGCGGCATCACCGTCACGATCACCAGCTGCACGACAAGAATGATGCGCAGGATGAAGGTGCTCACAGTCGCGGCATCGCCGCCTCGGGCGATCGCGCGCCCTCCGTACCAGCCGGCCACTGCAAGCACCGTGACCGAACCAAGTGACATCACCACCACGAGCGCGGGCGCGACCATCGCGATGATGCTTGCGGCCTGCTCCATCGTGTCGCGGCGTTTGGTGCCGCGCACGCGGTTGAGGAGCATCCGCCAGCGCAGCCAGGCGAACGCCCGCAGCTGCCCGATCATCGCGCGAGCCACTCGAGTTCCGGTGCCGCCGACGGCGCGCCGCCCACCAGGTCAATGAAGCGTTCCTCGAGCGACGCCATCCCGTTCGCGCCCGTGCGCAGGTCGGCCATCGGGCCCTGCGCCACGAGTGTGCCGCGCGCGATCACCGCCACGTGATCACAGAGACGCTCGACGATCTCCAGGATGTGTGACGTCAGAAACACGGTGCCGCCGCCCTTCACGAACTGGGAGAGGAGATCCTTGATCTGGCGTGAGGCCACAGCATCAATACCCTCAAACGGTTCGTCGAGGAACAGCAGGCGCGGCGCGGGCAGCAACGCTGCCGCCAGCGCCAGCTTCTTGCGCATGCCGTGGGAGTAGTCCGTCACCAGGTCGCCAGCTGCGGACGTGAGCGACATGAGCGTCAGCAGTTCTTCCGACCGCGCGCGCACGTCGGCAGCGGCCAGCCCGTGCACCTGCCCCACAAACGACAGCGTCTCGGCGCCGGTCAGGCGGTCGAACAACGCGAGGTCCTCCGGCATGACGCCGACGCGCCGCTTGACCTCCACCGGCTGCTCACGCGGATCGAGTCCGAGGATCCGATAGTCACCCGACGTGGGATCCATGAGGCCCGTCAGGCACTTGATCGTTGTGGACTTGCCGGCGCCGTTGGGTCCAAGGAAGCCGAAGAAACTCCCGCGCGGCACCTCGAGGTTGATGCCGTTCACCGCTCGCAGGTCACCAAACGCCTTTGTCAGCCCCATCGTCTGCAGGGCCAGTCCGGAATCGGTCATCTCTCGTCCTCTCGGCCTCTCTCCTGGCGCGCCCAGGCTGCAACCACCAGCGCAAACGCCGCGTACATGCCCACCACGGGCCAGCGCAACGCCGGGTCAATGCTGGTCGGCAGCCATCCGGTGGCAAATCCCACGGTGAGTACGCCAGTCGTGGCCACGACGGCGACCTGCGCGAGCCATGCGGCGGCAGGGCGTCCCTGCGTCACGAACCATCCGGCGGCGGCGGCCACGGCGCCCGCGAGCATCCTCGCGACGATGAGCGCCACGTCCCGCGGGTCGCGCATGGCAAGGCTGGACAACAGGCTCGACATCCGGAGGGCGGCCCAGATGCCGTCGACCATCAACACCACACCAATGAGCCGCTGCCACACGGCGCCTCTCGTCATCTGCGGTCCGTGCGTTAGTATGACTCCACGGATGGTCTCCGCCCTCCTCAAGGACCGGATCGTCGCACTTGCGGTCCTGCTGTGGACCGCCTCGGTCTTCATCTACGCCTTCCCCGGCGTTCCTGAAGCGTGGCGGGAAACGTTCGGGAGCCGGTACTTTGCGTTCCCCGTCCTCATTCCCATCATTCTGGCGTGTTGGGTCGGTGTCAGCCGGATTCCGGACGCCATTGAGCGACGCTTCTGGACGCTGCTCGGTGTCGGGTTCGCGGGATGGCTGGTCGTCGCCATCCCCTACGCGTTCATCCCCGACGCTCGGTGGACGTCGGCCCTCGACCTCGCCGTTGAGTCGGGGTATCTGGTGTTTTACCTCTTGTTCATCCTGGCGGTCGAGCTCCGCCCGCACGAAGCACACACCGGGTCACTCGCCGAACGCGAACGGCAGCTGCGCACCGCCGGCCTGACGGTGCTGATCTTTTTTGTGATGTGGTACTTCGCGCTGGTTCCGGCGGCCTACGCACCCGAAATCTACGCGTCATCGCTCCCATCACTCGCAATGTATGTGTTGCTCGATCTGGTGGTGGTCGGGCGTCTGCTCTGGATGCGCCGCGAAACCTGGTCGGTGCGGTGGAGCCTGATCTACGCCTGGCTGGCGACCGGCGCCGCGCTCCTGCTCGTCGGTGACGTGTTTGAACTGGCGTCTTACCGGATGGGACACGACGAGTGGATTACGCCGGGCTCCTGGGTCGACCAGCTCTGGCTGCTGCCCGGAGTGGTCTTCACCACGGGCATTCGTTTCCGGCACATTCCGCTGCCGGCCGAACAATCCGTCCTCAACGAAACGGCGCCAAGCCAGCGGTCGCTGCGAGCCGGCCACGTGCTGCTGGTTGGGGCGCTGGCGCTGCCGTTTCTGCACTATGCGCTGCACGCCGCAGGTGCGCTGGAGACGGACGCTGCACAGCCGGTTCGCGAAGTGATTGCGATGCTCAGCATGGTGACGCTGGGCGCATTCGCGGCGGCCGCGTATCGCACGCTTGAATACGAACGCGAGGCCATGGAAGCGAACGAACTTCGCCTGGTCAACGAGTTGAGCGTCGCACGCAAGATGGACGCCGTGGCACGACTGGCGGGTTCCGTTGCGCACGACTTCAACAACCTCGTGCAGGTGGTGCGCGGCCGCGCTGAAATCATCGGCCAGCAGATCAGTACCGACAGTCCGCTGCATGAAGACGTGCGGCAGATTCGCGCGGCGGCGGCGCGCGCCGCCGACCTGGCCTCCCAGCTGATGACGTTCGGCCGGCAGCAACAGACGGCCCTGCAGGCCGTCAACCTGCACGACGTGCTCCGCCGCACCGAAAAGCTGCTCAAGCCACTGCTCGACGACCGGCGCCGGCTCGTCCTGCACCTCAAGGCCTCTGCCGACGTCGTCCGCGTCGACCCGCTCCAGTTTGAACGCATCATCCTGAACCTGGCGACCAACGCGCGCGACGCCATGCCCAACGGGGGCACGATCACCATCGCGACGTTCAGCCAGGACGCGGGAGGGTTCGGACTCCTGCCGTCCGCCAACCGCATCATCCTGCGCGTCAGCGACACGGGCTCCGGCATGGATCCCGAGACGATCAATCACATCTTTGAACCGTTCTTCACGACGAAGCAGGAACGGGGCGCCGGCCTTGGGTTGGCAATCGTGCACGGCCTCGTGCAACAGTTCGGTGGCACCATCACCGTCGAAAGTGTGCTGGGCCGCGGGACGACATTCACCATTTCCCTGCCCGTGGTGTCAGACACACCGGTCGCTACGCCGGCGACCGACGATCGAACCACCGACAAGGAGGTCACGCCCAGCGCCGTGATGATTGTCGAGGGTGATACGACCAACCGTCAGCTGCTGCGGCGTCTGCTGTCGGACCTCGGGCGTCCGGTGCTGGCCACAGCGACTGCGGCAGAGGCGATGCTGATCTCCAGTCGATACACGGGCCCGATCGGACTCGCCGTCATCGACGTGACGATCGAAAACGGCCGGTCACTCTCCAGGCGCCTGCGCGAGCATCGTGCCGACCTCAAGGTGCTGCTGCTGGCGCAGGACCAGCCCATCGATCTTGAAGATGGTGATCAGCTCCTGCGGGAGCCGTTTGAGTTGACGGAGATTCTCGACCGGGCGAGAGAGCTGCTGTAAACGCTAGAGGTCGAGCTCTTCAGCGGCCTCGGCGTGCTCCATGATGAATCGGAAACGCGCCGACGGGTCCTTGCCCATGAGCTCGTTGATGATGCGATCGGTCACGAGCTGATCTTCGATACCCACGCGCAGCAGTCGTCGCGTCCGCGGATTCATCGTCGTCTCCCAGAGCACCTTCGGCATCATCTCGCCGAGTCCCTTGAAGCGTGTGATGTCTGGTTTGCCGCGGCCGCCCATGCGCGACAGGATCTGGTCGCGATGGCGGTCGTCGGTTGCCCAGAACGTCTCCTTGCCGACGTCAATGCGATACAACGGCGGCTGCGCGAGGTACACACGCCCAGCCTGTATGAGCTGCGGCATGTGTCGGAAGATGAACGTCAGCAGCAGCGTGGCGATGTGGTGGCCGTCGGAATCGGCGTCAGCCAGGATGATGACCTTGCCGTAGCGCAGGCGTGAGAGTTCAAAGCCCTTGCCGATGCCGCAGCCGAGCGCGGTGACCAGGTCGGAGAGCTCACGATTCTCGAGCACCTTGGCCGTGCTGGCGCTTTCGGCGTTGAGCACCTTGCCGCGCAGCGGCAGGATCGCCTGACGCGCACGGTCGCGCCCCTGCTTGGCGGAGCCGCCGGCCGAGTCACCTTCGACGATGAAGATTTCACTCTCGTCGCGGCCAGGCGAGGTGCAGTCCGACAACTTGCCGGGAAGCGTGAGCCGTGTGGAGGTTGCGGACTTGCGCGTGACCTCCGCCTGCGCAGCACGACTCGCCTCACGAGCACGCGCAGCCAGAATGATCCGTGCCACGATCTGTTCGGCGGTGCTTCGGTTCTGATTGAGCCAGTGCTCGAGCGCCGGACGCGACATCGAGTCAACGATATTGGTGACCTCGGGATTGTTGAGGCGATCCTTCGTCTGACCCTGAAACTGCGGCTCGGTGATGAAGATGCTGAGCACACCGACCAGACCCTCGCGGATGTCTTCGGCGGTCAGGGTGACGCCCTTCGGCGTGAGGTTGTGCGTGTCGATGAAGTTGCGGATCGCCTTGCCGAGACCTGCACGCAAGCCGTTTTCGTGTGTGCCGCCCGAGCCGGTCGGGATGCCGTTGACGTAGCTGCGGAGGTGTTCGTCCGTGGACTCGGTCCACTGGAAGACCACATCGAGTTTGAGTCCGGATTCTTCGTGTTCACGCGTCAGGGCAAACGGCAGCTCGTGGACCGGCTTGGCTTTGCGGTCAGCGAGGATCTTGCGGAGGAACGCAGCGATGCCGTCTGCGTGTTCGAACACCTGGCGCTTTGGTTCGTCGCCGGTGGCGGCTTCGTTCTCGAACGTGATCTTCAGGCCCTTGTGCAGGTAGCTGGCGATCTCGATGCGGTCACGAATGGTGGCGGCGTCGAACTGGGTCTTCGGGAAGATCGTGGGATCCGGCCGGAAGAACACCGTCGTGCCGCTACCGCGCGCCGGCCCCAGTTTCTTGACGCCGCCCTGCGGTACGCCCTGTTTGTAGCGCTGCTCCCAGGTGGCGGCATCGCGCTTGACCGTCGCCACCAGCTCGCGCGACAACGCATTCACGACCGACGCACCGACGCCGTGCAAACCGCCGGCCGTTTTGTAGTTCTGGCCTTCGAACTTGCCGCCCGCATGGAGTGTGGTGAAGATCACCTCGAGCGCGCTGGTCTTCGTGGTCGGGTGTTTGTCGACTGGAATGCCGCGACCATCGTCGGTGACGGTGATCGACGACTGGTCCTCGTGAAGCGTCACGGTGACGTTCGACGCGTGGCCGTTCATGGCCTCGTCAATCGAGTTGTCGAGGATCTCCCAGACCAGGTGGTGCAGCCCCGCTGCGCCCACGCCGCCGATGTACATTCCAGGACGCCGGCGGACGGGCTCGAGGCCTTCGAGGACCGTGATGTCTTTCGCGGTATACGACGGCATGCCGGCGACTAAGGTACCACGCAGCTCTTCAGCTGGACATGCGTGGACAGGCCTTCGCAGAAACACCGCAGGGTCAGGCGCTGTCCTGGGTTCAACGTTTTGGCAATGGCCTCTGCCCGGTCTTCGTGCAGAGAGATCTGCACTTGCGGATCGGTGTCGCCGGCGTGCAGCTGGAACTGCCGCGACTGGGCGACATTCTCCGGGAGCACCCGCACCACGCCCGAGACCTCAATGGCTTCGCCGACGAAGCGGCGCCGCGCAGCGTCGGGATCAGCGGTAAACGCCTTCACCAAATCTGCAGCCGACAGTTTGGCCACGGGTGCGGCCGTGAAGATGCGGTTGTCATGTTCGGGCAGGGTCTGTGCGCATGCGGCGGCACATGCGATGACCAGCGCGATGATACCGGCGCGCGCCATGACACCGGCCTATCGGCCGCCCTCTTTGAGCAGGCGCTGGCGGACCTTTTCGACTTCCTGATGAAAGAGGTAGATGGCATCCGCCGAGCCGGACGGATCGGTGAAGTCGTACGACTTGCCGCCACGCACCTTCAGCTTGAGGTTCTTCTGAATGTAGTCCACCTCGAAGGTCTCGATATTCGTGAGGGCGATCGAAAACGCGTGATCGCGGTTGTCGGTGTCATACCTGACGCCGGCCGGAGTCGCGATGAGTGTGCCCTTGCATGAACCGATGCCGTGTTTGTGCGTGACCGCGACTCTCTTGTCGAGGCGGATGGTCTTCAGCGAAATCGTGACCGAGCGTGGCCCGGGCGTCACGTCGATGAACTCCGCCACGCTCTCGTAGCCCGGCGCCTGCACATTGATTTTCCGCTGGCCCGGTTGAATGTCGTTGGCGACTGCGGGCGCGGTGCCGATGAACTTGTTGTCCACGAACACCTGCGCGCCGGGTACATCACTGTCGATCGTCAGCGTGGCGGTGGTCGGCGCGGCCGGCACGATGACTTCCGGCTCGGCCGGGGTTGGCGTCCGCGCAGGTGTGCGCTCAGGCGCCGGCGTCGTACGCGCCGGAGTGTCAGGCGCCTCCGTGGTCGGCGTGGCGGGGCGCGTGGGCGTCGGCGCGGCGGAGGCCGCGGTCTCGGTCGGCGGCGGCGCCGGCTCCGAGCTGAACAGGCCGAGTCCCCACGCGGCGGCGCCGGCCACCACGATGAGCGTCACGAAGATGAGGGCCTGTCGATTCATCAGGACTCAATCAGCAGGGTGCCGGGGTCTTCGATCAACTCCTTGATCTTCACCAGGAACCGGACCGCCTCGGCGCCGTCAACGATGCGATGGTCGTAGGTTAACGCGGTATACATCATCGGACGCAAGACCACCTGCCCGTTGACACCCACCGGCCGTTCCTTGATGGCGTGCAGGCCCAGGATGCCCACCTGCGGCGGGTTGAGAATCGGCGTGCTCATCAGGGAGCCGAACACACCACCGTTGGTGATGGTGAACGTGCCGCCCTGCAGGTCGCTGAGCGTCAGCGTGTTCTCACGCGCCTTGGTGGCAAAGTCCCGGATCGTCTGCTCAATCTCGGCAAACGACATCCCGTCCGCGTCACGCAGCACTGGCACGACGAGCCCTTCGGCTGCGCCGACGGCGATTCCAATGTCGAAGTACTGCTTGAGCACCATGTCGTCGCCATCGATTTCGGCATTCAGACGTGGGAACTCGCGCAGCGCCGCGATCGTGGCCTTGACGAAAAACGACGAAAACCCGAGTGACACACCGTGCTTGTCCTTGAACGCCTGCTTCTGACGATCGCGCAAGGCCATGACGGCGGACATGTCGACTTCATTGAAGGTCGTGAGCATCGCGGCCGTCGACTGCACTTCCACCAGCCGCCGCGCAATGGTCGCGCGCCGCTTCGACATCCGCTCCCGCACGTCCCTCCGGGACTTCGGAACTTCGGAACTCCGGGACTTCGGCACCTCGGCACCCCGGAACTTCGGAACCTCGGCACCTCGGGACTTCGGCACCTCGGCACTCCGCCTGACATCGTCTCGCGTCACGCGCGGCCCGTCGCTTTTAACCGCGTCGAGCGCGACATCGGCCTGCCGGGCCTCTCTCCGCGCCGACGGCGTCGCAGGGACTTCGGCACTTCGGGCCTTCGGAACTTCGGCACTCCGGGACCTCGGAACTTCGGCACCCCGGGACTCCGGAACCCCGGCACCCCGGGACTCCGCAATCACCCCAAGCACATCCCCGATCTTCACGTCAGCGCCTTCCGGATGTGCGATCGACTCGAGCACGCCCGACTTCGACGCGCTGACTTCAACGTCAACCTTGTCGGTCTCGAGCTCAACGAGCGCCTCGCCCACGGTGACCGCGTCGCCGGCCTGTTTGATCCAGCGGCGGACGCGGGCATCAACCACGGATTCGCCCATCTCGGGCACGACAATGTTCACGGACATCAGCGCTTGCTCCCTTTGCGCACGGGTGTGCGGCGAGTGGCTGCTCCGCTCCAGACCTCGGAGAGCAGCCGTTCCTGATTCTGTTGATGGCGCGCCGCCGATCCTTCAGCGGGGCTTGAACTGCGTGGACGCGCGATGACTCTGAGCTCACGGCCGTCGGCCATGGCTTCGAGGCACGACCGCATGAAATCCCATGCGCCCATGTTCTCGGGCTCTTCCTGAACCCAGCAGAGCTCGGTCGCTTTGCCGTACCGGGCCAGCACATCGCGCATGGCCGCATCAGGCGCCGGATACAGCTGTTCCACCCGGCAGACCGCCACGTCAAGATGGCTGGCTCGATCTGCATGCGTCAACAGGTCAACCGCGACTTTACCCGAACAGAAGACCACACGGCGCACATTCGCTGCAGCCGCGTCATCGGTGCTCAGCTGCGGATCATCAATTACCGGCTGCCAGCGTCCCTCCGCCAACTCGGATGGCTTCGACGCGGTGAACGCGTGGCGCAGCAGACCTTTGGGTGTGAGCACGATCAGCGGCAGGGGATCCTCAATCAGCAACGCCGCCTGCCGGCGGAGCACGTGAAAGTACTGCGCGGCGGTGGTGCAATTGACGACGCGCATGTTGATGTCGGCGGCCAGTTGCAGAAACCGCTCTGGGCGGGCGCTGGCGTGATCGGGCCCCTGCCCTTCGTGCGCGTGCGGCAGCAGGAACACCATCGAGGGTTCCTGTCCCCACTTCGCTCTGGCGGATAACACGAATTCGTCGAGCACTGTCTGCGCGCCGTTGATGAAGTCCCCGTATTGCGCTTCCCAGATGACGAGCCGCTCGGGCGCCTGCACGTTGTAGCCGTACTCGAAACCCACCGCCGCGTTTTCGCTCAGCGGGCTGTTGTGAATCTCGAACGACGCGCGTGCCTGCGCCAGATGTTGAAGCGGCACAAACGGACGGCCGTTTTCGGCATCGATCAACACCGCGTGCCGGTGGCTGAACGTGCCGCGGCCGACGTCTTCACCGGTCAGACGGATCGGCGTGCCGTCCTGAAGGATCGCTGCCAGCGCCAACTCCTCGGCCGTGGCCCAGTCAATGGTCGGCTCCGTCGTCGACGCAAAGGCATCGCGACGACGGTCGCGCAGGCGCGTGAGCTTGCGGTGAATCGTGAAGCCCTCCGGCACCGACAGCAGCGCATCGTTCAGCTCGGCCAGACGATCAGCCGGTACGGCTGTCTTCACCTGGCTTGCAGTACCGGGCGCGGCGACGTCCGGTGTCGGCTCGATGTAGTCCTTCTCGGTATCAAGCGCGTCGTAGCGCGCCTGCAGCGTGTCCATCTGCTGCTGCAACCGCGTTGCCGCCTGCTCGGCGGTTATGACACCCCTCGAGACCAGTGCCTGCGCCCATCGGTCGCGCACGGTTGGGTGCTGGTTGACCTGCTGGTAGAGCACCGGCTGCGTGAACGCCGGCTCGTCACCTTCGTTGTGGCCGTAGCGGCGATAGCCCACAAGGTCAATCAACACATCGCGCTTGAACGTCTCGCGATACGCAAATGCGAGGCGAGCCACCGCAACACACGCCTCGGGGTCGTCGGCGTTGACGTGGAAGATCGGAATCTTGAATCCGCGCGCGAGTCCGCTGGCGTACAACGTGCTGTACGACTGTTCCGGGTTGGTCGTGAAGCCGATCTGGTTATTCGCGATGATGTGAATGGTGCCGCCGGTCGTGTATCCCTCGAGCCGATGCAGGTTCAGCGTTTCGGCTACAACACCCTGCCCGGGGAAGGCCGCATCGCCGTGAATCAGGATCGGCAGGACGGCGTCGGGATTAAATCTCGGCGCTCCTGGCTCGCTGGCTTCTGTACCGGCTGCGCGTGCCATCCCGACGAGCACGGGATCGATGGCCTCCAGGTGGCTCGGGTTGGGCGGCATCGAGACGATCAGGTCCACCTCTTCGCCGCCGTCAATCGCGCGCGACGCCCCAAGGTGATACTTCACGTCGCCGGCCCAGCGCACGCCTTCGCTCTCCAGTGCGCTCCGCACCGGATCCTTGAACTCCGCCAGGATCTGTTCGTACGGTTTGCCCAGCACGTGGGCCATCACGTTGAGCCGTCCGCGATGCGCCATCGCGATGAAGGCCTGACGTAGTCCCGCTTCCGCGGCTTCGCTGATCACCTCATCGAGAATCGGGACCAGCGTGTCGAGTCCTTCAATGGAGAACCGCGTCTTGCCTGGGAACGTGCGATGCAGGAATCGCTCGAACGCTTCGACCTCTGTGAGGCGTCCAAGCAACGCGACCGGATCGATGGGATCGGCCGGAGCCGCAAACCGGCCCGTTTCAACGGCCTCACGCAGCCAGCGCCGCTCTTCGGGGACGAAGATGTGCGCGATGTCGTACCCGATCGGCCCGCAGTAGATCTCGCGCAACCGCGTCACCACATCCCACATCGTCTCCAGGCCTTCGGCGATGCGGCCATGAATGAGGGAGGCAGGCAACGCGCGCAGGTCGGCTTCGGTGACGCCGTGGGTCTCGGGTTCGAGGGCAGGATCCCCTGCCGGCGTGCCGCCGAGAGGATCGATGTGGGCGGCCAGGTGGCCGTATCGTCGGATCGACTGCGCCAGGTTCACCGCGCCGACGATCGTGTCTGGGTCGAAGCCTGCGACGTGTGCGGCTGCCGACTCGACCGCCGTAGCGGCCGTCGGCGTCGTGCCACCGGCGGCCGGCTTCCAGGTCTTGAACAGTTCACGCGCGTCGGCGTCGACCGACTCCGGATTGCGGCGCCACTGGTCGTACAACTCGAGGATGTAGCCCTCGTTGAACCCGCGGAAATCTTTGTAATCAAAGGACATAGAGGTCGAAACGCCCGCCTGGGGCGTGAACCTCCAATGGTATCACCGGGTCAGCAGCCGCTCCCGGATCTCAGCCGGCGGAATCTCGCAGGCATTCGACTTTCCGGCAATGCGATGACGAATCGCCGCGACTACTCGATAGGCCGCATCACGAATTGGAGTGGGTACAGCCAGAAAGACACGCGCCCACGACCAGGGTCTGGTCAACCGTGCGGCAATCCGCAGCGTAGCCGTGGACCGCAGATACACGCGGCCGTCTTCGATCAGGATGATGCTGCGCGTGGTCTCGCGCGTGAGACCAAACGGCGCGAGCAGGGCCTCCGCCTCAGGCGTCTGCGACGCGCCGAAGCGGAAGTAGGCGTGCGGGTCTCGTGTCGCGATGAACACCACCGCGCGCTCGCAGAACGCACACGTGCCGTCGAAGAGGACGATGCCGTGACCCGTCACAAGGCCAGTGTACGCTGTGCGCATGCGTTCACACGGGGTCATGGTCATCACGGGCGCGAGCCGGGGTATCGGTGCAGCAACGGCCAGATTGGCTGCCGAACGTGGGTTCATCGTATGCGTCAACTACGTCCGTGACGCCGAGGCGGCGGCGAAGGTGGTCGACGACATCGCTACCGCCGGCGGCACGGCCCGCGCCGTCCAGGCGGACGTGGCCGTGGAAGACGACGTGGTGCGGCTGTTCAGGGAGGCCGATTCCCTCGGGTCACTGACGGCGTTGGTGAACAACGCAGGTATCCTCGACCGACAGGCACGCGTGGACCAGATGGATGCTGCCCGCATCACCCGCATCCTCACGACAAACGTGACCGGCAGCCTGCTCTGCGCGCGCGAGGCGATTCTGCGGATGTCCACGCGCCACGGTGGCCGGGGCGGCACGATCGTCAATCTGTCGTCGATAGCGGCGCGTTACGGCTCCCCAGGGGAATACGTCGACTACGCCGCGAGCAAGGGCGCCGTGGACAGCCTCACGATCGGCCTTGCGCGAGAGGTCGCGGAGGAAGGGATTCGCGTGAATGGCGTGCGACCCGGTTTCACGTACACCGATATCCATATCAGCGGCGGCGAGCCCGACCGGGTGGACCGCGTGAAGGTCCGCGTGCCGATGAAACGTGGCGGAACGCCCGACGAGGTGGCGCGGGCGATTCTCTGGCTCTCCGGTCCGGAGTCGGCCTACTGCACCGGCACCTTCATCGACGTGTCGGGAGGCATGTAACTCCGCATGGAGCTCATCGTTTGTCTCGTCGCCGTCCTGGCCTCGGCCCTCACGTTTTTCTCGGGCTTTGGACTGGGCACCCTCCTGATGCCGGCGTTTGCCGTGTTTTATCCAATCGAGGTAGCGATTGCGTCTACGGCCGTCGTGCACTTTCTGAACGGGCTGTTCAAGGTGGCGCTTGTTGGACGGCATGCGGATCGAACGGCGGTGATTCGCTTCGGGCTGCCGGCGATTGCGGCTGCACTCGTCGGCGCCTGGCTACTCGGCCGACTTGCGCACGCGGCGCCGCTGGTGAGCGCGACGTTGGGGCCCGTTCCGGTCGAAGTGATTCCCGCCAAGGCCGTCGTCGGAGCGCTGCTCATTGGCCTCACGCTGCTGGAACTGTCGCCGTGGTTCCAGCGCCTCGCGTTGCCCACGTCGTGGCTGCCCGTCGGTGGCGTGCTCAGCGGTCTCCTGGGGGGCATCTCCGGGATGCAGGGCGCGCTGCGCACGGCGTTTCTGATCCGGCTCGGCCTCTCGAAAGAAGCCTTTATCGGCACCGGAGCCATCATCGCCGCCATGGTGGACGTCTCGCGACTGAGTCTGTATGCGGGTCAGCTCAGCGATGCGCGCGCGACACTGAACCTCCCGCTACTAGCAGCGGCCGTAGCGTGCGCCTTCGCGGGCGCCCTCATCGGCAACCGCTACCTCAAGAAGGTCACGCTCGCCACGGTGCAACAGATCGTCGCCGTGATGCTCGTTGTCGTTGGCATCGCTCTGATCGCGGGGTGGTTGTGAGTCACATCACCATGAAGTCATGGAGGGCATGGAGGGTTTTCCATTTTGTTCTGAAATTCCATGGGCTCCACGCTTTCATGGTGAAACCCAGACACCAGTGACCGCAACCGAACAGCCACTACGCCCAGCTACTGGTCAGTATCAGACGAAAGTGACACCACGGCCGTCCTACGGCTTTGGACATGAGTACTCGTGCAATCTGGAGCGTCGCACTGGCCGGCGTGGCGCTCACAATCTGGGTGTTCGCCCCGGTCAGACACTTTGATTTCGCCGCCTACGACGACGAGGAGTACATCGTCGAGAACACCGTCGTCGCCGCCGGTTTGACGGCTGAGGGGACGCGCTGGGCTTTCGAGAACGCGTACCTCGGCACCGGCGGACCGCTGACCTGGCTATCTCACATGGCTGACGTCGAGATGTTTGGCCTTGACGCCGGAGCGCACCATCTGACGAACCTGGCGCTGCACGTGTGCGCGAGTGTGTTGTGCGGTATCAGTCTTTGGATGCTCACTAGCGCAACATGGCGCTCACTTCTCGTGGCGGTGCTGTTCGCGGTGCATCCGCTGCACGTTGAATCAGTGGCCTGGGTCGCGGAGCGGAAAGACGTCCTGAGCGCGGTGTTCTGGTTTCTCACGATCATCGCGTATGTGCGATACGTTCGGCATCCGACGCCGCGACGTTACCTGGTCGTCTGCAGCGCCTTCGCGCTTGGCTTGCTGTCGAAACCGATGGTGGCGACGTTGCCGGTGGTCCTGTTGTTGCTGGATGCCTGGCCGTTGCATCGGCAGGATGGCTGGCGTCGACTGGTGATCGAGAAGGTCCCGCTGGCAGCCCTCGCAACCATCTCGCTGTACGCGACTCTTGTTGCGCAGCACGCGCGAGGGGCTGTCGCGCTGGTGGAGGGCGTTCCGCTGGGCGCGCGCATGGCGAACGCCGCGGTATCGTACGTGTCGTACCTCCGCAAGACGGTCTGGCCGGTGGACCTGATTCCGTACTATCCGGTCCGGATCGACCTGCCGGTCACGGTGATCGTCATCAGCCTCGTCGTGCTGACCGCGTTGACCGTTTTGGCCGCCAGGTTCCGTCGTCAGTCGCCGGCAGCGTGGGTCGGCTGGCTCTGGTACGCAGGCACGTTGGTGCCTGTCGCCGGATTCGTGCAGGTCGGCGGTCACGCCATGGCCGACCGATTCACCTATCTTCCGCTGGTCGGTGTGTTCATGGCGACGGTGTGGCTGACGGCGGACGTGATGGAGCGTTGGTCCGTCCCACTGATCGCGCGGGCGGCACTGGTGCTGGCGATTGTTCTGTCGTGCGCCGTCACAGCACGGGCGCAAGTGATGCACTGGCGCGACGGCTACACGCTGTGGACGCACACGATTCGCGTCGATCCCACAAACGCGCGCGCGCACAGCAATCTGGGCACCGTCCTCGCCAGGCGGGGCGAACGCCACGCTGCAGTCGCCGCGTTGACGGAGGCGCTGCGTCTGCATCCGGGCGTGCCGCAGACACAGCACAACCTTGGAATGGTCCTGTTGGAGATGGGCGACGCCGCCCGGGCAGAACCCCATTTCCGGGAAGCCATCCGGCTTGATCCGAACTACGCCGCGCCGCGAACGCAGTTGGCGACCGTCCTCGCCGAGTCAGGCCGGTTGGAGGAAGCAGCATCCCAGCTGCGTGAAGCCCTGCGCGTCCACCCGGACGATGTGCTGACGCATGTGAATCTGGCCGTGGCGCTCGGCAGCATGCAGCGCCAGGCGGAGGCCGTGCCTCACATGCGCGAGGCTATCAGGCGCGATCCGCTCAACGGGCGCTGGCACTACTTTCTGGCGATGATGCTGCTGGAGCTGGGCCAGCTCGAGCCAGCCAAGGTAGCCATGCGCGAGGCGGTGCGGCTGGCCCCTGGCGACGCCATGGCGCGGCGGGCCCTGGAGATCATGGAAGGAAGATAGCGCCGGCGGACCAGGCTCGGCGGGCGTGCACAACACATCACCATGGAGATACCGTGTTGAGTGTCAAGCGGTCGCCGTGGTCGCATCAAACGGCCGCTGATGCTTAAGGACGCCGTAGGCGACGTGCAGCAGTTTGCGCATCACGGCCGCGACGATGACCATTGGGCGTTTGCCGTT
>BTVE01000013.1:0-62949 GCA_045862915.1 Acidimicrobiia bacterium
TTCCACGGGCACACGTCCTGGCAGATGTCACAGCCAAACAGGCGGCCGTGCAGTTGCGAGCGCCACTCGGCATCCAGCGCTCCCCGCGTTTCGATGGTCAGGTAGGAAAGGCACCGCGTCGCATCGACGGTGTACGGCTCGACAATCGCAGCCGTCGGGCAGGCATCCAGACACCGCGTGCACGTGCCGCATTGGTCAGTGCCCGGAGTGTCGGCTGGCAGCTCGAGATTCGTGACAATCTCCCCAAGGAACAGCCACGAACCGAGCTGCGGGTTGATGAGGCATGTGTTTTTGCCGATCCAGCCCAGGCCGGCAGCTTCAGCGTATACACGCTCCTGCACCGGGCCGTCGTCAACACAGGTGAACGCTTCCAGGCCAGGACCGTGCCGCTCAGCCAGCCACCGCAACAACGCGCGGAGGCGCTCGCGCACGACCACGTGGTAGTCGTCACCCCACGCGTAGCGCGCGATGGAGACTTCGCCGGACGTTGGATCGGTGGACTCACCCGCGGGAACGGTGTTGTAGACGACACCGACGGAAATCACGGACAGCGCCGACGCCATCGCGGCGCGTACGTCCGCGCGTTCGTCGGCCGATTCGGCGAGATAGGTCATGTCGCCCGCGCGTCCCTCCGCAATCCATTGCGAGAGACGCGCGAGCCTGGGATGGCGGTCTGCGCGGGCAATGCCGCAGAGATCGAATCCGAGTTCCGCAGCCGCGGTCTTGATCGCGGCCGGGGTAACCGGACTCATCCCCGCGCCGCGAGCCGACGCAACACGTACGGCAGGATGCCGCCGTGCCGGAACGCCACCAGTTCCTCGGGGGTGTCGATGCGCACACCAACGGTGAACTCCGTCGTCGCGCCATCGTCGCCGGTCGCGCGCACGGTGACCGTGCCTCGCGGCATCAGCCCTTCACCCGAACCGACCAGATCGAACCGCTCACGTCCGGTGAGACCGAGGCTTGCGGCCGACTGCCCGTCGCGGAACTCGAGCGGCAGGACACCCATGTTGACGAGGTTGCTGCGGTGGATACGCTCGTAGCTCTCGGCGATCACGGCTTTCACGCCGAGCAACATCGTGCCCTTCGCGGCCCAGTCGCGCGATGATCCGGATCCATATTCCTTCCCGGCAATCACCACCAGCGGAATGCCGGCCTCGCGGTAACGAACCGAGGCGTCGAAGATCGACAACACTGTCGGTTCTCCGCCGCCCAGCCACGTCGTAAATCCGCCTTCGGTGCCTGGCGCGAGCTGATTCTTGAGGCGCACGTTGGCGAACGTGCCTCGCATCATCACCTCGTGATTGCCTCGACGAGCACCGTAGGAGTTGAAGTCCTTCGGCTCGACGCCCTGGGCGATGAGGTACTGCCCCGCCGGGCTGTCCTTCTTGATCGAGCCGGCCGGCGAAATGTGATCCGTCGTGATCGAGTCGCCAAGCAGCGCCAGCGCCCGCGCGCCGGCAATCTCGACCGGCGGCTTGGGTTCCGCGGTCAGATTCTCGAGGAACGTGGGCCGGCGGATGTAGGTGGAGTCGTTGTCCCACGCGAACCGGTCCCCCGTGGGCACCGGCAGCGTCTGCCACCGCTCATCACCCGCAAACACCGACGCGTACTGCTCGCGGAACATTTCCGCCGACAGTGACGCGAGCATCGCCTGCTGCACTTCCTGCTGCGTCGGCCAGATGTCCCGCAGATACACCGGCTGGCCATCCGCGCCGTTGCCGATCGGTTCGGTCGTCAGATCCAGATTCATCGTGCCGGCAATCGCATAGGCGACGACGAGAGGCGGCGACGCCAGGTAGTTCGCGCGCACATCCTGCTGGATGCGCCCCTCGAAGTTGCGGTTGCCGGACAACACCGAGGCGACCACCAGGCCACGATCGCGAATCTCCGCCGAGATCTCGTCGGGCAGCGGGCCCGAGTTGCCGATGCACGTCGTGCAGCCGTAGCCGACAAGGTTGAAGCCCAGCGCGTCGAGGTGCGTGTTGAGGCCTGCGCGGTGCAGGTACTCAGTGACAACCTTCGAGCCGGGCGCAAGGCTTGTCTTGACCCAGGGCTGCCGACGCAGACCGCGCTCGTTCGCCTTCTTTGCCACGAGGCCCGCCGCAATCATCACGCTCGGGTTGGACGTGTTCGTGCAGCTGGTGATCGCTGCGATGACCACCGAGCCGTGCTCCAGCTGTGTCGCCGTCGCAACAGCCACACCGCCCGCAGGCGCCGCCTTGACACCCTTCTTCAGGTCCTCAAGCGAGGCCGCAAACGACGACTTCGCGCCCGACAGCGCCACGCGATCCTGAGGACGACGGGGACCGGCGAGGCTGGGCACCACGTCGTCCAGCCGCACTTCAAGGGTGTCGGTGTAGTCGGCATCCGGCGTGGCATCGGTGCGATACAGGCCCTGCGCCTTTGCGTACGCCTCCACCAGTTCCACCTGCGCGGGCTCCCGACCGGTGAACCGGAGGTAGTCGAGCGTCATGTCGTCAATCGGGAAGATCGCCACCGTGGCGCCGTACTCCGGACACATGTTGCCCAGCGTCACGCGGTCGGCAATCGTGAGGTTGGCCAGCCCGTCGCCGTAGAACTCGACGAACGTGCCGACGACCTTTTTCTTGCGCAACGCCTCGGTGATCGTGAGCACGAGGTCGGTTGCCGTCACGCCTTCCTGCAGACGCCCGGTCAGGCGGCAGCCAATGACCGGCGGAATCAGCATCGAGCTGGGCTGCCCCAGCATCGCGGCCTCGGCCTCGATCCCGCCGACGCCCCATCCCACCACACCAAGCCCATTCACCATCGTCGTGTGTGAGTCGGTGCCGAAGACGGTATCGGGATACGCCAGCGCACGGCCGCCCGCGGTATCACGGCAGACCACACGCGCCAGATACTCGATGTTGACCTGATGGACGATGCCCGTCTCGGGCGGGACGACGCGGAAGTTACGGAAGGCGTCCTGCCCCCAGCGCAGGAACACGTACCGTTCGCGGTTGCGGTGGTATTCGAGATCCGCATTGAGTTCGAGCGCGTCCGGCCGACCGAAGTGATCCACCTGCACCGAGTGGTCGATGACCAGCTCAACCGGTTGCAGCGGATTCACCTGCTCGGGGCGGCCGCCAAGGGCGACGACGCCGTCGCGCATCGCCGCAAGGTCGACCACGCAGGGCACGCCGGTGAAGTCCTGCAGCAGCACCCGGGCGGGCATGAACGACAGTTCGCGCTGGCCGGGTTGTTTGACGTCCCACGAGGCCAGGGCCCGGATGTCGTCGGCCTTCACAAACGCGTTGTCCTCGCGCCGCAGCAGGTTCTCCAGGAGGATGCGCAGCGAAAACGGCAGGCGCGACACGTTGGGGAAGCCGTTGGCTTCCAGCGCGGGCAGGCTGAAGTAGTCGAAGGTTTCACCACCAACGGTGAGGGACTGTCGTGTCTTGAAGGTATCGAGTGACATGTAGGAACTCGTGGGGCTATCGAGCGATGACCAAACCCGCGAAGGCCTGCGGCGACCAGTGCAGATCCTGGTCCCCACTCGACACACCATCCCGGCGCAGGGCCAGGCGGGCATCAACGCGGAGCGCGATGCGGCCCAGCCACCCCGGCTGCCCGTCGCGCATCCAGTATTTTAGTCCGCCACCTGCGTGCGCGGCGAATCCGTTGCCGGTGACCGCGCGATCCGACGTCAGTTGGCGGAGCCAGCCGGCACCAGCGCCCACGACCCACTCGGCCTTGCCGCGCCTGGCCAGCGTGCGCTCCACCTGCGCCGCAATCACGAAGCGGTGCAGACCGACGGTGGCGGTCTCATCGTCTGCGCCTTCCAGATCACCGGTGATGTGTGTCTCGATGCTCGGGCGGGACCAGCTCCCATTCACACCCACGCGCCACCGGGCGCCAAGCCGATGCGACACCTGCAGCGCCGCGCCCAGCCCCGTCGTTGAGCGGGACTCCGCCGTGAACAACACGATGTCGGCTCCGGACGGCGCCTCAATCACCGCCCGAGTCGTGCCCATCGACGCGGGGCCATCCACCACGAGCGAAGGGGTGAGCTCCCACCGCGGCGTCTGCGCCCCCGCTTCAGCCACACACAACAGGCTGACCCACATCGCCACCACGTAGACCGTTCTCGCCGTCACCTTGCCGCTCCTCGCCGAAACTGGCCGCCCCTTGCCTACCTTCGTACCTCCACCGTCACCGCCGGGCCCTGGCCGCCAGCCGGCACCGCGACGATGCGTGGGTGAAAGGTGACGGCAAAATCCGTGTCCACGCCGGCTCCGTCGTTAATGAAGCTGCCGATGTCGGCGTCGTCAAGCGGCTCAACGCGGAGCACGTACAGTCCCGGCGTCAGACGGTTGATTGCAAAGTCACCGTCGCGCGTGACCGTGAAGCCGCTGATCATCTCGCCGGTGCCCAGTTGCACGGCGATGACGTGGGCGCCAAAGACGCCGCGGCCACCACTTCGCACCGTGCCGCTGATCGCCCCGGTTCGCCGGAGGGCGTCCGCCGTGCCATAGATGTCGGCGATGCCGGCCTTGTCGTCAGGCTCCAGTGTGCGGTCCTCGATGTTGCCTGCCGGGTAGGCGATCGGGAACATCACGGCGGCCTTGCCGGTCACCCGTCGGGCGCCGCTCTCGAGCAGCGTTGTTTCGCCCAGTGCCGAATGGCCGAGCCCGAGCAGATGCCCCACTTCATGAAGCCCGACAGACTCGATGTCGAAGCGGCCGGTCACGCCCGCGGCCGCCACCGACCATGGCTGGATCGTGTTGAAGAAGATATCGGCCTCGATGATGCGTCCCGTGGACTCGTCGATGTCAAACGACGCGGCCGCCAGTGTGCGTTCAAATTCAGGACGTGCGCGAAATCCGATCACGGAGATACCGTCACCGGTGACGGGCAGCGCTTCGGTGAACCCGACAAACCGATGGCTGATCGAGACACGAGGTGTGGCGGCCCACGTGTCAAACGCCCGGTCAATGGCGCCCTGCAGTTGCGGCGCCGTCACGCCATCCACATCGCGGTTGGTCACCAGGTAGTCCACCTGACGATCCCATCGCACGCCGACCAGTGTCGTGCCGACCACCACGCCGAGTTTCAGATACGCCTGCACTGACAGGGACGCGCCGACGGCACACGCCGCGCACATCGCGACCAGCCGCAGCCGTGCGCTCATCGCCGTGCCTCGGCCGCCAGCGCCATGCGCACCAGCGACTCAAACGTCGCGAGCGGCATCGTGCGCCGCCTGACGTCGCCACGTACGACTGGCGCGCCGGCCGTCGCGGTCACCCCATCAACCACGGGCGGGTGCACACGGACCTGACGGTCAACGATCGCCAATGGAAACACCGCCGACGACCAGGTCGTGGGCCTCCAGGTACCGGACTCACGTGTGAGGAAGTAGACCGCCGCATCACCAACACGCAGGACCGGCGCGCCGGGCACCACCGTGCGGTATCGCCCTCTGTCTCCACCGGGGACGCGCACGCTCATGAAGCTGTCCGGCTCGATATCGCCCTTGACCACGGCATCCACGCGGAGCGCGGCGACTGTTTCCACGTCTCCCGCAGTCGCCTGCACGGTGCGCACATCGGTGATACGGCCCACCACAATCGCCTGGGAGCCCGTAACGACGGCCGCGAAGTCGGCGGGCAGAAAGGTCGACGCGTGAGTCGCCACCGTGGCGATCCCGGCGATCACCACGGCGACCCACGCCAACCGCGTGCTGCGCATCGTGCTACTTCGGCTGGCGGACCAGGCGCAGGTACGGCTTGAGTGTCGTGAACCCTTCCGGATACACCTGCCGCGCCTCGTCATCAGACACCGCGGGCACGATGATCACGTCGTCACCGGGCTTCCAATTGGCGGGTGTGGCGACCTTGTGTGCGGCGGTCAACTGCATCGAGTCCAGCACGCGGAGGATCTCTGCGAAGTTCCGTCCGGTCGTCATCGGATACGCCAGCATCAGCTTGATCTTCTTGTCCGGCCCGATGACAAACACGGTGCGCACGGTGGCGTTGGTGGCCGCCGTGCGTCCCTCACACGTGTCACCCGCGTCGGCGGGCAACATGCCGAAGAGCTTGGCGACCTTCAGTTCCGGGTCGCCGATCATGGGATAGGTGACCTTGTGCCCCTGCGTTTCTTCGATGTCCCTGGCCCAGGCTTCGTGAGAGTCGACAGGATCGACGCTCAGCCCGAGAATCTTGCAGTTGCGGCGCG
Source organism: Acidimicrobiia bacterium (assembly GCA_045862915.1). GTDB lineage: Bacteria > Acidobacteriota > Vicinamibacteria > Vicinamibacterales > SCN-69-37 > SYFT01. The sequence continues at coordinate 6,196 of BTVE01000013.1, forward strand.
TGAACTCCGGCTCGAGTCCCGCCATCGTGCCCAGTTCAGTCGTGCAGACGGGCGTGAAGTTCTTCGGATGTGAAAAGAGGATCGCCCATCCGTCCCCGATCCAGTCGTGAAAGCGGATGGGACCGTGGGTCGTTTCTGCTTCGAAGTTCGGTACCGTATCGTTCAGTCGCAACATCTCATCCTCCAATGGTCTCGAGCACGGCGGCAGCCGCGCGGGCGGATCCGCCCGAGCCGCCAAGCCGCCGCACGACGTCGTCAAGATCGTCCTTCATGCGCGACGCAGCGGCCGGCGTCGACAACAAACGCAGCAGTTCGGCAGCGACAGCCTCGGCCGTACAGTCGTCCTGAATGAGTTCCTTCACGACCGGGCGCTCGGCGACGAGATTCACCATCCCGTAGGTCGTGAGTTTCACGAACCGCCGCGCAATGGCGTAGGTCAGACCGGACACGCGGTACACGATCACCAGGGGCGTGCGATGCAGCGCGGTCTGGATGGTCGCCGTGCCAGATGCGGTGGCTGCGACGTCTGCGGTCGCCAGCACGTCGTCAGCGGCGTTCTCCAGCATGCCGATCGTGACCCCGCGGCGGCGAGCGTCTTCGATCGGCGCAAACAGTTCGTCGTCAAGCGCCGGGGCGCGGGCGACCAGGAACTGGACGTCGGGCAGCGAGGAGTGCAGGCGCTGTGCGGCCATCGCCAACACGGGCAGGAGCAGCCGCAGTTCGTTGGGCCGGCTGCCGGGCAACAGCGCCACAATCTGGCGGCCGGGATCAAGACCAGCGGCGGCACAGGTCTCGGTCCGCGAACGGGTGGCGTGCGCCAGATCAACAAGTGGATGGCCCACAAACGTCACGGGCACGTTCGCGTCGCGGTAGATCTTCTCTTCGAACGGAAAGATGACCAGCACACGATCCACGTACTGCTGGATGGTCTTCAGCCGACCCGGCCGCCACGCCCAGAGCTGTGGACTGATGTAATACACGACCGGAATCCCGAGCGCCTTGATCTTCGGCAGCAGGCGGAAGTTGAAGTCCGGAAAATCGATCGCGATGAATACGTCGGGCTTGCGTGTACGCGCGGCGTCCACCAGCGTGTTGAGCATGGCGTACGAACGACGCACGACACCCAGAGCTTCGGTGAGGCCGGTCACGGAGAAGCCGCGGTAATCGCCGACCAACTCGCCGCCGGCCTGCTGGAACTGTGCGCCGGCAAACCCGAATGCGTCCACTTCGGTCTGCTCACGCAAGGCGCGCAGCAAGGCACCCGCGTACAGGTCGCCCGAGGCCTCGCCGCACGAGACCATGATGCGGCGCGGACGGCCCGATTGCGTCACGATCAGTGACGCCCGGAAGACGCCGGCTTGCGCAGGGTCGCCGAGGACAGGTCGAGATCGGCCAGTGGAATACGCTCGTAGTCTGTGATGCCCGCAGCCTTCAAATCGTTGGCAAAGGTGGACGCATCCCCAACGAGCACGATCGACAGGCGGTCCGGGAACAGGAACTGCTTGGCCACCCGCTGAATGTCGGCCGGCGTGATGCGGTCGACCTCCTCGCGGTACGTCTCGAGTTCGTCGAGCGACAGGCCGAAGAACAGCTGGTTGAGCACCTGCATGGCGATGGCCGCCGGCGTCTCAATCGTCAGGGGGAAGTTGCCGGACATGTAGTCCTGCGCACCCCGCAGTTCGCGCGGGTCCACCGGCTCCTGCTGCAGTCGGCGGAACTCGTCGATGGTCAGGCGCAACGCTTCAGCCGTCGCTTCCGAGCGTGTATCCGTTTCGGCGATGAAACTGCCGCCGGACTTGTACGCCCTGAACGTTGCGGAAGCGCCGTAGGTGAGACCGCGGTCGCCACGCAACACGCCGAACAGACGATTGGCACCTTCGCCGCCAAGAATCCGCAGGGCGAGATCGAGAGTCTTGTACTCCGGATGGGTGCGGCTCACCGCCAGCTGCCCCACGCGGATCTCCGTCTGCACGGCTCCGGGCCGATCCACCACCACGACGCGGCGTGTGGGTGGCGGAGGATCGTCGTACTTCACGTCCGGCACATCACGGCGCGCCCAGCCCCCAAACGCCTTTTCAGCGGCAGCGAACGCCTCCTCGGTTGTGAGGTCACCAACGATGGCCAGCAGCGAGTTGTTGGGGACAAACCACGTGCGGTGGAAGGCCACGATGTCGTCGCGCTCCAGCCGGCGGATCGCGTCGATGGTCTGAGGTCCGGGACGCCCGTACGGATGGAATCCGAACACCAGACGGTCGATCAACGAGTTCGCGATGTACTCGGGGTCCTCCGCGCTGACCTGCAGGCCGGACGCGGCCTGTTCCTTCTGGCGCAGAATCTCTTCCTGCGCAAACGCCGGACGCTGCACCAGATCGGCCGCCAGTTCCAGCGCCAGCGCCACCTTGTCCTTCACGACGGCGCCATTCACGAACGAGAGCTCGTTGCCCGCGCCCACACCGATCACGCCGCCGGCCGACTCGATCGTGTTGGCAATCTGCTCCGACGACCGTGTCGTCGTGCCCTGATCGAGCAGCGTCGCCACGAGACTCGCAAGACCGGCTTTGTCTGCCGGGTCGTTGGCCGCCCCCGCGCGCACGAGCAGACGGAAGCTGACCGCCGGCTGCTCGGTCTGCGTGACCGAGAGCACCTGCAACCCGTTGGACAGCGTCTTCAGTTTGAAGTCCGGAAACGACACTGCGCGTGCCGGCAGCGGTCGCGGAGGACGTTCCGTCGGCCACTCAGCGGCCTGCGCAAACGTGAGCGTCGGCGTCAGAACGAGACAGACACACAGCAGCAGGCGACGCATTACCGCACCTCCACGGGTACGTCGTCGCTACCCGGCTGCCCCGGCAGAATCGTGATGATCAAGCGCGTATCGGCCGTGAAGTATTTCTGCGCGACGCGGCGCACATCTTCGGCGGTAACGGCCTGGAAGAGGTCGAATTCCCCGTCAGCCGTGGTGATGTCGTCGTGAATGACCACCGCGTGCGCCAGATGGATGGCCTTCTGCTGGATTGTCTCGCGGCCGAAGATGTAGTCGCGGGCAAACTGCCGCTTGGCGCGGTTCAGTTCGTCCGGCGTAATCAGTTCGGTCTTGAGCCGATCAATTTCCGTCGTCATCGCCGAGAGCAACGCGTCAGGCGGTGTGGCGCCCTGTGTGATACCGACGGCGTAGAAATAGTTGGGATGTTCAATGAGCTTGGCCTCGCCAAAGGCCGCCAGCGCCATCTGCTTCTCATAGACGAGCGAGCGATAGATACGCGAGCTCTGTCCGTCCGACAGCACCTTCGCCAGCACGTGCAGCGGATACGCGTCCGGATGTCCGTCGTACGCAATCGGATACCCGACCACCACCGCCGGCAGCGGCCACGGCTGGCGCACGGTGAATCGCCGCTCGGCCGTCGGCTTCGGTTCCACGGGGATGTCGCGCGGCACCGGCTTCCCCTTCGGAATCCGTCCGAAGTACTGCTGAATCATCGCCTTGGCCTGGGCCGAGTCGAACGCGCCGGTCAGCACAAGCGTCGCATTGTTCGGCACGTAGTACGTCTCGTAGAACCCGCGCACGTCCTCGATGCTGGCGGCTTCCAGATCGGCCATGCTGCCGATGGTCTGATGTTTGTAGGTATGCGTCGTGAACGCCTTGTCGAAGATGACTTCGTTGAGGCCGCCATACGGCACGTTGTCCACACGCATCCGGCGCTCTTCCTTCACGACTTCCCGCTCGCTGGCGAACTTGTCGGCGCTCACCTCGAGCGACCCCATGCGATCGGCCTCGAGCCACAACACCAGCGGCAGGTACTGCGACGGCACCGTCTGCCAGTAGATGGTGGCGTCTTCATCGGTGGATGCGTTGGCTTGACCGCCGATGCTCGTGATCCACGAGGGATGTTGATCGGCCCGGACGTTCTTCGACCCCTTGAACATCAGGTGTTCAAACAGGTGCGCAAAACCCGTGCGGCCCGGCTTCTCGTCCTTGGAGCCCACGTGGTACCACAACGTGAGGTGGACGATGGGCGTCGAATGGTCTTCGAGCAGCACCACCTTGAGGCCGTTGTCCAGCGTGGACATCGTGTAGTTGAACTTGGGCGGACGCACGATGGTGTCCTGCGGCGTGAAGCCCGACAGGCACAGCACCGCGCCGGCAACCGCCAGCGCGCGCAATCGAAGGAATCGGAGCATTACTCCGAATTATACCGTTCAGCGATCGCCGCGCCGGTACCGTACGGCCCATCGCCGCCACTGCTGGATGGGGATGGCGGGGGTCCCTGCGTAGGTCTGGCCGCCGGGCAGATCGGACATCACCGCCGATTTGGACGCGACCTGAGCGCCTCGTCCCACCCGGACGTGATTGATCACGCCCACCTGACCAGCCAACACCACATCGTCTTCAATCACGGAACTGCCGGCAATCCCGCAGCAGCCGGCAATGCGCACATTCCGGCCGATCTTCACGCCGTGTGCGATGTGCACCTGATTGTCGATCTTCGTGCCGGAACCAATGCGGGTTTCACCGATGGCGGGCCGGTCCACGGTGGAGTTCGCGCCAATTTCCACGTCGTCGCCAATGACGACATCACCCACCTGCGGAATCTTCTGATGGGTGCCGTCGGCGCGGGTGGCAAATCCGAACCCGTCGCTGCCCAGAACCGCGCCGTTGTGGACGACGACGCGATCACCGATCTGCACGCCATCACGCACCGAAACGTGCGCATGCAACAGGCCGCCCTCACCAATACGCGCACCTGCGCCAATCGCCACGTGGGAATGCAGCACCGTGCCGGCGCCAATGCGTGCGTGGGGACCGACCGACACAAACGGGCCGATGGCGACGCTGTCGCCCAGCTGCGCCGTCGGGTCAATCGCGGCTGACGGGTGGATGCCGGAGATCGGCGGTACGCGCGGCGCGAGCAGCGCCACGGCAGAGGCACACGCCAGGTACGGATTCGGCGTGCGGAGGATGGGGCACGGCGCGAAGGCCAGGGCGTCGTCGGCCAGAATCGCCGACGCGCGCGTCCCGCGCACCTGCGCGGCGTACTTCGGATTGGATAAAAACGTCAGCTCACCAGGGCCCGCATCGTCGAGACCATTGACGCGCCGGATCTCGACAGTGAGATCGGCATCCCCGTCAACACGGCAGCCCAGCCGCTCGGCCAACTCTCCAAGAGTCACGTGTCGGAGGATACTACGCTACGCCCCAGTCACGCGTCGCAGGAACAGCGGCAGGCGCTCCAGGCCCAGCGCCGCGGCCACATCCTGCACACGCGCCGCACGCGCGTCGGCCGGAAGCGCCAGCGCCTCTTCCAGTGCGGTCAGCGGTTGCGACGCCATCGGCGTCCACATTGACGCCCTCGCCCCGTGCAGCCCGCCGACCAGCGAGAAGTAGTGGCTGACGGCGCGGAACAACAGGTAGTACGCGAGTACGTTGGGGCCGGGCACCCACGCGATCAGGCCGGACGCAATGAACAGCAGCGCGTCCACAATCGCCCAGAACGCATGTTTGTTCCGGTCACGTGCACACTCGGATCTCGCAAAGGACACGGCGTCGGCCGCGGTCATCCCAAGCGGGTGGTACAGCCTTGCCGACTGCTCGTGGCGCAGCGCCCACAACAGCCGATGCTCGGCCACCGAATCCGCCAGTTTTCTCTTGATGAACCGCCCGACGCTGCTGCCGCCCGGCAATTCGGGTTCGCCCCGCTCGCGACGGCGGCGCTCGGCTTCACCTTCGGCCAGCGCCTGCTGAAACGACCGCTTCATGCGGACAAACAGCCCTGGGCGCGTGCCGTCAGCCCCAATCACCTCGGGTGTGATCGGCTCGGGGGCAGGTTCACAATACAGTGCGCGCGCCGGTCCCCGGCTCTGGCCCGGCAACCGCACCGGCACAAGAAAAACGTCCACGCCTTTACCGACGAATGCGCGCGGGTGTCCGTTCGTTGTCCTGCGGCAGCGCAGGCTTGCCCGCGGCGATCCACGCGCTGTAGGCCGCGCTGGCGACCGCCGTGGCCGCCTCGTTCATCCGGCGCTCCGCGATCGGACCGGCTTCTTTCGTCAGGATCGCGAAGTAGCCATCGTCATAGAACTCGCGTCCCTGAGCCGCCTTCAAGTCAGCCGCCAGAAGCGGCGCCACCAGCTGCTGGCTGTCGATGATGGTCTTGAACATGTAGGCCTTGAAGTCCGTGATGACTTCGAGCTTGCCGGGCGTCCATCGCCAGGCCTTCGGATTGCGCATGATCATCTGCGTCTCGAACCGCGAGTGGATGCCGCGCTGGTTGGTGATTTGCCCGTCGTAGTTCAGCGCGCCGTGGAGCGGCTGGTGGGCGTCCTCGATGTAGTGCGCCAGGACGGCGAGCAGGTACCGCACGTTGTCGGCCGCATACGGCGCATCCGGACGGCCGAACATCTTCATCGCGTCCACGATCCGGTTGTAGATTTCTTCGGCACGCCACGGCAGACGGCCGTAGCGGGTCGCCGGCCCGATGCCGATTTTTTTGACGTACTCGTCCCAGTCACGCGGCACGTTGTTGAACGGCGGCGTCGAGCCTTCCTCGTAGTCGATGTCCAGAAAGTGGTTGGGCGGCTCGTCCCCCCAGGCGCTCTTCAGGTCGGCGACGCGCCAGAGGTCGGGATCCACCGAGTGCTCGGCAATGAAGGCCTTGTGGTTGATGAACAGCGGTTTGATCTCCGCCGGCATCCGGTCCACCGCGTGCTCGGAGATCATCCGATGCACGTCCATCCCCCAGGCGCCGACATTCACCGTCGCCACCACACCTGCCGCCACCACGAACACTGCCGCTGCCAGCTTCCGCATGTGTCCATCCTACGGCATCTACGGCCTGCGGCTCCCGTCGCCGGGGTAGCATTGCACGCATGGATCTCCGAAAGCTCGCCGATCTGGCGCGCCTCCAGTTAACAGACGCCGAAACCGCGCAGTTCTCGACGCAGTTGGACCACATCCTCGGCTACGTCGAGCAGATTCAGGCGGTGGACACGACCGGCGTCACTGAAACGTCGCATCCGCTGGAGACCGGGACGGCCTGGCGCAACGATGAGCCGCGGCCCTCGCTGACAAATGCGGAAGCCCTGCGCAATGCCCCGGACGCCGACCGCACCGCCGGCCTGTTCCGCGTGCCGAAGGTGATCGGCTGATGGCCACCGTTCGCCAGGCCATCGACGCCACGCTCACCCGCATCGACGCCGAGTCGACCACCCGGGCGTTCCAGTTCGTCGCACACGACCGCGCACGCACTGCCGCCGACCGGCTCGACGCCGCCCCGGCCCACGGTCCGCTGCATGGCGTGCCGGTGGCCCTCAAGGACAACATCGTCGCGCGTGACCTGCCGACAAGCGCCGGGTCTCGCATCCTCGAGGGTTATGTGTCGCCCTACGACGCCACGGTCGTCCGAAAGCTCGAAGATGCCGGAGCCGTCATCGTCGGAACTACGCGGTGCGACGAGTTCGCGATGGGCTCGTCCACGGAGAACTGCGCGTTTGGCCCGGTCCGAAACCCGTGGGACCCGACGACAATCCCGGGCGGATCGAGTGGAGGGTCGGCGGCAGCGGTCGCCGCAGGACTGGTGCCGCTGGCACTTGGATCGGATACCGGCGGTTCGATCAGGCAGCCGGCCGCGTTGTGCGGTGTCGTGGGCGTAAAACCGACGTATGGACGGGTGTCGCGGTACGGCCTGATCGCATTTGCCTCATCGCTCGACCAGATCGGACCGTTCGGACGTACGACCCGTGAGGCCGCGGCGGTCCTTGACGTCATCAGTGGGCATGACCCGCTCGACTCCACGTCATCGCCAAGACCGGCCACCGCCTGCGCCGGCGCGCTGAATGGCGACATCACTGGATTGCGGATCGGCGTGCCGCGGGACCTGCTCGCCCAGGGCGTTGATGCGGACGTGATGTCCGCTTTTGGTGCTGCGCTTGACACCGCGCGGGCGAAGGGCGCCGTCATCAGCGACATCACGCTGCCGAACAGCCGCTATGCGATCGCGGTCTACTACCTGATTGCGACGGCCGAGGCGAGCGCGAACCTCGCGCGATTTGACGGCGTCCGCTACGGCCATCGCGCCGAACGCCCAGCCTCACTGGTGGACTTGTACGAGCGCAGCCGGAACGAGGGCTTCGGCGCGGAGGTCAAGCGCCGCATCCTGCTGGGCACCTATGTGCTGAGCGCCGGGTACTACGACGCCTACTATCGCAAGGCGCAGCAGGTGCGGTCGCTCATCGCCCGCGACTATGCGGACGCGTTCCGTACTGTTGACCTGATCGCGATGCCCACGAGCCCCGTGCCGGCGTTCCCGCTCGGCGAGCGTGTTGATGATCCGCTCCAGATGTACCTGGCCGATGTCTTTACGGTCGGCGCGAATCTGGCCGGTGTCCCGGCCGTCAGCGTGCCATGTGGCCTGACGACCGGTCGCCTGCCGGTCGGCGTGCAGCTTGTGGCGCGGCCGTGGGAGGAGACGACGATGTTGCGGGCCGCCGACGTGCTTGAAACGCCACTCGTGCCCGGCGCCTGACGGTCAGGCGACGGCGGGACGCCGGGTCAGCCGGTAGATGCCGTAGACGAGACCGGCCAGCAGCGCGAGGGGCAGCAGCGGCGCCAGCAGCATGACCAGGCCCAGCGCCACGGCGATGCCCACGCCAATCACGGCCATCACCGCGCCGATGGCCCACCCGAGCAGGCGAAACGGCAACAGGACCATGAACAACATCGCCTTGACCACCAGCACCATGAATGACAGCACCAGTGCCAGAAAGGCGAACCCGGCAAACAGCAGGCCCCCAAGGGCAATCATTCCAGCCATGTGGGAATTGACGGGGTCACCGCACGCGCAGTTCCGAACGCAGCCGAATGTCCTTGGACGATGAGCCGACCATGATGCGGAAGGTGCCCGGCTCGACCACCCATCGCATGCCGGCGTCGAGCATTCTCAGGTGACGTGGGCCGAGCGTCAACGAGACCTCGCGAGACTCGCCACGCGCCAGGGACACACGGGTGAAACCTTTGAGTTCCATGATCGGCCGCGCCACTGATCCGAGCACATCACGCACGTAGAGTTGCACCACTTCGTCGCCTGCTCGTGTGCCGGCGTTCCTCACACGGAGACGGACGGTCGCCGTGCCGTCGACCGTCATCTCTTCCGGAGTGACGCGCAGATCCGAATACTCGAACCTGGTGTAACTCAGTCCAAAGCCGAACGGAAACGCCGGCATGCCGGTGAGGTCGAGGTAGTCATCGCCACGGCCCGTCGGTTTGTGGTTGTAGGAGAGTGGCAGTTGCCCTTCCGACATCGGGAACGTGATGGGCAGCCGGCCGGCGGGATTCACGTCGCCGAACAACACATCCGCCACTGCATGTCCGCCCGCTTCACCCGGATACCAGATCTGCATGACCGCGGCCACCTGATCGATCCACGGCGACATGGTGACGGCGCTGCCGCCGACGATCAGCACGACGGTGGGTGTGCCCGTGGCCGCAACCGCACGAATGAGTGCTTCCTGCCGGCCGGGCAGCGACAGGAACGCGCGATCGCGGAATTCCCCCTCCTCGAGCCCCGCGATGACCACAGCGACCTGTGCGGCCTTTGCCTGCGCGACGGCCGCCGCGATCCGTTGATCGGCGTCGCGATCTCCGCCGACGTCCCACAACAGCTTCAGTCGGGCGTTGCCGGTGCTTTCAAAGTACTCCAGCCGGAGTTCGTGGGTCGAGGCCGCATCAAGCGTCACATCGGCCGTGCGGGTGCCGTACGACTGCTTGCGCCAGTTGTCGATCACGAGTCGGCCGTCCAGCCACAGCCGATAACCATCATTACCTTCGATGCCGATGCGTCGCACACCCTCGGCCGGCACGGTCAGCGTGGTTGTCCACCGCGCCGAGTACCAGTCGAACGGAATACCTCGCCCTGGCGAGTTGAGCGTCCAGCGGAACTCCGCCCGTGGATCAACACGAGTGAGCGCCGGCGCACCGGTGAACGAATTGTTGGACCAATACTCACCAAGCAGACCCGGTTCTCGCGCGCCATCGCGCTCGACAGAGAAGGCCTCGGCAGGAATCGTGATCAGGGGCGCGACAACCCGACCCGGGCCTGGCGCGTGTGTCACGCGATCGGCACCGAACCGTGCGCGCAGGCCATCCAGAATGGACACCACGGTATGACCAGGGCCCGAGTACCCGCCCAATCGCGCCTCGGTGGCGTCCGTGCCAATCACCGCAAGTGACGACAGTGTCGTTGGTAACGGCAACGTGTTGTTGCGGTTCTGTAGGAGCACAAATGACCGCGACGCGGCCTCGCGGGCCAGTGCGCGATGATCGACGTGGCCATTGATGGTTGCGGCCTCGGAGACATCCACGTACGGCTGCTCGAAGAGTCCGAGCTCGAACTTCATGCGGAGCACCCGCGCGACGGCCGCGTCGATCACCTCCGGCGCAATGAGCCCCTGCTGGAACGCCTGCAGGTAGGGCCGCTGCTGCCCGTACTGCGACTGAAACACCACGTCCAGGCCGGCCTCAAACGCATCCTTGGTGGCGGTGGGCGTGTTGGGTTCGGTCATGTGCAGGACCGTGGCGCCACCGGTGGCCGCCGCGTCCGAAATGATGAATCCCCGGAATCCCCATTCACCCTTCACGATGCCGTTGAGCAGGCGAGGATTCTGCGTGGCCGGAGATCCATCAACGGAGTTGTAGGCGGTCATCAGCGACCGTGCACCCGCCTCTCGAAGCGCGACCTCGAACGGCGGAAAGAACCGCTCGCGCAGGAGGCGCTCGCTGTGATCGATCGGATAACTGTCGCGGCCACCTTCGCCGACGTTGGCGACCCAGTGTTTCGGTGTCGTGATGATGCCCGCCCGCTCGAATACCTCGACAAACGCGCGCCCCATCTCCGCGGCCAGATACGGATCTTCGCCGTAGGTCTCCTCCACTCTCCCCCAGCGCACATCGTCGGCAATGTTGACCACAGGAGACAGGACCTGCCGGATACCACGTGACCGTGTTTCACGTGCGGCTGCCGATGACACGCGACGCATCAGATCGACGTCCCACGTGGCCGCCAGAGCGATCGCCTGCGGAAACACGGTGGCCCCCTCGCGCGCGAGGCCATGCAGTGCCTCCTCAAACGGAATGATCGGAATACCGAGGCGCGTCTGCTCCACGAAATACCGTTGGATGTGGTTGATGCGTTCCGCGTGGGCGCGGCCCGCGTCAGCCCCTGTCGCGCCACCGGTGCTGATCTGCAGACCAAACGCCCCATGTGAGTAGTCGTGGGCGGGATCGTCCAGGCTGCCGGGAATCATGAACAGCTGCCAGAACTTTTCCTCGAGCGTCATGCGTGAGAGCAGGTCCAACACGCGGACATCCACCGGCAGCGAGGCGTCCTTGTAGCGGACCGGTTGGGAGAACCCTGTCGGCGCGAGAACCGCCACCAGCGCGGCAATGACAAAACGAATCATGACGCCACCACAGGATGGACAGCGATCGTCAGGGGCCCAGGCGTTGCGGTCGCGTTCGTCACGGACACACGCAGGCGACTGATGATGGCCGGGTCGATGACCGTATCAATCCGGGCGTGGCCAATCGTCGTGCCTGACGAGAGTGGCAACCAGGTGGCGCCACTGAGGCCCTGCACCACGTACTGCGCGACGCACTGCCCGGCCGTAATGTCTTCGCCCAGCCGGACGTACGCGACCGGTGTGGGGCGCCGGAGAGACGTTTCGAATTCCGCCTGCACCAGTCCACTTCCGGGCCGGCGGGTGACCTCGCCGGCGAGGTCGTCACCAAAACGCCGCGCTCTGAGCGCGCGCCACTGCAGCAGCCGCTCCACGTCGGTCGTGTGCAACAGTCCCGCGGGCGTCGGAGGCACGTTGAGCAACAACTTCGAGTTCCGTCCCACTGACTGCACGTAGATCTGAAAGAGGCGATCCACGGACTTCACACGTTCATCTTCCGCCGGGTGATAAAACCAGCCAGGCCGGATCGACGTGTCACATTCGGCAGGACGCCAGACCGTGCCATCGCGATGGCCGCGCTGCAGCGATTCGATGATGCCGGGGCCACTCATGCCTGGTGCCGTCACCACCGTGGGATCCACGGCGGACCAGTTCGGATCCCCGGCGATCCCGGCTTCGTTGCCACTCCATCGCACATCCGGTCCGGCATCGGAGAACATCACCGCGCCCGGCTGCAGCCGTCGAACGGTGTTCCACACGCGCGGCCAGTCGTACGTCTGCCGTTTGCCGTTGGGGCCTTCGCCGTTGGCGCCGTCAAACCAGACCTCGACCAGGGGACCGTAGTTGGTCAGCAGTTCTGTCAGTTGCGTGATGTAGACGTCGTTGTACCCGTCCCCCGATCCGTACGACGGGTGATTCCGGTCCCACGGAGAAAGGTACAGACCCGCGCCCAGTCCCTCAGCGCGGCACGCCTCGGTGAACTCACGGACGAGATCCCCGTCACCACCACGCCACGGACTGGAGGCCACCGAATGTCTGGTCGTCCGCGTCGGCCAGAGACAGAAGCCGTCATGGTGTTTGGCGGTGAGCACGAGCGAACCGAATCCGGCCGCGCGCGCGGTCTTCGCCCACTGTCTCGCATCCAGATTCGTCGGCGCAAAAATCGAAGGCGACTCCGTACCGTCGCCCCACTCGCGATCGGTGAAGGTGTTGACGCCGAAGTGCAGGAACAGCGCCAGTTCCTCGCGCTGCCAGCGGAGTTGTGCAGAGGTCGGCCGAGGCCGTGCGGATGTTTGCCGATACGCGGGAAAGCCAACACTGGCGACCAGCGCGGCGGAGTTGCCAAGGAATGCCCGGCGAGTGAGGCCCATGTGGGCGCATGGTAGCCCGGAAGCGAACCTTCCGGGCTCCATGGTGTGTGCGTGTGCGCGGACTAGCCTTCGATCGAGATCTGTCGCGGCTTGGCTTCAGGCCGCTGCGGCAGGGTGATCGCCAGGATGCCGTCCTGGTACGACGCCTGCACACGTCCGCCATCCACCGAGGGAGGCATCGTGAAGCTGCGACGGAAGGTTCCGTAGCGTCGCTCGACCCTGTGGTACTGGTCGCTCTTCACCTCGGCGCTGGCCTTGCGCTCCCCCTCAACGGTCAACACGTTGTTCTCGAACGTGACCTTGATGTCCTCCCGCTTCATGTCGGGCAGTTCCATCTTGACCACCACATCCTTGTCTGCCGTTTCGTAGATGTCGACGGCCGGCACCCAGGCCGAACCCGCCAGCGGTTCGCCCGAAAACACCGTGTCGAACATCCGGTTCAGTCGATCAATCTCCAGCGCTGCCAGGTCGCGCGCAGGGTTCCAACGAGTCAGGTTCATGTCTCTGTTCCCTCCAAAAAATCCCGGCGGTTTTACCACCGACGATTTCCAGTCTAACCATAAATGATTTTATGTCAAGCATATTACCTTAGTCTTATTCACTCACATCGTGTCGACCGCCGGATACAGCGAGCCGCCGGCGGGAATCGGCCGCACTACAATTGACGGATGGCCGAAATGCGCCGAGAACGTGAAGCCGCCGAACTGGCGGAAGACGCACGCACCCTGCTGAACGAACTGGATCACGAAGTCCCCGGTGCGGCCTCGGCGAACGGGGAATGCCGCCCGTCGCTTGACGTCGTCGACACGGCATCCACGGTTGAGGTGGTCGTCGATGTGCCAGGTGTCCCCGCCTCGGCGTTGCGGGTGGCTGTGCGTCGGAACACCGTGCTGGTGGTGGGGGCCAAACTGGCGGCAGCCCCGTCCGGCGACCCGCGGTATCACGTCGCCGAACGGAGCCATGGACGCTTCGCCAGGGCCGTGCGCCTTGCCGGCGCCGTGGATGCCAGCCGCGCCAAGGCCGTGGTCTCCGGCGGCCTGCTCCGGGTCATCCTTCCGCGCATCGAGGACCGCCGCGGCCGCTCCATCCGTGTCGAGGTACAGAACGCGTGACCCGTCTGCTGTTCATCGGCGACATCGTCGGCCGCCCGGGACGTGACCTCATCCGGCACGGCCTGGCCGCGCTGGTCTCCCACCACAACATCGATCTCGTCATTGCCAACGTTGAGAATGCGGCGGCCGGGCACGGCATCACGCCGGACATCGCCAAGGACCTGTTCGAGTATGGCGTCCATGTGATGACGGGCGGCAATCACACGTGGGACAAGAAGGAGATCATTCCCTACATCGCGAAGCAGCCGCGGATGATCCGGCCGGCGAATTTCCCTGAAGGCGCGCCGGGCCTCGGCCGGTATGTGGCGCGCGCGGAAAACGGCGTCATGGTCGGGGTGGTGAACGCGATGGGGCGTGTGTTCATGACACCGCTCGACGATCCCTTCCGAGTCGTGCTGCGGGAGATTGAGGCCGTCAAGGCTGAAGGGGCTCAGCTCGTGTTTGTCGACTTCCACGCCGAAGCCACCTCCGAAAAGGTGGCCATGGGCTGGCATCTGGACGGCATCGCGACCGTCGTCGTCGGCACCCACACCCATGTGCAGACGGCGGATGACCGCGTGCTTCCCAAAGGCACGGCCTACATCACCGATGTCGGCATGACCGGTCCTCATGATTCCGTGATTGGCGTAGACCGCGCGGCCATCGTGCACCGTTTTCTGTCGGCGATGCCGCAGCGGTTCGACACCGCGACCGAGAACCCGCGCCTCAACGGCGTGGTGGTACAGGCCGACGAGTCGACGGGTCTCGCCACCCGCATCACCCGCGTCAACCTTTCGCTGAGTGACCTGCAGACTCTCGCCGTGACCCCCGTGGAGGCCTGATCGATGCCCGAACGGCAGGGGTTGCCTTTTGACGAGGTTCCGGAGTTCCGAAGTGCCGAGGTTCCGGAGTTCCGAAGTGCCGAGGTTCCGGAGTCCCGAGGTGCCGAGGTTCCGGAGTCCCGAGGTGCCGAAGTTCCGGAAGTCCGAAGTCCCGAGGTGCTCTCGGTTGCGGAGCTGACGTCCCGACTGAAGGTGATGGTTGAGTCTGGATTTGCACGTGTCGAGGTGGAAGGCCAGATCTCGAACCATCGGCCGCATCCGTCCGGCCACTTGTACTTCACCCTGAAAGACGAGCGCTCACAAATACGTGCGGTGATGTTCCGCAGTGATGCGCGACGTCTCACGTTCCGCCTCGAAGACGGTCAACACGTCGTCGCCAAAGGCCGCGTCAGCGTGTATGAAGTGCGGGGTGAGTACCAGCTGATCTGTGATCGGCTTGCGCCGCACGGGCAGGGCGCGCTGCAACTCGCGTTCGAGCAGCTCAAGCGGCGACTTGCGGCGGAAGGGCTGTTCGACCAGGCGCGCAAACGTCCACTACCCGTGCTGCCGCGCAAGATCGGGATCGTCACGTCGGCCTCAAGCGCGGCGCTGCAGGACATGCTGCGCGTCTTGTCGGCGCGGTATCCCTGCGCCCACGTCGTGGTGCGTGATGCGCGAGTTCAGGGCGAGGGCGCGGCAGAGGATCTGGCGCGCGGCCTGCGAGCCATTGCCAAGGTGCCCGAAGTTGACGTGGTGATCATCGGCCGAGGCGGCGGCTCAGTCGAAGACCTGTGGGCCTTCAACGACGAAGCATTGGCGCGTACGATCGCCGCGTGTCCCGTGCCGGTGATTTCCGCCGTGGGGCACGAGGTGGACTTCAGCATCGCGGACTTCGTGGCTGACGTCAGAGCCGCGACGCCGTCCAACGCCGCCGAACTCGTCGTGGATCGACACGACGCATTCCGAACGCGGATTGATCGCGCCGCTGAACGACTGCGCGCGTCGATGCGCCGGTCCGTGGACCAGCGGCGCCAGCGGCTGCTGCGGTCCACCGCCCGCCTTGATGGCTGGCCCACCGGCGTCGTGCTCCGGCAGCGCGACTGCCAGGAGTTCGTCCTGCGCATGCGCCACGCGCTCCTCGATCGCGTCGCGCGTTCGACGCAGCGCTTCGAGTCGCTGCGGCGTCGCCTCGAAGCACGGGATGTACGCCGGGTGGCCGCCGGGTGGAAGGTCCGCCTGCTGCAGACCGACGGACGGCTTCGGCAAGCCGCGCTCGCCCGTCGCCACGCGGCCGACGTACGCACGCGGGAGCTCGCCGCGCAGTTACATGCGCTGAGTCCGCTGGCCGTACTCGGCCGCGGCTACGCCGTCTGCTGGGACGGGTCACGCACGTCTATCATTCGATCCGCACGAGCCGTTCAGCCGGGTGACGCGGTACGCGTCACCGTCGCTGAAGGGGAACTGCGCTGTCAGGTTACGGAGACCACGCTGGAATGAGCACCGAACCCCAATCCATCAAGGACTTCGAGTCGGCCATCGCCGAACTCGAGAAGATCGTCAAGCAACTCGAAGACGGCGACCTGCCGCTGGATACCTCACTCGGCTTGTTCGAGCGTGGTGTCGAGCTGTCGCGGTACTGTCACGACCAGCTGGGCGCAGCGCAGAAGCGCATTGAAATCCTGACCGAACGCGGCGAGTTGAAGGACGGCTCTTCGCTTGAACCCGACGACCGCCGATGAGCGCGTCGACCTTGCACGACTACCTCGACGAACTGCGCGGCGTCGTCGAACAGGCGCTCGAACATGGCCTGCCCGAACAGGCGGCGCCCACGCTCATCATCGACGCCATGCGGCACGGCCTGCTGGGCGGCGGTAAACGCCTGCGGCCCTGTCTGACATTGATGACGGCCGAAGCGGTCGCGCCGTTGGCCAGCCTCACCGTGCCTCGCGCCCGCCTGCTGGCCATCCCGCCGGCCTGCGCGGTCGAGATGATCCACTGTTATTCGCTCGTGCACGACGACCTGCCGGCGATGGACGACGACTCGCTGCGCCGGGGGCGGCCGACCACACATGTCGTGTACGGCGATGGCATGGCTGTACTCGCGGGCGACGGCCTGCTGACCGAAGCGTTCGGGCTGCTGGCCAACTCGCCCTCACCGGTCGCACCCATGGGCGCGCCGGAAGCGCCACCGGATCGCCGCCTGCGTGTGCTGAGCGTGCTCACCGTCGCCGCCGGCGCCATCGGCATGGTGGGCGGTCAGGCGATCGACCTCCGCGCGGCGGGTCAGGTGCCGTCACATCCGGCGCAGCCGATGTCCGAGCGTGAGCTCAAGGACATGCACGCGCGCAAGACCGGCGCGCTCATCCGTGCGGCCGCCGTCGCGGGCGCCATGATCACGGGCGTTGACGACGCGATCATCGCGGCGGTGGATGCCTACGCCAAAGAACTCGGACTCGCGTTCCAGATCATCGACGACGTGCTCGACGTGGAAGGATCAGCGGCGGACCTTGGCAAAACCGCGGGCAAGGATGCGGCGCACAACAAACCGTCGTACGCCTCCCTCTATGGCGTCGAGGAGTCACGCCGGCTGGCCGCAGCGTGTGTGGACCGCGCCAAGGCCACGCTGAACGCCGCAGGCCTCGAAGGTCGCCTTGGCGAGTTGGCGGACTGGTCGCTCACGCGCACGCGGTGAGATGGCGAGATGGCCAAGTCACGCCTTGACCTTCTCCTCGTGGAGCGCGGCCTGGTCGCCTCTCGGGAACGCGCGCGGGCGTTGATCCTTGCCGGCGACGTGCTCGTCGATGGTCATCCTCAGACCAAAGCCGGGACGCCGATCGCAGCCGATGCCGACATCCGGCTGCGTGTGCCGGACCATCCGTTCGTCAGCCGCGGCGGACTCAAACTTGCGCGCGCGCTGGAGTGTTTCGACCTCGATCCGACGGGATATCGCGCGCTCGACATCGGCGCGTCCACCGGTGGTTTCACCGATGTCCTGCTGCAGCGCGGCGCCGCACACGTGGTGGCACTCGATGTTGGCCACAACCAGCTCGACTGGAAGATCCGCTCCGACACTCGAGTCACCGTCATCGAAGGTGTCAACGCGCGGCACCTGCAGTCGTCGGACCTGCCTGAGACACACCGTGTCTTTGACCTGGTCACCATTGACGTGTCGTTCATTTCGCTGCGTCACATCCTGCCCAACGTTCCAGGCCTGCTGTCCCCGCACGGCTCAGTCGTCGCACTCGTCAAGCCGCAGTTCGAGGCCGGGCGCGACGACGTCGGGAAAGGCGGGATTGTCCGTGACGAATCGGTGCACGCGCGCGTGATCGACGACGTCACGGCCGCGGCGGCTCAGGTAGGATTGGTGCGTCGCGGACTTGAGCCGTCGCCCATTGCCGGCGCCGAAGGCAACCGCGAGTTTCTCATGTGGTTATGCCCATCACCCGTCTCGGCCTGATCGCCAAACCCCATCCGTCGGCGCACGACGCGTTGCTCGAGGCCGCACACTGGCTCGAGACCCGCGCGGTGATGGTGACGATTGGCCACGATGCGCCGGACGAGGCTCCGGCGCTGGCGCGCTGGCCTGTGGTGCCTCGCGCCTCGGTGGCTACTGCTGTGGATGCCGTCGTCGCCTTCGGCGGTGACGGTACGTTGCTGGCCGCCGCCAACCTGGTGCTGCAGTCCCCGACGGACGTGCCTGTGCTTGGCGTGCACCTTGGACACCTGGGATTCCTCACCGAAGTCCGGCGTCCGGATCTGATCGAAGCGCTCACGGCCGTCATTGAAGGCCGCACATGGACGGAAACACGACTGGTGCTCGAGGGCCACGTCGAGCGTGACGGATCCGCGCAGCAGCCGCGCCACGCACTCAACGACATCGTCATCACGCGCGGCAGCCTGTCGCGCATGCTCGAGTTGGACGTGGCGGTCGATGGCGAGCCGGTGTGCCACGTGCGGGCAGACGGCCTGATCATCGCGACCGCCACGGGGTCAACGGCCTACAACCTGTCGGCCGGCGGCCCAATCATGCACCCGGGCGTGGATGCGTTGGTGCTGACACCCATCGCGCCGCATACGCTGACCAACCGGCCTCTGGTACTCCCGGCCTCAGCCGATATCGTGCTTCGCCCTCACCTGGACGGCCCCCGCGCAGACATCGTCGCCACGTTTGACGGCCAGTTCGGGCATCCTCTTGAACCCGGGGACGCCGTGGCGATCCGCCGGTCGCCACGTGTGCTGCACCTGCTCCGCACCACGCCCCGCACCCATTTCGACATGCTCCGCGAGAAGTTGAACTGGGGAGCCTGAAGAATGGGGGAATGGCGGGATGTGGGGCGGGGCTTCAGCCCCGCCGGACACTGACTACCGTCGATCGCGAAAGTACCGAATCTGCCACTGATGCACGTTGCGGTTGTGTTCCGCCAGTGTGGTGGCAAAGACGTGGGTGCCGTCGTTGCGGCTGACGAAGTAAAGGTACTTGTCATCTGAGGGGCGCACCGCGGCCTCAAGCGACGCTCGGCCCGAGGACGCGATCGGGCCCGGCGGCAGGCCGGCGTATCGATAGGTGTTGTAGGGCGAATCGATGCGCATGTTCTCCCGCGTCAGGTTCCCGTCCCATCGGCCCGCAAGCCGCAGCGCATAGATGACCGTGGGGTCACACTGCAGTCCCATCCCGATCTTCAGTCGATTCTGATACACAGCCGAGACAATGGGCCGCTCGGGCGGATGTGCGGTTTCTTTTTCAACCAGCGAGGCAATCGTCACGACTTCGCGCAGCGACATTCCGCGATCACGCGCGGCGGCGCGCAGGTCTTCGTCGAACGCGCGAAGAAACCCGGCCACCATCGCGTCCACCACACCCGCAGCCCCGGTGGAGCGCGGCAGCTGATAGGTATCTGGAAACAGGTAGCCCTCAAGCGACCGCGCTTCAGGATCGAGTGACTGGATGCGTGAGGGGTCCTGTGCCTCACGCAGGAAGTCCTCGCGAGTGCCCAGGCCTGCCGCCGCGAACACGTCTGCCGTTTCCCAGATCGTCAGCCCTTCGCGAAACGTCACGGCTCGTGTGTAGACGTCTCCGCGCGCAATGCGATCAACGGCCTCATACGGCGTGGTCGCCCCGGCAAATCGGTACTCGCCCGCCTGCAGCTGACGCTCCTTGCCGGAGACACGTGCCGCAGCTCGAAACAACAGTGGGTGCGCGATCACACCTGCGTCGTACAGGCGGTTCCCGATCGTGGTGACACCCGAACCCTGCGGGATGTCGACGAACACCTCCTCGCCGGTGTATCCACGATAGGGCGTCCCGAGTTGCTGCCAGGCCCACCAGCCACCGGCGCCGGCCAGCACTGCGCACACCACGACCAGAATCAGGAACTTCTTCATCAGCGTCGGTTATCCAAATAGTCCTGGAGCAAGATCGATGCCGCCTCAGCATCGATCAGAGGTTTGCGCTTTCGCCAATCCGGCTCGCGCTCAGCGAGCCGGGCCTCGGCCTCGATGCTGGTCAGTCGCTCATCTTGAGTGACCACCGGCACATCGACGGCAGTCAGCAACGCCGCCACAAATCGCCGCACGAGCGGTGTCTGCGCGTTGTCCTCGCCGTTGAGCCGACGCGGCAGTCCCACGACCAGCCCGTCAATTTCGGGGTCGTCACTCGCCCTCAGCCGACGCACTTCGTCAGCGACGACCGATGCCGACGTCTCCGGGTGCCCGTTCACCGGCAGCACCTTCCACGGTCTCGCCATCGTCGCGGAATGATCCGAGAGGGCCAGCCCGAGGCGCTTCGCGCCATAGTCCACACCGAGGAAACGCACGAGACAAGTCTAGTGCGAAGTGCGAGGTGCGAAGTGCGAGGTGCGACATACAATGGCGGCCATGCGGATACTGGTGGCTCTTGCGGTAGCGGGGACAGTCGCGTCGGCGGTCGCGTGCAGTGGCCCGTCCACGCCGCCCGATACGGGCAAGCCGAAGCTGGTGATCATCGGCTTTGACGGCATGGACCCGGATCTCGTGCGCGAGTACATGGCCGCAGGGCAGTTGCCGAACCTGGCGCGGGTGATGCAGGCGGGCGGCCTCTACGATCTGGACACAACCGTGTCGCCGGAATCACCAACCGCCTGGGCGTCGTTTGCGACCGGCGCCAATCCCGGCAAACACAACATCTACGACTTTCTGGTGCGCGACACTCAGACGTACATGCCCGATCTCGGCATGGTCGCGCGCACGCCGCCTACATTTCTCTGGAACTGGATCCCGACATCCAAGCCGAAGGTCACCAGTTTGCGCGGAGGTACATCGTTCTGGGTCACGGCGGGCGAGGCCGGGGTCCGCAGCAGCATTCTCACGGTCCCGATCACGTTTCCGCCAGAGGACGTGCCCAACGGCGAGTTGCTCTCCGGCCTGCCGCTGCCGGACATCCGCGGCACGATGGGCACGTTTTCGTACTACGCCACTGATCTGAGCCGCTTTGAAGAAGGCAGTACGGAGATGGGCGGCATCCTCCGGCGCCTCGCGTTTGAGGGCGATACCGCACACACACGGCTCGTCGGCCCTCCCAATCCCATCGTCCGCGCGCAACTGGAGTCGTTGCGCGCGAAGCCTGCGCTGGCCGACGGGGACCGCACCCGGCTGGCCGAGCTCGAAGCCGATGAAAACGTCACGCTGCCGCTCACCCTCACCTGGACGCGCGGACGCGGCGCGGCGGACATCAACATTGACGGTCAGACCTTCACGCTGGCGGAGGGTGAATGGAGCAAGTGGGTCAACCTGACCTTCCACGTCAACCTGTTCATCAGCATCGAAGGCATGGTGCAGTTCCACCTGATCAAGGCGGACGACGATCTGCAGTTGTACGTGTCGCCGGTGAACTGGAAGCCCGATGCTCCGCCGGTCCCCATGTCCTCCCCTGCACGATTTGCCGGGGATCTGTACAAGACGCTCGGCCCCTTCCGCACCCTGGGCTGGGCCGAAGCCACGTGGCCACTCAACGAAGAGCGGATGACCGAGGCCACGTTCATGGACGATCTCTATCGGGCGTTTGACGACCGTGCACAGGTCATCCTCAACCGACTGACGTCCGGGTCATGGGACCTCCTGGTTGGCGTAATCGAGTCCACCGATCGTGTGCAGCACATGATGTGGCACCACCGCGATGACTCGCACCCGATGCACGACCCCACACAGGCGGCCGGGCAACGAGACGCGATTCCCAGAATCTACCGGCGCGCCGATCAATTCGTCGCAGAAGTCATCGACCAGCTTGGCCCGGATGTGCCGCTGATGATCGTGTCGGACCACGGGTTCCACTCGTGGCGCAAGGCGGTCAATCTCAACACGTGGCTCGTCCAGCAGGGATTCATGGTGCTGAAAGGCCAGGCAGAGTCGAAGGACAAGACGCTGGAGGATCTGTTCAGCGGTGCCGAGTTCTTCGAACATGTCGACTGGTCGAAGACGCGGGCGTACGCCATGGGCCTCGGCCAGATCTACTTCAACCTGCGGGGTCGCGAGGGCCAGGGTATCGTCTCGACCGGCGAGGAATACCGCACGTTGTCAGATGACCTGGCCGCGCGCCTCAAGGCTGACCTGCGCGACCCGGACACGGGCGAACTGATCGTCCGCAATGTCTACAAGCGCGACGATGTGTATCAGGGGGAGTTCCTGCACAACGCGTCGGACCTGCAGGTGGGATTCGCGGACGGCTACCGTGTGTCGTGGCAGACGACCCTTGGCGGCGCGCCGGCGGAGCTGGTTTATCCCAACATGAAGCGCTGGTCAGGCGACCACGGCGGGTATGACTACGCCACGACTGCGGGTGTCTTGATCACCAATCGTCCGATTACGACCGACGCCAACGGCCGCGCCAACATCATCGACATCGCCCCGACCGTCCTCCAGTTCTATGGCCTTCCCGTGCCCTCCGGCATCGACGGCCGCAACCTCTGGGAGAAACGGTAGGCCTCGGAACCTCGGGACCTCGGGACCTCGGAACCCCGGAACCTCGGAACCTCGGGACCTCGGAACCCCGGCACTTCGGCACTAGAATGTCCCTATGACCTCCAAGTCCCGATGGCTGCTGTTTGCAGTCTCGACGCCGTTGGTGGCCCTGGCCGCCGTGGGTGGCCTGCTGGGCGCCAACCTGACGCCGCCCACACCCATCGGCGCGGAGCTGCCGCAAGGTGCGGTGAAACACCTGCGGGTCTTCGAAGATGTGATCCAGCTCATCATGTCGAGTTACGTCGAAGAGGCAAATCCCGACAAGGTCATGGAAGGTGCGATGCGCGGGCTGGCCGACGGCCTCGATCCGATGAGCGCGTACCTGACGCCCGACGAAGTGGCGATTGCCAAGGCCAACACCACACTGCCTCCTGGTGATGTGGGTCTGGTCGTCTCCCGTCAGTTCTATCTGCGTGTGGTCGGCGTCCGCGATGGGTCCCCGGCCGCGCGCGCCGGGCTGCGTCCCAACGACTTCATCCGTGGCATCAACGGACAGCCGACGCGTGAGTTGTCTGCGTTTTCGGGAATGCGCCTGCTGCGCGGTGAACCGGGCAGCACGGTGGAACTGGTTGTGCTCCGTGGCAATGCGGCCGAGCCGCACACCGTTACGCTCACGCGTGAACTCCCGAAGGCCGATACGGTCACAACGACCACGCGGGCGGACGGAACGGCGGTGGTTCGGATCACCAGTTTTGCGGCCGGCACCGCCGACGCACTCGGCGCTGCGATGACAAAACTGCAGGCGGCCAACGCCCCCGGCGCCGTCCTGGACCTGCGCGCCACAGCCGATGGTCCGATCAGCGAAGGCATCGCCGCAGCCCGCCTGTTCGTGAAGAGCGGCGCGCTGGCCATTCGTCAGGCGCGCGACAAGGAACGTGAGTTGACCAATGCGGCCACCGGTGACGGCGCGATTTCGATGCCCATCGTGGTGCTGGTGTCCAACGGGACGGCCGGCGCGGCTGAGGTGTTTGCGGCTGCGCTCAACGGCAACGGCCGCGGCGACCTGGTCGGAGAACCCACGGCAGGCCTGGCTGCGGATCAGCGGCTGGTCGCGCTGCCGGAGAACCGCGGGTTGTGGATGACCTACGCGCAGTACCTCGCCAGCGATGGTGAGCCAATCCATGGCCGAGGCCTGCAGCCCAACGTCGCGGTGGCGTCGCCGTTTGTGGCCTTCGACGAAGCGCCCCCGGCCGGCGATGACATGTTGACCAAGGCCCTTGAGCGCCTGCGTCCACGTGCCGGTGAGTAATGACCAGACACGAGCTCATCGCCAAAGTCGCTGAGGACACGGGTCTCACGAAGGTCACCGCCGAGGCCGCCATCGATTCGTTCCTGGACGGCATCAGCCGCGCCCTGGTGAAAGGAGACGCGGTGACGCTGGTGGGATTCGGCACCTTCCGTACTGCGGAGCGCAGCGCCCGGACCGGTCGGAATCCACAGACCGGTGAACCCATCAAGATTGGCCGGGCCCGCGTCCCGCGCTTCACGCCGGGGCAGACGCTCAGAAAATCTGTCAACCGCTGAACACGAAGCGGCTATAATCAGGGTTCGCCTCAGGGCGGTTGGCCCGGATAGGCGCGTAGCTCAGCTGGTTAGAGCGCCTGCTTGACATGCAGGAGGTCGGCGGTTCGAGTCCGCCCGTGCCTACCATTCGACTCCCGTCAGCGCCCGCGACGCGGGTGCGACGGGTCGCTCATGGCAGGCCCTGGGCACGCGCAGCGAGTCGAAGGGGCGCAGCGAGTCGAGGGGCCCACCTAACCATGTCTCATGTCACCGTCACCCTGCCCGATGGATCCGAACGCAGCATCGAGGCGGGTCTCACCGTTGGCGAGTTTGCCCAGCAGACCTTGCCCAGCGGCGTCGTCAAGAAGGCGCTGGTCGCGTATGTCGACGATCGTCTCGTTGACCTGTCGCATCCGCTGACGACGAACGTCCGCGTGCGGCTGGTCACGCCTGACGGACCGGACGCGATGTACGTGTATCGCCACTCGACGGCCCACCTGCTGGCCGCCGCGGTGACGCAACTCTTCCCGGAAGCGCAGTGCGGGATTGGGCCGCCCACCGACGACGGGTTCTTCTACGACTTCGTGGTGAATCGCCCGTTCCTGCCCGAAGACCTCGAGCAGATCGAAAAGCGGATGAAGGAGCTGGCGGCGCAGGACCTCGTGTTCGAGCGTCAGATGTGGCCGCGCGACGAAGCCATCGAATTTTTCAAGCAGCGTGGTGAGCCGCTGAAGGTCCAGCTGATTCAGGAAAAGACCGAGGGCCAGTCCCACGTCTCCTGCTACACCATCAAGGACCGCGAGACGTTCGTCGACTTCTGCGTCGGTCCGCATGTGCCGAGCACGTCGCGCCTGAAGGCGTTCAAGGTGCTGAGCGCCTCAAACGCCTACTGGAAGGGCGACGCAAAGAACCAGCCGATGCAGCGCATTTACGGCACGGCGTTCTTCAAGGACGACGACCTCAAGACGTACCTGCATCGCATCGAAGAAGCCAAGAAGCGGGATCACCGGAAGATCGGCAAGGACCTTGGGCTGTTCACGTTCCACCAGTGGGCGCCTGGCGCGGCGTTCTGGCTCGGCAAGGGCACCACGCTCTACAACACGCTCGCCAACTACATGCGCGAGGTGCTCTTCCCTGCCGGCTACACCGAGGTGAAGACGCCGCTGATCTTCAACAAGGCGCTCTGGGAAACCTCCGGCCACTGGTCGCACTACCGCGAAAACATGTTCCTCGTTGAGGGGAAGCAAGAGGCGGCCAAAGGCGGCAAGGAGCGGCAGGAGGCGGTTGACGAGACCGCGATGGGCGTGAAGGCGATGAACTGCCCCGGCCACATGCTGGTGTTTGGCAGTGAAACCCGCTCGTATCGCGATCTGCCCCTGCGGCTGCACGAACAGACGCCGCTGCACCGCAACGAAGCGTCCGGAGTGCTCTCCGGCCTCACGCGCGTGCGGCAGTTCTCGCAGGACGATGCGCATTGTTTTGTGATGGAGTCGCAGATCGGCTCCGAGGTCGAGGCCCTGCTCCGTCTGGTCAAGCGGGTGTATGGCGACTTCGGGTTGACCTACGAGGTCAAGCTGTCGACACGTCCGGAAGAGTTCCTCGGCGAACGTGAGACGTGGGACCAGGCCGAGGCGGCGCTGCGGTCGGCGCTGCAGGCGGCCGAGGTTGCCTACACGGTCAACGAGGGCGACGGCGCCTTTTACGGCCCGAAGATCGACTTTGACGTCACTGATGCCATTGGCCGCAAGTGGCAGTGCGCGACGATCCAGCTCGACTACCAGATGCCCCAGCGGTTCGACCTGAAATACATCGGGGCCGACAACCAGGAGCATCGGCCTGTGGTCATCCACCGGGCCATTTTTGGCAGCTTCGAGCGGTTCATCGCCATGCTGATCGAGCACTACGCGGGGGCGTTCCCCCTGTGGCTGGCACCGGTCCAGATGGCGGTGCTGCCGCTGGCCGACCGGCACGTGGAATGGGCGGAAACGGTCCGAGAACGTCTGGCCGGGGCCGGCTTCCGGGTCACGGTGGACGCCCGGGTGGAAAAGATTGGATTCAAGATCCGGGAAGCCCAGCTCCAGAAGGTGCCGTACATGCTGGTGCTGGGGGATCGGGAGGTCGCCGAGGGGCTCGTGGCGGTCCGGAGCCGGGCAGCCGGCGACCAGGGGGCCCGGTCGCTGGACGACTTCCTGGCGGCGGTACAGACAGAACAGGCCGAAAGGCGTTAGAATAGTCGGCTGTTGCCGTCCGGCCGGGGCCGGATAAGAAGGAGTCTGTTATCGCCTACGACCGAGGGCCGCGCCGAGACGACCGCGTCCGCACCAACGACCGTATCCGGGTCCGCGAGATCCGGGTGATCGACGAAACCGGGGAACAGCTGGGGATCATGCCCCCACCACAGGCGCTCGCGATTGCGCGAGGCAAGGGGCTGGACCTGGTGGAGATTTCTCCGACGGCTGTTCCGCCGGTCTGCCGAATCATGGACTTCGGCAAGTACCAGTACGAGCAGCAAAAACGCACCCGAGCGGCGCGTCGTCACCAGAAGGTGATCGAGGTCAAGGAGATCAAGTTCCGGCCGAAGGTTGACGAGCACGACTACCAGTTCAAGAAGAAGCACATCGAGCGCTTCCTCGAGGACGGGGACAAGGTGAAGGCGACGATTTTCTTCCGCGGCCGCGAGATGGCGCATCCCGAGATCGGGCGGCGCATCCTCGAGCGGTTGTCAGCCGAGCTGGGCGAGATGGCCATCATCGAGTCCGCGCCGCAGAAGGAAGGCAACCAGATGCACACGATCCTGGCCCCACGGCCCGGGATCAAGCGTCAGCAGCCCGCGCAGGCGGCGCCCAAGACGACGGAAGAGGTTCAGGGAGACTGAAGATGCCGAAGATCAAGACGCACCGCGGGGCGGCCAAGCGGTTCAAAAAAACCGCCTCGGGCAAATTTACGAGGTCAAAGGCGTTCAAGCGCCACATCCTCACGAGCAAGACCACCAAGAGCAAGCGCCAGATGCGTGGCAGCGAGGTCGTGAATCCGGCCGACGCCCCGCGCCTCAAGCGCATGTTGCCCTACGACTAAGCGATAAGAAGGAAGAAGAACCATGCCTCGCGTCAAGAGAGGAACCGTTCGCAACGCCAAGCGCAAGAAGCTGCTGAAGCTCGCGAAAGGGTATTACCTCAATAAGAGCAAGCTCTACCGCGCCGCCAAGGAATCCGTCGACCGCGCCCTCAACAGCGCGTTTGTGGGTCGTCGCCGCAAGAAGCGCGACTACCGTCAGCTGTGGGTCGTGCGCATCAACGCCGCTGCGCGTGAAAACGGCCTGACCTACGGCCGGCTGATCAACGGGCTGAAGGCCGCCAACATCGCGCTGGATCGCAAGAGCCTCGCGGAACTGGCCGTCAATCACCCGGCCGTGTTTGCGCAGGTGGCCGCCAAGGCCGCCGCGGCGGCACCCGCAGCCAAGCCCGCAGCCGCGCGCGCCTGATAGGCACGCCCCACCTGAATCACTTCGCACACGCATGGAACCCGGCACCCGACAGGGTGACCGGGTTCTTGCCTTGTACAATGTCCTCGCAATGTCCTCGCCCGCTGTTGACGACCTCCGCTCACAATTTCAGTCCGCGCTCGCCGCGGCCGACTCACCGGCCGCCCTCAAGGAGTTGCGCGACCGATTTCTGAGCCGCAAGCACGGGCTGGTCACCGCTCTGGTCAAGTCCATCGCCAGTGCGACGCCGGAGGAAAAGCGCACGCTCGGCGCAGCCTCCAACGCCCTCAAACAGGAGATCGAAGCGGCGCTCGATACGCGTGAAACCGAGCTGGCGGCAACCGCGCGTCCCAAAGACGCGCTCGACGTCACGCTGGCGCCGCGTGTGCCGCGCCTGGGCCGGCGCCACCCGCTCACACAGGTGCGCGAACGAGTGGAGGACATCTTCCTCGCGATGGGGTACCAGGTCATCGAAGGGCCGGAACTGGAAGACGACTGGCACAACTTCGAAGCGCTCAACATGCCGGCCGAACACCCGGCACGCGACATGCAGGACACGTTGTACCTCGCGTCACCGGTGCCGACCATTGCGGACGGGCCCACCGCCGGCCGACCTGCGACGCTGTTGCGCACACACACGTCGGGCATGCAGATCCGCTACATGGAACGGAACGCTCCGCCGGTGCGCGTGATTGCGCCCGGACGGGTCTATCGCCGCGACAACTTCGATGCCACACACACGCCGATGTTCACGCAGATCGAAGGGCTGGTCGTGGATGACGGCATCAGCCTCGGCGACCTGCGCGGCACGCTGAACGGCTTCGCAGAGCAGTTCTTCGGCGGGCGTGTCGAGACCCGTTTCCGTCCGAGCTTCTTTCCGTACACCGAGCCGTCGGCCGAGATGGATGTGCAGTGCCAGGGATGCAGCGGCAAAGGCTGCGGCTTGTGCAAACACACCGGCTGGATCGAGATCCTCGGCTGCGGCATGGTGCACCCAGCCGTGTTTGAAGCCGTCGGGTACGACGCCGATCGCTACACGGGATTTGCGTTTGGTGTCGGCATCGAGCGCCTCGCGCTGCGCCTCTACGGCGTGGAAGACATCCGCATGTTCTACGAGAACGACCTCCGCTTCCTGCAGCAGGTGGCGCTGTGAAGGCGCCGGCATCCTGGATTCGCGAACTGGGCGGCTTGCCGGCTGACCTCAGCACCGAGACCATCGCACGCGGCATCGCCGATGTCGGCTTCGAGATCGCCTCGATCGACGGTGACGTGATCGACTTCGAGATCACGGCGAACCGGCCGGACTGCCTCTCGGTTCGTGGACTGGCGCGGGAAGGGGCGACGAAGTTCCGGGGTTCCGGAGTGCCGGGGTTCCGAGGTTCCGAGGTTCCGGAGTTCCGAAGTTCCGGAGTTCCGGAGTTCCGGGGTGCCGAAGTTCAGGTGGAGATTGCGTCGCCGTTGTGTGGGCGGTTTGCCCTCGCGATGGCCGACGTCACCGTTGGCCCCTCGCCGCAGTGGCTGGTCGACCGGCTGACGGCGTGTGGTGTTCGCTCCATCAACAACATCGTCGATGTCACCAACTACGTGATGCTCGAGATGGGCCAGCCGATGCACGCGTACGATGCCGCAAAGGTGGCGGGCAACCGCTTGGTTGCGCGACTCGCGGCCAAAGGCGAAACGCTCACGACCCTCGACGGCGTCAAGCGCACCCTGGACGCCTCGATGCTGGTCATCGCGGATGACTCGGGCGCCGTAGGTGTTGCCGGCGTGATGGGCGGCGCGGCGTCGGAAGTCTCCCCAGCAACCACACGTATCGCGCTCGAAGCGGCGTACTTCCAACCGGCTGCGGTGAGAGCCACGAGCAAACGCCTCGGACTGAAGACCGAAGCGTCCACACGTTTCGAACGCGGTGCGGACGTCAACGGCGGCCCGGAAGCCATCGCGATGGCGCTTGATCTGCTCGAACGCATCGGCGCCGGTCGCCGTGCAAGCGCCATCACCGATGTGTATCCCGCGCCGCACACGCCTCGCACCGTCGCCCTGCGGCCGGCGAAGCTCGCGCGACTGCTGGGTGATGCGGTACCGGCAGCTGACGTCGAACACATCCTGTCGAGCCTTGGCTTTGCGCTGGCCCCGGCCACCGACGGCTGGACGGTCACCGTCCCCAGCTGGCGCGTTGACGTCGCGCGCGAGGCCGACCTCATCGAAGAAGTCGGCCGGCACTGGGGCGTCAACCGTGTGCCAGCGACGTTCCCGGCACTGCAGGCGCCGCCGCGTGTCTCTGACGCCGGCGTGCTGCGCAGCCGGCGGCTTCGTCGGCTGCTGTGTGGCGCAGGCCTGCAGGAAGCCGTCACGTTCACGTTCATGGAACGGGCGGCCGCCGAGCCGTTCGTCGCCGCAGGAACCACACTCGTCGAGATCGCCAATCCGCTGTCGGAGAAGTTCGCCGTGCTGCGCCCGGCGATCGTGCCGGGCCTGCTCGACGCGTTGATCTACAACCGTCGCCGGGGCATGGACGACGTGCGGCTCTTCGAGGCGGGCGCGATCTTCTCCGCCGCGGGCGAATCGCAGCAGGTGGGCTGGGTGTTGTCCGGCTCTCGTGACGCCCACTGGAGCCTCGGAGACACGCCCGTCGACGTCTTTGATGCGCTCGGCGTTGCGACCGTGGTCGCCGACGCCTGGGGCGTCACACTCACATCGTCACCGGCGGACGCGCCTGGTTATGTCGCCGGCCGCACGGCGCAGCTGGCGCTCGACGGGCGTGTCGTGGGCATGGTCGGACAGGTGGATGCACGCGTCGCAGAGGCACGAGGACTGCCGCAGGGCGCGACTGTTGTGGCCGGACATCTCGACCTCGCCGCATTCAGCGGCGACGGTACCACGATTGCGAAGGTCGCCGCAGTGCCACGCTTCCCCGCGGTGGTGCGCGACATCGCGTTGCTCGTCGCCGACAGCTTGCCCGCCGCAGCGCTTCGTGCGACGATTCGCCAGCAGCCGATTCCCTGGCTGCGTTCGGTCGTGGAGTTCGACAGGTATCAGGGCCGGAACATCCCGGCCGGCAAGGTCAGTCTGGCATTCCGCCTGACCTTCCAGGACGATGGGCGCACACTGACTGACGCCGAGGTGGACGACGCGTTCACCCGCATCGTCGACGCAGTGGTCGCCGCACATGAAGCAGAGGTACGAGGACGCTGATGTCACGCACGACGACGGAACTGCAGCCGATTGATCGGCTCGAAGAAAAAGTCCGCCAACTGGTGGGCATGATTGAAACGTTGCGCGCCGAGCGCAGTCAGGCACTCGACACTGTCGCCCGGCTCGAACGCGAGCTCGAAGTGGCCAGGACACGGCTCACGGAAGCCGAGTCAGGCACCGCGGAAGCGGCGACACTGCGCGAGGAACGCGAGAAGATCCGGAACCGCGTGGTCGAGATGATCGCGCACATCGACAAACTGGGCGTCTGATGTCGAATCGGGTGATCACCGTCGAGATTCACGGCCAGCGCTATGCGGTGCGCAGTGAACTCGATCAGGCCTACATCGCGGAACTGGCCGCGTATGTCGACCACAAGATGCGGCTGGCGGCCGACGAACTGTCGAGTGCCGATTCGCTCCGCATCGCGGTGATTGCCGCCCTCAATCTCGCAGACGAACTGCACCGCGTTCGCGCAGAGGTGCAGGGTCGCGAGGGCGACGTCCTGGAACGCACGGCAGCGCTTGAACGGCTGGTTGATGCGGTTCTCAGTGGACAGCAGCGGATTGCGGTGTAGTATCGATCTCGGCGTCCTGCTTTGTTCGTGATGGTTCGGAGCGTCGTTTGAGCCGATGCTCTTTTTTCCCAAGCGAGTCGCGACGCCGCGTGGTGTGCATGCCTCCGTGGAGAGGAAGCCTGAAGCGCGGCTCTGAGCGGTTCCACCTGCACTTGCAGGTTCATTCGACCTCCCCACACGGCAAAGCGGGGCCAATTCCCTGCCCACGGCTTCACACATGACCGTCAGCGACCTCACCGAACGCGCGCTGATCGCGCGGCTCAGGACACGTGTGCCGACGACCGCCACCCACGTCCTCGTCGGGATTGGCGACGATGCCGCGGCGATCTCGCCTGCGCGCGGCATGGTGGACGTCATCACGACCGATGTGCTCGTGGAGGACGTGCACTTCAGGCGGGCGTGGTCCTCAGCCGCCGACATCGGCGCGAAGGCGGTCGCGGTCAACATCAGTGATCTGGCGTCGATGGGCGCGGCTCCGCGATCGTTGCTGCTCTCGCTCGTGTTGCCGCCGACCATGCTCCTCGACGACTTTGACGCGTTGATCGATGCGGTCGGCGCATCGACCTCGGCGGCCGGCGCGGTCGTCGTCGGGGGCAACCTGTCGCGATCGCCAGGGCCGCTGATGGTGGATGTCACGGCGATCGGAGCCGCCCGGCCACGACGTCTGCTGCGCCGCACCGGCGCGCGTCCAGGTGATGCGTTGCTGGTCACTGGACGTCTGGGTGGGGCAGCGGCCGGGCTGGCGCTCCTGGAGGCTGGGCGGACTCCCGTCGATGACGATGAGCGCGCGTGTGTCGAGGCCCATGTGCGTCCGGTGGCGCGCCTGCGTACCGGCAGGACCGTCGCAGCCAATCGCGCGGCGTCGGCCTGTATGGATATCTCGGACGGGTTGGCTGATGCGATCCGCCAAGTCTGCGAGGCCAGCAACTGTGGCGCGGAGATCCAGGTGAGTGAGATCCCGCTGCAACGCGGCGCGACGCGTGAACAGGCACTCAGCGGCGGTGAGGACTACGAGCTGCTTTTTGCCGTGCCACGACGCCGGCGACGCCTGTTCGAGGCCGCCATCCGTCAGGCCGGAGAGGCGCCGGTCACCGAAATCGGCACCTGCACCAGGGGCCGCAGCATCACTCTGGCCGGCCAGGACACCGTCGAGCTCCTGCCGGAGGGATTCACCCACTTCTGACCTCCAGCCGCGCCGGATGGGGTACAGTTCCCGGGTATCCGCATGCCCTGGAATCTGTCGCGCTCGTTGCGGATGAAACTGCTCATGACCGTCCTGGCCGCAGGGGCGTTCATCTTCGTGTACGAAGGCGTCATCCGCGATTCCCGAGAGACCCGTATCGAGTCCGCTTCCGACACCGAGGACCCGGCCCCCGGTCGCACCGTGCGCTTCCACGTCACGGCCTACTGCAAGGGTGAGACGACTGCGTCCGGTGTCCGCGTTCGCGAAGGCATTGCGGCTGCGGATCCCAAGCTGCTGCCACCCGGCTCCGTCATCCGCATCGAAGGTCTGCCAGAGGCGTACGAAGGCATCTACACCGTGCTGGATACGGGTCCTGCCGTGCAGGGCCGCGTCATCGACATCTACATCTGGAGTTGTTACGAGGCGCTGGAGTTGGGACGCCGGCCCGCCGCGGTTACAACCCTTCGGCTGGGGTGGGATCCGAAGACGTCGGCGCGATGAGCGGACGCACCTGCCACAGCCGGAAGTAGAGTCCGCCCAGCCCCAGCAGCTCCTGGTGGGTGCCGCTTTCGCGCAGCTGCCCCTTGTGCAGCACGAGAATGCGATCCATGTCCTGAATCGTCGAGAGGCGATGGGCGATCGCAAACACCGTCCGTCCCGCCATCAATGTGTGGAGCGCGTCCTGAATCAACGCTTCCGTCTCCGTATCCACACTGGACGTCGCTTCATCCAGGACGAGCACAGCCGGGTCAAACGCCAGGGCTCGCGCAAACGACAGCAGTTGTTTCTGGCCCACCGACAACGTCGCGCCTCGTTCGGCCACGGGATGATCGTACCCGCCACTCAACCGTTCGATGAAGTGATTCGCATGCACCGCCGTCGCGGCCGCTCGGATGCGTTCATCGCTGATGTCGGCGCGGCCCAGACGGATGTTGCCCGCCACCGTGCCCGAGAACAGGTGGACATCCTGCAGCACAAGCGCGAATCTGGCACGGAGCGCCTCGAGCGGCCACTCGCGCACGTCGACACCGTCCACCAGGATCCGCCCGCGCTGGATGTCATAGAACCGCAGCAGCAGGTTGATGATCGTCGTCTTGCCCGACCCGGTAGCGCCGACGATCCCGATGCGCTGGCCGGCCTTGGCCACGAACGACACATCCCGCAGCACCCACACCTCATCGGTATAGGCAAACCACACATGGTCGAACTCGATGGAGATGGGTCCGACGGGTCCGGCAGGTCCGGCAGGTCCAACGGGTCCCACCTGTTTCATGTCGATCGGTGTGTCGAGGAGGCCGAAGATACGTTCGGAGGCGGCCATGGCCGCCTGGAGGATGTTGAATTTCTCCGAGAGGTCGCTGATCGGCTGGAAGAAGCGGCGCGAGTACTGGAGGAACGCCACAAGTACGCCGAGGCTCACCGCCCCGTCGAGCGCCCATCCGCCGCCCACGAGAATGATCAACGCGCCTGAGAGCGCTGCCAGCACCTCAATGATTGGATAAAACAGCGCGTAGTAGAAGATCGACGCGATGTTGACGTCGCGATGCTCGCGATTGACCTGGTCGAACTCGCGAAAACTCCGCGCCTGCTGGTGAAACAGCTGCACGGTGCCCATGCCGGTCAGATGTTCCTGCAGGAACGCGTTGAGCCGCGCCACGAGGCCGCGCACCTGCCGGTAGTTGTCGCGGACGTTGCGGCGGAACCAGGCCGTGGCCCAGGCGATGAAGGGCAGGACGGCGAAGGCGACCAGCGCCAGCCGCCAATCCATCATCAACATCGCGCCCATGATGCCGAACAACATCAGCAGGTCGCCGAAGACCGTGACAACACCTGAGGCGAAAAGGTCGTTGAGCGCGTCGACATCCGTCGTGACACGTGTCATGAGCCGGCCGACGGGATGCCGGTCGTAAAACTTCACGTCGAGCCGCTGCAGATGCGTGAATACGTCCTGACGAATCCGGTGCAGGATGCGCTGGCCGATCGTCTGCATGATCGACGTCTGCAGATACTCGAAGACGAAGTTGGCGACCAGCAGCACCAGCAGCAGCTGCGCCAGGCTCCACAGGCCGGCGCGGTCACCGGTCTGGATGAAGTCGTCAATCGCCTTCGACGTGAGCCACGGCTGCGCCAGTTCCGCGAGTGACCCACCCACAATCGCCACGAACGCGCCGATGACCTGCAGCCAGTGCGGCCGGAGGTACGTCAGCAGCCGGCGCATCAGGGTCGCGTCGTACGCCTTGCCGACGACGTCGTCCTGCATCTGACTCATGACGCCGCAATCTCCTGCTCGAGGCGTTGCCGCCGATCCATCGAGGCATACACGCCGCCTTGTGCGAGCAGGCTCTGATGCGTGCCCTGCTCGATGATGCGCCCCTGATCGAGCACGAGGATGAGGTCGGCGTCGCGCACGGTCGACACACGATGCGCCACGATCAGGCAGGTACGGGCGCGGCGGACGTCACGCAGCCTGGTGAGGATGGCCTCTTCGGTGGCGGTATCCACCGCCGACAACGCATCGTCAAGAATCAGGATGCGCGGGTCCACCAGCAGCGCGCGCGCGATGGCGGCCCGCTGCTTCTGTCCACCAGACAGGGTGATGCCGCGTTCCCCCACCATGGTGTCGAGCCCTTGAGGGAAGCCGGCGACGTCGGCCTCCAGCCCCGCCGCCGCAGCCGCCGCTTCCACAGCCTCTCGCGGCGCCTCCTCGCGGCCGAACGCGATGTTGCGGGCGACCGAATCGGAAAACAGGAACGGCTCCTGCGGCACCATGCCAATGGCGCCCCTGAGACGCGCCAGCGGGATGTGCCGGACATCCACGCCGTCGATGAACACGGTTCCGGCCGGAGGCTCATGCATCCGCGGCAACAACTGGATCAAGGTGGACTTGCCCGATCCGGTTGGACCGACGATCGCCACCGTCTGACCGCTCCCCACCCGGAAGCTCACGTCGCGCAGCACCGGCTCGGTGGCATTGGGGTAGGTAAACGTCAGGCCGCGGACTTCCACCTCACCACGTATGTGTCCGGCCAGGGCGTCGGGACGTGCCTCGGCATCGGTGATGGCCGGAGCCGTGTCCATGACCTCGAGCATGCGAGCCCATGAGGCCATCCCGCGCTGCACGATATTGATGACCCACCCGAAGGCAATCAGCGGCCAGCTGAGCAGCACGAGATAGCGGCTGAACGCCACGAAGTCGCCCAGCGAGATCACACCGTCCATCACCCGGGTGCCGCCCACCCACAACACGACAAGGCCGCTCAGACCAAAGCAGAATCCGAGGCTTGGGTAAAACGCCGACTGCAGGCGAATCAGGCCGCGGTTGCGGCGGACATACTCATCGTTGGCGGCTCCGAACCGCTGGAGTTCAAACGGTTCCTGCTGATAGGCCCTGACCACCCGGACGCCGGACAGCGACTCCTGTACCACGGCGGACAAGTCCGACAGCTGCGCCTGAATCCGGTCAAATCGTTCGTGAATGGCCTTGCCGAACACATGGGTCGCGATCGACACCAACGGAAGGGGAATCAGGGCAATCAGCGTCAGCCAGGGGTCGATGGTCACCATCATCCCCACGGCAAGGACAAACCCGAGGGCGGTGCCCAGGAAGTACATCACGGCCGGCCCCACCATCATCCGGACCGCGCCAAGGTCACTTGTGGACCGCGACATCAGGTCGCCGATGCGGTTGGCCTGGTAGTACGACAGGGAGAGCCGCTGCAGGTGCGCAAAAAAATCGTTGCGCAGGGCATATTCGATGGCGCGGGAGGCGCCGATAATCCGTTGGCGCATCCAATAGCGACACACGCCGTCAAGCAGTGCGACACCCAGAATGGCGGCCGCCAATACGGCCAACTGCCGGCGGCTGACGCCGGCAAGCAGGGCGTCAACGACAAGCTTGAGGATGAGAGGAGCAACGAGCGAGACGGCAGTGGCCACGATGGTCCACGCCACCCCGGCCAGCACCGGGCGCCGGACGCTCACGACATACGGCCGCAGCCGCAGGAGCGCCCGCACCATGGAGGCAGTATAACAATGCGAGTTCGAGTTCTTCTTCGTCTGTTGGTCGCCGGTGGTCTTCTGGCAGTCTCTCCGGCACTGGTCGCGGCCCAGACGACCACGTCGTCCACACCGCCCGGCGAGAACTACCGGGTGGAAATCAGCGGCGGTCTGTGGCGGCCCGCGCCCCATGGCACTGTCGCCAGCGAACAGTTCGGCATCGCCGGTTCCCAGATCGACTTTGTCTCGGATCTCGATTTCACCACGATCAATTTTGGCGACGGACGGCTGGTGCTGCGGCCGGGACGCAAGCACAAGCTGCGCGTGCAGTACACGCCGGTGTCGTATTCAACCGAGGCCACCCTCGATCGCGACATCGTCTTCAACGGCATCCTGTATCCGGTCAATGTGCCCGTCAATTCGACGTTCGACTGGAAGGTGTGGCGGTTTGGCTATGAATTCGACTTCATCTACACCGACCGCGGCTACCTCGGCCTGCTGCTGGAAGGCCGCTACACGCAGATGGGCGCGAGTCTGACGTCACCGGTGTCGGCAGAATCGACCAAGGCGAGAGCCCCGTTGCCGGCCATCGGGGCCGTTGCGCGTGTGTACCCCCTGCCGATCCTGTCGATCACGGCTGAAGTGAGCGGCCTGAAGATCCCGGAGATCGACGAGAAGTACGAAGCCAACTACGCCGACATCGATGTGTACGGCACGCTGAGCGTTACGCGCAACTTCGGCGTGCAGGCGGGATGGCGGCGGATGACGACCTTCCTCAAGATCGAGGACGATCAGGGCGACATCAAATTCCAGGGATTCTGGCTCGGCGGCGCCATCCGCTTCTGACGTCAGTCAAACGGAATCCAGACGCCGAGGTACCGACGGTCTTCTCCACCGGATACCTCCGACGGCCGGAAACCGGACGCCGAACGAATCTGTACGATCCACGCGCCGGCCGCCGAGGCGGCCGGCAACGTGACCACCTCCTCCTGCCACTCGGCGAGCATCAGCGTCTGTGACCACCCGTCCACCTGGATGACGACCTCGTTGGCCGCGCCACCGTTGCGTACGACCAACCGCCGCGAGCGGCCGGCGGCGCTCGCGCCACCACTCAACGCCACGGTCGCCTGCTGACCTCCACGCACCCAGAAGCCGTCAGGCTCGACAAACACCGCGTCGTCGGCAAACCAGTGATCCGTCGCCCCTCTGCGCACGAAGGATCGCGCGCCTGACGTCATTTCAGGCACCACCTCCATCGCCCGCAGGCCTGCGCGCACGTGAGTGGCAGCCTCAGGCTGCGTGGCCTCGGCCACCAGCACCCCGGCCCCCAGCGGCAATGGCAGCGGCACCGCAGCGGGTTGTCCCGGCAGGAGGCGCACCTCGGCCAGCGGGTCCCGCGAACGTCCAACACGCACGACCACGTCCACTGCGGCCGGCGCCGTCTCGGCCAGGCTGAGATCGAGGCGGAACACGCCGGCGGGCACCGGGCCGACCGCCATCACCACGGGCGACGGGCGATCCGACAGCGGTGCCTCGTCGGGACGAATGACGAGCGACGCCGGATCAAATCTCCCGATGGACAGGGGTCCAATACCCCACAACGATTCCGCATTGAGCACCGACAGTTGTGAGCGCGCGGGATCAAGGCCCGTCACGCCGTTGAGTCGCCATCCGACTTCGGCACCGGCCATCAGTCCGAGCAGCACCCACGCCACCACACCGACGCGGCCGACATCCGCGCGGTCGGCGTACCGCCGCGCGAATACACGAGCCAGGCCCCAGCCGGCCAGCCACACCGCGACGAGCGCGCCGACGTGGATCAAGAACTGTCCCTGCGTGCCCCAGAAAAAGCTCGGCCACGCGCGCGGGAGATTGACGACGCGGTTGAGCCACTCGAGCCAGGCGGCCTGCCCGTCGCGATAGTTGAAGGCCAATGCCCCGTGATCCCATCCGATGAGCAGCGCCGACAGCGCCCATGATGCCGCCAGCATGGTGAGCAGCGCGGCGCGCCCTGCTGATGTCGCCCGGTGCCAGGCCACCGCCAGCGGCACAGCGAGCAGGGGCAACACGGCCGTCAGGAAGCGCGCCGGCAGGCCGGGCAGGCCGGCCCACCACATGTGGTAACTCGTGACGGCCATCGTATACACGGCGAGCATCGCCCCAAAGACGAGGCAGGCGCGGCGCACGGACCGATCGGCCGCGCGGCAGGCGCCGACACATGCTGCGACGAGCACGGGTGCGAAGGTCAACAACCCGAACTGCTGATCGGCGTACACGCCCACCACGGCGCCCCAAATCCAGTCGCGGATCGATTCGGCTCCGCGATACGGCGCGCGCGGATCCCAGGTGCCGTAGATCATCCAGAACGACAGCAGCCAGCCGGCAGCGCTCATCATCGGCACCGCCAGAAACGCACCGAGATGCTGGACCCGTTGGCGCACGGGCCAGCCGCGCGCCGCAGAGACCGCCACCACCACCGCAAGGCCACCAAGTCCCGCGATGACGGCAAAACGGGTGTGGAGCCACGGCAGGGCTGCGAGCGCGGCTCCGACCAGAACAAACGCCCTGGCTCGCACGTCGCTGCTGCCGGTCGCGAGACGCACGAGCAGCCACGCCACAGCGGCGGTGCCGAGCGCGGCCGGACTGTCGGGAAACACCATGACGCCCAGGAGCAGCGCCGTGGCCGAGCCGAACACCGCGGCCCATGCAAACCACGCGGCCGCCACGTCATCGGTCGCCATCAGGCACGTTCGCCACACGATGAACGCGGTGATGGCCAGGCAGATGATGATCGTCAGTTGCGCGCCGAGCGGGCCGAACAGCGCAAACGCCGGCAAGACCAGCACGGACACACCGGGCGCATGAATCGAATAGATCTCGCCATCCTGCCCGCGATTGATGTAGTCCGGCCGAAGTGTGCCTGGGTAATACGCGGCGTACTCGCGTTCGGCATGATTGTTCTCGATGCGCAGGTCGCCGTCACGCATCAGGCTCTGGGTGATGATCAGATAGTGCGGTTCGTCCCCGCCTGGTAATCGCGGCTGCAGCGACCACAACGTCAGCAATCCCAGCCCCAGGGTCAGCGCCGCCGCCATCCACGGCGCGCGGCGCGCGTCGTCGGCACCTGTGCGACGGGCGAGCATGCCCAGAGGACGACTGCCCGCGGCAGCAGCCACGGACGCAAGAATCGGCACCCATGCCATCGGCCCTGTCCAGATCAGTCCGACGGCCGGCAGCGGAATGGGCAGCCACGGCAGGATGGTCAATACCGCCGGCAACGCCGTCAGCGGGGAACGCCGCCAGCCGGGAATCAGACAGCCGATGACTGCGCCGACCAGCAACATCCACCACGGCGCGGGCGCAACGATGTGCTGGCCGAATCCGGTCGCTGCCACGACGCTGAGCTCGCCGGCCGCGCACCAGACCGCCACCGCGACACACGCGGGCCCTGCGATGCGGGCCAGCCGCGTGAGATAAGATTCGAGCATCCGGCCAGTATTTTAGGCCGTCCCGCTGATGTCCGCTCACTCGCGAGAAGCCCTGCTCGCACTCTTGTGCTCGTGTCTGCTTGCCGTTGTGCTGACGTGGCCCCTGGCCGCTCGCCTGGGGTCGGCGGGACGTGTCGACAGCGGGGACGGGCGTCATGGCATGTGGAATGTCGCGTGGGTTGCACACGCGCTGACCACCGCCCCGCGCACCGTCTTTGACGCCAACATCTTTTATCCCCAGCCGAACACGCTTGTGTACTCGGAAGCCAACCTGCTGGCCGGCGTGATGGGCGTGCCGGCCTGGCTGCTGACGAACGGCAACCCGTACGCGACCTACAACTCCGTCGTCCTGCTGGCGTTTGTCCTGGCCGCCTTGAGCGCGTATGGCCTGGCTCGCACCATCGGCGCGGGACGCGCCGGCGCGGCAGCCGGCGCCATCATCTACGGGTTCTGCCCATTCATGTTTGCGCACCTGCCGCACATCCAGTTGCTGACGTCGTTTGGTCCGGCGCTTTCGCTGTTGGCGATGCACCGGTTCGTCTCGGTGCCCACGGCACGCCGGGGCGCCGCGATGGGCCTGGCACTCGCGGTGACAGGCCTCGGCTGCGCGTACTACGGCATCTTTTCTGCGCTGGTCGTCAGCCTTGGTGTGTTGTGGTTCGGCGTGATCGACGGTCGATGGCGGCAGTGGCGGTACTGGATGCACACCAGCCTCGGCGTGTGTGTCGTCAGCGCCGTGATGCTGCCGTTGTTCATCCCGTACCTGGACGTGCGTGATGCGGGATTCGCGCGCACACTCGACGAGGCCCGGATGTACTCGACGACCGGCGCGGCGTACCTGGCATCGCCGATGTGGGTGCACCGGTGGATTCTGCCGCTCATCGAAACGTGGCGCGAGGTCCTGTTTCCCGGGTTTGTGGCCGTTCTGTTCGGGCTCGCGGCAATACTGCTGGCGCGGCGCGCCCCTGAGGCGCGCTGGCGGATGGTGGGCTTCTACCTTGCCGTGTGTCTCTTCTCGTTCTGGATCTCGCTCGGGCCTGATGCCGGGCTGTATGCACTCCTCTACCACACGCTGCCTGCGTTCTCGTTTCTGCGCGCGCCGATTCGGATGGGCCTGCTGGTGACACTCGGTGCCGCAATGCTCACGGCGCTGTCGGTGACGTGGCTGCGTCGCGCGCACACGCGCATGGGTTCCGCCATCGGCACCGCGGCCATCGTCGGGGCCCTGGTGGAATCGATCGCCATTCCGCTGGTCCTGAGCAACGCGCCGGCCGTGCCGGCGGTGCACCGCCGACTGGCCGCGATGCCGCGTGGCGCGGTCGTCGAGTTCCCGTTCTACCAGGGATCGGTGGATCGCCATCGACAGACCGAGTACATGCTGCTCTCGACGTTCCACTGGCAGCCGCTGGTCAATGGGTACAGCGATCACCTCCCTGCCCGCTACTTGCAGGCCAAGCCGGCGCTGGTGTCGTTTCCTTCTCCGGAGTCACTCGAAGAAATCCGGTCGCTCGGCGTGCGATGGGTGGTCGTGCATTTCAACCGGTACACGCCCGAAGAACGGCGACGTCTCCGGCCCATTCTGAGAAGGCTGCCAACGCAGCTTCGCCTGGTGATGGATCGTCCCGACGTCAGCCTCTACGAGGTCATCTGGACCAGGCCGCCAGTCGATCGGCCGCAGCCGTGAACGTCTCTTCCTGCTTGCAGAAGCAGAAGCGCACCTGCTGGCGTCCGCCGTCGGCGCCTGGCCTGTAGAAACTGCTGCCGGGGACGCAGGCGACTCCGACCTGGCGCACGAGGTGCCGGGCAAATGTCACATCATCGGAAAAGCCAAAGCCCGAGATGTCCGTCATGATGTAGTAGGCGCCTCGAGGCCGCAGACAGACAAAACCCGCCTCCGACAGGATGCCAAGCAGCCGTTCACGCTTGGCACCGTAACTGGCCGACAGGCTCCGGTAGTACTGGCCGCCGTGGTCGAGCGCGGCAGCGGCGGCTGCCTGCAGTGGCGCGGCAGCCCCGACGGTCAGAAAGTCGTGGACCTTTCGAATCGCGCCGGAGATATCCGGAGGAGCGATGGTCCAGCCCACACGCCATCCGGTGACCGAAAACGTCTTGGAGACCGAGTTGATCGTGATCGTCCGATCGGCCATTCCGTCGATCGTCGCCATCGGCACATGCACCGCGTCGTCGTACAGGATGTGCTCGTAGATTTCGTCGGTGACCGCCAACACGCCCCACTTCGTGCACAGGGCTGCAATCTGCCCGAGTTCCTCGCGCGTGAAGACCTTGCCAGTGGGATTGTTCGGCGTGTTGATGATGATGGCGCGTGTACGATTGGAAAACGCCGCACGCAGTTCATCGAGGTCAAACGTCCAATCGGCGCCAGGCGTGGACGGTGGCCGCAGCGTGACGTACCTGGGCGTGGCGCCGGACAGGATCGCGTCCGGCCCGTAGTTCTCGTAGAACGGCTCAAAGACGATGACCTCGTCGCCCGGATCGACAATCGCCATCATCGTGGCCATCATCGCTTCGGTGGATCCGCAGCAGACCGTCACGTGCGCATCCGGATCGACCGGCAGACCGTACCGTGCCTGCAGGTCGGCGGCAATGGCATGCCGCAGCGGTTTGGCGCCCCAGGTGACGGCGTATTGATTGATGTCGGCGTTGATCGCGTCGACGGCGGCCTGTTTGATGAAGTCCGGCGCGGGGAAATCGGGGAAACCCTGCGAGAGATTGACGGCCCCGTGCGCGTGCGCCAGGCGGGTCATCTCGCGGATGACCGATTCGGTGAAGCGAGACGCCTTCTGTGATGTGCGTGCGCGGTCGGTGATCAACGGCGGCTCCCCGTGAGACGGTACAACTCCTGATAGTCGACCGCCGTCCCGAGGATCTTCTTCACGTAGCCCTGTGTTTCGGGGAACGGAATGGCGTCGATGAATTCGTCGCGTTCAAGTCCCGGTCGCTCAACCAACCAGCGGTCCACGCGGTTCTCACCCGCGTTGTACGCCGCCAGTGCCGCTGCGGTGTTGCCGTTGTAGCGGCGCACCAGGTCCGCGAAGTACTTCGTACCGATACGAATGTTGATCTCCGGCCGCGTGAGGCTCGCGGTGCTGAACGGACGAATACCGAGTTGACGAGCGACGCGCGCACCGGTGGATGGCAGAATCTGCATCAGGCCCCACGCGTTGGCCGCGGAACGGATCTTCGCGTCGAACGTCGATTCCTGGGCCATCAGGGCGGCAATCAGGAACGGGTCAAGGTCGTGCGACTTCGCATGCGTCTGGATGAGATCCCAGTACTCGAGCGGGAAGATCACCGTGCGCATTTCGCGCGGCAACAGCTCGGACCCGGCAGCCAGATACTGCGGGTAGGCCCACTTCATCGCCGAGATCGCCAGCCGCAGTTCGCCTTTGTGGCGATACGCGTAGGCGAGCGTCGCGTCGAGCAGGGGCGTGGCGCCTTCCTCGCGCTGCGCGCGCCGGATCTCTCCGATCGCATCGTCCCAGAGTTGCGCCGACAGCAGCGCCTGAATCGTGGAGGCCGTCGTCGGAGGTGCGCCGGGGGTGAACGTGAGCGCCACATCGCGTCGGACACGTGTGACCGGTCCGGCGCCGGCTGGACGCAGCGCGGCCATCAGCGCTTCCTGCGCGCGCGCGGCTTCCCTGCCGTAGTACGAGTTGCCGTAGTCGGCGATGGCGCGGTCGTAGGCCGCCAGCGCGTCTTCGGGGCGGCTGGCCATCTCGTATGCACGTGCCGCCCAGTAGACCCAGCCGGAACGGTAGTCGGATCGCCGGTGCGTCACGGCCGCGGTCTCGAACAGCCGGATCGTCTCGGCG
Source organism: Acidimicrobiia bacterium (assembly GCA_045862915.1). GTDB lineage: Bacteria > Acidobacteriota > Vicinamibacteria > Vicinamibacterales > SCN-69-37 > SYFT01. The sequence goes on from BTVE01000013.1 coordinate 50,168, forward strand.
TAGTTGCCGGCCGTGTAGTGCCACCACCCGGCTTTCCACGCCGCGCGCGGCGCCCACACCCCCTCCGGGAACCGGTCGTACTGTTCGGTGAACACCCGCGCCGCCGCCGCATCGTCATCGGTGAGGATGTAGTGGGTGCCGAGGTCATTCATGGCGGCTTCAACCCAGACCGGTGTCGCGTCAGGTCGTGCGGCGAACGCGCGAACACCGTCGACGTATGCGGCGTGTTTTCCCTGATCGCGCAACACACCAAGGGCGTAGTACTCGGCTTCGTCGCGCAGCGCCGGGGCCAGGCCTTCCTGTCGCGACAGCGCGGTCAGCGCCGTGTGGGCCGCAGGCAGGCGCTTCTGCAGCGCGTCCAGTTCGGCCAGACGCAGCTGCACCAGCGTGCGCTCGTCGCCTGAGACATGTGGACGCACGGACTCAAAGGCGCGGCGCGCATCCACAAGCCGGCGTGCGTCGAACAACACCTGAGCGCGTCGCAGTTCAGCCGGCGCCCGCTCGGCGCTCATCGTCTTGTACGCGGCCGAGAGTGTCGGCAATTCGCCGGCAGCGTCCGAGGCTTCATTGGACAGGGGAAAGTCGAGGTAGACACGTTCGTATCCACGAACGGCGTCATCGGTGCGGCCCAGTTGCTGGTGCGCGGCCGCGAGTCTGAAGCGCGCCTGCACGGCGGATGCGCCAGGAAGCGCCAGCACCTGATCGAGCGCGGCGACGACTCCCGCCCAATCCTCCGCAGCTTCAGCCGCGTCGGCCTCGAGCCACAACGCGCGTTCCTTGAGATACGGCGTGCCGGCCGACGCAAGCACAGCCGCCGCCGACGCGCGTGCGGCAGTGACGCGATCCAGCGCCAGCTCCGCGCGGCCCTGATGCACGCGGACGTAGGGCCCCACTACCGGCGAGGCCGCACCCTTGGTCAAGGCGGGCAGTGCGGCCGCGGGTTTGTCTTCTGCGAGCTGCGTCAGCGCTACGGCCACCGGCGACGGTGCGCCGGGTGGTTGTGCCGGGGCCAGCCAGAGCGCCTCGGAGGCGGACGTGGACGTCTCGGGCCAGGCGGCGAACAGAGCGCCGGCAATGACGAGACCTCCGGTGGCGGAGCACAGGCGTCGTCTTATGCGAGGCATATCTCGATTGTCAGCGCGTTCGGGTCATGACTTCAACCGTACGCACCGACGTAATGTTCTCGAGGCGCACGCTGGCATGCCGCGCGAGCAACTCGATCTCCTCCGTCCAGACCGGCGCGTCTTCCTGCGCGGGTGTACGGTCCACGTCGTCGGCGTACAGCAGCGCCACCACTTCGCCGCCAATGGAGAGCGGCACAACAAAACCCGTGTGACCGGCCGGCACACGCATGAAGGCCGGTGTCGCACCCGCGCGTCCCTCCACGACCGGAGGCACAAACGTCGATTGCCCCGTGGCCACCGTGGCCGTCAGCGTGCCGGACGCCTCCATCGGCATGTCCTTCGGGCCGTGGCCGGGTGCAAACCCCCGATGGCCCCAGACGCGAAGGTCCTCACCTTCGACCAGCAGCAACGCGACGCGCGACGTCTCTGCGGCCGCGCCCTTCACGAGGGCTTCCAGGATCGTGCTGAGTGTGTCGCCCTCGTCAATCGCACGAATGGACGCCAGCAGCCGCTCGACGGTGTCGACACGTGACTCACGCGCATCCGTGCGGCGCATCGCCTCCTGCAGTTCGGCGCGTTCGCGCGCCAGGCGCGCTTCCATGTCCCGCGTCAGTTCGTCGCGCGCGGCGTCGAGCCGCTGCCGGAACCCCCGCTCGGTTTCGGCACGGACGTCGGACGCGCTCCGGTCGAGTTCGGCGCGCCACTGGTCCTGCTGTTCGCTGATGATGCGCGCGAGGTCGGAGCTCAGCGCCCGGACCTGCGCGTCCATGTCGTGGCGCAGGCGCGCCATGTAGGCGTCGAGCGCTTCGCGGATGCGGTGCTCAATCGGCATAGGGTGCAGCCGGATTATCCCCCAGGCCGGGCGCGAAGTACAACCCGGATCGCCCGCCTACCGGATGCGGCTCGTCACCTGAAAGCGCCGGACGTTGGTATAACGAGACTCGCAGTAGATGGACTCGAACGCGATCTGGTTGTACTCGCCGCGGGCGGCCCGTTGTTCCGTCCCCGTCTCGTACGTTTCCCGAAACACCGTGGGCACCCAGAGATCGAGTTTTGTGTCGTGCCCGTACTCCGTCGTCAGCACCGCCTCTGACGGGCCGGTTTCCAGACGAATGCGCAACCGGCTGCTTCGAATACGGCCGGTCGCTTCCTCCACCACGAACTCGCCGTCCACCGGGGCATGGCCGTGCTTGAGATCCACTACAAACGGGAGTGCGCTCGAGATCTCGCGGAATGCGAGTGTGACCAGCGTCACGTCAGCTTCTGTTCGCCGCCGGCGAATCTCGAACGTCAGCGTGTCGTACCTGGCGGGTTCGAGCAGGCCCAAGGCCAGCGTGGGCTCGTTGAAGTTGCGCTGCGTCCGGCCAATATTGAAGCGGGAGTTGGACGCCTTGAAGTCGCGCACGACATCTTCAATGCTGCGTGTATCGAGCGCCCCCCGCAGGTCGGCGCGGTCCTCCACCGGAGCGCCGTCGACGGTGGTGACGTCACGCACCGCAATCCACGCCTGCATCGTCCCGATGACGCGAAAGTGGATCTCGCCCCTGGTGTGTCGGGTTGTCTTCGCACGGGGTTCGGCGGGCACCTGACGGTTGATGCGCTGCGTGCTGTCTTCGTCGGCGATGACGTACGCCAAGTCGCTGCGGTAGGTGTCGAGATAGGCGCGGACACGGGTGAGGAGCGTGGGCACATCGGCCTGCTGTGTCTGCGCACGCGCCGGCGCGGCGACCGCCACCCAGAGCGTGGCGGCCAGTCCCCCGATCAACAGGCGGTTCATATCCCTGGAGGTATTGTGCCTGATGGTGGGCCTGTCAGGGCGAGACGACCCGCAGCCCCAGATGCGCGGCAAACGGATCAAAGTCCCTGTCGTTATGCAGCAACGCGTGGCCGTCCCGAATGCACACTGTCGCAATCAGCAGGTCGACTGTCTTTCGCACGGTGACTCCGCGGCCTCGAAGAGCCCTGTAGTGTCCGGCAGCGGCGCTGGCGATATCGATCCCGCCTGACTCGAGGATGGCGAACCGCCGCAGGTGCGCGAGGAGCTTCGTCGCCGACTTGTCGTCAGGAAGGCCCTGCAGCAGTTCGCAGACCATCAAGTCGAGCAGGCCGATTCGTTCTGAGGTCAGGTGGAGATCGAGCCACTGGGTCTGTGGCGTTGTCGTGCCGCGCAGATAGTCGATCCAGACAGTGGTATCGACGATGGTCATCGAGCAAGGCGCCGGCCCTGCCGGCTGGCCGCCAGGTCGCCCTGCCAGGAGATGGTCCCGCGCACGGCACGGACGCCGGCTTGACCGTGTGTGTCGATCAACAACTGCAGCGCGCGTTCGACAACCGCACGTTTGGTCGGCTCGCCGCTCACGCGCAAAGCTTCGTCCATCAAGTGGTCGTCAATGTCGATGTTCGTACGCATGGCCGTGTGATGTGTAATATTCACGATCTTATGTGTATTCGTCAAGGTACCCTCCTCTGACGACGACGGTGGCATCGTCGAGCCAGGCAGTTCAAGCGGGTTGGTACATCAAAATCGCGGCCGGTCGCCTGCTACAATGACAGCAGCGATTTCGACCTTGTGGGGGCGATACGGCTTCGACGGGGGCAAGGGATCGCGGGTCGCATGCCGAGCCAATTCCGTTCGCCTCGTAAATCCGGCGGAAAAACAACGCAACTGCGGACACGCAGCTCGCACTCGCGGCTTAATTAACCGCGACGTGTTCCCTCGTCAGCCTGCGGGCGGGGAGAACACGCCATTCAGCAGGCTGGTTTGCCGGCGCGCCTGACGTCGGCGAACGAGATTTTTCGGGCTAGCGGCCGGCGCGTTCGCCGGGCTTCGACGTCGGTCGCGAAACTTCAAGTCCGGCTACGCATGTAGACACCTGCGGTGACAGGCCTTTCGGACGCGGGTTCGACTCCCGCCGCCTCCACCATATGTAAAGCACTGAAAACAAAAGACTTAACAGAATCATGAAAGACCGCGTGTGTATTACGCGTGGTTCGCAGTACACTGGCTGAGTGCTGACGATCTTCCGTCGCCACCTCCGGGACTGCCGGCATACCTCGCGGCGCTACCGCCGCTGCCAGTGTCCGCTGCACGTCGAAGGCTCACTTCGAGGCGAGAAGGTTCGCAGGGCCCTCGATCTGACTTCCTGGGAAGCCGCCAGCGACCTTGTCACCCAGTGGAATGCATCCGGGATGTTGCCGCTCGTTGAAAACTGACCAGGCCTGCTCACCGAAAATTGACCAGGGCTAAGCACCGACGGGTCGCCCCGCCGGCAGTGATTCTACGCCCGTCACGTCGTTTCGGTGGACACCTCCTGGGATTTGCCCCGCGCCTGCTCCCGGGACTTGATCCGGGCCTTGGCCGTCTGGCTACTGTGTCGAAAGCGATAGGACTCGTTGCCCGTTTCGACGATGTGGCAATGATGTGTCAGGCGGTCGAGCAGGGCCGTCGTCATCTTGGGATCGACGAAGACACTGGCCCACTCTGCAAACACCAGGTTCGTCGTGATGATCACGCTCGTGTGCTCGTAGAGCTTTGACAGCAGGTGAAAGAGGAGCGCCCCGCCGGTCTGAGAAAAGGGCAAGTAGCCCAGCTCGTCAAGAATCACGAGGTCGAGGTGCATCAGCTGGTGCGCCAGCCGGCCGGGGCGGCCGCTCGCCTTTTCCTGTTCGAGCGCATTGACCAGCTCGACCGTCGAGTAAAACCGTACGCGTTTGTTGTGGCGTGTCACGGCCTCGATGCCCAGCGCCGTGGCCAGATGGGTCTTGCCCGTGCCGGTGCCCCCGATCAAGACGATGTTTTCGGCCTGTGCGGTGAAGCCCGTCGTGGCGAAGCCCTGGATCTGCCGCCGGTCCACTTTCGCCTGATCGAAATCAAAGCCGGCCAGGTCGCGATGGAGGGGAAACCGCGCCACATGCATCTGGTAGCGCACCGAGCGCGTGGCGCGATCGGTCGTTTCGGCCTCGACCAGTTGCGCGAGGAGCGCGGGGGCCGGGGTCCGGTCCGGATGGCCCTGCTCGAGCCCCTCGGCGTAGCAGGCGGCCATACCGTAGAGTCGGAGTCGTTTGAGATCGGCCACCAGATCAGCCATGGGTCACCTCCGCGTCGCGCAGCGCGTCGTAGCGCTCGGGAGCCGCCAGCGGCGCGAGCGCGACCGTCAGCGCGGTCGCGACCGACGGCGGTGCCGGGTCGGCGGTCAGTCGGGCCAGGACGTTGAGGACATGCTCGGCACTGGGGCGCCCACTCTCGAGCACCAGCTCGACGGCGACGCGCACGGCCTCCAGCCCGTGCGTCGGGACGGCCATCAGCACACGCGCCATGACCTTGTCACCGCCGGCATGACGCAGCAGGGCGTGCCGCAGCCGCTGTAGCGGCTCAGGCAAATCGTCAAACGGCGCCCCGTTGCGCAGCGCGCCTGGTTTGCGCTCCACCAGCGGCAGGTAATGCTGCCACGTGTAGGTGACCTGATCGCGGTCGACCGCGCGCGGATGCTCGGCAATGACATCGTGGTCGCCCACGAGGACCACCCGGTCGGGATAGAGGCGCGCACTGACGCGCTGACCCGCCCACGCGCACGGGACCGAGTACCGACTCCGCGCCACGCTCACCAGACTCGTGCTCGACGCCCGGACGGACAGCTCGACGTAGCCGTCAAACGGGGTGGGCATGGGCATCAGGTGCGGGCGCTCCTGGAGCCACGCGTCGTAGATCGACAGGCCTGGCAGCTCCGGGTGCGGCGCGTCCCACGCCGTGCGGCACCGCGTGGCCAGCCACGCATTGAGCGCCGCAAAGGTGTCGAAGCGCTCGGCGGCGGCGTCCTGCCAGATCTGCCGACGCGCGTCTTGCACGCCCTTCTCGACACGCCCCTTTTCCCAGCCGGACGCGACATTGCAGAAGTCCGGCTCGAAGAGGTAGTGCGCCGCCATCGCCGCGAAGCGCGCGTTGATAACGCGGCCGCGGTCTTTCCGCGGTGTCCGGTCGACCGCCGTCTTCATGTTGTCGTAGATCCCACGGCTCGCCACGCCGCCCACGCCCGTCAGACAGCGCGTGTGCGCGTCAAACAGCATTTCGTGGCCTTGACTGGGATACGCCGCGAGCCAGAAGGCCCGCGACGCGCACAGCTTCAGATGGGCGAGTTGGACCTTGCGCCACGTACCACCAATGATCAAGCCTTCCTCACTCCAGTCAAACTGGAAGGCCTCGCCCCAGGCAAAACTCAGCGGCACGTACGCCGACCGCGCGGTCACCGCGCCCTGCTCGGCCCGCCACGTCCGCACGAATGCCGTCACCCGGGCGTAGCTGCCCGAAAAGCCCTCGGCCCGAATCTGTGCGTAGAGTTTCCGCGCCGTGCGCCGCTCGCGCCGCGGCCGGCGGGCATCGGTGGCCAACGCCTCACGCAGCGTGGCTTCGTACGGACCGATCTTCTTGGGCGCCGTCGACCGCCGGTAGGCCATTTCGCTCCGGACCGGCCCACGGAGCCAGCCCTTGATCGTATTTCTTGCCAAGCTGGTCCGGCGCGCGATCTCGCTGATCGTCAAGCCGTCCCGCAACCGCATCTTCCGGACCTTCGCGTACATCGTCATGGTGTGCACCTCCACTCCATCGTCGCGCCCGGTACGGATGGTGAGACACCCTGGTCAATTTTCAGCGAGCAGATCGGCGATTTGCTGGTCAGTTTTCAACGAGCGGCAACACCGTCGCGTCCACAATCGGACGCAGCAGCGCCCAGCTGCGACGCTCGCCGTTCAGGCTGTACTGCCGTGCCGGAAACGTGACGGTCCGCCCGCCGCTCTTGCGCTCCCAGAGCGCAAAGCCGACGAGCTTGAGTCCATCCAGCGGACCTCCCGAGAAATGCAGCTCGATGTCGGCGAGTTTTCCCGGAGGGTTGCCCTTGTCGTTCGGAATGAATTTGACGGTCATGATCTTCGCTCCCTTTGTGTTCGCCATTTCTGGCCTCCTGTGGTTCCGCGATGTGCGGTTCCTTCACAGCCACAGGAATCCCACTCGCGGGCTCTTTGGAGGCACGAGACCGGATGGCCGTCGAAGGCCGGCAGCATCGTCGTGGGCGTGACAACCGGTCTGTGGATGGCGCGAACCGTCAGGTGATCCCACGACGCTACCGGCCTGGCCGCTCCGCGGCGACGGACGTATGGTCGAGTACAGGCGAAGACTTGGGAGCGAATGACCCCGTCGCAAACAAAGAGGCGCCAAGGGGTTGACTCTCGCCGCCGCCAGCAGCTCGGAGGTCCGCTGACAACGTGAGTCGGCTGGTCTGGGCGCAAAAGGTCAGGCTCACGCGCATCTAGCGGCAGACTTGAACGAGGTCTCAGAGACTGCTGCCGACCGATGTGGAACGCAAGTCAAGGGACGTCCGACGGCACGAAGCCGCCACTGGGCGAGCCTGAAATCGTCGTCTGTTTGGCGAGAAGCCGGGGGCATCGCTTCCGCGCAGCCGCCACCCGCTGCCCCCTTTCAAGGGGTAAAGTGCCGCCACACCACGAGAAATGCCGACAAACATTAAATTTGATTAATGCGTGCTTTTCTGCACAACCACGGGGTGGTTGGGTGACAGCATCGACGGGTACGGTGTGAACTCGAAAGGAGTCCATTTATGAGTGTGAACAGAATTCGGAACGTGGTGCTGGTGGCGGTTGGCTTGATGGCGGTCTCTCCGCTGTCTGCGCAAACGCCGCCGATGCCTCAGCATCAGATGACGGACCAGATGAAGATGTCGCCCGACATGGCGAAAAAGTGTCAGGCCATGATGGCCGAACACGACAAGATGACGGCCGACATGAAGGCCGCCGATCAAAAGCTCGACGCGCTCGTGACAGCCATGAACAATGCGACGGCGTCGGCCAAGCCGGCCGCGACAGCCGTCGTCGTCACCGAAATCGTGGCCCAGCGTCAGGCGATGCATGCCGGTATGATGAAAATGCACCAGGGCATGATGAGCCACATGATGGAGCACATGGCCGAGGGCAAGGACTCGATGGCGATGTGCCCGATGATGAAACACAAGGGCTGATGTGACGGAGGCGCTCCGCCCACCCGCCGGCCAAGGCCACGAAGGTCACGCGAAGGCGGGTGGGCAGCCCGCCATGCCGGCGGACATGGCGCATGACATGGGTCATAGCGGCACGGACCTGTCGGCCATGGTTCGTGACATGCGCAATCGGTTCTGGATCTGCCTCACCTTTACCGTCCCGATTTTTATCTACGCCCCGATGGGGGGAATGTTCGAGCCGCCCGCGCCGCCGTTCGGGCTGGACCTTGACCTCTGGTTGTTCTTCTTCGCCAGTGCGGCGATTGTCTATCCAAGCTGGCCATTCTTCGTCTCCGCCTGGCGCGCGCTCAGAAAGGGCGTCCTGGGAATGGCGACGCTGATCGTGCTGAGCGTAGGCACGGGGTATCTCTTCAGTGTGGGCTCCACGTTCTTCTTCGAAGGGGGCGGGCAGTTCTTCGAAGCCGTCGCCGTCCTACTGGTGTTCATCCTTCTCGGCCATTGGCTCGAAATGCGCGCCCGTGCCGGCGCATCGTCGGCCATCAGGGCGCTGATGGATCTCACGCCGGCGATGGCCTCTGTCATCCGCAACGGTGCCGAGGTTGAAGTACCAACGGCGGAGGTGCTCGCGGGTGAGATTGTCGTGATCCGGCCGGGGAACAAGATTCCGGTCGACGGCACCGTCGAGAGCGGCGAATCCCTGGTCGACGAGTCCATGCTCACCGGCGAGTCGATGCCGGTCCAGAAGGGACCGGGCGCCACGGTGATCGGAGCGACCATCAACAAGAGCGGCAGCTTCCGCTACAAGGCGACCAAGGTCGGGGCCGACTCGGCACTGGCGCAGATCGTCAAGCTGGTACAGGAGGCCCAGAATTCCAAGGCGCCGGGCCAACTCCTCGCGGACAGGGCCGCGCAGTGGCTGGTGATTGCCGCGATCGTCATGGGTGTGCTGACCTTTGCGGTGTGGTTCTGGTGGATCGGACAGCCGCTGCTGTTCGCGGTGACGCTGACCATCACGGTCTTCGTCATCGCGTGCCCGGATGCGTTGGGACTGGCCACGCCCATGGCGGTGATGGTGGGCACGGGCCTCGGCGCGATGAACGGCATTTTGTTCAAGAACGCCTCGGCGCTCGAAGACGCCACCAAACTCACAGTTATCGTCTTCGACAAGACCGGCACGCTCACTGTCGGCCAGCCGGAGGTGGTCGATCTCGTGACGGCGGAAGGGGTCACCGAGGACGTGCTGCTGACCGCCGCCGCGGCGGTCGAGCAGGGGTCCGACCATCCACTGGCCCAGGCGATCCTGCGGCGGGCGGCGCACCTCAGCGTCGCGGCGCCGACAGGTTTTGAAAGTCTGGATGGCATGGGCGCACGCGCCGAGACCGTCGGCGGAACGGTGTTCCTCGGCAACCGGCTGCTGATGGATACGCAACAGCTCGCGCTCGGCCCGCTGGAGGCCGACGCCACCCGGCTCCAGGCGGATGGCCGCACCGTCGTCCATGTGTCTGAGGCTGGTCGCGTGATTGGTCTCATCGCCATTGCCGATGCGATCAGGCCCACCTCCAAGGCGGCGGTGGCCAAGTTGCGTGAACGCAAGATCGAGGTGGTGATGTTGACCGGCGACAACGCGGCCACCGCCAGGCGGATCGCGGCGGATCTCGGTATCGACAGCGTGTTGGCCGACGTGCTGCCGGCCCAGAAGGCCGACAAGGTCAAGGAGCTGCAGGCCACGGGGAAGAAGGTGGGAATGGTGGGCGATGGGGTCAACGATGCGCCCGCACTCACCCAGGCGAACGTCGGGTTTGCTATTGGCGCCGGCACCGACGTCGCGATGGAAAGCGCCGATGTCGTGCTGATGAAAAGCGACCCCTATGACATCGTCGCCGCGATCGAGCTATCGCGCGCGACCTTGCGAAAGATGCACCAGAATGTCTGGTGGGCGGTGGGCTACAACGTCATCGCGTTCCCACTCGCCGCAGGCGTCTTGTACCCCGTCGTCCTGAGTCCGGAGATCGCGGCGCTGTCGATGTCCGGCAGCACCCTTATCGTGGCGATCAATGCGCTGATGCTGAAGCGCACCAAGCTGGCGGGGATCCGCCAGACTGGCAAGAAGGCGGCCGCGTGAGTGGCCCCTTAAGGCCCGCCAACCGCGCGCTGCGCACGTCCTACTTCACAACTTCAGTCTTATAACCAGTCTTATCCGCGATCCTTTTGGCGATCTCATCCGGTGTTGTTTTCGCCGGATCGAAGGTGACCTCCGCCATGCCTTTGGCGTAGCTGGCCTTCACGGCCTTCACACCATCAATCTGCTTCGCCGCAAGCTTCACTGCCGCTTCGCAGCCAGAGCAGGTCATCCCTGTCACCTTCAGCGTGCAGACCTTTGTAGCTTCGGCTGGCGTGGCCTGTGTCGCGGGCCCACGTGGGCCCGGTGCCGTCGCGATGCCGCCAATCGCAAGCGCGGCGACGAGTATCAAAACCTGTGACATACATCCTCCTTCAGAAGAGATAACTAACGTAGTTCGGAAATGTGACCAGGGCAGCGACGAGGGCCGCCGCTACCCAGACGGCGATCCGCGTCCGCCTCCGCGACATCGACGAGCACGCATCGCAAGCGGACGCGCGTCCGTATGCGACATAGAACGCCACGCCAAGCAGCACACCCGTCAGTCCAAGCAGCATCGGACGGTACGGCTCCAAAACGGCCAAAGACCCGCCGAACGCGCCAGCACCGAGGATCACGAACACCACCGGTCCGATACAGCACGCGGATGCGACGGCCGCAGCCAAGACAGCGATGACGGCGGTCTTCATTGACTACGCCCTCGCAACTGGACCATCACCGGGCACACAGGGGTGTCCTGCTCCAATGCGCGTTCGCATTCCTTCAGGTGCGCTCGGAGCGTACGTCGAAATGCCTGCAACTCTCGGATTCGGGCTTCCACGTCGGCGAAATGTGCTGTCAGGAGATCGCGGACGCGGCGGCACCGCTGGTGACCTGCACGGCCTTCATCGGCCACCAGCTCCCTCACCTCCTTCAGGGTCAAACCCAGCGCCTGCGCCTGTTGAATGAAGCGCACCCGTGGAAGGACGTCGTCGCCATACCACCGCATCCCTCCGGCTGTGCGTGGCGGGGAGGGCAGGACACCGAGCCGCTCGTAGAAGCGAATTGCGTCAGGCGTGACACCTGTCTTCCGGGCCACATGACCGATTCGATAGCCGTTCGTCACTGGCAGTTCTCAAACTCGGAAAGCCAACGGGACTCAATACAGGCGACGGCCTTTATGAGATCCCCCAGGCAGCAGGTGCCACGAGGATTCCGTACCTCGCACGCGCAGCGGTCGGCGGCGATATGGTTCCGCACCCGGTGGACGGCTTCACACCGACCTGTGTCGACGAACTCGCGCAGGATCGATGCTTCGTTCTCATCGAAGCAATAGCAGATCCTCCGACGACCGGGCTGCTCCTTCTGCCAGACGGCCACACGCAGATCCGCGCCGGTGTACACCTGGCCATCAGTCGCGAAGTACACCGCCGAACAGGTTGGCTCGTTGCAAAAATACAGGGGGGCCGAGGTGAGGAGACGGAGGGCGCCGTCGGTGAGCAGAGCCCGTGCCGTCACCTCATCGACAGCCGAACCCTTCGACCCGCACTGGTGGCACGCCGCTCGCGCGTCGGTGGCCGATTCAGTCCGGCAGTCACAACCCTCCGCCATGTTCTGAGTATGCACCCTGGAGTGCACTCCAGAGTCAAGTGGGAGTGTCATGACACGAACGCCGGCCTCCCGTCGGTGCGAGCGCTGGCGCAGGCGAACGCTCTGTTAACGAGAATTTCATGGATGGTGCCGATTCATTCGCCACCGCGTAGTGGCACGATAGGTCGTGCCCTATGTCCCGGCGCTGCGCTTCCATGCTCTCACCGCGTGGTATGACGCCGTTGTCGGCGCCACCGCCCGGGAGCGAACGTTCAAGGCGGCATTGATCGGCCAGGCGGATCTGGCTCCAGGCATGCGGGTGCTCGACGTGGGATGCGGCACCGGCACCTTGGCACTGCGGTTGAAGCAGCATTGCCCCGAGGCCAGTCTGGTCGGCACTGACTGCGACATCGCCATGCTGTCACGGGCCAGGCACAAAGCGATAGCGGCTCTGGCCGCCGTTCAGTTTGACTGTGCGTATTCGTACGCGCTGCCCTACCGGTCAAACTCCTTCGACCGGGTCATGCGGCGACATGCAGGCGCGGCAGAAACGCTGGACGGACAAAAGTGTGACTTGGCTGCTCATCAACTCGTCTGCGGAAGGCTTTCACAGCTACCTCACGCCGGAGCAATCACGCGAGTACCGAGCGCAGCTCAAATCCAATCCGACCGCTATGCTTCTCGATCCAGAAGGTCATGTTGGCAAGCGATACGGAGTAAGCACCGCGCTACACATGGTCATCGTTGACCCATCAGGACGGGTGGCATACAACGGCGCGATCGACGATCAGCCCAAGACCGATGCAACTTCGCTGGCGGGGGCGAAGAACTATGTTGATGCGGCCCTAAGAGTTTGCTGAAAAACCCGGCCCGCGAGGCTCTACGGAGTGCCAAGTGAAGTATCCGGCGCCCGAGCGTCATTCGCCTGGGCGACGACCGCCCATGGGCAGTACGACGACGGGCGCT
>BTVE01000014.1:0-59075 GCA_045862915.1 Acidimicrobiia bacterium
CTAATCCCGGTTCCCACTTGAGTGACCGGAGCAACTGTACTTCAATGGCGGCATGCCAAAGGCGTATGACGTGGGGCTGCGACGACGGGCGGTGCTGGCGTACGAACGCGGGGAAGGGTCGTATGCCGTGGTGGCGGCCCTCTTTGAACTGAATCCTCGCACCTTGGAGCGCTGGGTCGATCGTTGGCGCGTCGCCCACTCGTTCGAGCCGCGCCCGCGGGGAGGCGGGCGGCGGTCACCGATCGATCTTGCGATCCTGCGGGTGCTGGCCCACGAAGTGCCGGATGCGACGGTGGCCGAGATGTGCGCCGAATACAACCGGCGGGCGCCGCGGGCCCAACGGACGACCCCGAGCAGTCTGCATCGCGCCTTGGTGCGCGATGGCTTCGTCATTAAAAAAAACGGCCGCGTCCAAGTGAAATCGACCGGCCGGATGTGGTGGCCCGTCGCGAGGCGTTCGTGAGATGGCAACGCCGCCAGGATCCGAACTGCCTAGTCTTCCTCGATGAAGCCGGCGCGAATCTCGCCATGGGCCGGTCGCACGTCTGGATTCCGCGGGGCACGGAATATGTGGAGCCGCGGCCGATGAACTGGGGGGACAACTTGACGTTGGTGGGAGCCGTGCGTCGCGCCGGCTGGGTGGTGCTGAACACGAAGTGGAAAGCGATGACCCGGGTCGCCTTCATTCGTTGGGTGCAGCAGCGGCTGGCGCCTCGCCTTCGGCGCGGCGATATCGTGGTGCTCGATAACCTGCAGGCGCACAAAGCGACTGAGGTCCGACGCGCGATCGAAGCCCGCGGGGCGCGCATCAAGTATCTGCCTCCGTACTCGCACGACTTCAATCCGATCGAACCGGTGTGGAGCCTCGTGAAGAAACGCATCCGGGACTATGCCCCGCGGACTCGCGATGCCCTGCGACGAGTCGCCGGCGCCGCCAGACACGCGGTGACGCCTTATCACTGTCGGCAGTTCTTCACGCATGCTGGGTACGGTCACTCAAGTGGGAATCGGGATTAGGGTCGTTGTGGGATGGAGGAGCGACAGACTTCCTATCGGCGTTGCTTTTGAATGGTGGACATGAAGCGGGCCACATGTTGGGGCTCGCCGACATGGGCAGTTCCGGCAACATCATGAGTCTCGGCGGGTCGACGAACGGTCGGTACTCTGGCAATCCGCAGGTCGGTCAGAATACGAAGACGCCTGCATCCCCATGCGACAAGCAGAACGTTCAAATGAACCCAGCCTCACGGTTCCCGGGCGCCTGTTCTGGGGTGTATGCGGTGCCGGCTCCTTCCGCAGCCGGTCAGTGCTCCTGTGGGTCCACAGGCGTCTGGGTTTGCGACTGCGATCCATCGACTCGGCCTCTGAGCTGCGCCAATGGCAACACTCCATCGTGTTCGGGCGCAAACTGGTCGTGTGGCACTGAATACCCAGGCGGTGGCGGTGAAGAGACTCCTCCCTGGGAGGGGCCTGGAAGTCCGGGATACGGCGGCAGTTGCCAAACCCTGACCGAGGACTTGTGCCTGGCGCTGTGCACATACGAGGGACAAAACGGAGTTCTCGACATTAACTGCAACTATCAGAATGATCTCGACGAGTGCGACGACGACTGGGGGGAATGTACTGTCAACGGCGTCGTGATGCAGTCCGATGGCGGACCAGTAAACGAACCCTTCATGGCCGAAGGTGCCGCAGTGAGACTGTGTTCCGGCTACTCATGGCTGTCTCCCGTTTATCGAGCGACCTCAGCGCAGTGTGCTTCCTACTGCGCCGGTCAGTTGGCTGACGCCTGTGAGTGGAACTCCTCGAATGGAGACTGCTACGCGGAGTATGGGAACGGCTGCGTCGTAGAGTATGGCTACCCCGGCTGGCATGCTTTGGTCCTTCGCCGAACGGGCACAGGCCCTGGGCCTGGCGGTGGTGAGCGGCTTGTGAGCTTTGTTGCCGACAACGGCCAGTTCATGGTGGCAGAAGGCAACGGGGGAGGAACCGTCAATGCGAACCGCAACAGTCCAGGGCCTTGGGAGACCTTTACCTTGGTAGACCTCAACGGAGGTGACTTGTGGGACGGGGACCTTGTCGCATTGAGAACTGAAGCCGGGTGGTATCTGCAGGCACTTGGCGGCGGCGGGGGAGGCTTTGAAGCCGTCGGCGGCGGCATCGGTGCTTGGGAGACGTTCCGTGTCCGTTCTGAGAGCGGCAGTGACAGCCGAATCGATCACGACGAGGAGCTCACCCTTGAGGCCTACAGCGGGCACTACGTGGTCGCCGAGGGTGGTGGTGGAGGAATAGTGAACGCCAACCGTACAGCTGCCGGTGCGTGGGAGACTTTTCGCCTTTACGATCATGGCGGCCTGGAAGCGAACGTCGGCCCGGTTGGGAGCTGGTGGCAGCAGATTGTGGAGGTCGGCAGGCTGCCGATCGAAGATCTCAGAATACTTGCGGTGTTGCTCCTTTCGGTCGCTGGCAGTTTCTGCGGTATCCTCTTCTTCTTTTCGGCTAGGCTCAGACGTCCGCAGGCTGTGTTGTCGTGACTGATCAGCCCGAAAACACTGGAACTCCAGCCAAGGTAATGACCTGGGACGCAGCGAATAGACGGAAGAGAAGTCCGCTTCTGTGGCTACTCGCCCTCACGGGCGGGCTGACGGTTGTACTCCTAGCGGTTGGTCTCGCGGTCGCCCTTTTCGGTCTACATGGAGTTCGCAGAGACCTAGAAGAACTGCGGCAGTCGGTCTCGGCTAGGCCCGTGGATCGCCGGGCCGCTCCTGCACCTCCGTCCTTGCCGCTCGAACCAATTTCACTTTCTGGGGCACAAACCAAGGGCGCATCAAGTGCCAGGGTCGGAATTCTGGAGTTTTCAGATTTTCAGTGCCCGTTCTGTTCCCGGTTCGCGTTGACGACCTATTCCGAGCTCGTGACCGAGTACCTCGATAGCGGAAAGGCATTGTTGGCATTCAGGCACCTCCCACTTGATCAGATCCATCCGAACGCCAGCAAGGCAGCCGAGGCGGCCGAGTGCGCCGGGAGCCAAGGTAAGTTCTGGGAAATGCATGATCGCCTCTTCGTCGATCCTGGGAAGCTCGCCCCGGCGGACCTGCAGACGCATGCCTCCGCAGTCGGTCTTCGGTTGGCGGCTTTCAACGACTGCCTCAATGGAGGCGCCGCTCAAAAGGTGGCTCATGACGTGGCCGAAGCTGTGCGGCTTGAGGTCTACGGAACACCGGGATTCCTGCTTGGCACAATTCAGACGGACGGGAGGCTGAAAGTGACAGATCGCCTCTCAGGTGCCCAGCCGATGAGTGCATTCCGGACCGTTCTCGACCGCTTGCTTGCTTCGGCCAACTGAGGCACGTATCGAACGTTCCTCCGGGACGTGGCTAGACGAGGCACCCGTGTTTTGGACCTGCACGAACGAAGCGGACTACGGCCTGACGACTGCGGTATAGTCCCTTCGCGTGCCGAACTATGGCTTTGTCATCGATCTGCGGAAGTGTATCGGCTGCCACGCCTGCACGATTGCGTGCAAGGCGGAACACGACATCCCGGTAGGCGTCAATCGCTGCTGGGTCAAGACGGTCGAACACGGCCAGTTCCCGGAAACACGACGTCTGTTCCTGCCGGTGCTCTGCAACCAGTGCACCGACGCGCCGTGCATGAACATCTGCCCGACCAGCGCCCTCTTCCGGCGCCGCGACGGCATCGTCGATCTCAACGGCGAGGCGTGTATCGGGTGCCGCGCGTGTATGGCCGCGTGCCCGTACGACCAGCTCTTCATCGACCCGAACACCCGCACGGCCGAAAAGTGCAACTTCTGCGCAAACCGCGTCGAGAATCAGCTGCAGCCCGCGTGTGTCAGCGTGTGCCCCACCGAGTGCCGCATCTTCGGCGACCTCGATGATCCGGCCACCCAGGTGGCGCAGATCGTGGCGCAGCAGGACTTCACCGTGCGTCGGCCCGAAAAAGGTACGGGGCCGAAGATTTTTTACCTGCAGGCCCACGAAGACGTCATCCAGCCCGAAAAGGCCGTGCGCCCCTTCATGTTCAAGGAAGGCAGCGTGCACCTGCGGCCGATTGGTTCACCTGAACCCGATCCGCAGCAGCCAGGGCAGGCGCGTGTCGACTACGACGCGCCACACAAAAAGGCGTGGGGCATCGACCTGGTGATCTACCTGCTCGCCAAGGGCATCTCGACCGGCGCGTTGCTGCTGGCCGCCGTGCTGTGGCTGATGGGCGACCGCTCACCGCTGACTGCCGTTGCTGCGCCCCTCGTCTCCACCATCTTCGCCATCGTCACGGCCGCCGTGCTCGTGTGGGACCTCGAACGGCCGGAGCGGTTCTACTACATCCTCACGCGGCCGAACTGGACGTCGTGGATGGCGCGAGGCGCATTCCTGCTGACGGCACACGGCGCACTGGCGGGGTTGTGGCTGCTCGCGGGATTCCTCGACCTTCCGGCGGTGATTACCGCGATGGCGGTGTTGACGCTGCCGGTGAGCTTTGGGGCCACGGCGTACACCGGACTGCTCTTTGCGCAGGGCCTGGCGCGTGACCTCTGGCAGGGATGGCATCACACCGTGGACCTCTGCGCGCAAGCGGTCGCGGAGGGCAGCGCGGCGTTGCTGCTGTGCGCATTGTTCGTTGAGGTCTCGCCCGACACACTGGCATGGCTGGGCTGGGCGCTGGCCGGCGCCATCACGGTGCACCTGCTGATCCTCGTGGGCGAGACTCTTGTGCTGCGCAGCCACTCCGCTCATCACGCGCTGGCAATTCGCGCGATCCGTTCGGGTGCCTACCGTCAGCTCTATTGGGCGGGCGCGCTTGGCCTGGGCGGCGTGTTGCCGTTGCTCCTGTTCTGGATTGCCACCGCGACGGGTTTTTCGCTGCTCGCACTTGCGCCCATGGCCGTCGTCGCGCTGCTCGGTTCGCTTGCCTGGGAATACATCTGGGTGGATGCAGGGCAGTGTGTCCCGATCTCGTGATCGCGAGATTACGAGGTGGCGAGATGAGGACCTTCTGAAATGACTGAGTTCCGCACGCACCCGCCGGTCTCCGACTGGGACAACTATGTCGACTTCGAGTCGAAGAGCTGGCCGAAGAAGGAACGCCGGCATTGCTGGATCATCCCCAGCATCTGCTTCAACTGCGAGTCGGCGTGTGGCGTGCTTGCGTACGTCGACAAGGAAACGCTTGACGTTCGCAAGATTGAGGGCAACCCGGTGCATCCGGGTAGCCGCGGGCGCACGTGTGCGAAAGGCGTCGTCACTCCCAACCAGCTCGAAGATCCCGACCGCATCCTGTATCCGCTGAAACGTGTCGGCAAACGCGGCGGCGGCGAGTGGGTGCGCACGACTTGGGATGAGGTGCTCGATGATCTCGGTGCACGCATCCGCAAGGCCATCGTTGAAGGCCGGCAGAAGGAGTTGATGTATCACGTCGGTCGTCCAGGCGAAGACGGCTACGTGAACCGTGTGCTGCAGGCCTGGGGCCTCGACGCACACAACTCGCACACCAACGTCTGCTCGTCTTCCGCCAGGCTCGGCCATTTCCTATGGACCGGCGCGGATCGCCCGTCACCTGACTACGCCAACGCAAAGACGATCCTGCTGCTGTCGTCGCACCTGGAATCGGGCCACTACTTCAATCCACACGCGCAACGCATCATCGAAGGCAAGGCGGCCGGCGCCACGTTGATCGTGATGGATCCGCGACTCTCGAACACCTCGGCAAAGTCCGACCTGTGGCTGCCGGCCAATCCGGGAACAGAAGCGGCGATCCTGCTGGCGATCGCGCGGTATCTGCTCGATCACCGGAAGTACAACCGGGCCTTCGTCGAGAAGTGGGTGAACTGGGAGCAATACCTCGACGCGTTGCGCCCCGACCTCCCGAAGACGTTCGACGCGTTTGAAGAGGCGCTCAAACAGGAGTACGAACTCTTCACGCCCGAATACGCCGAGATTGAAACCGGCGTGCCGGCCCACAAGATCATCGAGGCTGCCGAGGCCGTTGCTGCGGCAGGCACGGCGTTCGCCACGCACAGCTGGCGCGCGGCTGCTGCGGGCCACCTGTGGGGCTGGCAGATCACTCGTTCGTTGTATCTGCTGGTCGTGCTGATGGGCGCGATTGGCGAAAAGGGCGGCGTCAACCTGCACTCGACGAACAAGTTCGTGCCGAAGCACCCGACGCCCCCGCCGGCGCCGTCGTACTGGAACGAGCTGCTGTTCCCGAAGGAGTTCCCGCTTTCGTACCACGAACTCTCGTTCCTGCTTCCCCACTTCCTGAAGGAAGGACGCGGCAAGCTCGACGTGTACTTCACGCGCGTCTACAACCCGCTGTGGACCAATCCCGACGGCTTCACCTGGATGGAAGTGCTCGAGGATGAGTCGAAGATTGGCCTGCACATCGCGCTCACGCCGATCTGGAGCGAAACGGCGTGGTTTGCCGACTACGTCCTCCCGATGGGGCTCGGCACTGAACGCCACGACACGATGAGCCAGGAGACACACGCCGGGCGCTGGCTGGGTTTCCGCCAGCCGGTCAAACGTGTCGCGCTCGAAAAGCAGGGCACGCCGGTCTCGGCCACACATGAAGCCAACCCCGGCGAAGTCTGGGAAGAAGCTGAGTTCTGGATTGCGCTGTCGTGGAAGGTTGATCCCGACGGCTCCCTCGGCATCCGCAAGTACTTCGAGTCGCCATACCGTGCCGGCGATCGAATGACGATGGATGACTATTACGGGTGGATTTTCGAGAACTCGGTGCCGGGCCTGCCAGAGGCGGCCGCGAAAGAGTCGCTGACGCCGCTGCAATACATGCGCAAGTACGGCGTCTTCAAAGTGGATGACGAAGCGTACAGCGCCAAGGCGTACGAGGCATCCGGCTTCAACACGCCGTCGAAAAAGCTCGAACTGTATTCGACGACACTGGCGGACTGGGGCTGGCCCGAACACGCCGTGCCGCGGTACGTGCCTGGGCATGTGTACTGGCGCGACCTGAATCGCTCCGAGAACGAATTCGACCTGCTGCCGAACTTCCGGCTGCCGACGCTGATTCACACACGGTCGCCCGTGAAGTGGCTGTACGAGATCTCACACAGCAATCCGCTGTGGATGGCCACCGGCGATGCGGCACGCCTTGGGCTCGCGACCGGCGACTTGGTGAAGGTGCATACGGGCATCGGCTTCTTTGTCACGCGCGTGTGGGCCACCGAAGGGATTCGGCCCGGCGTGGTTGGCATGTCGCATCACCTCGGCCGTTGGCGGCTGGACGAAGACAACGGCGGATCGCGCAACGCGACATCTCTGGTTCGCATCGAGCGGTCGGGTGACGGCAAGTTCCAGATGCGGCAGGTGCATGGCGCACAACCGTTCGAGAGCAAGGACCCGGACAGCAGCCGCGTGTGGTGGACCGAGGTCGGTGTTCATCAGAACGTGACATTCCCCGTGCAGCCCGACCCGGTCAGCGGCATGCACTGCTGGCACCAGCGAGTCCGCCTTGAAAAGGCCGGCCCCGACGACCACTACGGCGACGTCATGGTCGATACGGCTCGGTCACACGAACTGTATCGGGAGTGGATGGCGCGCACCCGACCGGCGCCTGGTCCCGACGGTACACGACGGCCGGGCTGGTTCGATCGGCCATTGCGCCCCGTGCCTGACGCGTACAAACTCTAGGGCTACATGGAACAGTCCCGGGCTCTTCCCTTCACGCTGGCGGCCACTGCGGTCGCCCAGGTCGTGGTGTGGTCGGCCTCGTCTCGCGGGTGGCTCTCGGCTCCCCAAGCCACGGCACTCCATGTGCTCATCGCGTGGGGAGCCATCTTTTCGCTGGCCTGGGTGACGTCCCGGATGTTGCGCGACCTGCGCGACGACCTCCAGCAAAAGCGCGCGCAACACGCGGCAACACTCTCGGAAGTGGAACAGATCGCCGCGCTCAACGAGATGTTGACGACCGCGGGCCGGTCAAAAGATGTCGGCCTGGCGTTTCAGGCGCTCGCGCGCCGGGTGGGCAAGCTGATTCCCTGTGACCGCCTCGGTCTTGCACTCGTGCGTGACGATGGGCAGTCGTTGCAGGTGTACAGCTCCCGCGTCAGTGAACCCGAGCGACGCCGGCGGCCACGCCCCGAGCTGCAGTTCTCCCTGGAACGGAGCATCTTCGGGCAGGTCATCCGCTCGTGTGAAACGGCGCTGATTGACGACACGCGCACGTTTGCCTCCGACTACCAGGACGCCAGCGTCCTCGCATCGCAGGGCTTTCACTCGCTCTTGATCCTGCCTCTGATCTCCCGCAACCGCGCGATCGGCGCATTGACGGTCATCTCGAAAAAGACCGCGGCCTTTGAAGCGGCGCATCGCGATGTCCTGCAGCCGCTCGCGGAAGTGCTCGCGTTTGCATACGTGGCGCAGCACCAGTACCTCGCGCTCGATCGTTACAAGACGATGGAGACGACGGCGGAGACGACGCTGGCATTGGCCACGGACATCAACAGCGGCTTGCAGGTGATTGCCGGCCAGTGCGGCATCCTGCAGCGCCTGCATCCGCAGGCCGCGGCAGAGGTTGAGACCATCGCGCGCCAGACGGAACGTATTTCGACGCTGCTTGAACGCATGCGGACGGTGGCCGATGAACGGCTCCGTGAAGCCGCAACGCAGAGCGGCCAGATTCCCTCCAGCCCGGAAGAATTCGCGGAACTCGACCGCTGACGCGGTGCTCAGAACCTGGACGCGATCGTGCCGGCCAGAAGCGCCAGCACGGCCAGCGCCGCCCACGCAAAGGTCCTGGACGGCTGACGCCACTCGTCGATGAGCACGGCAATGACGTTGCCGACCGGCACGAGCAGGAGCAGGCCGATGCCGGTCCATACCAGCGCCACGGCCACCTCGGCTGCGGGCCCGGTGACCAGAAACGACATCAGCAGGCCCATGCCCAGGCACGCAGAGGTTGCAGCCAGGGCGGTACGGAGCCACGTGCGGAGGGTTGCGGCGGCGTTCATGTGGTCTTGAAGAACAAGTACTCAAGGGCCACGCCGGTGAGCACTACCGCCATGACGATCTTGAGCGCGCGCACGCTGACGCGCTGACTGATCCAGAAGCCGCTGCGTGACCCGGCCAACACGCCAAGGACAGCGGCCGCCGCCATCAGTGTGTAGGGCGGCGCAAGCAGGTCGCGGGAGATGTGGTCGATGACCGCCGGCAGGGCGGTGATTCCCAGTGTGACGGCACTGGTGGCTGCGGCCGCGCGCATCGGCACGCCGCACCACGAATTGAGCGCGGGCACCACCAGGATGCCGCCGCCGACACCGGCCAGCGACGAGATGATGCCGGCAAAAAATGCGACGCCAAGCGCAAACGGCACACGCTTCACGCGGTAGGCCACGTCGCGGCCGGTGTCCGGGTCGTGGAGCAGGCCGCCAAGCACACCGACGTTGGTCGCGGTGGGATCCAGCACGTTGCGCAGGTTGAGTCTGGCCACCATCACCACGGCGACCAGGAGCGCCGTGCCGCCGAAGATCTGTTCCTGCATGCGTTCATCGGTGAGGTGGAGAATCCACAGGCCGACAAGCGCACCCGTGGCCGCGGCCACCTGGAGGATCATCGCCAGCCGCGGATTGGCAGCCTTGCGCCCGGCCGAGGACAACGAGACGAAGTTCGACGTCGCTATGACCGTCACGAGCGAGATCGCACGCGCGTTGTCGAGCGGCAGGCCCATCGCGATGTTGAGGATCGGCACGATGAAGATGCCGCCCCCCAATCCGAGCATGGCTCCAAAGGCGCCGGCACCCACACCGGCAGCCATGGTGAAGAGCACCAGGCTCATACGCGGATCTCAGGCATTGTCACGCCAGGGTTTGAGTACGGCATACAGCCCGCGCATGATCGGTGTCTCGACGCCGACCGCCTGTCCGCGCCGCACGACTGATCCGGGCAACGATTCAACCTCGATACGTTTACCGGCCTGCAGGTCGATCAGCAGGGAGGATCGCGTTGAGGCCGGGATGCCGCCAGTGTAGGTCGCCACCTTCTCCCGTACGTCCTCGGCGACAGCCACACCCGAGGCACGCGCCACACGCTCCACTTCGCCGACCGCGTCCATGAAGGCCTGACGGGAGTCGGGGTCGGACCAGATCGCGCCAATCGGCTTGCGCGCCGCACCGGTGAACGCCGCAAACGGCGCCAGGTAGATGAATTTCTCCCACAGCGGAATACGTGCGTCCGCCACGGCCTCGGCATGGATGTCCGCGGCCACCATCAACTCGGCCAGTTCCCGCACGCGAGGTGTCACGTTCGGCGGCGCATCAAACACTTCACCAAACACAATCCGACGGTGGGAGCCGGTTTGGCGGATGACACCGGGCGCCTCGATGGCCGTGGCGACATACGTCGGTCCGGCAATCACTCGACTACGGCCCACAACCCCCGCGAGGTCATCAGCGCTGTCCACGCCGTTCTGCAACGTGAGCACACAGGTATCCGGTCCGAGCAGCGGGGCAATCAGCGGAAAGGCAGACGGATTGTCGTAGGTCTTGACGGTGAGCATCACGACGTCGACCGGCCCGATGCGTGAGGGATCGTCCTCGGCGGGCAGGTGCACGGTGAAATCACCCTGAACGCCGATGATGCGCAGGCCGTTCGCCCGGATGGCATCTCGATGGGCGCCGCGCGCCACGAAGTGGACGTCCGCACCCACCCTCGACAACAACGCCCCGTAGTACCCGCCAACCGCTCCGGCGCCAATGATGGCAATTCGCATCTACTTCACTCCCAGCACAACCTCTGACCGTATCACCCGTTCAACGCGATACGCCAACTGCCCCATCGGCACCAGCAGCATCAGGTCGGCAGGTACGTTCGGCCCTGCTGTCAGCACCAGTTGCTGCAGCGTGGCCTCGATGGTGTCGCCTTCACGCACGCCATCCCGCAGCGGCGCAAGCACACGGCCGTGTGCGTTCACCGCAAACAACGCGGCCTCCATCGTCAGATCCCCGATTCCGCCGACGGTGAGCTGCAGCACCGCGGTCCGCTTCCCATCGTCCAGGCGCACACGCCGGACGCCCACGAGGCCGACGTCGGCTTTTTCGAGTGGACGGTCGGGCGCTCGCACAACGGACACGTCAATGAAGCGGGTGTGGAACCCACCACCCCGATTCTCGGGCAGTGAGTCGTAGCGGCCGGGATCGGCATCGTGGACAGTGCCGCTGGCCAACGCATGCAACGATCGGATCAACGCGATGTAGTTCAGCCGGATGAGCATGGGATCCGGATTCGGATCCGGCCATGGTCCGGTTTCGATCAACAGCACCGGTGTGCCGGCCAGCGTCAATTGATCCCCGAAGGCGCGCGGCTCGAAGGTATCGTCGTAGCGGCCGATTCGGCCGAGCGCATACGGCTCGAGCGCGTCACGGACGACCGCGCCGAGTTTTTTTGTGAGCACGCGCCCTTCGTTCATCGACCGCGCTTCGTCGTACGCCACCGACAGCAGCGAGATCGCGGCGCCCTTGCCCGGGCTCCCCACCTGCGTGCGCCAGTTCTGGTTGTGCAGGTTGTAGCCCACACGCGCCTGCCAGCGGTCGCGCAGGGACTTCAACAGCCGGGCCTCAGGCGAAGCGAGCTCCAGTGCGTCGCGATTAACATCGAGATTCTGCGCATTGCGACGCTGATACAACTCGGCGCCGTCGGGATTGAGCATCGGTACGGTGTGTACCGTCAACCGCTCGAGCAGGCCCGCCACCGCGGGCGTGTCACGATGCAGTCGGATGTACTCGTAGAGGTCGAACAGAGCCGACGTGGCGGTGGGCTCATCGCCGTGCATCTGCGACCACATCATCACGACGAACGGTCCGCGCCCGAAGCTCACGCTCCAGATCTCGCGCCCTTCAACTGACCGCCCTTCTTCGCGCACCGTGAACAACGACGCGGCGTCACCAGCAATCCTGGCGACGCGCGCCTTCACTTCTGCATGGTCGACGAGCGGGGACACGGGCGACGAGACATGTTCGGCGTCCCACATCCGCGCCAGCACCGGCGCAGATGGGCCGGCCAGCGGGTTGGGCGGAGCGGGCACGGCCGGACGCGGCCCGGCAGCGCAACCTGCCAGGGTGAAGAGCACTGCAGCCGCCACGAGCGGCCGCACAAGGGGCGACGTGGTCACTGTCGGAAGTGCAGCCGCGTCAACGTGCCGCCCATGGGCAGAATGAACAAGTTGTCGTATTCGTCATCGGCGATCGTCACGTCCGGACCACCAAGCGCCTTGATGATGGCGGGTACGGAGTTCGAATGGCCCACCACCAGCACGTGTCCGGACTTCTGGGCCTTGATCTTTGCCACGAGGGCATCCATCTCCCGCGAATTCACCACTTCGGGAGTGAGACCCAGCGCGTCGGCCAGTGGTTTGGCGGTGTCTCGCGTGCGGATGTACTGCGTGACGTAGATCGACGTAATGCCGGCATCTTTCAGCATCGCCGCGAGCGTCTGTGCGCGGGCCTTGCCTGCGGCTGACAGCTCCGGATCAGGATTGCCCTGCATGGCAGCACCGGTCGCCGCGGCGCCGCCGTCGGCACGTTCCGCGTGTCTCACCAGGATGACGGTCTGAGCGGATGCCATCGTTGGAAACATCAATCCCGCCAGCACCAACACCAGCGACCACCAGAATCGTCGAGACACTACTGAGACCTCCATCGTGCAAAGGCGAACAGGGCAGCGCCAATCACCAGCGCCCACGCGCCCACGGTTAATTGCAGCTGACTGGCGCCAAACAGAATCGCCGCGGAAATGAGCAGGGCAATGACGGGAATCACCGGTCCGCCAGGAATCGTGAACGCCGCCGGCCCCTGTCGCCGCAGCGCCAGCACCGACGCGCATGTACCGGCGTAGACGATGAGCCGGCTCACAGCGCTGCTGGCAGCAAGTGTGGCGAAGTCGCTGAAAAGCGCCAGGCCAAGCGCCACGAGCGAGGTGATGACAATCGCCAGGTCCGGCGTGCGGAACCGCGGATGGACACGGCCAAACACCTTCGGCAGGTCGCCTTGTTCGGCCAATGCAAACAGATTGCGCGAACCCGACAACGCCTGCCCCATGTTGTTGCCGGTCATCGAGATGGCCCCACCGGTGGTCATCACCAGCGCGCCCCACGCGCCCAGGAACAACAACGAGGCATCCGCCAGCGGCGTGCGGGATTCCGACAGATTCGGCAACGCACCCATCGCCACCACCTGCGCCAGCGTCATCACGACACCAACGATGATGATGGTCATGATCATGGCGAACGGCACCGCCCGTCGTGGATCCTTTGTTTCTCCCGCCGGCACGCCGACCACCTCGTAGCCGCCATACGCAAAGATCAGATACAGCGACGAAGCGGAGATCTGAGCCCAGGTCAATGACTCTTCCGGGCGCAGGACATCAAACGAGATGTACGGCAGTCCGAGCAGGATGAAGATCACCAGGGGCGTCAGTTTGCCGATGGTCAACACGTTGACGACCCAGGCGCTCTGCCGGATGCCGACCACGTTGATGGTCATCAGCGTCAGGATGACGCCTGTGATCACAATCTCTCGCGCGTAACCCGGTTCGTTGGCGCCCAGCTGCGGCCAGTAGTACGCCAGCGCGGTCGTGAGTCCATTCACGACGGATGCCCAGCTCGTCACGCGGGTCACCCACAACATCCAGCCCACTTCAAAGCTGACGAAGCGCCCGAACGCCGCGCGGGTGTAGAGATAGGCGCCGCCTGTGCCTTCAAAACGGCTGCCGGCTTCAGCGAAGTTGAGGGCAATCAACATCGACAGCACGCCCACCATTGCCACGGCAATGGCGCTCCAGCCGCCTATCTGCGCTGCCAGCAACGCCGGCATGAGGAACACAGCGCCGCCGATGACCTGATTCACGCCAATGGCGGTCAGGTCCCACTTGCCCAGCTCTCGTCGGAGTTCAGCCATCGGTGCTCGAAGTATACGCCGCGGCTCCAGCCCTCCTTCAGACAGACTGGCGCGCGGTCTTCCTGGCAGGGTTAAAAAACGGCGTCGGCACGACGGTCGCCGGCACGCGATGGCGCACAACATCCACCGTGTGTTCGATCTCGACCTTCGCGCCGGCAGCGGTGTGTGAGGAGGCCACCGTCGCCAGACCAATCATCTTCTTCAGCACCGGGGACCACGTGGACGAGGTCATGCGGCCGATTTGTTTGCCCCCGGCGTACACGGGCACGGCGACACGAGAGGCCGTCGCCTGCGTCAACGGCGGGATTCCCACCGCGTCATAGAGTTTCTCGACGGCGGGCCAGTCAACCGCGACGCCAACGATCTGCCGACGCGGCGCCCGGGCGTGTTCAGCTGCCAGCGCGGCCCTGCCGATGAAGTGCCCCTTGTTGAAGTCCACCAGGCGCCCGAGGCCAAGCTCAAACGGCGAATACAGCTGCGAGGCGGTCATGGCCTTGCGCGCGCTGAAAAAATCCACGTCGATCAGCAGCAGGCCGGCTTCGATACGCGCGACATCCAGGGCCAGCATGCCGGCGGGGCGCAAGCCATGCGTCGGCGCGTACGCCATCAGGGCATCCCACACCTTGAGCGCGTCCTTGCGGTCGATCCACAACTCGTAGCCCAGGTCGCCCGTGTACCCGGTCCGCGACACATCCACCTTCACACCGCCCAACGTCGCCGGTGTGACGCGGAAGTACCCGAGTGATGCCACGTCTCCCTGCAGGAGATCCGCGAGGATTGCGGTCGACGTGGGGCCCTGCAGGGACAACGCTGCCGTCTGCTCCGAGACATCGTCAATGACCACCTTCAAACCGGCCGATTGCTCCCGGAGCCACCGGAGGTTGGGCTCGGCAGCGGTCCAGCGAAACACCCGCTCGTCCAGACGGCTTACCGTGCCGTCATCAAGCACACGGCCGTCGTCGTCACACCACGGCGTGTAGATGACCTGTCCCACCGCCATGCGCCCGGCGTCGCGCGTGATCACACGATTGACCAGCGCCACCGCATCGTCGCCGGAGATCCGGTATTTGTAGAGCGGCGAGATGTCGAAGAGCGCGGCGCCGTTCCGGATGGCGTTGTATTCGTGCTCGTGGTGGGTCTCGTAGCTGCTGACTGTGTAGAACCCCGCCCACTCGCGGTAGTTGAGGCTGTCGCAGAGCGCCAGCGTTCGTTCGTGGAACGGCGTGCCAACGGGCATGCGGGAGATTCTAGCGGGTCTCGAGGTTCAGTGTCGCCCGCACCACCAGCGCGAACCGGCCGCGCCCGGCCGGCTCAATGCGGAGATCCGTGGACTTCTGCTCGAGTCGGCGGCGCAACAACAGGAGCCGGGTCTCCAGGTTGTCCTTGAAGTCCGGCAGGCCGAGCGACTTGTCGAGGCGGAGTTCCCGGTTGGTGAACTCCCGGCGCCCGTCACGCTCGTAGATGGAGAGCACACGCCAGAGAATCCGCGCCGGCAGGCCACGAATCAGGTACTCCCCATCGATGAGCACCACGTCGTCAGCCGCATGCAGCGTCAGGGTGTGACCAACGGCCGCCGCGTTGGTGACACCATCGGCCGGGCCTGTCTCCGCCTGGTCGTCGTCTGCATCCGCGGCTTCCTGAAGCTGGCAGTTCTGAATCGCAATCGCGAGATAGGAGCCCAGCAACTCGATGGCGTTTTTGTCCTCTTCGTGAAAGCGATACGCGGACTCACTTTCCAGCACGAGCACGCCGACCAACTCATCACGCACAACCAGCGGAATGCCCAGCTGGCTGTCAGGCGCGGAGAGTCCAGGCATCGGCACGTCCGCGCCCGCCTGAGACCAACCGCCGGCCTCCGCACGCCGCCGCACGGCGTTGGCGTACAACATGCCGCGCAGAAGCCCTGAAATCCGCAGCGGCTTTCTCGCCTCAGCGACGACACCGGCAATGCCCTCGCCGAATCGCGCTTCTGCACCAACACCGGACGTGTCGTAGCCGCGAGTGGCAATCGTCACCAGCACGCCGGGTTCATCGGCGGTCAACAGGATCATCGAGTGGCGGAAGCCAAAGAACTCCTCGAGGCCGGCGAGTATCGACTCCAGCAGATCATCGAGGTGGGTGGTGGTGTTGATGCGCTGGACGAGATCCTGCAGCGCCGTCAGCGTAAAAAGCGACGAGGGCAAGGCGCGGCGACTGTGTGCTCCCGGCTCGGGATCGTGCCCGCGATCGGCGGGCAAGGCCGTGAGCGCCGACACACGAAACACGTCGGCGGCCAGCAGTTTGAACACGCCCTTCAGGCCGGTGTAGGACGCGATGGCTTCAATGCGCAGGGCCATCCGTTCAAACAGGGGCCCCGTGGTTTCCGACCTGACGAACCACAGGCGCAACGCCCACCCTTGCGCCGTATCCGGATCAAGCAGGTGCACAAGCGCGTTCGGATTCTCGACGATGTTCCGGCGGCTCTTGTTGAAGAACTGGAATGACAGGGCGACGTGTGCCGGGTCGACGTATTCCACGTGCGACAGATACGCCACGTTGGGCACACCGTCAGCGGAACACGTGAAGAACATCGCCGGGATGATGCCCTGAAAACAGGAAGCCAGTGTCGGCAGCGCCGGCTGCAGGCGCGACGTCGGCGGCGGCACACGAGGCGCCGGGTCTGCGGGCAGCGCGCCGGTCGACGGACGCCCCAACGCGCCGGGTGTCTGGTCGAACACCGCCGTGACCACGAACTGCACCGCGACACTCGGCCATACACTCCAGCCGCTGGCGGCCTGTTGCGGGATGCCCACCAGTCCCAGCTGCGCAACGAAACCCTGCCACTGCCGCTGCAGTTCATCGAGTTCTGCCGGCTGCGCCTGACGCACGCTGCGCATGGTGCCTTTCACCTGGCAGGCGCGATCGTCCGAGGGGCGCGCACAGGCTAGTGCTACCTGACCGTTGTCGTCGAGGTCCGCCAGCACGTCCTCACTGCCCGTCGCCGGCAAGTACGCCGTGATGACCGAGTGGCCGTCGGCGTCCACGTCCACAGCGACCGCGACCACGCGCGCACCATGGGGCTCCAGCCTCTCGTTGCGGGTGCCGAGGTGCATTGCGAGGCCCTGCTGGAGGAAATCGACGAGCGAAGGATCGAGCAACACGGGTGTCGTGCCCGAGTATATCCGCGCGATAAGAACTTCTTAGGAAACTTCTAGCGAGCCGTTAGGGTTCGCAGCCGTTCCGACATCCGTCACACGGCAGCGGAGAACGACACTGATGCACACCAATCGCTTCCTCGCAACATCCGCAACACTTTCCGCCTTGCTGTTCACAACGATCGTGACGTCGGCGACGTCATCGCCGACCCAGTCGACGGCTGCACGCTCGAACGTCAGCGTGGCTCGCGGCGAATACCTCGTGACGACCAATGTCTGTAACGACTGCCACACGCCGTGGGTCATGGGCCCACAGGGACCAGCCCCTGACATGACTCGGGCATTGTCAGGACATCCCGAAGGCTTCGCGGTGGGGGCCGCCCCGAAGCTGCCCGAGCCGTGGGTCTGGGCAGCGACGGGCTCGAACACCGCGTTCGCGGGCCCGTGGGGCATCAGCTTCACGGCCAATCTGACGCCGGACAAGGAGACGGGCCTCGGCGCGTGGACGGCCGATCAATTCGTCCGTGCCATTCGCACAGGCAAACACCTCGGCAAGGGCCGGCCGATCCTCCCGCCGATGCCCTGGCCGATGTACTCGAAGATGACCGACGATGACCTGCGGAGCATCTTTGCGTATCTGCAGACCCTCCCGGCAATTCGGAACAAGGTGCCCAACCCGGTTGACCCTGCGGAAGGCGGGCGGTAGGCATGCGCGCGCGTCGACACCTGCTGATCGGCTTGATGGTGCTGGTGCCCGTGATGGCCGTGCAGACACGGTCCACGGATCTCCCCGCGCGACTGTCCGACACGGGTGTCGACGCGTCCGAGTCACGGCTGGCGTTTGCGCCGCAGTACCCGTTGTGGAGTGACGGCGCGACGAAGCGACGCTGGGTCACACTCCCCGACGATGCGTCCATCGACGCGACACGTCCGGATCACTGGGACTTCCCCGACGGCACGAAGTTCTGGAAGGAGTTCTCGGTCGGCGGCCGAAAGGTTGAAACGCGGATGTTGTGGAAGCGGAATGGCGAGTGGACGTTTGCGTCGTATGTCTGGAACGAGGCGCAGACCGAGGCCACGCTGGCACCACCGGAGGGACTGACCACGAGTGTCGAGGTCGCACCCGGCCGGCGCCACCAGATCCCGTCCGTGGACGAGTGTCGCGCGTGCCACGTATCGGACCGTGTCGAGGTGCTTGGATTCACGGCGCTGCAGCTGTCCGACGACCGGGATCCGAACGCCATTCATGGCGAACCTGTGCGGCCGGGCATGGTGACCCTGTCGCAGTTGCTCTCGACCGGGCGGCTCACGAATGCGCCGTCAACGTGGGCAACCCGTCCGCCTCGAATCGAGGCGGCAGATCCCGAAACACGTTCGGTCCTGGGGTACCTCTCGACCAACTGCGGCAGCTGCCACAATCGCGACGGCAGCATCCCGTCGGTGAACCTCAGCCTGAAGTCGTACACCGCCGACGCCACCCACACCCGCCACGCCTCCTTCCCTCTTCCGCTGATGCTGTCCCGCATGACCTCGCGCCGGCCGTCGTCGCAGATGCCTCCGCTGGGAACACAGGTGGTGGACGCAGAAGCGCTGGCGCGGTTGAAGCGCTGGACTGAGCGCGGGTCCCGGTGACAGACACCCGGCGGGCCGCCGCACTTCGGGACTTCGGCACTCCGGAACCCCGGCACCTCGGGACTTCGGCACTTCGGGACTGCGGAACTTCGGAACCCCGGAACCCCGGAACCCCGGCACCTCGGAACTCCGATACACTCTCCCCGTGCCTCAGCAGTACGACGCCATCGTCATCGGCGCCGGCCACAATGGACTGACCGCAGCCGCCTACCTCGCCCGCGCAGGACGCAAAGTTGTCGTGCTGGAACGCCGCCATGTCGTCGGCGGCGCGGCCGTCACAGAAGAGATTTTCCCGGGGTTCAAGTTCTCTGTCTGTTCCTATGTCGTGTCGCTCCTGCGACCCGAAATCATCCGGGAGCTGGAGCTGCCCAGGCACGGCCTCGAACTGCTGCCGCTGGACGGCACGTTCACGCCGATGCAGAACGGCGATTACCTCTGGCGGACCAACGATCACGCACAGACGTTCCGGGACATCTCGCGACATTCCCGTGTGGATGCCGAAGCGTACGACGAATACGGCAAGGCGATGGTCGAGATGGGCCGGTTCGCCAAACCGATTCTCGGGATGACGCCGCCTGATCCGTTCTCGCTGCGGCTCGGTGACCTCAAACCGCTCGGAGAGATCCTCAACCGTTTCAGACGGCTGCCCGACCAGGATCGCTACAACCAGCTGCAGCTGCTCACGATGAGCGCCGTCGACTTTCTCGACCAGTGGTTTGAAACCGACGTGCTCAAGGCCACGATGTCCGCATCGGGCATCATCGGCACGTTTCTGGGCGTTCGGTCACCCGGCACCGCGTACGTGCTCCTGCACCACTACATGGGCGAGATCGATGGCGCGTTCCGCTCCTGGGGCCTCGCACGAGGCGGCACCGGCATGGTGTCGGAATCGATTGCTGCCGCGGCGCGAGCGGCCGGCGCCGAGATTCGCACCGAAACGGCGGTCACCAAAATCATGGTCGCCAACGGGCGCGCGTCGGGTGTGGTCCTGGAAAACGGCGACTACCTCCTCGCGAACACGGTGCTGTCAAGCGTGGACCCGCGCCTGACCTTCCAGCACATGGTGGGTGATGCGCTGTTGCCGAGCGAATTTGTCGAGGACATCCGCAACTACAAATTCCGGGGCTCGTCGGGCAAGGTCAACCTCGCGCTTGATGGCCTGCCCGACTTCACCTGCAAACCTGGCGCAGGGCCCCACCTGCGCGGTGCGATCTCGATCTCGCCCTCCATCGAATACATGGAACGCGCGTATGACGATGCGAAGTACGGACGGTATTCAACACGCCCCTACATCGACATCGTGATCCCGAGCCTGACCGATCCGTCCGTGGCGCCGCCGGGCAAACACGTCATGTCGTGTTTTGTGCAGTACGCCCCGTACGATCTGCGCAATGACGATGGCACGCCGGCCAACTGGGACGAGCACCGCGAGGCCTTCGGTGACGCGGTCATCGACGCCATCGCCCAGTTTGCGCCGAACATCCGCGAGCGCATTCTCCATCGACAGGTGTTGACGCCGCTCGACATCGAACGCACGTTCGGCTTGTCGGAAGGCAACATCTTCCAGGGCGAACTGACACTCGAGCAGTTGTTCGTCCTGCGTCCTGCGCCGGGCTGGGCCGATTACCGCACGCCCATCAAGGGGCTGTACATGTGCGGGTCCGCCACACACCCCGGTGGCGGCATCATGGGCGCGCCAGGCCGCAACGCGGCCATGGTCGCGATGAAGGGACGCTGACCCATGATTGACGTCATCGTCATTGGCGGCGGACTGAATGGCCTGGTAGCTGCAGCGGAACTCGCACGAAAGAAGTTCTCCGTGCTGCTGATTGAACGGCAGCCGCAGATTGGTGGTGGCGCCGCGCTGAGTCATGCGCTTGGGCCGATCTCGGCGGATGTGCTGCGGTCGCTCGACCTGCATCGGCAGGGCCTGACCTTCATCACCCCGGATCCTGCCCTGACCACCCTGGGCACCGACGGAAGCTCCATCACGTTCCACCGGGACCACGTGCTGACGTCAGCGTCCATCGAGCGGCACTCGCCGCACGACGCCGGGCGGTGGCAACCCTTTGCCACGAGCCTGCAGCGCATGGCCGCGTTGATCGGCGAGATGAACCGTCAGGCGCCGCCCGCACTGGAATCACCGGGAGCGTCGGAGGTGTGGAGCCTGCTGCAGCTGGGCCAGAAGGCGCGGTCGCTGGGCCGGCGGGATTTGAGCCGCCTGGCGCGGTACCTGCCGATGGCGGTCGCGGACCTGACGACCGAGTGGTTTGAACACGATCTTGTGCAGGGCGCAATTGCGGCGCGCGCCGTGTTTGGACACGCGGTGGGTCCGTGGTCGGCCGGCACCGGCGCGATGCTCCTGCGCCGGATGGCCGAAGACCCGTTACCGGTCGGCAGCGGCGTGACGTTTGCGGGCGGCCCAGCGGCGTGTCTTGCGGCGATCGGCGAACAGGCGCGCACACGCGGCGTCGAAGTCCGCACGGGTGTCTCCGTCTCGCGGGTTGTTGCTGACACACACGTCACCGGCGTCGAGCTTGAGGGCGGTGAGTTCATCCCCGCACACGCCGTTGTCGCCGCCATCGCACCCAAAGTGGTCCTGTCGTCGATGGTGGATCCCGGCCTGCTGCCCCCGACGTACAGGAAACGCGTGACACAGATCCGCGCGACGGGCACAACCGCACAGGTGACGTTCAGCCTGTCCGGACTCCCGGAGTTTCCCGCCCTGGACGGCAACCGTGCCCCGCTCGCAGGACGGTTGCTCGTGGCTCCCTCCATCGATTACCTCGAGCGGGCTCACGATGCGGCCAAGTACGGTGATCTCTCGCCGGCGCCGTCGATTGAGGCGAGTATTCCGACCGTCGCAGATCCGCAGTCTGCGGAAGGCGGGCGGCATGTCATGTCGGTGTACGTCCAGCACGCCCCTGCCGGCACCACTGCTGAGGCGATCGCGTCAGCGGCCCTGGCTGTACTCGAAGCACATGCGCCAGGCCTCGGCGCGTTGGTCACCGAACAACGGGTCGTGACGGTGGACGACCTGGCCAGGGACTGGGGCTATCCGGGCGGGCACATCTTCCACGCGGACGAAACGCTGGATCAGTGGTGGATCAGCCGGCCGCTGCTGGGGTGGGCAGATGCCTACACGACGCCTGTCCCCGGGTTGTTCCTGGCAAGTGCGGGCACACATCCTGGCGGCGGCCTGACGGGACAGTCAGGCCTCAACGCGGCCAGAGCGGTGTCAGTGGCGCTCAGCCGACGTCGCCGCTAGCGGCTCGTCGACGACATCGCCCTTGTGATGGCCGCATGCACATCGCGCGTGCGGCAGGTCAACGATCGTCACTGCCTCACCGCGCCAGTCGAGGTACACCCCGAACAGGCAGCCGCAGTCGGCGGTCGTGCTGTTGAGCATCGTTCTCAACGACGGGGCCCATGACCCCAATGTAAATACCCGAGTTCGTCCGGTCGGCATGGTCTGCTTCTTTCTTAGACCGTGGGCAGGCGCCGAAGTGACATCACTCAGAAGATATCGAGAGTTGGCCAGTATGTCTGCAGGTTTGCGTGTGACAAATCTGTGGCAGATCCGATGAGCTTGACCATCATGACTTCTGCTGGCCGAAAGGGTTCGCTGATGCGCACTTGTGGCGGCCGCATACTCCCGGGGAACCATGCAGACAACGTGCGGTCGGTCAACGCCGGATCTCGTTCTGCCAGAGCCTCGAGCATGGCACCGACGCGGGCGCCGGACGGATCGCGGTCTCCGCAATCCTCAAGGTGAGTGCCCTCGGGGCCGTGTGACAACACGACCCATGACACCGGCTTGTGACCTTCTTCTGAGACAAATGCCTCGACGTGCCGGAGTCCGGCAGGGCCAAGGCCTGCCCGAAGCCGGCGCCTGCTGATGGCGTATTCGATCATGGCGGCCGGTCGTGAGAGCGCCAGCCATCCGCCTGACGAAAACCGTTGGGTGATGCCGGCGATTTCGGAGAGGTCTCCCGGTTCCAGCGACCGGACCATCGTGCCTGGGGCGCCACGGCGCGACCGTGGCACGTCAACGGTGACGACTGTCCGCGGCACCTCGACAAACCCGAGCTTCCGGTAATAGTCCGCTCCGATCTCCGAGAAGAGGATGGCTCCGGTACAGCCACGCATGGCGGCATCCTCGAGCATTCGGGCAATCAGTGCAGGGGCGAGGCCCCGGCCACGGTGGGATTCCGGCGTGAACACGGCGCCAATCCCGAGCATGGACGCCGGCCGGCCCTCCAGCTCGACCTCGAACAGGTAACGCTTTGCCGACGCCACAACCCGTCCATCGTCAACCAGTCCTACCCGATGCAAATTCGCGCGGCCCCACGCGGTGCGCATCTGGGCCTCGTTCCACCGGGCGTAGGCCCGGCGCGACAACCCGTCGCCCCAGAGCGGAAAGGTCTCGTCAAACACCTGCTCCGCCAGGGGACCGGTGGTGATTTCCTCGTAATTCACGTGCGCTCCATCTTTCGTACGTTCCATCTGTAACCTGATGAGCGTACCGGAGGTCCAACGGTCATGACGCGCGATTTCAAGCTTTTGTGGGGCATGGCGGCCGCTGTGGTGGTGGCCGGGAGTGCCGTCGTAGCGAGCCCGGCGCCGGCGGATTCGGCCGACGACCAGGTCGTCCACGTGCTGAACCGCCTGGGTTACGGCCCACGGCCAGGAGACGTGGCCCGGGTCACAGCCATGGGCGTGGACGCCTACATCGAACAGCAGCTGCACCCGGAACGTGTGGATGATTCGGCCCTGCAGCAGCGTCTCGCGGCGTTTCCCACGCTCACGCTGTCGAGCGCGGAGATCAATCGCGACTACTTCGCGCCGGCGGAAGCCGAACGCCAGGCCCAGCGTCAGGCCGCTGCTCGCGAAGGGATGACACCCGCGCCACCTGCGCCACCGACGCCATCCGCGCCACAATCGTCTGCGCGCCAACGCGAGCAGCAGATCCTCCAGGACCTGATGCAGGCGAAGGTCGTCCGGGCGGTGGCGTCGGAACGGCAGCTGGAAGAAGTACTGACCGACTTCTGGTTCAACCACTTCAACGTGTTCTCAGGCAAGGGACAGGTGCGCGCATATCTCACCTCGTATGAGCGCGATGTCATCCGGCCGCACGTGCTGGGGAACTTCCGGGACATGCTGGGCGCCGTCGCCGAGAGCCCGGCGATGTTGTTTTATCTGGACAACTTCCAGAACGTCGATCCGAAGGCCTCCCAGCGGCAGGCGGAGCAGCTGGAAGCCCAGCGCAACCGCCCGGTTGCGCGTGCCCGGCAGCGGCAGATGACCGACGAACAACGCGAGCAGCAGGATCAGCGGCTGATGACGTTGCGCAATCGCGGCCTCAACGAAAACTACGCGCGTGAGCTGATGGAGCTGCACACACTTGGTGTGGATGGCGGCTACACCCAGGCGGACGTGGTGGCCGTGGCGCGCGCGTTCACCGGGTGGACGATTGACCGTCCGCGTGATGGCGGCTCGTTCCAGTTCAACGGACAGGTTCACGACAACGACCCGAAGGTTGTGCTTGGCACCACCATCAAGGCCGGCGGCAAAAAAGATGGCGAGGCCGTTCTGGACCTGCTTGCGAACCATCCGGCCACGGCGAAATTCATTGCCACGAAGTTGGCGCGGCGATTTGTCGCCGACGAACCACCCGCCGCGTTGGTCGACCGCGTCGCCAAGGTGTTCCTCGACACCAAGGGTGATCTCCGCGCCGTCACGAAGGCCGTCATCACGTCGCCGGAGTTTTTCTCCGCCGAGTACCGCCGCGCCAAGGTGAAGACACCGCTCGAGTTTGTGGTGTCGGCGGTCCGTGCCACCGGCGCCACGCTTGTGACCCCGGCGTCGCTGGTGCAGGCGCTTCGGGAACTCGGGATGCCGCTGTATGGCGCGCAGCCACCCACCGGCTACGGCGATACGGCTGAAGACTGGATCAACACGGGCGCGCTCCTGAAGCGGCTGAACTTTGCCATCGCGCTTGCGGGCGCCCAGGGACAGGGCCGAGGCCAGGGCCAGGGACAACTGCGCGGTGTGCGCCTCACCATTCGAGGCATGGCTCCGGACACGAGCGAGGCCACACGCACAAGACTCATTGACACCCTGATTGGCACCGAGGTGTCCACGATGACCAGCACTACTCTGGCCAAGGCGGAATCGCCCCAGCACCTGGTGGCCCT
This sequence comes from Acidimicrobiia bacterium, assembly GCA_045862915.1. Lineage (GTDB taxonomy): Bacteria > Acidobacteriota > Vicinamibacteria > Vicinamibacterales > SCN-69-37 > SYFT01. The sequence goes on from BTVE01000014.1 coordinate 24,888, forward strand.
CACCCTTGGCTCACCCGAATTCCAGCGCCGATAACACAGGAGACATCCATGCTGACCAGACGTGTATTCCTCAAGAACGGCAGCCTCGCGATGCTCAGCCTGGGCTTTGCCCCGGCGTTCTTCGAGCGCGCGGCACAGGCCTCGCAGGCCCGCCGGAAGATCCTTGTCACCGTCTTCCAGCGCGGTGCCGTCGACGGCCTGAACATGATCGTCCCGTTTGGCGAAAAGGCGTACTACCAGGCACGCCCGACGATTGCCATCCCCGAGCCGGGCAAAACCAACGGTGCGCTGGATCTCGACGGATTCTTCGGCCTGCATCCACGGATGTCAGCGCTGCATCCGTACTTCAAGCGCGGCGAACTGGCGATCGTCAACGCGACCGGCTCACACGATCCCACCCGATCGCACTTTGACGCGCAGGACTACATGGAAAGCGGCACCCCCGGCGTGAAGAGCACGCGTGACGGTTGGCTGAACCGCTACCTCCACGCGCGTGAACACGAAGAAGCCAGCGCCTTCCGCGCGGTCTCGCTGACCCAGCAGCTGCCCCGCGCTTTGCAGGGCACCGCGCCGGCATTGGCAATCGATCAGCTCGGGCGCTTCGGTGTTCGCGCGGGAGAGTCCGGCGACATGATTCAGTCGTCGTTCGAGGCGCAGTACGCCGCTGCAGCCGATGCTCTGCTGCGCCCGACGGGCAAGGACGCGTTTGACGCGGTCAAACAGCTGCAGTCGGTGGATCTGTCGAAGTACGCGCCGGCCAACGGCGCCACCTATCCGAACAGCGGCTACGGCCAGGCGCTCAAACAGATCGCGCAGCTCATCAAGGCCGACATGGGCCTGGAAGTGGCGTTCGCGGAATCCGGCAACTGGGACCACCACGCCAATGAAGGCCCGCAGATCGCGAACCGCCTCGACGACTTCGCCAGCGGCATCGCGGCCTTTGCGCAGGACCTCGGCGACCGCATGGCCGACGTGGTCGTGCTGACGATGTCGGAGTTCGGCCGCACCGTTGCCGAAAACGGCGCCCGCGGCACCGACCACGGACACGGCAACGCCATGCTGCTCCTGGGCGGCAACGTCAAAGGCGGAAAGATGTACGGAAAGTGGCCGGGTCTGGAACGTGAACAGCGCTACGAAGGTCGCGACCTGGCCATCACCACGGACTTCAGGGATGTCTTCTCAGAAGCCCTGGTCGGCCACCTCGGCGCGCGGGATACCAGCCGCGTCTTCCCCGGCTACACGCCGAAGGGCAAACTGGGCATCCTCTAGAAATTGGGAAATGGGGAAGTGAGGAAATGGGGAAATGAATTGCACTTCCCCACTACCTCATTCCCCCATTTCCCCATTCGCTAGCGTGTCGCCTTCCAGCCCTGACCGGTGATCGAGCGGCCGTCGTTTGAGACCGTGCCGGTGTAGGTGCGGCCGTTGGCCGTGAACGTGATGGATGTGCCGTTGAGCTTGCCGTCCGAGATGGCCGCGCTGCCGAGGGTGCCCGAGACCATCTGGAACTTCTGATTCAGCACGAGTGGCTGGCCATCGAGCGTCCACTTGCCGTTGACCTTGGCGGGCACGATCCACAGGTGAGCCGTACACCACGAGACGCAGTCCTCGGTCACGCGGCGCGTCTCATCCGGCACCCACTCATCGTCGCCGCTCCCCATCATGAAGGTGTTGGAGACGACACGTGTGCCGGGGCGCATGTCGAGGATCTGCGGACGAAGACGGAGGTTGATGTCCGGCAGCAGGAACAACGTGAGCACCGTCGCCTGGGTGAAGTTCGTCTTGAAGAGGTCAGCCTGCTCGAAGACTGCGGTCTCGGTCACGCCGGCGGTCTTGGCGTTCTCCCGCGAGAGGGCAACCATGTCAGGGTTGTATTCGATGCCGCGGGCACGTGCGCCCCGCTTGGCGGCAGTGATGACCGTGCGCCCGTCACCCGAACCGAGGTCAATCACGTAATCCTCGCGGGTCACCTTCGCCATGTTGAGCATCATCTCAACGGTTTCCTGCGGCGTCGGCACCCACACAACGTCCTTGCCCGCCTGACCGGAACGCGGCTCGAACTTGCCCTGAGCCTGGGCGCTCGACGCGACACCCACCACCAACGCCATCGCGATCGTACCGGCGACCACCGACTGTCCCACTCGACTCACAAAAACTCGCATTGCGATACCCCCACCGGAGATTGTATGCCCGGGCTGTTTCATAATGAAGCCGCCATGCATCCTCGCACTCCTTATGCGGCCGTGTCGCTGACGCGGTTGCGCGCCAACATCGCTCGCATGCAGGCGCTGGCGAACCACGCCGGCGTCCAACTCCGGCCACACGCCAAGACCCACAAGAGCCCGGTCATCGCCGCCATGCAGCGTGAGGCCGGTGCGGTCGGCATCTGCTGCGCGAAACTCGGCGAGGCCGAAGTCTTCGCTGACCACGGCATCACCGACATCCGCCTTCCGTATCCGCTGAATCCGATCAACGCCGACCGTGTGATGGCGCTGCAGGATCGCATCCGTCTGTCGTTCATCGTCGACGACGACGATGTCGCGCGGGACTGGTCGGCGATCTTCGCGCGGGCGGGACGGACGGTGGAGGTGCTCGTCAAGGTGGATGTGGGATTCCACAGGTGCGGCGTCGATCCGCAGGCGCCAGGCGTCGTCGACCGCATCGCGCGCATTGCCGGCCTTCCCGGACTGTCGTTCAGGGGACTCCTGAGCCACGCCGGGCATGCGTATCACGCCGAATCGCCGTACGCGCTTGCCTCAATCAGCGCGACGGAAACCGAAATCATGGTGGGCATGGCGACCTCGCTCCGAGACAAGTGTGTCGAGGTCGAGGAGGTCAGTGTGGGTTCCACCCCGACGGCGGCCCTGGCCCCGAGCCAGCGCGGCATCACCGAAATGCGCCCCGGGAACTACGTCTTTTTCGATCGCACGCAGGTCGGCCTCGGTTCTGCCGCCATCAACCACTGCGCGCTGTTCGTCGTTGCCTCGGTGGTCAGCCGGCCGGCGCCGGACCGCGTGATTCTCGACTGCGGCAGCAAGACACTCACCAACGACGGCGCGCGCGGCTTCACACCCTTACCGGGTCATGGGACGGTTTTCCTGTCGTCGGTCGACGATGACCCGGACACCTCGATCGTGATCGAGCGGCTGTCGGAAGAACATGCAACGTGCCGGGTCCAGCCGGACTGTCCGCTGCGTCCAGGCGATCGCGTACGGGTGCTGCCCAATCACGCCTGCACGGTCACGAACCTCATGGACAACCTGTGGCTCACGCATGACGATGGGTCGATGGAAGCGCTGCCGGTCGCTGCCCGCGGGCGGATCTGGTAGAGTGAGCGACACATGAGCGCCAAGACGGCATTCACCGGTGAAGCCCTCGGAATGGTTGAGACGCGCGGCCTGGTTGGCATGATTGAAGCCGCCGACGCGATGGTCAAGACCGCCAACGTCACCTTTGTGGGATATCAGAAGGTCGACGCCGGTCTGGTCACCGCGATTGTCCGCGGCGACGTCGCGTCCGTGAAGGCGGCCACCGATGCCGGCGCCGCCGCCGCCCGCAAAGTCGGCGAACTCGTCGGCGTACACGTCATCCCGCGCCCGGCCGACGACGTGAGCGCGATCTTCCCAATCGAATAACCGAGCAGCCCCGCCCAACATTTGTTCCTCACCATGAAGGCGTGAAGGACGTGGAGGTCTTTAAAGAATTGCTCTCCATGTGCTCCAGTCTCCATGGTGAATCCGGGTCTATCTCAGCAACGAATTGAACAGCGCCTTGAACGTGCCGAAGGTCTGTCCGCGCCACTGGGGGCGGAAGCCGAGCAGGATCACCTTGCCCTGACCAAACGGCACTTCGAGGGCCGCCGCTTTACCTCGCAGGTGGGAATCGCCCAGCAGGTACCCGGACGCCAGCAGCGATCCTTCCTTGGCATAGGTGGCCAAGACGGTACCGTTGAAGCCTTCGAGCGTCTCAAACGCAGGGCTGCCGTTGAAGAAGACCACCCCTTCCGGCGCAAAGCCTGCCATCGCCGGCTGCGTGGTATCCACCTGCACCTTCAGCAGCGAACCGCCGCCAAAAAACTCCTGCCGGCCCAGCCCCTGCAGCGCGTTGCGCACCGGCAGCTTGAACTGCTCGATCGCAAATCCCGTGCTCCGGTTCATCGTCACCAGCGTGCCGCCGGCCGAGACGAAGTCGGTCAAAGCTTTCACGCGGGCGGCGTCCGGCTCTGGCAGCCCCGGCGCCTGGCCCCCGCGTGCGCCCGCGCCGCCACCCGGCCCACCGCGGCCACCGCGGCCTCCTCCTGCCAACGGTCCGCGAGGTTCGTCGGTGATGACGATGACGTCGAAGCGGTCGCGAAGCGGCGACGTCGTGAGTTCGGCGTCGACGAGGGACGCGAACTCGAACTCGAAGCGTTCGAGCACCCAGCGCGTCCATCCTTCGTCCATGCTGGCGAGCGGACGGAACAGCGCCACGCGCGGCTTACGGATCGTGGATGTCGGCAGCTCGGACCGGCGCAGGTGCATGCCGTTGACGTGCAGGCGACGAAGGATCTCGCTGATGCGAGTGCCGTCGATGCCGCCAAGCACGTAATGAGACGCGCGCGTCTGCGTCTCCGGAATCCACGCGACGGTTCCGCCCGCCTTCCAGACCTGGTTGATGGCGCGGAACGCATTGACCTCTGACGGATTAATGGCAATGGACGAGGTCGGCGGATCGTTGGGCACCATTGCTGGCGCCAGGCTGATGCTCGCATCGGGCGGCACAATCGCGGCGGCGACACTGTTGCTGTTGAACCCGAGTCCCGGAGCGCTGTCGAACGGCGCAGGGTCATCCACGTTGAGCGAGTCGTATGGCGTCGGCGCGGCCGTCGGATTGAGGGGCGCGCCGAGCGGCTTGAGTTTCGCTTTGACATCAGCCGCGAGCGGCTCGGTGACCGTCGTGATGTCGACACTCATCGACAGCGGCAGCGTCCATCCGGCTGCGTCGTACGGCTGCTCAGGCGCGCCGCCGGGAGACTCGCGGATATCTGGATAGTTCTGCACGTCGAGCACCTGGCGCGCGAGTGCAATGAACTCCTGGTCGGTGGGAATCACCCACGAGCCGGCTGGGTACTCGCGGCCATTGATCGTGGTGTTCTCGGTGAGCGCCGAGACCCGCACGCCGGCAAATGCCACACGGCGGAGCATTTCAACGGCAGCCACCGGATCCCGCTGCCAGGCCGAGACGATGTACGCGTAGGGTCCGCCATTGCGATGGTCCTCAATCTGCGCACGGCCCGACTTCCAGCGATTGAGCAGCAGGTTGTCCTTGAACCTGGCGGCCCAGTCAAGCACGGCCATCGAGGCGCCCTGCATGTAGGCCATGGAGTCGGCAAGACCAAACCGTCCACCTTCCCACGGACTCGGATACAGGCTCTGTGGCCGCAGGTCCTGATACGCCTGCGGCAGGTCTTTGGTCGTGTACTCGCGCGTGGCGGCCATGTTGGCCAGCGCGGTCTCGGTCCAGAAGGCCGCCTGATTTTTGAACATCGGCGCGTAGTCGATGTACCCGGCGTACCACGCATCAAAACCGGTGCCCATGTGTGTCGCGCCGACCATGCCGCGTTCTTCGAGGTACTGCGCGATGGTCATGCCGAGCGTATTCACCGTGCGCGACATCAAAAACGGCGCGTGCGGCGCGATGGGCTCGGCAAACGGCGGCAACCAGATACGTGTCGGAAACGGTGACGTCTGGTGATGCACGTAAACAATCTGTGGCTCCCACTGACGCCACGCGTGTTCCATCACGCGCGACTCCACCATATTGAGCATGTACGCGTCGCGGTTATTGTCGTGGCCCACGTACTCCTGATATAGCCCTGGCAGCGGCGCGTTGGCAGTCGGAGTGCCGACGTTTTTCATGTAGTGGTCGGCCACCATCTGATGACCGTCCGGATTGATCGTCGGCCACAACATGAGAATCACGTTGTCGAGAATCCGGTTGACCTCGGCGTCGTTGCGCGACACCAGGTCATACGCGAGCTGCAGCGTGTGCTGCGGACCCGCCACCTCGGTCGAGTGCAGGCCGCCGTCGATATGGACAATCGCCTTGCCCTCGGTCGCCAGCGCGCGTGCCTCGGCTTCGCTCAGCCCTTCCGGCGACGCCAGACGCCGCGCAATCTCGCGGTAGCGATCGACACGAGCCAGGTTGGCCGGCGTCGAGATCAGCGCCACGTAGAACTGGCGCCCTTGCGTCGACGTCCCCATCGGCAGCACCTGCACCTTGTCGCTGGCGGCGTCCAGGCGCTGGAAGTACTGAATTGTCTGGTCGTAGTTGGCCAGCTTGAATTCTGTGCCCGGCTTGAAGCCGATGACCGACTCGGGTGTCGGAATCGCGGATTGCGCCACCAGCGCGGCCTGCGCGCAGAGGGCCATGATGGCGAACGTCAGCTTCTTCATTCGTCCTTCTTTCCTGTCCTTGTCTGTGTCGCGGGTGACCGGCGCGTGGCTTTTCGTTTCGCCTTGCCGTTCACCGGCTTCAGTTTGAGCGCTTCGCTGCCCAACAGCGCCTGCAGGGGATCCACCAGCAGGTCAAACACGTGTCCCTGTCTCGTCTGCAGAAACAGGCCGCTGCCATCCGTCAGCAGCCGCAACTCTCCCGCATCGTCCAGCGTTTCAGACAGACGCCGGCGAAAGTAGTCGCGCAGCGCGTCCATCATCTGCTTCAACGTCGCGTTGTCGAAGCCCCTGCGGCGCAGGTCTGCCAGGGCAATGAGTTCAAGCACGTCCACCGGTGAGTACCGGCGCTCCGTGAATCCTCCCTGCGTCGTCTTGCGTGGCGCGATCGAAGGGCGGAACAACGCCGCCTCATCCCACCACTGCAGTTGCCGGCCGGTCAGGCCGGTCAGCGCCGTCACTTCCCTGGCGCTGTACGACGTCTTGAGCTTCATTCGCAGGGACGATTCTACTGCCCGGCGCAGCGGTTGGCCGCCCGGGCGCCGTCGACGTCCTTCTGCGTGACTCCCCCGTCGCTGTGGGTGGACCAGGTGACAGTCACCTTCCGGTAGCTCACCAGGAGGTCCGGGTGGTGGTCCGCCTTTTCAGCATCAAAGGCCAGGCGGGCCACAAAGGCGACCGCGTCGGGAAATGAAGGGAACGTGAACGTCCGGGCGATGGCGTGGCCATCGGTCGACCAGCCGGGCAGATCACGCAGTGCCGAGTCGAGCGCATCCGAGGTCAGGAGTCCCATGAGCCAAGTGTATGCTCTACGGCCATGAAGCCGACTGCACTGGACCGCTTTCTCAACGGGATTGAAAAGGCCGGCAACAAGCTCCCCGATCCGGCGGTGTTATTCGCCATCGCGCTGGTCATCGTCTGGGTGCTCAGTGCCCTGCTCGCGCCCATGGCCTTCACCAACATCGACCCACGTACCGGGCAACCCATTCAGGTGGTGAACCTGTTGTCGGGCGCGTCGATGGCGACGTGGCTCGCGGGCATGGTGAACACGTTCGTAACCTTCCCACCACTGGGAGTGGTGCTGGTTGCCTTGCTCGGCGTCGGCGTGGCCGAGTCCGTCGGCTTTCTGAACGCCGGGCTGAAGTGGATGCTCAATCTCACGCCCAAGGCGCTGCTGACGCCGATGCTCGTACTCGTCGCGTGCCTGAGCCACACCGCCACCGATGCCGGCTACGTCCTTGTCATCCCGCTTGGCGGCGTCATCTTCTACACGGCGGGACGCCACCCGCTTGCGGGCATTGCCGCCGCGTTTGCGGGCGTCTCCGGCGGCTTCAGTGCCAACCTCATCCCGTCAGGCATCGACCCGTTGCTCCAGGGCTTCACCCAGTCGGCCGCACAACTGATTGATCCCACACGAATGGTCAATCCGCTGTCGAACTGGTACTTCACCGGTGTCTCGACGTTCCTCATCATGGCCATCGGCTGGGTGTTGACCGATCGGGTGATCGAACCGCGTCTGAAGAACGTCGCGGTTGATGGCGACACGAAGGACATGCCGACACTCGAGGCGCTGACGCCGGCTGAGTCACGCGGACTGGTCGTGGGCGCACTCGCGATGCTCGTGGGCCTCGTGCTTCTCGCAGTCTGGGTGTGGCCCGTCACGTCTCCGATGCGGGCTCCGGATGGACAGGTCACTTCGTTTCAAGCGCCGCTGATGCGCTCGATCGTTCCGCTCATCTTCCTGCTCTTCCTGTTCCCGGCGGTCGCGTACGGCATTGCGGCAGGCACCGTCCGCTCGTCCAAGGACGTCGTCGGTGGCATGTCGAAGTCGATGCAGACGATGGGCTACTACATCGTGATGGCGTTTTTCGCCGCGATGTTCACCGACGCGTTCGGCCGCTCGAACCTTGGCGCTCTGCTGGCGCTCAAGGGCGCACATCTGCTTCAGGCGCTTGCGCTGCCAGGACAGGTCACGATCGGCGGCATCGTTCTGGTGACGGCGACGGTGAATCTGCTGGTGGGATCGGCGTCAGCCAAGTGGGCGCTGCTGGCGCCGATCTTCGTGCCCATGCTGATGCAGGTCGGTCTTTCGCCGGAGCTGACGCAGGCGGCATATCGCGTTGGCGATTCGAGCACCAACATCATCACGCCACTGATGCCCTACTTTCCGCTGGTGGTGGTGTTCTGCCAGCGGTACGTGCGGTCCGCGGGCATTGGCACCGTCGTCTCGATGATGTTGCCGTTCTCGGTGACGTTCCTGATTGTCTGGACGCTATTCCTCCTGCTGTTCTGGGCGCTGGGACTTCCACTCGGCCTGCAGTCGACCTACGTCTATCCGTAGACACTTGGTCACAGCACGGATGACGGGCGGACACACATCGCGATAGAGTGCGCTGACATGCGATTCCCCCTGCCTGGTCAAGCAGTACTGGCCGGATGTGCTGTAGTGTCAACCGCGTGCTGGAGCGCGTCGGCGAGCATGATGCCCATGCAGATCACGCCGCAGGCCGTGGCGGACAACCTGCTTGCCGCTGACCGCGCGTTTGCCTCGGCGGCCGCCGGCACGACCGTTGTCCCTGCCCTGTCTGCCATGTTTGCCGACGATGTGGTGATGCAGGGGCCGGGAGGCTTGTCGTACGGCAAGGACGAAGCGGTTGCGGCGCTGCAGGCAAATCCTGCCAACGCGGCAGGCCGGCTGACGTGGACGCCCATCCGCGCCGGCGTATCGGCCGACGGGATGCATGGCTTCACGTTCGGCTTCATGACGTTCACACCGGCCGAGGCCACGCCCGTGCCGTTGAAGTACCTGGCCTACTGGATTCGCGGTGACAGCGGCTGGCGTGTTGCGGCGTACAAACGGCGCGGACGTCCTGCCGGTGAGGTCAGCACCACCGTGCTTGCGGCCTCGTTGCCGGAGCGTCTGAATCCCTCTCCAGACACGACGCGGCTGATGGAGCACCAGCGCAGCCTGGTCGCCGCCGAGCGGGCGTTCTCCGACGAAGCACAACAGATCGGTCTTGGGCCCGCGTTCGAAAAACATGGATGGCCGGACGCCATGAACATGGGTGGCCCGCAGGCGGCGGGTTTTGTCATCGGCAATGTCGAAATCGGGCGGGACATCGGTGCGGGCGCGCCGGGTCCGAAGAGCCCGGTCTTCTGGTCTGCGGAATCCGCCATCGTGTCGCCAAGCGGCGACCTCGGCGTGACGTTCGGGCACATCACTCCGCACCCCACCGCAGACGCACCCAGCGGTCAACCGATTCCGTTCTTCACCATCTGGCGCCGCATCGGCGGTGTCTGGAAGTACATCGCGGAATAGGCGAGCCGCCGCTCACTCGCCCCTGAGCGCTTCCATCGGATTGACCCGCATCGCACGTCGAGCCGGGACGTACGACGCCAGTGCTGCCATCCCCAACAGGAAGACCGCCACGAGCGTGTAGCTGAGGGGATCGGTTGGCGTGACGTTGTAGAGCAGCGACACCGCCTGCCCCGTCAATACCGACGCTGCGGCCAGCCCGACCACGACGCCGATACCGGCGAGCGTGAGTCCCTGGCGAAGCACCAGCATCCGGATGCTCCCCAGGCTGGCGCCGAGTGCCAGGCGCACACCGATCTCACGCGTCCGTTGCGACACCGCGTAGGACAACACCCCAAACACACCGACGGCAGCCAGCAGCAGGGCGATCACGCCAATCAACCCGAATACCCAACCGAAAATCGCAAACTCCCAGAAGCTCAACCGCCGCAGTTCCTCCATCGTGCGAATGGCGAAGATCGGGATCGTCGGCGACATCGCGCGAACCTCGCGCCGGAGCGCCGGGCCGAGCTGCGCGGGATCGCCACTCACCTTCACGGTAAATCCGGTGTTCTGTGTCTCCTGAAACGGGTGAGGCACATACACCGCCGAAAACTTCTCGTCGTCTGGATCGATGTCGTCATGTTTGACATCGGAAATGACGCCGATGATGGTGAACCAGGGCGCCTCTTCGGGCCCCTGGGGCACTCTGACGCGACGACCGAGCGGTGTCGTGTCCTTGAAGAACTCGTCGGCCATCGTCTGGTTGATGAGCGCCACGGCTGTCTGTGACCAGCCTTGCGCCTCGGTGAAGTCCACACCCTGCAGAAGTGGTACGCCGAGTGTTCTGACAAAACCCGGAGTGACAGCCACGAAGGCCACGTCGGGTTCACGGCCTGGCTCGAACGCGATGCCGTCAATCTGCAGCGTGCCGCCGCCGCCACCGCCATCGAGTGGAATCAAGTTGGAGGCGAAAACGCCTTGCACGCCAGGCAGCCGCTCGAAGCGTTCGACCAGATCGCGCGTGGCTCTCGCCTTGGCACCCACGGGCGAGTATTCCTCGCCGGCGAAGAAGACACGCGTCGTCACGAGCGGCGCGGCATCAAAGCCCACGTTGAAGTCGTCGAGGTTGATAAACGTTCGCACGAACAGCGCAGCTCCCACCAGCGACACAATCGCAAGGGTGACCTGGGCCACCACGAGGGTGTTGCGCGCGATCGACCGCGTGCCGCTGTTCCCGCGTGTGCCTTCCTTCAACTCGTCGTGAAGGGTGCCGCGCGTGGCGTTCCAGGCCGGCACGAGCCCGAAGAGCACCGTGGTACCGACCGCCACGACAATCGCATACACGACCGAACGCCAGTCAATGCGCCACGTGATGTAGAACGGCACTTGGTCGGGAGGCATCGAGGCAGTCAGGGCCTGCGTTCCGGCGTACGCAATCAGCAGACCCAGGGGGACGGCCATCAACCCAAACACGGCGCTTTCGGTGAGCAGTTGCCGCACGATACGTGCCCGCCCCGCGCCAAGCGCGGCCCGCACGGAGATCTCGCGGCGTCGGACCGTGGCCCGCGCGAGGAACAGGTTCGCCGCGTTGGAACAGGCAATGAACAACACCAGCGTGGCAGCGCCCATCATCAGCCAGATCACCAGCGACACATCTTCGGGAATGTGGTCGGTGCGGAGGTCGACGACCTCCGCCACCCATCCCTCATTGGTGTCCGGATACTGCGTGGCGAGGCGCTGGCTGATCGCGCGCAGGTCCTCATGGGCCTGCGCAATCGTGGCTCCCGGCGCGAGCCGCCCGAAGAGTTGCAGGCTCCGGTTATCGCGCGTGTCCCTGTGGATCAGCGGAATCACAGGCACCCAGAGCTGCCGGATGTCTGGAAACTTGAAGCCCGGAGGCATGACGCCGATGATTTCGTGCGGCAAGCCGTTGAGCAGCACCCGCCGGCCGACCACCGAGGGGTCGGCCTGATATCGAACGGTCCACAGGTCGTGACTGATGAGCACCACCCCTGCCGCCCCGGGAACATCATCACCAGCGGTGAAGTGCCGACCGTGAAGCGGGGCGATCCCGAGCATGGGGAACAGATTCCAGGTGATGGCGCCGGCCCGGTAGCGTTCAGGCTCTCCCGAATCGGACAACGTCACGCTGCGCCCCGTGGTCGCGGCAATCGCCTGAAACCGGCTCTGTGCGTCGAGGAAGTCCACGAAGTCCGGATAGGACGTGCCGCCAAACCGGATCCCCGACTGCGGCCGCAGCATCTGCACCACACCAATCCGGTCGGGCTCGGCATAAGGAAACGGCTGGATCAGGACGCCATCAACGACCGAGAAGATCGTGGCGTTCACACCAATGCCGGTCGCCAGGCACAGGATGACGACCGCGGAGAAGCCTTTTTGGGTGACGAGACTGCGGAGTGCGTACCTGAGGTCCTGGACCATGCGGACAGGATACGGTGACGCTACGACAACAGTTCGTGACGGCGGCTCACGAATTCAGCCCAACCGGCCCTGCTGGTGGACGTTACGCGTTTCGATTGAGCAGTTCGTTTTTGTGTACCAGGTGTGCCCCACCCCGTCACAGGTTCCTGCAATACTAGCGGCTGCATGGTTATGGACTGGCAGACGCTCCTGAACCCGAGCCGCCGCCGGCAATCGACAGTCGTAGGCGACCATCGAGCGGAGTTCGAGCGCGATTTCGACCGCGCCGTCTTCTCCACTCCAGTGAAACGCCTGCAGGACAAGGCCCAGGTCTTCCCGCTGGAGCCGCACGACGCCGTTCGGACGCGATTGACGCACTCGCTTGAAGTCTCCAGCGTGGCGCGGGGCCTGGGACAGAGGGCGGCGAACTGGCTCCTCGAAAACAAGCTAATCAGGCCTGGGATGGACCGGTCCATTGAGGCAATCGCTGCAACATGCGGATTGCTCCACGATTTGGGAAACCCGCCTTTCGGCCACGCCGGAGAAGATGCCATTCGGGACTGGTTCAAGACTCGATTTGGCGTTGAGGAACTCCGCAAGATGCTGGAGTCCGGCCAGCAGATTCAGGATTTCCTGAACTTCGAAGGGAACGCACAGACGCTGCGTTTGGTGGTCAAGCTGCAGGTGCTGGCGGACTATCACGGGCTCAACTTGACGTTCGGTACAGTGTCAGCTCTTGGAAAATACGTGGTTCCTTCTGACCTGGCAGACAAGGACGCCGAAGACAAGGCCCGGAGGAAGCCGGGCTACTTCGCGTCAGAAGAGGGCATCGTCAAAGACGTCAGGGAGCGGACAGGCACAGGCGACGCCAGAAACCCGATCTGCTACCTGGTCGAGGCCGCGGACGACGTGGTGTACCTGGCGGCGGACGTTGAAGATGCTGTAAAGAAGGGAATCCTTGCGTGGACTGACGTCAGGACGGCTCTCGAAGAGGCCGACGGACCTGCGGTTGAGGCGGCATTGCGAAAGCAAGAAGCAATCCTCAAGGCCGGCAGAACCACAGTTCCGACTGATCTTGAGGACGACGTCAGAGCAGCAGCATTCAGGACTGGGGCGATCGCGGTCATGACCAACGCCGCCTTCGAGACCTTCGTGGAGCGATACGATGACATCATGGCAGGTCGTTACAAGGGTGCCTTGCTTCCAGACAGCTCCGCGACTGCTCTGAGGAAATGCCTCGACGGACTGGGAAAGACGCGCATCTACGCGACGCCTCCCACATTGAAGCTCGAGTTGATGGGACGCAGAGTAATTGGTGACCTCATGGATGTGTTCTGGAGCGGTGCAATGGCCCTGCCGAAGGACCGAGATCCCAAAGCGACATCGTTCGCAGGCAAGGCTGCCGCGCTCATCTCCCCCAACTACCGCAAGGTTTTTCGTCACTCGATGGCCCAGCAAGCAGATCTGCCTGAGCAGTACCATCGCTTCCAACTGGTAACCGATTACGTTTGCGGGATGACCGATACATTCGCGAAGAGGCTGCACGCGGAGCTGTTCAATGGCCAGTAGCCTGAACGCACTGAAGCAGGCGCTGCGCGACGAAGTGGCTGCGCTCGCAGCGAACGATGGTGCCATTTGGAAGCAGCCCATCCTGCGAGTGCTCGACACCCTTCGACGATCAAACATCGAGGCGGTTTTGTTCGGGGGCACACTGAGGTCGCTGCTCGCTGCAAGGCTGTTCGAGGGTAGGCGCGGGCGTCCACGGGACATTGACTTGGTGGTCTCGGGTGCTGCGGTTGACGACCTAGAAGAACGCTTCAGGAAGTCCCTAGACCGTCGCACTCGATTTGGCGGCGTGCGGCTGCGGGAAGGTCAATGGCAATTCGACGTCTGGCCAGTTGGCGATACGTGGGCTTTCCGGCACGACCTCGGAGGTCATGCGTCCTTCGCCGGTCTACCGGGCACCACCAGCTTCAACCTCGAAGCAGTCGCCGTTGAAGTCTGGCCAACCGACCATCGATCCCGAGCTCTGTTCTCAGGAGACGACCAGTTCTTCGACGGCATTCTGTCGAGGACCTTGGAGCTCAATCGGACTACCAGTCCCTTTCCGGAGCTGACCGTTGTGCGCGGCTTGGTCATGGCTAGTGAACTCCGATTTAGGATCGGTCCTCGATTTGCAGATCACGTCCGAGCATTCGGCTCTGCCCTTGGAGAAGAGCAACTTGTGACAATTCAGGCGTCGCATTACGGCTTCTCGCGACTCGAGGGGAGGACCATCAAGCTGCTGATCGATGAGGTGAACAGGCGGCCTGCAGGCCAATCGATCACCCTACCTGTCGTCGGTCAACTTCCTCTCCCGCTCAGCAACATTGGTGGAAGCCCGTCGGCTAGTCACTGAGCCGCCCCTCCAAAGTCGACACGTCAGCCGCGTCCCTTACGACGTCCTCTCCGATGAGCAGAGTGCAGTGGTTTAGCCACCGGTGACCTGGGTCCGTCTGGCCTGCTCATGACCTGTCAATGGACCGCCGCACGGCGCGTTTCGTCGGTGATGTTCGTTAGCCGACGCACACCAGCCGGCCCCATTCCTGTTGGCGATGGAAGGATGGGACGGGGTGTGGTGATGTCGATGAAATCACCGGTGACGCGCTGCCTCGCGTGGCATCGTACCGGCTGAAGGAATAGCGCCACTCGCTTCCGGCAAGCGACCGCCGTTCCAGACCCGCCAGCGTCGCCGGGATTTCAGCAAGAACGGTCCACGCGGCCTTGTCGTCGGCGATCCAGACACGCGACGTGAAGTCGTCACCGGGCACAAGCGCCTTCACAAAGGGATCAGGGCCAAGCGCTGCGGGGCCGTCCAGCGGGAAACGCAGTTGCAGCCGCTGGTTGAGCGGGGTCACGTGGCACTCGATGTACTGCGCCACGCTGTCCGCCGCGAGGAAGATCTCGAAGGTGTCTCCCAGTTCCCAGAAACGCTGGCCGTGGCTGGTCGCCGCCGTGGTGATGTCCACGTCGTCAAGATCCGCCAGGATCAGCAGGCGATCATCCTGCCAGCCCACTCGCACCAATGCCGGCCGGAAGGCCGGCTCGGGGGACTCCCGCCACGCCTGCTTGAGCAAAAGCGGCTCTGCATCGGCGAACGCCTCGCGCAACGTTGAGAGCGAGGAGGCATCAACATCGACCGGGGCGCACCGGCAGGAGACGACTGTCACGACGGGCCCGCTCCCGACGTGCCGAGCGTCGTCATCGTCAGCGCCGGGTCGGCGTCGCCATCCAGCACCAGCCGCGAGATGACGTCCGCCGTGTACGGCGCGAGCAGGATGCCGTTGCGATAGTGCGCCGTTGCCACCGTGACGTAGGGCACACCAGGCACAGGACCAATCAGCGGAATCTTCGAGTCTGCGATCGGGCGGAGTCCGACACGCACGTCCACGAGTTCAGCCGCGGCCGCGCCGGGCAGCAGTTCGGTCACGGCCTCGAGCAAACCGCGTACACCGTCAACAGTGGTGGACTCATCGAAGCCCACGTCTTCAACCGTGGCGCCAACAAGCAGGTGATTGTTCTTCCACGGCACGGTGTAACACTTCGTGCCCCAGGTGGACTGTTGCGGCATCGCTGCGTCGCGCCAGCCCAGTTCGAGAAGTTGCCCTCGAATCGGACGGACCTTCGGCAACGTGGCACCGGCGATCTTCACGCGTGACGACCAGCTGCCGGCCGCGATCACCACGTGGTCGAACCGCCGCCGGGTGTCGCCCTGCCGCAGGGCGACACCGTCGGCCGCCGGCTCGACGTGCAGCACCTCGGCCGGCGTCTCCAGCGTCGCGCCCTGCAGGCGTGCCGCCTGCAGGAGCGCGCGCACCAGCGCGGGCACGTGCACAAACCCGTGCCCGTCGATCTGCAGCCCGCCGAGAGCCGCCGGCGTCACCGCAGGCTCGTGGGCCCGCAGGTCTGGGGGCTCGAGCCAGCGGTGCGCCACACCCTCGGCCTGCAGCCACGCCACCTGCGCATGCAGGTGGCGTGCTTCGTCGTCAGTCAGCGCAACTTCGAGTGTGCCCGTGCGGGCGTACTCGAAGTCGCCGCCGCGCGCACGCACGCGCGCGGCGAAGTCGTCCCACATCGCGAGGCTGCGCGTGCCCAGCGCGAGCAGCACGCTGCCGGGTGTGGCCTCGATGTAGGGCGAGAGCACGCCGGCCGAGGCGTGTGATGCGCCTCGGCCGGCGCCACGCATGTCGAACAGGGTCACGCGAGCGCCACGCGCAGCCATCGCGTCAGCGATGGCTGCGCCGATCACGCCCGCGCCTATGACAGCAACGGACGCCACGCTAGCGGGTGCTCAGGTCGTTCCAGTGCAACATCGCGTTGAACGCCAGGAAGAAGTTGCCGTGTGTCTGCCAGCGCCAGAACGGGCGCGTCGCAAACATCACGACGTGCCCCTGTCCGACCGGTGCATCAATCACCAGCGGTCGCCCGGCCAGGTTCTCGCCACCGAGCAGGCCACCCGACAGCAGCAGGTCGTTCGGATCGTTCGGGAACGACAGGATGACCCGCGGCGCCGTCGGATTGTTGCCGGGGCCCACACCGCCTCGGCCGCCACGGCCGCCACCAAACGCCGGCCCCGCGCCGCGGCCACCCGCGCCACGCGCGCCCGCCGGCGGTCCGTCAAGTGTCGTCAACTGCGGCGGTGCCGCATTCGGCTGCAGGTTCGGCGCTCCCGTGTCCACGCCCCCACCGCCGCCACGCCCGCCAAGCGCACCTCCCAGGGAGAACAGCGGCGCGGTCTTGAAATACACACCGATCGGTCCCGGGTCGTACCCGTACGCGATTGGACTGGTGCGATCACCAAACACGGCCTTGAACACGGCGCCAGGCGCCCAGAGGTCCTCCGCGCTGTCGATCGAAATGCCGGACGTCAGCCGGTACTCGGGGAAGATCGTGGCCGTTGCGCCTTCCGTGATCAACACGCCGCCCGCTTCCACGAACTTCTGCAGTTCCG
This sequence comes from Acidimicrobiia bacterium, assembly GCA_045862915.1. Taxonomy (GTDB): domain Bacteria; phylum Acidobacteriota; class Vicinamibacteria; order Vicinamibacterales; family SCN-69-37; genus SYFT01. The sequence continues at coordinate 42,028 of BTVE01000014.1, forward strand.
CCAGACCGTCGCGGCCCAGACCGCCCCGCATGTCGTCGGTGGAATCCGGAAACCCGAGGTTCGGCGTCAGCTCCGTCTTCTTGTAGGGGCGCGGCACGTTGCCGGTGACCCCGCCCTCCACCAGCGACTGCGCGCTGCCACCCGCGTGCGGGAAGATGATGACGTCGTACTTCGACCGCAGGTTGCCCTGACGCACGAGATTGTCGGCGAAATACGTGTACGGAACCTTGTAGTAGTCGAGCGCGAGGCGCACCCAGCCTTCATCCTGCGTGCTCGTCCACGTGTGGATGTAGCCGATGCGGGGCACGTCAAGCTCGTGCATCGGCACGGTGGGCAACGTGTCGGTTGCCACGGCCGACAGACCGTGTTTCTTCACCGCCGCTTCCATTGCCGCACGATCCGCGTTTTCAATCACAAACGCGCCCGCACCAAACGTGCGGCCGTTCACCGAGAACTCCCGCTCGGCAGCACTCATCTTCACCGAGGCGTTCTCGAAGCGGAACGTCACGAGAGTGTTGTCGGTTGTGTGGTCAACGACGATATGGCGTCCGGTGCCCGTGATCGTGCCGGGCACCACCGCGTCACTCGTGAGCAGCGTCATCGGCTGCGACAACACCGAGACGTCCTCGATCTTGTGGGCGCGCACGTTGCGCAGCGCCGGGAAGTACCAGCCGGTATCGTCATACGGCCGCGGATTGTCGGCCGGGTACCACTGCGTGCCGAGCAACATCTCCACGACCGGCGCATACGGCTGGTCCATGCGAACGATGTAGTCGCCGGCGTTGACCTGGGTGTTGCCAACCTTGAAGGCCGCGTTGGCCGTGTGCACTTCCGCACCCTGCTCGCGCAGCAGGTTCACCAGCTCGGCGGCCTGCACCTTCGGCTTTGCGTTCGGCAGGATGTATGCGTTCACATTGCCGGCGGTCTTGCCCCGTTCAACCGCCCGCTTGTTCTTCACGTAGTAGTTGTCGAGGAACGTCTCCTTGTTCTTCGCCACGTGACTCAGGGCAAAAAGCAACGCGCTCTGCTGCATGTTGACGTTCGACCGCGGGCCCCACTGCACATTGGGCGGCGTGGGGTTCGGGCGGTACCACTCGCGGCTCTGCCCGCCGGCCACCGTGTAGTTCTCGCCGCGGAAGCTCTGCGTTTCGTAGAAGCGGCCAATCGAGTTGTGCGTCACGCCGAGCCAGAAGAGATAGTTGGGTGTCCACCCGTCGTAGAAGTTGTACGTCCAGATGCCCGGCACGCCGCGCTTGGTCATCTCCATGATCTCGGTCTTGGCCAGCAGCCACCACTCGTCGACCTGCACCGCATCGACCAAGGGGTTGTAGGGACCCGATCCGGTGGAGGTGTAGAGCAACGTCACCGATTCGTGGAGGTCGTGCCACACGGTGGGGCGCCAGTCGAGGAACGTGTCCATCATCACCTGCGTCAGCCGCAGGCCCTGGCCGATGCCGTCACGGTTGTTGTCGTGCTGAACGTACTTGCCCCAATAGATCATCCCGGGGGCCTGGCCCTGGCCGCCTTTACGCGTGTAGTGGAAGTTGTCGACCTGCTTCTCGCGGCCATCGACCTCGGTCGAAGGCGTGAACACGAAGATGATGTTGTTGCGGATGTTCTGGATGAACGGCGATTCTTCCACCGCAAGACGGAAGGCCAGTTCCATCAACATCTCGGGGCTGCCCGTTTCGCCCGAGTGGATGCTGCCCAGCGCGTAGTAGATCGGCTTGCCCGACGCCACCAGTGCCTGCGCCTGCGCATCGGTCAACTTTCGCGGATCGCTCAGCTGCGCCGTGATCGCCTTGTATTTGTCGAGTTGCTTGATCGTGGCTTCATCGGCGATCGCCACCGAGACCATGTCGCGGCCTTCGTCGCTGACACCAATCTTCCACATCGACACGCGCGGCGATGCCTTGTCGAGCTCTTCGAGGTACCGCACGATGTCGGCGTGATACGTCAGGTTGCCGGGCTGACCGGGGATGTACCCGAGGAACTTCAGCGGCGACGGCACCGTGTCGGACGCCGGCATGTGATCGACCAGTTCGGTCATCACCCGTTTTTCTGTCGAGTGCTCCTGGATGAGCTTGGTATACGCCTCGTCGATTTTTTGCGTCGAGCTGCGTGTGGCCTGTCCTGACAGGACAGTGGATCCCCAGGCAGAAACGCCGAGGCCGACCGCCATCACCGCGCCGACAATGCGACGGCCGTGATGACGCCGTGAGAATGAAGACATGGAAACCCTCCTGGCGCGAGGAGAATGATTGCGCCACGAGGGTTATAACACGGGCTACTGGCCGCCGGGCTTCTTCACCTCGGTCTTGATCGTCGACTTGGTCTCCGACTGGACATCGTTGTTCGACTCGGTCCATGTGTCAGGACGACGCTTCCCGCCGAAACCCCAGTACTCCGGCTCCGGCTTCTTCTCAGGTTCGCGCGGCCGGATCGGCACATACACGGGCACGCTCACCGGCACGTAGCGGGTTTCTTCCACCCGCACTTCCTGCACCACCGTCTGCTGCACCACAACCGGCGTTGGGTTCACGACGATTGGCGGCGCCGGCGCAGGTTCGCGGCGCACGTCCGGCACCGGGTCCGCAACACGCGGAACATCGTCGACCTCGACCGTCGTGCGATGCAGGGGCGGAGGCGGAACTGTACGGATCATCCGGACCAGGACGGCGTTCGACACGCCCTGGCGACGCAGCGCGAGCACGTCCGACGCGGACAGCCGGAAGACCGACTGATCGGCATCAATCATCGCGATGAGGACTTCGTCCGAAAGTCCGGCCTCAGTCAGCGCCGCGATGTCCCTCATGGTCAACGTGGACTGCGGGGTTTGCGAGAGCGCCGGCGCCGGAAGCGCCAGCACCAGGGCGACGACACACGCTCCAGGGAGCATTCGCATGGATGGATTCCCTGCAAGGCCAGGGCCATCGGGCGCCGCACGGAAATGCGAGCCAGTACCGAGGGAATTCGACGCGAGGGGACAGCGGGTGTCCGTGCGGGAGGGCACACTTTTGAGGTCAGCGAGCCCCGCCGCGTAAACACCGGGGTCCAGCCGAGCGGTACAGGGATTGCTATTGCCTTGGGGCAGGCGAGGTGAACGTGACTACTCGAACTATCGGCGCGGGCGTTCTGGTGATGGGGCTGGCCACAGCCGTCGTCGGCGGCGTCGTCATGTTTCGGGAGTCCCCCGCCCCACAGCCGGCGGTCGTCACAGACGCCACGCCAGAATCGCCGCGTGCCACACCCGAACCCAAGCCGGCACCGGCGTCGCAGGTCCAGACGGTGCAGCCTCCGCCTCCCCAGGCGCCGCGCCGGGCAACGCCGCCCGTGCCTCCGGTCGTGACCCGAGCGCCGGAGTCGTCGGGCACCGCCAGGACGGTCGAGGTCACCCCGCCACCGGCGGCAGTTCCAGTTGAGCCTCCGCCCGCCGTCGCGGCGCCACCCGTTGTCCCAACGCCGCCTGTCGTGGTGGATCCACCGCGTTACGTGCCGGACCCGCTGCCAAGCCCTGCCCCTCCCCCTGTGGTAACCGAGCCGGTCCTGGATTTCGACGAGTTGGTGGTCGAGCGGAATGCCGTGATCGGGATCCGGCTGGACCATGCGGTCAGCACACGGACAGCACGTGTGGAGGACCGCATCTCCGCCACGGTCACTCGCGACGTGCAGGTGGGCGACCGCGTTGCCATCGCGGCCGGGGCGCGCCTTGAAGGCACGATTGTCGCCGTGGAGCGCGGCGGCAAGTTCCGCACGGCCCCACGTATCGGTCTGCAGTTCGACACGTTGATCCTCACCGACAAGACCCGGATGTCGATCGACACCGAACCGATCTTCCGGGAAGGCACCTCGCCGTCGGCCGACGCCACGGCCCGGGTCGGTACGGGCGCGGTAGTGGGCGGCATCCTCGGTGCAGTGCTTGGAGGCAAGAAGGGCGCGGCCATCGGCGCGGCGGCTGGCGGCGTGACCGGCGCAGCCACTGTCGCGCAGGGCGACGGTGAAGAGGTCGCACTGCGAGCCAGCGCGTCGTTGACCGTCAAGCTCACCGATGAACTGATCGTCCAGGTCCGCCGCTGAGCCTCTGCGACCTATAATCGCGACATGGTGCCTCTGCTGGTGCTCGTCGCGCTGCTCACTGCCCCTCCCGCTCAGGTTCAGAAAGAGACGATTGAGGGCATCCGCAATTATTCGAAAGTCGACGCGACCATCGGTTGCGCCGGCGCCACCGATCCCAAGGCGATGGCGGAGATCGCCAAGCGTGGGTACGCGGCCATCCTCAACCTCCGCCTGGCAACAGAGGACGGAGCCCAGATCCCGGAGTCACAGGCTGCCGCGGAGGCCGCCGGGCTGACCTTCATGCACTTGCCGTTTGACGGCACCAACCCGAGCCCGGTCATCGCACGCCAGTTCCTGCGCATCGTCGCTGACACCAACTACCAGCCCCTGTTCATCAACTGCGGCTCGGCCAACCGTGTCGGTGCGTTGTGGCTCATCAAGCGTCTGGTGGTCGACAAGTGGCCGCAGGAAAAGGCCCTCGAAGAAGCCAAGGCCATCGGGCTCACCAGCGCCGCCCTCGAGAAGTTCGCATTGGACTTCGCGGCCGGGCGATGAGTACGCCACCGTCCGGCGACATGCCGGCCGAGGAGTTCCGGGCGCACGCGCGTGTGCTCGCGGACTGGGCGGCCGGTTATCACGCCAACATCGAGTCACATCCTGTTCTTGCCAGGACCAGGCCCGGTGATGTGCGACGAGCGTTGCCCTCTGCTGCGCCTGAGCTGCCGGAGCCCTTCGCCGACCTGATCGCGGACATCGATCGCCTGATCGTTCCCAACTGCACGCACTGGAATCATCCGGGCTTCTTCGCATACTTCGCCATCACCGGCAGCGCGCCCGCCGTGCTGATGGATCTTGTCGCGTCCACCCTCAACCAGCAGGCCATGTTGTGGCGCACGTCTCCGGCCGCGACCGAACTGGAAGAAGTCACGCTGCGCTGGTTCGCGCAGCTGATGCATCTGCCCGATGCGTTTGAAGGCGTCATCTACGACACGGCATCCATCTCCACGATGCATGCGTTGGCCGCGGCGCGCGAAGTGGCGGTGCCTGACGTGCGCACCAAAGGCCTCGCTGGACGCCGGCTGCCGCCGCTGCGCGTGTACTGCTCCGAGCACGCACACTCCTCCGTCGACAAGGCCGTCATCGCGCTGGGCCTCGGACACGAAGCCCTGCGACGCATTCCCGCCGACGAACAGTTCAGCATGCGCGCCGACGCCCTGGCCGCGGCCATCGCGGAAGACCGCGCAGCCGGGTATCTCCCTGTCGCTGTTGTCGCGACCATCGGCACCACCTCGAGCACAAGTGTGGACGATGTGGGCGGCGTGGCCGAGGTCTGCGCCCGGGAAAACATCTGGCTGCACGTCGATGCGGCGTACGCAGGTGTCATGGCCATGGTGCCGGAATTCGCGTGGATGCGGGAAGGCCTCGACCACGCTGACTCAATCGTTGTGAACCCACACAAATGGCTGTTCACGCCGTTTGACCTGAGCGTGTTGTTCACGAGACGGATGGATGTCATCCGGCAGGCATTCTCGCTGACACCCGAGTACCTCAAGACCAGCGACCCGGACGCGGTGCGCAACCTCATGGACACCGGCATCCAGCTCGGCCGCCGATTCCGCTCACTGAAGTTGTGGGCGGTGCTGCGGTACTTCGGCGCGGAAGGCGTCCGCGCGCGGCTGCGGGAACACGTGCGGCTGGCACAGCTGTTTGCGTCGTGGGTGGATCAGACGGACGGCTGGGAACGTGTGGCACCGGTGCCCTTCAGCGTCGTGTGTTTCCGGTACGCGCCCTCAGGGCTGACCGACCTGCAAGCTGACGACCTCAATAAGGCGATCATGGAGCGCGTCAATCAGTCGGGAGAGGTGTTCCTCTCACACACCGCGCTCAACGGCCGCATAGTGCTGCGGGTGGCGGTGGGCAACATCCGTACGGAGGAGCGTCACCTGCGACGCGCGTGGGAGCTGCTCACACAAGCCGCCACTGCTCTGTCCAACTGACGCCGCCATCGTCGCTGCGAAGCGCGACGACACCGTGCGTCGGCATCGGCGCGGCGGCAGGACACAACAGGCGGAGGAGCGCGGGCAGGTGTGGTCGATGGCCGACCACCGCGAGGTCACGCGATTCACGCTGTATCGCGAGGTGAGCCACCGCGGGCGGATCCTCAGGGCTGAGCCCACGCACCATCACAAAGGACGCAAAAGGTGCGCAGACCTGCAGGAATGCGTGGCCGGTCTGACGTCCGCGGAGTTTGCCGCTGTGCCAGATCACCGCTGGAGCCGCGCCTTTGGCCTTGGCGAGTTCGGCCATCTTCAAGGCGTGGGTGTGACCTTCGTCGGTCAGCGGCCGCTGCGGATCGACCCAGGGGTCGAGCGCCTGTGCGTGATGAATGAGATACAGCTGCACGTCAGCCCAGCAGCGAGACCAGGTCCTTGCGAATGACGGCAGGTGAGTCCACCGAGCCGTAACGCTTCAGCACGTCACCGGAGGGACTGACCAGGAACTTGGTGAAGTTCCACTTGATCGCGCCGATGCCGAGGATGCCCCGTTTTTCGTTGGCCAGCCACTTGAACAGAGGATGCCCGTCGGCGCCCTTGATGGCAATCTTCGCGAAGACCGGAAAGCTCACGCCGTAGTTCATTCGGCAGAACTCCTGAATCGCCTCGTCACTGCCGGGCTCCTGCCCGCCGAAGTCGTTGCTGGGGAACCCAAGCACGGCAAATCCACGGTCCTTGAACTCGCGATACAAGGCCTCAAGTCCTTCGTACTGCGGCGTGTATCCACATTCGCTGGCGGTGTTGACGATCAGCAGGTGTTTGCCTCGCCATTCCTCCAGCGTTGTCTGTGACCCGTCGCTGCGGGTGACCGTAATGTCGTAGAGGCTCATCGCGACTGCCGCTGCAGGCGCGCGAGCAGGACGGCCACACGCTTGGTTTGTGAAGGCAGCGTTCGCATGTCGGCGGTCTCGTTGACCGTATGCCCGCCGCCACCCATCAGACCGACGCCGTCGAGAATCATCGGCACAAGGTCAGATACGAAGGACACGTCCGCAGCACCGGCCTTGTCGGGATCAACAGCAATGACCTTTCCGGCGCCAACATCGACGCTGGCCTGGCTGTACATCTCGAGCAACTGCTCATGGCCCGGCTTGGGCGCCAGTGGCGGATACCCATCATCAAATTCGAGCGTCGCGCTGGTGCGATGGAGCGACTGCGCGACGATCTTCTGCATCGCAGCCTTCGCGTCGGCAAACTGCTGAGGTGACAACGCGCGCACATCGCCTTGCACCGTGACCTCTTCGGCAATCACGTTGGTTTTGCCGAAGGCGGTGCCGCGTGACTGGGCGGTGTCGAACTCCACCGTGGTGCCGCCAAGGATCACGCCAGGGTTAAAGGTCAGGTGCGGCTGTCCGGCCAGGGTTTCGCGAAAGCTGTTCAGGATGCGGGCGGCCTCAAACACTGCGCCGTAGCCGTTTTCGTCGTTGAAGATCTGCGAGGAGTGCGCAGGCCGGCCGGTCACGCGCAGCAGCCAGTTCGACGTGCCGCGGCGCGCGATCACCGCGGTGGCCGGGTTGCCGTCGCCGTCCTCAAATCCAATCGCCACATCAGCGCCTTTTGCAGCGTTTTTGAGCGCTTCGCGAGAACTCTCGAGTGGACGCCCGGCGGACTCTTCATCGCCGGTCATCACCACGGTGATGCGCATCGACGACAGCAGCCCCGCTGACTTCAGGGCCTTGAGCGCCTGGACAATGATGACGTTGCCGCCTTTCATGTCCGTGATGCCGGGCCCTTTGGCCGCAGAGTCACTGACGCGCGTGTACTTCTGAAAAGGGCTGTCGGGTTCAAACACCGTGTCGAGGTGTCCAATCAGCAGAATCTTCGGCGCGCGGCTACCGGCAGGCTCGTGCACCGCCACCAGATGGCCGGCCCGGTTGACGGACGTGCCATCCACCCAGGACGTCGTGAATCCGAGCGCATCAAACTCGGCGCGAAACAGCGCTCCGACCGCGCGCACGCCGTCGAAGTTCATCGTGCCGCTGTTGATGTTGACGGCCTTCTCGAGCAGCGCGATCGCCTGCGCATTGTTCGCATCAATGAACGTCGTCAGCGCGCGTTCCTGTTCAGTCAAGGCAGAGGTCTGAGCCATCGGCGACGCCACCACGATCAGGGACAACAGTGCGGCAAGTCTCATGCCCCATTCTCCCATTTCCCGATTCCCTCATTTCCCCATTTCCCCATTCAGATGCGCCAGTTGAACCCGAGGATGGGAAAGATGCCCTGCTGCTCCTGAAAGCGGATGGTGTTGGTGCGGCGATTCCAGGCGTAGCCGGAGAAGTTGCGGCGATTGGTCACGTTCTGGATGCCAAAGAACAGTGTGAAGCCGCGATCGGCTCCGAAGGCCCGCTCTGCGCGAAGGTCGAGGCGGAAATAGGCCGGCGCCCGTTCGTCGTTGACCCGCGCCAGATCAAAGATCGCGCGACCGGCCGTTGACGAGAGTGTGAGGTCAAACGGCGTGTACGGTCGGCCACCCAGATACGCGAGGCGTGTGGACGCTTGCCAGCGGCTGGTCAGGTCCACGCCACCTGACACGTTGAAGACGAACGGATAGTCAAACGATCCCGGGCGCAGCACACCATCCAGCCCCGCCTGTTGCGAACGGGCGACCGCGAGATTGGCCTGCCCGAACCAACGCCCGCCCGGTGCACGTTCGACGAACAGTTCGATCCCTTCCGCACGGCCCCGTCCTTCGCTCGCCAGAGGGAACAGGGCCTCGCGCACGTTGAACGTGTCACCGACGTTGGCCAGAGACAACGTCGGAAACTGCGTGGAGACGGGATAGTCGCGATACCGCTTCACATAACCCTCAAGCGTGACGCGCGTGAGCGCATCCGCCTGAAACGCAAAGCCGGAGACCAGGTGATCCGCGCGGAACGGCTTGAGTGAAGCGTTCTCCGGAAAGGCGGCAAGGAACAGGAAGAAGGGCTGCTGGTAATACTGCCCCGCGCTTGCGTTCCAGCTCAGCCGGTCGGTCAACTTCACGCCAAGGCCCGCGCGCGGACTCACACGCGAGTGCCCGATGAACTCGTAGTGGTCGAACCGGCCGCCGGCCGTCACGTTCACCCGAGGCGAGAGGTCCTTGGTCACCTGCGCGTACGCGCCGGTCTGCCAGGCCGTGAACACCTTGTCGAGCACGAAGGCGTTGATACCCGGTTCCAGTGAATACGGACTGTCATCACCGAGCGGCGATCCGGTGTCGTAGTCGAGGCGGAATCGCTTGAGGCTCGCGCCCAGTTGCACCTTTGTGTTGCGGCCCAGCACCGGCAGATAGGTGGTCAAGTCGTACTTGAGCGTGGTCTCGCTCTCGCGGGACCCTTCCGTGAACACCACCGGGCCATCCGCAATCACATCGTCAATTGGCGCATCAATCGGCGGCACCCCGTCACGCAGCAGATCCTTGACCGTCGAGGTGACCTTTGCTTCCGAGTGGGTGATGCCGAGCAGGCCGACCCCTCGTGTGCCAAACACACGCTGCCAGTTGATGCCCGTGGCACTGCGCCACCCGCGATACCGGATGTCGAACTCCGAGAGGCCCTCATCAAGGTCGGTGTCTTCCGTCAGCCCCAGGCGGATCTTGTCAATGCCGGTCACGTTGACCAGCCACAGGCGATCGGAAGGCGTGGCGTCGTAGACGGCCTTGGCGTTGACCGAGTACAGGACCGGCACACCACCAAACCCGACATCGTCGGTGAAGACGTCCAGAAAGCTGCGGCGTCCGGACACGATCCACGAGCCGCGGCCGCCGCGAAGCGGCCCTTCGGCCACAAAACCGGCGCCGGCAAATCCCAGCGTCGCCTTGGCCATCGTTTTTTCGCGACTGCCTTCGCGCTGCGCGATCTGAAGGACACTCGACACTCGATTGATGTACGGCGCGGGATAACCGCCGGTGAGGAACGTGACGTCCTCAATCAGCTCGGTGTCCAGGATGCTGACCGTGCCGCCGGCCGACGCAAAGTTCGCAAACGCGTTGATGTTCGGAATCTCGATGTTGTCGACAACAAACAGGTTTTCAAGCGGACTGCCGCCACGGACGATGATGTCGTTGCGGAAGTCGTTGGTGCCGATCACGACACCAGGCAGGGTCTGCAGGTATCGAGAGACGTCCTGCAGCGCCGCCGCACTGGTCTGAATCTGCGACGGGCGCACCAGGAAGCCGGAGGTCTTCACCTCTTCCGGCTGGCGGAACACTTCGGCCGTGACTGTCACCGTCTGCTGGACCGCGGCCGAACGCGGCAACAGGACCTCAACGACTGCGTCGAGCCCGGCCCGAACCTCAACCTCCTGGCTCAGAATGCGCGGCTCGCCCGGGGGCGTGATCTCGAGCCGGTATCTGCCGGGGCGCACCTCGCCGATGCGGAATCGCCCCGCCTCGTCGGTCACCGCACACTTCAGGGTGTCGACCAGGCACACCGTGACGGCAAGCGCCGGTTGAGTCTCAGCCGTCTGGACTGTCCCGGCCACCGCACCAACACCGGCAGTATCCTGCGCGTGCGCGTAACCAGGAGTCAAAAAGCCCAGGACAAATATTCCAGCAAGGAAACGTCGGAACCCGTTCATACGCATAGGCTTACGGTGCCCACAGGCAAACGGTTGCAGGGCTACCAGCGGAATTCGGTGGCGGCCACCTGGGCCAGCAGGGCTGTTCGGAGTCCTTCCGCCACGTCGCGACCAAGGTAGGGCACGTCAACCTGATGAGCCCCGGCGCCCGCGGTGTCGACGGACACCGAAGCCATCGACCACCGCCGATCGAAGGGCGACTCCCGCAGCTCGACACCCTGCACTTTGGCGATCGGCACAACCGTCACCGCACGCCACAGCCAGCCGCTGCGGAAGTACACGGCTTCATCGGTGCGCGCCCAGCCGAGCGACTGCACGTACTTGCGGGCGGCGAACAGCGCGACGGCCAGCAGGACCAGCGTCGCGGCAATCACCCACGACCAGTCGAAGAACCGCAACGCGACCAGGCCGACGATCAACGACCAGATGGCGGCGAGACGCATGCGACGAGTGCCGGCCGCCACGTCGGGCGCCTGCCACTCGACGTTGTCCAGACGAACATCGGGAGCCAGGTGGTCCACCAGGAAGGGCACCTGCTCGAGGCGGATGATGGGGGCAATCCACTCCCGCTCTGCGCTTCCCTGCTCCTGCGCTCCACCGCCGGCCGTCTCGACACGAACCGCCGCGCGCCCAGTCAGACGATGACCGGGCGTCTGGAAGATCTTGATCGCCTGCACACGCCGGAGCGGAATGGTCCCGGTCACACGTGTGAGTCCTCCGTATTCGGTCAGCAGTTCGGCATGACGACGGGTCAGCGTGAAGCCGTGTAGACGCACGAGCGCCCAGAACACCGACAGGATCGGCGAGATGACGAACAACCCCGCCGCCACAGCGGCCGCAAGGGTCCAGGACGCCTGCGGCAGCAACGTCTCGACGCGATCAAACGCGCCGGACTCCCACAGCAGACCCGACGCCGCACCAATGACCACCCATCCGCGATTGTCGAGCAGTCCCGACAACGCCGTATCAGCCGGGGAGAGACGCAGCAAGACCTCGGCGTGGACAGCAGCCGGCACCGGCATTGCGGTACCGGCCTCGTCGTGCCCCGGCACCGCAGCCGCCGCATCATCACCCGTCGCCACGGCCGCTTCCCGCCGGCCCTCAAACACCCGCTGCCGCATCTGGTCCAGCGCACCAATCGGCAACACGCTCAGCGTGGCCTCGGCCTCACCGCCGGTCCCGGTCCGCACCTGCACTTCCACCACCTGGAGCAACCGGTGCAGCACGTTCTGCCGTGCGTCCACACTCTGGATGCGTGCGTATGGAATGTGGCGTTCGTTCTTGAAGATGATGCCGTTGCGCACGACCAGCTCGGTCTCGTCATACCGGTACGTCGAGAACCAGTACCGTGCGGCCGCGATGACCACACTCGGAATCATGAAGATCAGGAACCAGTTCTCGATCTCACCCCCGCGCGACCGCGCCGTGAACGAGGCAAACACGATGGGCCCCAGGAAGTTCCGGAGTTCGCCCCCGAGCGCAAACAACACCGTAAACGGATGGAACCGCTGATCAGACGGCATCACGCCCGTCCCTGGGGAGGAGTTGGTCGCGCAGCATGATAGCGGTCTCGCGCGACAGGCCTGGCAGGGCCACCCGCGCAAACTCCGTCCCGGCCGTGTGCACGATGAGTGTGCTCAACCCGTGGCTGCGTTCCAGCGGGCCTTCCGACACATCGGTGTGCTGCACACGGGATCGCGGCACGTTGATGATGCGCCGCCAGACGACGCCACGCCGGATCTCGAGCATGTGTTCGTCCAGTTGCCACGAGGCATGCCGGTACACGACCGCCGGCCATCGCCAGTGCCACACGGCCAGCCCGATGGTCAGGGCCAGCCACACTCCGCCGCCACCGACCACAATCTGCCATCCCGGGCGCACCGACCAGCCGACGATGCCGAATGCAACCAGGGCCGCGGCCGACACCACGGCCGTAAAGATCAGGCCAACGATGCGGCGAACATCGATGTAACGAGGATCAAGCGGTCGCAGTTCGGACATGGGTCCTTTCGAGTCTACTCGCGAAGAAGTCCGCGGCGCCGCCGGTTTTTCCCCGCGAATGCGGCCAAAGAGCACTGGCAGTCATGCCCGGAGCCCCCCTTATGCGCGGTACGGATCTGGCACAGCGTGTGCCCCATGGACCGCTCCTGGATCACTGTTGACGGCAACGAAGCCACCGCCCTGGTGGCACATCGCACCAACGAAGTCATCGCCATCTACCCCATCACCCCATCGTCGGCCATGGGTGAACTGGCTGACGAATGGTCGTCCAAGGGCAAGCCGAACATCTGGGGACAGGTGCCGTCGGTCGTCGAAATGCAGTCGGAAGGCGGCGCCGCCGGCGCGGTCCATGGCGCACTGCAGGCCGGGGCACTGGCGACGACGTTTACGGCCAGCCAGGGCCTGCTGCTGATGATCCCCAATCTCTACAAGATTGCCGGCGAGCTGACGCCGTTCACGATGCACGTGACGGCCCGTACGATCGCGACCCATGCGTTGTCGATCTTTGGCGACCACTCGGACGTGATGGCGTGCCGGCAGACGGGCATGGCGATGGTCTCGTCACACACCGTGCAGCAGGCGCATGACTTTGCGCTGATTTGCCAAGCCGCAACGCTGGACACCCGTATTCCGGTCATGCATTTCTTCGACGGGTTCCGCACCTCTCACGAGGTGTCGCGTATCGAGGCGTTGTCGGACGCAGACCTGAAGGCGATGTTGCCCGACGAGCTGATCGCCGCACACCGGCGACGGGCGCTGTCACCCGATCACCCGGTGCTCCGCGGATCGGCCCAGAACCCGGATGTCTTCTTCCAGGCACGTGAAGCTGCCAACACATTCCACCTGGCGTTTCCGTCGCAGTTGCAGCTGGCGATGGACCGCTTCGCAGACCTGACCGGCCGCCGCTATCGGCTCTTCGATTACGTCGGCGCGCCTGACGCCGACCGGGTCATCGTGATCATGGGCTCAGGCGCCGAGACGGTGGAAGTCGCGGTCGAGCGCCTGGTTGCCGAAGGGCAACGTGTCGGGCTGGTGAAGGTCCACCTCTATCGGCCCTTCAGCGTGGAGCATTTCATCCAGGCGCTGCCGGCTTCAGTACGCTCGATTGCCGTGCTCGACCGCACAAAAGAGCCGGGCGCCATCGGCGAGCCACTGTTCCTCGACGTGGTCGCCGCCCTCACGCAGGATGGCCGCATGCGCCCGCGCGTCATCGGCGGCCGCTACGGTCTGGCCTCCAAGGAGTTCACGCCCGCCATGGCCAAGGCGGTTTTTGACGAGTTGGACCGCACCGATCCACGACCGCACTTCACGGTCGGGATCGTTGACGACGTGACCGGACTGTCACTGGAGGTGGATCCGGACTGGGACGTCGAGACGGACGACGTCGTGCGCGCGGTGTTTTTTGGCCTGGGTGCGGACGGCACCGTGGGCGCCAACAAGAACTCCATCAAGATCATCGGTGAAGAGACGGACAACTTCGCGCAGGGCTATTTTGTGTACGACTCGAAGAAGTCCGGCGCGATGACGATTTCGCACCTGCGGTTTGGGCCGAAGCCCATTCGCGCGCCATTCCTGATCCGTCGGGCGGGCTTTGTGGCCTGCCACCAGTTCGACTTTCTCGACAAATACGATGTGCTCGGCTACGCCGACGATGGCGCGGTCGTCCTGTTGAATTCGCCATATGGGCCGGACGAGATCTGGTCGCATCTGTCGATGGAGGTACAGCGCACACTCATCGAGCGCAAGGCCAGGTTGTATGTGATTGATGCGTACGCCGTGGCGCGCGAGCACGGGATGGGATCCCGCATCAACACCGTGATGCAGGTATGTTTCTTCGCGATCTCGGGTGTGTTGCCGCGAGACGAGGCGATTGGCCGCATCAAGGATGCGATTCGCAAGACCTACGGCAAACGCGGAGAATCCGTCGTCCAGGCCAACTTTGCGGCCGTGGATGCGTCGCTGGCGCACCTGCATGAGGTGGCGCTGCCGGCGTCAGTGACGTCCACACGCCGGCTTGATCCGGTCGTACCCGAGGCGGCGCCGGACTTCGTGAAACATGTGACAGCGCAGATGCTGGCGAATCGGGGCGACCTGCTGCCGGTGTCGGCGTTTCCGGTGGACGGCACCTGGCCCGTCGGTACGGCCCAGTGGGAGAAACGATCGATCGCCACTGAGATTCCAGTGTGGGACGAAGCGCTGTGCATCCAGTGCAACAAGTGCGCGATGGTGTGTCCACACGCCGCCATTCGCGCCAAGGTGGCGCGGCCCTCAGCACTGGCTGACCAGCCCGACGGATTCAAGTCGGTCGCGTTCAAGGGCAATGAATACGAGGGGATGGACTACATCATCCAGGTGGCGCCGGACGACTGCACCGGCTGCTCCCTGTGTGTGATGGTGTGCCCGGCGCGCGACAAGGCCAATCCGAAACACAAGGCCCTCGACATGCATCCGCAACGGCCGCTGCGCGAACAGGAGCGTCGCAACTTCGACTTCTTCCTGTCGCTCCCCGAAGTGGACCGCCACACCGTCAAACCTGACGTCAAACACACGCAGTTCCTGCAGCCGCTGTTCGAGTACTCCGGCGCGTGTTCCGGCTGCGGCGAAACGCCGTACATCAAGCTGCTGACGCAGTTGTTTGGTGACCGCCTGATCATGGCGAACGCGACCGGTTGCTCGTCGATCTACGGCGGTAACCTGCCGACGACCCCGTATACCGTGAACCGGGATGGCCGAGGCCCCGCATGGTCGAACTCGCTGTTTGAGGACAACGCGGAGTTTGGATTCGGGATGCGGCTGGCTGTGGACGCGCAGGTCGAGGATGCGCGACGGCTGCTGCAGAACCTGGTGCACGACCTGAAGATCGATCGCGAACTGGGCGACAACTTGCTGCACGCGCCCCAGAACACCGACGCGGAGATCGACGCTCAGCGGTTGCGGATCACGCACCTCAAGGCCGCGCTTGTCGCGCTGCAGTCGCCGGACGCACAGCGCCTGTTGGCGCTCGCCGACATGCTCGCGCGCAAGAGTGTCTGGATTGTCGGTGGTGACGGGTGGGCGTACGACATCGGCTATGGCGGCCTTGACCATGTGCTCGCGTCTGGCCGTAATGTGAACATCCTCGTACTCGACACGGAGGTGTACTCGAACACCGGCGGCCAGCAGTCGAAGGCCACACCGATGGGCGCGTCGGCCAAGTTCGCGGCGTCCGGCAAAGCCACCAACAAGAAGGACCTGGCGTTGATGGCCATGGCGTACGGGAGCGTATACGTCGCACGCGTCGCGTTTGGCGCCAAGGACGCCCAGACGGTCAAAGCGCTGCAGGAGGCCGAGCAATACCCCGGGCCCTCGCTGGTGATTGCGTATTCACACTGCATCGCCCACGGGTATGACCTGGCGCAGGGGCTGGAACAGCAGAAGCTCGCGGTCAACACTGGTTACTGGCCGCTGCTGCGGTTTGATCCTCGGCTGGCTGGGACGGGGACGCCGCCTTTGCAGCTGGAATCGGGGCCGCCTCACGGGGACCTCGGCAAATACATGCGGAACGAGTCGAGATTCCGGGTCGTTGAACAAGCAGATCCCGAGCGCTACCGCGAGCTGTTGGCCGGCGCACAGGCACATGCCGACGCGCGATACGCGTTGTATGCGCAGATGGCCGGCAAGGCCACCAAACAGGAGGCCCGATCATGATGGACCTGTCCACCTCATACCTGGGATTCCGGTTTGCGCATCCCCTGCTGCCGGGCGCGTCGCCGCTTGGTGCCGACATGGACAGCATTCGGCGTCTCGAGGATGCCGGCGCGCCCGCCATCACCTTGCCGTCGCTGTTTGAAGAGCAGATCCTCGCCGACGACCACGGCCGCCTGCACCACTTGAGCGCCCACGAAGACGCGCATGCCGAAGCGCGCTCGTACTTCCCGATGGCGGACGAGTTTACTCTCGGCCCGGAGCGCTACCTCACACATGTCACCCGCGTGCGCGATGCGGTCGACGTGCCTGTCATTGCCTCACTGAATGGCACATCGGCCACCGGGTGGCTCGACTTCGCTCGGTCGATCGAGCAGGCTGGCGCGGACGCACTTGAGTTGAACTTCTACCACGTCGCGACACACCTGGATGAATCGGGCGCGGCTGTTGAAGAACGCCTGCTGGAGATCGTTCGTGAGGTACGTGCGCACGTCCGGCTGCCGATTGCTGTGAAACTGTCGCCGTTTTTCTCGTCAATCGCGCACCTGTCGCGGGAACTGTCGGCGGCCGGCGCCGATGGGTTGGTGTTGTTCAATCGGTTCTACCAACCGGACATCGATCCAGAAGTGCTGCAGGCCGTGCCGCGTCTACACCTGTCGCATCCCGACGAACTGCTGCTCCGGCTTCGATGGCTGG
>BTVE01000015.1:0-55011 GCA_045862915.1 Acidimicrobiia bacterium
GGAAAAAGCCACCCGACGTCTTTTTGCGGAATCGGACAGCTCAACGGTGCTTGAGGCGGCGCTGCAGCAGTTCTACGCGGAGCAGGTGCCGCCGCCGGAGATTCTGGTGTCCGAGCGGCTGGACGAGGAGGCGACCGAGTCGCTGGAGGCGTGGCTGTCGCTGCGCGCCGAGCGCAAGGTGCGTGTGGCGGCACCGCAGCGGGGCGAGAAGCGCGGGTTGCTCGACCTCGCGATGCGCAACGCCACGCTGGCATACGACACCCACTTCAGCGAGGGACACCGGGGATCGTTCGAGGCGCTGGACACCCTGCGCGCCGTCCTCGATCTACCCGCGTTGCCGCGCCGAATCGAGTGTTTCGACATTTCCACGCTGCAGGGTACCAATACCGTGGCGTCGATGGTGGTGTGTGTGGATGGCCGCATGCGCCGCAGCGACTATCGCAAGTTCACCGTGCGCGGACCAGCGACTGATGACTTCGCCTCGATGGAAGAAGTTGTGCTGCGCCGGTACAAGGGTGTGCTCGAGCAGGGTGGGCCGTTCCCCGACCTCATCCTGATCGATGGTGGCAAAGGGCAACTGGCCGCCGCCTACGCGGCCCTCCGCCAACTGGGGCTGGAGTCTCTTGTGGCCGTGGGCCTGGCCAAGCAGGAAGAGCTGCTGTTCCGACGTGACCGGATGGAGGGCATTGCCCTGCCTCACGACACGGCCGCGCTCCGGCTGGTCCAGCGGATTCGGGATGAGGCGCACCGCTTCGCGGTGACCTTCCACAGGTCCAAGCGGACCAGGTCCACGCTGCGGTCGGCGCTCGACGACATTGCCGGCATCGGCCCCCGCAGGCGCAAGCAGTTGCTGACCACGTTTGGCTCGGTGGCCGGGGTGCGCCGCGCCTCGCGTGAGGAGCTCGAACGGGTGGTCGGGAGCCGCGCCGCGACGGCCGTCCTCAGGCACTTCGAGAGCTGACCCCGTGATATCTTCACGAGGTTGTCACTCGAGGTCGTCCTTCCAGTCTTCATCCTGCTCGTCGCGTCCCTCTCGTTTCATGAGGCAGCACACGCGTGGGCGGCAAGCCGGCTGGGGGATCCGACCGCGCGCCTGCTGGGGCGGCTGACGCTTAATCCGCTGGCACATATCGACTGGGTGGGCACGGTCCTGTTCCCGCTGGTGGCCATGATTTCGGGGCTGCCGTTGATCGGCTGGGCCAAGCCGGTACCGGTGGATCCGCGGTACCTGCGGGCGCCGCGGCGGGACTTCGCACTGGTGGCGCTGGCCGGGCCGGTCAGCAACATCGTGCTGGCGATCGGCGCCGCGGTCCTGCTGCAATTACAGGGCGGCCTGGTGCCTGACAGTGGGGTGACGCCGCTGACGCAGGTCTTGTACATGGCGGTGTTCATCAACGTGCTGCTGGCGGCGTTCAACATGCTGCCGGTGCCTCCGCTCGACGGCGGCAACGTGCTGGCCGGGGTGGTGCCCGAGCCGGTGGCGCAACTGATTGACCGTGTCCGGCCGTTCGGCATCTTCATCCTCTACGGACTGGTGCTGACGGGCGGGTTGACTGCGATTGTGGAACCCATCCGGCGGTTCCTGGGGAACGTGTTGTTGTGATGACCAAACCTCGTGTCGTGTCGGGCATGCGGCCCACCGGACGCCTGCATCTGGGCCATCTCGTCGGCGCGCTGCAGAACTGGGAACAGCTGCAGCAGGTGTACGACTGCTTCTACTTCGTCGCCGACTGGCACGCGCTGACGAGTCATTACGCGTCCACGGAGTCCATCACGACGGACGCGCTCGACAACGTGGCCGACTGGATTGGCGCCGGCGTTGATCCCGAAAAAAGCACGCTTTTCATCCAGTCGCAGGTGCCCGAACACGCCGAACTGTACCTGTTGCTGCAGATGATCACGCCGATTCCGTGGCTCGAGCGTGTGCCGACGTACAAGGAACAGATCGACCAGCTCACCGACAAGGACCTGTCGAACCTCGGCTTCCTCGGGTATCCGCTGCTGCAGACCGCGGATGTCGTCATCTACAACGCCCACTACGTGCCGGTCGGTGAGGATCAGGTCCCGCACCTCGAACTGTCGCGCGAAGTCGTGCGCCGCTTTCACAACTTCTACGGCGACGTGTTCGTGGAACCGCAGCCCCTGCTCACGCCGACGCCCCGGCTGCCCGGACTGGACAACCGGAAGATGAGCAAGAGCTACAACAACACGATCGATCTCTCCGACTCGGCGGAAGACGTCGTGAAGAAGATTCGGCAGATGTACACCGATCCTAAACGTGTGCGCGCGGACGTCCCCGGCACCGTTGAGGGCAACCCGGTGTTCATCTATCACGATGCGTTTAATCCGAATCGCGAGGAAGTCGACGACCTCAAGGCGCGATACCGCGCAGGCAAAGTCGGCGACGTCGAGGTCAAGACCAAACTGGCGGCTGCGGTGAACGCGATGCTGGATCCCATTCGTGAGCGACGCGCGGCTGCGCTCGCCCGGCCGGGCTACCTGCGCGAGGTGCTGATGGACGGCTCACGGCGCGCACGCGCCGTTGCGCAGGAAACGATGGAGAAGGTGCGGACGGCGGTGAAGCTTGACTACTGACGCCACGCCGCGCGCGTACACGCTGGCGGACGCGCCGCCGGACTTCGAGTCGATCCTGCAGGCCTATCCCGTACGCCTTCAGCTCTTCGAAGGTCCGCTCGATCTGCTCCTGCACCTGATCAAAAAACACCAGCTCGACATCTACGACATCCCGATCGCGCTGGTAACCAAGCAGTATCTCGATTACCTCGAGATCATGCAGGAACTGGACCTCGACGTGGCCGGGGAGTTCCTCGTGATGGCGGCGACCCTGATTCACATCAAGTCGCGCATGTTGCTGCCGCGGCCCGATCCGACGCAGGAAGAACCCGACGAAGACCCGCGTGAGGCGCTCGTCCGCCGGCTGATCGAACACCAGAAGATCAAGGCCGCTGCCGAACTGCTGCACGAACGCGAAATCCAGCGCAGCGCCCAGTGGTCGCGGCCCGACGAACGTGTCGCCGACGTCATGGGGGATCCGCCGGAGCCGGAGGTCGAAGTGGACCTCTTCAGCTTGATGGCGGCATTCCGGCAGGTGCTCGAGCGCGCCAAGAAGCGGCCGCAGGTCTACATGCCGGCCGAGTACATCTCGCTGGAAGGCCGCATCGACACGTTGCTCCAGAAACTCACGGAAACCGAGGCGTGCGGCTTTGAGGATCTGTTTGCCGACGTCCAGACCAAACCGGGCATTGTCGTCACGTTCCTGGCGCTGCTCGAGATGATCCGCCTGAAGCTGGTGCGTGTCTTCCAGCAGGGCAACTTCGGCCCGATCCGGGTCTACAAGCGGGAGAAGCCGCAGGGCGCTCCCGACTTCGGCCACCGGACCGAGGCGTAATCGCATGAGGCACTGCGAGTCATGTCCCAGTTGAAGTCGATAGTCGAGGCGCTCATCTTCGCCTCGCCCGAGCCGCTGACGATGAAGGCGCTCGGCAAGCTGCTCGACGCGGAGCCGAAGGAAGACCTCGAGGCCGCGCTCGCCGAACTGAAGGAAGACTACGCGCGTCCCACGGGGCTGCAGCTGGTCGAAGTGGCCGGCGGGTACCAGATCGTCACGCGCCCGGAACTGCACGAATGGGTGCGCCGCCTCTTTCACGAGCGGGTGTCGTCCAAGCTTTCGGTCGCGTCGCTGGAAACCCTGGCTGTCATCGCGTACCGGCAGCCCGTGACGGCGCCGGAAATCGCCGAGATCCGCGGCGTCAACACCGCGGGTGTCATCAGCACACTGGTGGACCGCAAGCTGATCAAGATCGTGGGCCGCAAGGCCGTGGTCGGTCGACCGTTCATGTACGGCACCACCAAGGACTTCCTCGAGCGATTCGGCCTCAACGACATTTCCGATCTGCCGAAGGTCGAAGACATGTCCGAACTGCTCGGCTTCGAACTGCCGGGCATGGGCGAGCCGGAGCCGCAGAACGCGCTGCCGTTTGATCCGTCCGCCGACGAGGCACAGGACGCCCCCGCCGACCCCACAGACCAGGAGACGACCGATGAGACCCTCGAAGCCACAGCGTCGCCCGATGTCGAACCGGTCGAGACCAGCGACAGCGCCGAGGTCATCGTCGAAGACGTCGGCCTTGTCCAAGAGGTCGTCGAAGTCGCCATCGTCGAAGACGTCGCCGAAGATGTCGTCGAGGATGTCGTCGACGACGTCACGCCGGACGACGCCGATGTCCCAGGGGACACGGACGAAGCGTCCGACGAACCCGTCGAGCGGTAGACGGTCGGACCTGCTGAGCGCCGCCGGTGTGCGGCTGCAGAAGATCCTGTCTCAGGCGGGCATTGCGTCGAGACGAGTTGCCGAGGAACTCATCGTGCAGGGGCGCGTCGAGGTCAACGGTCATCTCGTCACCGAACTCGGCGCTCGCGCCAATCCGGACACAGACGACATCCGCGTGGATGGCCGCAGGCTCAAGCTGGGCGGCGACCGGAAGTACTTCCTGATGTACAAGCCTCGCGGGGTGGTGTGCACCCGCAATGATCCGCAGCAGCGGCAGACCGTCATCGATGTGTTGTCCAAGGCCGGCGTGCGCGGTTACTTCTATCCCGTGGGGCGACTGGACTATGACTCGGAGGGGCTCATCATTCTGACCAATGATGGGGAACTCGCCGAGCACGTGTCACATCCCAAACACGAACTCGATCGCGCGTACGAAGCCCGCGTGATGGGGATTCCGGATGAACGCGACCTGGCGCGGCTGGCCAGGGGCATCGTCATTGAAGGGCGGCGCACACTGCCGGCGCAGGTTCGCGTGATTCGCTCATACCCCGACAAGGCTGAACCGCAGTCACTCGTGGAGATCGTGATCCGCGAGGGGCGCAATCGTCAGGTGCGCAAGATGTTCGAAGGCACCGGCCACCACGTGATGGAGCTCCGCCGGACCCGCATCGGGCCCATCACCGATCGGCGGCTCCGCGCCGGCCAGGTGCGTGAGTTGACCGCCGCCGAGCTTTCAGCACTGCGAGGGGCGTAACACTACGCACTGATCTGCACCCACATCCTGATCAGGTCCCACACGTCCTTGAATGTCGTGTGGGCCGATGGGTCGGCGTGTGAAATTGCCGGCGTCAGCAGCACCTCCACCGAGCCGCCGCGGCTGCGGTAGAAGTCCGCAAGCAGCGTTGACTCGGTCTGTGGAATGACGGTGTCGTGCGCGCCGTGAATGAGGAATACCGGCGCGGTCGGCACCGGCGACCGTTCCGGCGACAGGGCCGGCGCTCCTCCCACCACCTCGGCCAGCGGCAGCAGGCGCGCGCCCAGCGCGCGCACATCCCGCGCATTGACCTCCTGCATGATCGCGCGCGCCGGTTCGGTCAGCTGCGCACTCAGCGTGGCCGCACGGGCAAACAACACATCCGCGCGTGGCTGGTCGATGCCATTGGCCATCGACGCATCGAGATACGTGCGCACCGCCTCGTCGAGTGGCTGCGCCTGATCGGGCGGTACCAGATAGGGGATGCCCTGCAGCAGGAGGATGGCAATGCCGTAATCGTGGGGAGGCTGCGGCGTGCCGTCGGGGAGCAGGCCCGTGCACACGTAGTCGATCGCTCTGGGCAGCAGGCCGTGGCCGCCAAACGACACCGCGCGGTGCAGTCGATTCGTGATTGCCGGTCGTCCGGCCGCGGCCAGCGCGAGGCCGCCGCCGAAGCTGATGCCGGCCAACGTCACCGGCGCCGCCCGCCCGACACCATCATTCCCGGTTGCCCACAGCACGGCGTCTTCGATCTGGTCGGTCGATCTGGTGACGATGTGGAAGGCGCGCAGATCGGGCAGCGGCAGACTCAGCACCGTCAGCCCTTCCGCCGCCAGCCGTGTCGTGAGCCGGACGAGTCGAGGTTCGTCAACGCCGCCGGCGTGGAGTCCCGGCACCACGATCCACAGTCCGCGGCTGGTGCCCTCCGGTTCGTAGAGACGTGCCGGGACCGGGCCACTGCGGGTGGGGACGTCCACGTCGCGCCAGGACACCTGATGTACGCGCACCGGCAGCCACTGCCGCCATCCCGGATGAGTGCCGGAGAGATCCGCCAGCAATGCGGCCGCCGAGACGTAGGGCGCCGCGACACACGCGAGCGCGAGTACCAGCACAGCCACCAACGCGACTCGTTTCATCGGCCCCACCTAGCACCCCGCACCAAGCACGTCGCACGTCGCACTTCGCACTCGTTCCATAATAGTTTCGATGTTGATCGCGATCGATGGACCGTCAGGCGCCGGCAAAGGGACCGTCGCACGCGCACTTGCCACCCAGCTGCAGTTCCGGCATGTCGACACCGGCGCCATGTACCGGGCAGTGGCGTGGCTGGCGATGTCGAAGGGCGTCGCGCTGACCGATGCCGCCGCGTTGACGGACCTTGCGCGCACCTCGACCTTTGAACTGTCGACCACGGTGGCTGTGGACGGCCACGATGTCACGTCTGCCATTCGCACGCCGGACATGGATGCGGCGGCAGCGGCGGTTGCCCGCATTCCCGAACTCCGTGTGGCGCTGGTGGAGCGCCAGCGGCAGATGGGCGCCGAGGGACGGGTGGTCATGGAAGGCCGCGATATCGGGTCGGTCGTGTTTCCCGATGCGCCGGTCAAGATTTATCTGGATGCGACACCCGAGGAGCGCGCGCGCCGGCGCGCTCTGGATCCCGCACACGCGGCGGGCAAGGCAGGCGCCTCCCCTGTGGCCGTCGGTCAGGTCGCGCAGCAACTCGCTGCGCGTGATGAGTCGGACAGAACACGAACGGCGTCCCCGCTCACAAAAGCGGAAGACGCCGTCTACATTGATACCACCGGGCTGCCCATCGACACGGTCGTCGCGACCGTGCTCGACATCGCCCGCCAGCGCTTAGGCCTCTAACCCCGGAACCCCGGAACCCCGGAACCCCGGGACCCCGGGACCCCGGGACTTCGGAACCTCGGCTACTCGTCGTCCTCCCGGGACGCCGGGTCGAGTTCCCAGCGGTGTTCGTCCCGCTCGGCGATTTCGTCTCCCCCCTTCAGCTCCTCGTCATCGTCGTATTGCACGCCGAGGGCTTTGCCGATGTCGTCGACGCGATCTTGATCGGGGGTGGGGTTGTCCCCGCCTGGGGCTTCGTCCCCAACGGCGTAGGCGTCCTGCCACTTGGCGTCCACGTCTCCAGCGGTGAGTTCGAGGCCACCTTCGGTGTGTTTGCGCAGTTCAGAGACCAACTCGTCGTGTCCAGCCCGCGCGGAACTGAGCACGCGGCTGTCCGTGTCGGCGCCCGTGAACTCCGCCGCCTCCACGTCCGAGAGGCGACGCCGCTCGCGGTCCAGGCCTCGCGCCACACGGGGCGGGGCGTAGGTCGGGGCCTTGCGCGCCGGTGCCTTCCGCGCAATGGCCTTCTTCGCCGGGGCTTTCTTGGCCGGGGCCTGCCTGGCCGGCGCCTTCTTCGCGGGAGCCTTCTTCACCGGCGCCTTCTTCGCCGGGGCCTTCTTCGCCGGGGCCTTTCTGGCCGGCGCCTTTTTGGCGGGGGCCTTCTTTGCGGGGGCCTTCCTGGCCGGAGCCTTTTTTGCCGCGGATTTCCTGGCCGCGGCCTTCTTGGCCGGGGCCTTCTTGGCCGGGCGGGCGGCCTTGCGGGCCGCAGACCGGCGAGTGGGAGTGGCCTTTCTGGACGCCTTCGTCTTCTTTGCCATGCTGATGCTCCTGTTTGACCTTAGAGGGCGAGCCGACGGATAATTGCCTGCTTATCGCAATCCCGCGAGACGCAACCGACAGCTTGTCGAAGCTGGAAATTCGACATGAACGCCCGCCGAGGAGGCCCCTGAAACGCAATGGGTAATGCAGACGAGACCACGAAGACGCACGGCCAGCCCACGCTGAAGCCGCGACCAGGAAGCTCAGGCTTTTCTTCCATGCACTCCGACTCCGACATGGACCCGCAAGAGTTTGCGCGTCTGATGGACCTTTACGATAACAGCTTCCGCAACCTCGCGGAAGGTGAGGTCGTCAAGGGTACGGTCGTGAAGGTGACCCCCACGGATGTGGTGGTCGACGTGGGATTCAAGTCGGAAGGGCTGATCCCGATCGAGGAGTTCATCGACGAGACGGGGCAGGTGGCGGCGCAGCCCGGCGACATCGTCGACGTCCTGCTCGAGCGCACCGAAGATCGTGAAGGGTATGTTGTCCTCTCGCGCGAAAAAGCCGAGAAGATGAAGATTTGGGACGAGGTCGAGAAGGCGTTCCAGGATCGCAAGGTCGTCATTGGCCGCGTGATCGAACGCATCAAGGGCGGCCTGGCGGTCGACATTGGTGTGCGCGCGTTCCTGCCGGGGTCGCAGATTGACGTGCGTCCCGTGCGCAACCTGGATGCCCTCAAGGGCCAGGAACTGCGCATGCGCGTCATCAAGGTGAACAAGAAGCGCGGCAACATCGTGTTGTCCCGCAAGGCGCTGCTCGAAGAGGAAAACGCCGAGAAGAAGAAGGTCACGCTCGACACGCTGGCCGAAGGCAAGGTGCTGCGCGGCAACGTGAAGAACCTCACCGACTACGGCGCGTTCATCGACCTGGGCGGTATCGACGGCCTGCTGCACATCACCGACATGTCCTGGGGCCGGGTCACGCACCCGTCCGAGGTCGTGAAGGTGGGTGACGACATTGACGTCATCGTCCTGAAGTACGACGCCGGCACCGAACGTGTCTCGCTGGGCCACAAGCAGCTGGTGCCGGATCCGTGGACCAACGTCATGGACCGCTACCCGGTGGGTGTGCGTGTCACCGGCAAGGTGGTCAGCCTGACCGATTACGGCGCGTTCATCGAACTGGAACCGGGCGTCGAAGGCCTGATCCACGTGTCGGAAATGTCGTGGAGCAAGCGCGTCAAGCACCCGTCCAAGATGCTCAACCAGGGTGACCAGGTTGAAGCCATGGTGCTCGGCGTGGATCCCGGCGCGCGCCGCATTTCGCTCGGCCTCAAGCAGGTCGAGTCGAATCCGTGGAACGAGCTCGGCGAGAAGTACCCGATTGGCTCGACGATTAACGGCAAGGTGCGCAACCTCACCGAGTTCGGCGCGTTTGTCGAGGTCGAAGACGGCATCGACGGTCTCATCCACATTTCGGACATGTCGTGGAGCAAGATCAAGCACCCGTCCGAAGTGCTCAAGAAGGGTGACGATGTCGAGGCGCAGGTGCTCAGCATCGACGCCGAGAATCAGCGCCTGTCGCTGGGCCTCAAGCAGCTGCAGACCGGCATCTGGAAGGAATTCTTCGATACCCATCACGCCGGCGACCTGGTCGAAGGCAAGGTGGTGCGTCTCACCAACTTCGGCGCGTTCGTCGAACTGGCCGAGGGCATCGAAGGCCTCATCCACGTCTCGGAGTTTGATGCCAATGCCACCGGCGAGAAGCTCGAACTGCAGGCCGGTGAGAACTACCAGATGAAGATCATTCGCCTGGTGCCCGAGGAGCGGAAGATTGGCCTGAGCATTCGCGCCATCAAGGACGATCAGTACCGCGCCGACTGGGAGGCGTACACCGAGTCGACCGGACGTCCCGAGGCCACGCTGGGTGACCACTTCCGGAACCTGAAGGGCAACTAAGCCCTTACACGGCAAGACTGGGCTGCCGGGCGCCTCGCGTCCGGCAGCCTTTTTCTCTTTTGGTGGCACGATCCCTGCAACATCTGACGGCCGAAGGGAGACGAGCCATGCTGATGACCATTTTTGTGCTGCTGGTGGCCCTATGGCTGTTGGGAATGGTGAGTTCGTACACACTCGGGGGATTCATCCACCTGCTGTTGCTCCTCGCCATCGCCACCGTGCTCATTCGCGTCATCCAGGGACGGCGGCCGGTGTGAGCCGACGCTGTCCTGCCCTCGTGCTGGTGATCTGTCTGCTCGCCTCCGCGTGCCACGACGATGGCGGCGTACGCGTGGCGAAGTTGGACATCACCGGCGCGGAGGCGTTTTCCGAAGACACACTCAAGGCCACAATGCAGACCCGCCAAGGCGGGCGCTGGCCGTGGTCGCGTTGGCGGCCGTTCGACAAGGACGTGTTCGCGCGCGACCTCGAACGGCTGCGGGAGTTTTATCGCGATCGCGGGTACGAACGCGCCGTGGTGCGCGCGACCGAGGTGCAGCTTGCCGAAGACGGGCACACGATTCGGTTGGCGGTCGCCGTGGAAGAAGGCGAACCGACCCGCATCACCGATGTCACCTTCGAGGGACTCGACGGCCTCCCTGATGAACTGGTGACGCGCATTCGCCGGCTGGCGCCGGAGGACAACGCCCCGCGCACGGTCGCAGCCCTGAACCGCCTGCGCGAAGGCGCGCTGAGCGAGTTTCGCGAGCGCGGGTATCCACACGCGACCGTTGAATTGCAGGAAACGCCTGACGACACGGCGCGCACCGTCGCCGTGACGGTGCGAGCGGTGCCTGGTCCGGAGACACATTTCGGCGATCTGCAGATGAACGGGCTCGAGCGCACCAAACATGTCGTCGTGCGCAGAGCCGTGACGTTCAAGCCTGGGGATTTGTACCGGGAGAGCGACGTCCTGGCCAGCCAGCGGCGCCTGCGGCAGATTGCCGCGTTCGAGTTTGCCCATCTGGCTCCAACGGAGGAAGCCACGGCCAACGATGCGCCGGTGCTGCCGATGGTGGCCACCATCGCGGAAGCAAAGCCGCACCGCTTCGAGATTGGTGTGGGGTACGGCACTGAAGATCGCTTCCGCGGGTCATTCGAATGGCGCAACGTCAACTTCTTCGGCAATGGCAGCCAGTGGGTCGGCAATGCGCGGTACTCCACGGTAACGCGCGGGGCGGGCTTTGGCTACGACCATCCCTATCTGCTCAACAGCGGCGGCATTCTTGACGCGCGCGCGGGCGCCTGGTGGACCAACGAACGCTCCTTCACCTCACGTTCGGCGGGCGGCACGATCGGATTCGTCCACGAGTTCGGCCGTGAGGGCAACACCACTGTCCGCGGACAGTACCGGTATGAGCGCCTGAAGTATCGCGTCACCGATGAGACGTTGCGATTCGATGAGCGCACGGCGCTGGGGCTGGACCCGAACACCGGTCAGGGCGACGGCGCCGTCGCCGGGCTGGAAGTGACCGTGCGGGAAACGCGCGTGGACAACCCCTCCAATCCCAGACGCGGCGTGACGATGGCGCTGACGGCCGAACACGTCGCGCCATGGGTCGGCAGCACCTTCAGGTACGACGAACTCAGCGGGGAACTCCGAGGTTATCTCGCCATGGGCAGCCGGGTCACGTTCGCCGCTCGCGCGCGCTACGGCACACTGTCTTCGACCGACTCGACGCAGGTGCCCTTTGCCGAGCGGTTCTTCCTTGGCGGCTCGACAACGATGCGCGGCTGGGGCCGGTATGAAGTGGGGCCCACATCGGTGAGTGGCCTGCCGATTGGCGGACGCTCGGTCTTTGACAGCAGCATCGAACTCCGGACCGAGGTCTGCTGCGGTTTCGGCGTCGTCGCATTCACTGATATCGGCAACGTGTGGGACGAAGACTGGACGTTCCGTTCCGACGCTCTGGAGCGCGCGGTGGGCGGCGGTCTGCGTTACCAGACCATCGTCGGCGTGGTGCGCGCCGACTTCGGCTATCAGCTCACGCCGATTCCGGGGCTCCGGATTGACGGCAAACCACAGACGCGCCGGTGGCGCCTTCACCTGAGTATCGGGCATGCCTTCTGAGGAGCGCGTGGTCACTCGTCGCCCCTGGTGGCTGCGGGTACTGCGGGGCCTGGGCTGGGTGCTCATCCTCGTGGTGCTGGTGGTCGTCCTTGCGTTGGCAGGGCTGCGCACGGACTGGGGACGGGCGAGGGTGCTCGGCGTGCTGGTAGAGCAGGCCGCGCCGTACATCGACGGTCAGTTGACCATTGGTCGCCTGGAAGGTCCGCTGCTGTCGGGTGCGTCACTGCAGGATGTGTCCGTCATGCGTGATGGGACGCGTGTACTACACGTGGAACGCGTCGATGCGCGCTTCGACGTGTTGTCGTTCCTCTCGTCGGCGATCCATATCGACGACATCCGGCTCGTGTCGCCGGACATCACCGCTATCGAAACCGGGACCGGCTGGTACGTGGACGGACTGCAGCTGCCGGAGACCGATCCGGATGCGCCGGAGTCGCAGACGCAGTTCAGCATCGGCAGCGTGGTGGTGGAGGACGGGCATGCCGACGTCCGCCAGATGTCGCGACGGTATGACCTGCAGGACCTGGATGCGGAAGTCGGATTTGTGATGGACGAGGACCTGCGCATCGAGGTTCGTCGCCTGTCGGCCGTCGATGCCGTGGCCCAGTTGCCCATTCGCGCGCTCACGACGCGTGTGGTGATCGATGACAGCGGTACCACCCTGGCGGACCTCCACGCCACGACGCCCGGCAGTGATGTGCGCGGCCAGCTCGTCTGGACGTCTGAATCCGAGATGCGCGCCGAGCTGGAAAGCAAGCGCTTCGCGCTGGAGGAGTTTGCGCCGTACGCGCCCGCCGTGGAGGGGCTGACGCTGCATCCGACGTTCAACCTGGCGCTGAGCGGTCCGCTGAACGCGCTTCGTGTGACAGGGCCGGTGAGTGATCCGGAGGCCGGAGACTTCGAGGTCGACCTTGTCACCGATCTCTCGGGTACATTCGCCGCTCGCGGCCACGCCACGGTCACGAACGTAAATGCGGCACACCTGCGTCCTGAGCCGATGGAGACGACGAAGCTCACCGGGGAGGTCGACTTCGACGTACGCGCGGGAGAAGACGATGCGATCGTCGGGACCTTCGCGGCGGACCTGAGCGAGGCGGTGTACGGCCCGTATGTGGTGTCGCAGGTGAAGGCCGATGGCACGCTCACTCCGGAAGGCGGGCGCGCCAACTACCGCGCGGTGGCCTACGGCACGCCGACGACGGGTGTTGCCACATGGGCACTTGAGAGTGAACGAATCACGGCCGAGGGGCACGTGACCAACGCCAACATGGCGGCCTTGCCGGAGTTCATGGAACTTCCCGCGCTTGAGAGTGCCTTCACGGGCCGGTACCGCGTGGAACTGAACGGCGAGCAGTGGGCGCTGACCGCGACGCTCGAACGGTCCACGGTTGAAGGGGCCACGCTGGGGGACGACACCAGTGTGGCGCTTTCCGCTGACGGCACAGTGATGACGTACGCCGTGTCCGGGCCGCTGCAGAATTTTGATCCGATTCGCGTCCTCGCGAAGGTCACTGACGAACCGATCGAGTGGCCAGTGGCGTCCGTGCTGTTGTCAGGTCCAGTGACGATTCGTGGCAATGGCCCCTCCGACGCGCCGATGGAGCACACGGTTGCCTTCAGCGGTGAGCTCGATGCGGATGTCGATGGCGCGGTGCTCCGCAATGCCGACCTCAGCGGCGATCTGCGCGCGAAGCGCCTGACGCTGACGATGTCCGGCGACGTGAGCGGACAATGGCAGCGCGTCCTCAACATGGCGGAGATGGGTGTGGCGCAGGCCACCGGACGTGTGCGGTTGTCGATGGACATCCCGGACGTCTCTGCCGAGGTGGGGCCTCGCTATGGCAACGGCGCCCTGCAACTGGAGCTGAAGGCCTCCACACTTGCCGACGTGCAGGTCGACACGATGCAGGTCGATGCGTCGTTGGCCAACGGCCTCGTCTCCGTGAAGCAGTTCGAAGTTGTGGGACCCATCGGCCGCGCCACCGCGGCCGGGCAGGTGAACCTCGACGATGCCGGGCCGGCGCAGTCGCTGAACTTTGATGTGCTGCTGGCCGACCTCTCACGTGTGCCGGAGGCCTGGGGCCTTGAGGCGAGTGGGCAGGTGGCCGCCAAGGGTGAGTTGACCGGCACCATGGCCGTGCCCGTGCTTCGCGGCACCTGGAGCGGGTCCACGCTCAAGACGGCCAGTGTCAGCGTGCTCAACGCCGAGGGCACCTTTGATGTGCAGGTGCCGGACATGGATCCCGCGCGGCGCGCCGGGACGGTCTCGGCCAACGCCGCGTACGTGGAAACGTCGGGACAAACGCTGACCTCCGTGGTGGCGACGGCCACACTCGAGGGTGCACGCACGCGCGTGGCCGTTGATGTCACGCACGAGTTGGCCGGGCTGCACGTCTCCGGGCTCGTGAGTCCAACCGAGGACGGTGCCACCGACATTCTCGCCGACGCGGTCCGTCTGACGATGGCCGATGCCGAGTGGCAGCTCGCGGCGGGTGAAACGCCGCGAGTGCGTCTCACCGAGACCGGCATGCATGTGTCGTCACTCACGCTGGTGAACGGCGATCAGCGCCTGCGCCTCGACGGAGGACTGCCGTTCGAGCCGGGTACGCCTGCAGCGGACGCGCGCCTGGTGGTGGAGGCCACGCAGGTGGCGATGGCGCCGTTTGTCACGGTGCTGCTCGGCAGTCCGCGTGTGGAAGGTGCCCTCAACGGGACCGCCACCGTGACGGGAGCGATGTCGGATCCTGTCGTGGACGGCTCGTTCGAGATTCGCGATGGGCGCGCCGACGATGTGCCGTTCAACGCACTCACGGCAACGGTCAGGATGGCCAATCAGCTGGCCAGGGTGGATGCCTCGCTGGATGCCGCACAGCGTGGGACCGCTCGTGTGTCCGGCACCGTGCCCGTGGATGCCGAGGCGACGACGGTTGATGTGACGATCACTGCTGCGCTCTCGGATGTCGGCGTGGTGGCCCCCGCGCTGCCCTACGTCACCGATGCATCGGGTGCGGCCAAGGCAGACCTGACCGTCAAGGGATCACTGAAGGCTCCGGACATCAACGGGATGTTGACCGTGACCGACGTGCGTTTCCGCGTGCCGGAGACCGGCGTCTCGTACCGCAACATGAACGGCGCGCTCAACGTGCGCAACTCCGTGCTCGAGGTGCAGGAGTTCCGCGTCGAGGACCAGGACGGCAAACCGTTGACGATGACCGGCCGGCTTGACGTGCTGAATCAGCAGAAGTCGGCCGAGGTGGATGTGCGGATCCGCGCCAACGACTTCACCCTGCTGGCCAATCAGTTCGGGCAGGTCGGCGTGAACATCGATCTCACTGCTGTCGGGACGATGGTGGCGCCGCAGATCATCGGGCAGATCACGGTGGTGCGCGGCCGGTTCGAAGTCGATCGGCTGCTGCAGGAGTTTGCGGCAGCCAGCGGTTACGTGGATCAGGCGGTCGTGACCGGCAAGACGGCCCCCGCGAGTCCGGAGCCGCCCAACGTCTACAGCGGCGCCGCCATGTCCATCGACGTCCGGCTGCCCGACAACGTCGTCGTGCGCGGCCGTGGGCTGCAGACGGAAGAGGGGCCGATTGGCCTCGGGGACATCAACCTCACGCTTGGCGGCACGTTGCAAATTCGGAAGACTCCGGGCGAGCAGCCCGCGCTGGTCGGCGACGTCAGTGCGGTTCGCGGCACTTACGAGTTTCAGGGCCGCCGCTTTCAGATTGAGCGGGGAAGCCGTCTGCGGTTCCGCGGTGACGACTACACCAACCCGGCGCTCGACATCATCGCCACGCGCGAGGTGTCCGGCGTGGATGTCACGGTGCGTATTGGCGGTACGGCTGCCGAGCCGTCGCTGACCTTGTCGAGCGACCCGTCGCTTGACCAAGGTGACATCCTCGCGCTGATTGTGTTCAACCGGCCCATCAACGAACTCGGTGACGGACAGAAGGTGTCGCTGGCCTCGCGTGCCGGCACGCTCGCGGCGACCGCGCTGACCGGCCCGCTGGCCGACTCCGTGGCGCAGGCGCTGAACCTTGACGTCTTTGAAATCCGGCCTGAGGACGCCGGGTCGAACGGACCGGTGGTCGTGGTTGGGCGGCAGGTCAGCGATCGGCTGTATGTGGGCTTCCGCCACGACTTCGGCGCAGGCGGCCGCAATCAGGTGACGCTGGAGTACCGCCTCACGGAGTTCCTTCGCCTGTTGACGACCTTGTCGCAGGGCGCCGATCCTGCGACGCTGCGGGGCCAGGCGGACACCGCCGGCATCGACCTCATCTACGTGATTCGCCGATGAGGCGGCTGGTTTGACCCTCCTTCGGTAAGTCATGGATAATTCGGGGGTTAGCAGCGCACCATGACCAAAGCCGAACTCGTCGAAGAGGTCTCCAGGGTCTCGGACCTCACCAAAAAACACTCCGAGCTGATCGTCGACAGCGTGTTCCAGAGCATCATCGACGCGCTGCATCGGGGCGAGAAGATCGAGCTGCGTGGGTTCGGCAGTTTCCGGCTGCGGCAGCGTGAGCCGCGCAAGGGGCGGAATCCCAAGACCGGCGACAAGGTCGACGTGCCGCCCAAACGTGTGCCGTACTTCAAGCCCGGCAAGGAACTGAAGGACCTCATCAACAGTGTTCCCGACCCGACCGACTCGGACGCCGAGTCCGGGATCATGGAGTAGGCAGGTGTCATGGAGCGACTGTGGACACCCTGGAGGCTTGCGTACGTGACGGCCGCCAGTCACCAGGATGTGGAGTGTGTGTTCTGCGACGCGCAGCGCCACGCGGACGAGGCGCCCTCACTCATCGTGCATGAGGGGCGCAGCTGCTTCGTGATCCTCAACCTGTATCCGTACAACAACGGCCATCTCATGGTGGTCCCCCGCCGGCATGTCGGACGGCTGGCGGATCTGACGACCGACGAGATGGACGAACTCATGCGGCTCACGCGGGCGTCGGAGATGGCGCTGGAAGCCCGCTACCGTCCCCATGGATTCAACATGGGGCTGAACCTTGGCAAGCCGGCCGGTGCCGGGGTGCTCGATCACCTGCACATGCATGTGGTTCCCCGGTGGAATGGCGATACGAACTTCATGACCGTGGTGGGGGAGACCCGTGTGCTCCCCGAAGAACTGCACGTGACGGCGGCGCACCTGTCGCCGCTCGTTGCGCAGTTTGCCGCACCACGTTAATGTCGGGTACTCACATGGATTTTTCGCAGGACGAACGTTACGACCCGTTTCTCGCCGACGTGCGGCGCTTTGCTGATACACGTGTCGCGCCGGCTGCGGCCGACATCGATGCGGGCGGCGAGTTTCCCGCTGGATTGATGCAGGAAGCCGCGGTCCTGGGCCTTACGGGGATGACCCTGCCGGCAGCGGTCGGTGGCCGGGCATTGCCGTACGCCACCTATGCAGCGGCACTCGAGATGATTTCCGGGGCATCCGCCTCGGTGGCCGTCATTCTGTCGGTCACCAACTCGCTGGTAGCCGAGCCGCTGCACGAGTTCGGCACGGCGGAGCAGCGTGAGCGCTGGCTTGGTCCACTGGTGCAGGGGCGCGCCGTCGGTGCCTTTGCGTTATCCGAGGCCCAGGCGGGATCCGACGCCGGCAACCAGCAGACCACCGCGCGGTTTGACGACCGTGGGTACGTAATCACGGGCCGAAAGGTGTGGGTGGCCAACGCGGCCGTGGCCGATGTGGCCATTGTGTTTGCGGCCACTCAGCCGGGCGCGCGTGGACGCGGTGTCACGGCATTCCTTGTGCCGCTGGATACACCCGGCATTACACGGGAAGTGACTGCCGATTCGCTCGGCGTCCGCGGACTCGGATGCCGCGACCTGGTGTTCGACAACGTGCGCGTCGGCGCGGAAGCGGTACTTGGTGAACCGGGCCACGGATTCCGGCTGGCGATGCGCGCGTTGGAAGGTGGTCGGGTCGCCATCGCTGCGCAGGCGCTTGGTGTGGGACAGGCAGCGCTGGATGAAGCCGTCGCATACGCGCAGCGCCGTGAAGCCTTCGGCCAGCCGATCGGGAACTTCCAGGCCATCCAGTTTCAGCTGGCTGACCTTGCGACGGATCTTGAGGCCGCGCGCATGTTGATGTGGAAGGCAGCCGATGCGCGTGACCGCGCGCCGCGCGCCAGGGTCGAAGCCGCGATGGCGAAACTGCAGGCGTCCGAGGCGGCCCATCGCGCCGCCGATCGCGCGATGCAGATTCTCGCCTCGGAAGGCTACCGCCGAGGCTCACGCATCGAGCGTCTGTTCCGTGACGTCCGCGCGGCGGAAATCTACCAAGGCACGTCCGAAGTGCAGCGGATGATCATCGCCGAGGCGGTGCTGGCGTAAGCAGTGCGAAGTGCGAAGTGCGAAGTGCGAAGTAGGGCGGGGCTTCAGCCCCGCCGATGATGGCGGAGCTGAAGCTCCGCCCCACAGCTACCAGCGCTCCTAGAGAATCTGCTTGGCGATCGTGACGAGCTGCAGGTTGGACGTGCCCTCGTAGATCTGGCCGATCTTGGCGTCGCGATACAGCTTCTCGACAGGGTAGTCCTTCACGAAACCGTACCCGCCGTACAGGTTGATCGCTAGCGACGCGGTCCGTTCGGCGGCCTCACTCGCAAAGAGTTTGCACATCGCGGCTTCGGTGAGAAACGGCCGGCCGGCATCGCGCAGGCGCGCCGCGTTGTACACGAGCAGCCGCGAACACTCGACGTCCATCGCCGCGCGCGCCAGCTGGAACTGCACGCCCTGATAGTCCGAGATCGCCTTGCCGAACTGTTTGCGCTCCTGCGTGTAGCGGAGCATGTGCTCCAGCGCGCCCTGCGCGAGGCCGAGCATCTGCGCGCCAATGCCGATGCGTCCTTCGTTGAGCGTCTCGATGGCGACCTTGTAGCCCTTGCCGACGTCGCCCAGCACGCTGGACGCCGGCACGGCGCAGTCCTCGAAGATCAGTTCGCAGGTGCTTGACGCGCGGATGCCGAGTTTGTCTTCCTTCTTGCCCACCGTGAAGCCGGGTGTGCCGCGTTCGACGACAAAGGCCGTGATGCCGCGGTAGCCCGCCTCGGGATTGATGTTGGCAAACACCAGGAAGATATCCGCCTCGTTGCCGTTCGTGATCCAGAGCTTGCGCCCGTTGATCACAAATCCATCGTCGGTCTGGCGCGCGCGGGTCTGGAGCGCAAAGGCATCCGAGCCGGAGCCGGCCTCTGACAGCGCGTACGCGCCAATCGCCTGGCCGGCGAGGCGGGGCAGGAGACTGGCCTTGAGGGCCTCGGATCCCCAGCGCAGGACGGCGTTGATGACCAGCGTGTTCTGCACGTCAACAAGCACGCCGACGGACGGGTCGACACGCGAGAGTTCCTCGACCACCAGCACGGAGTGGAAGAACGTACCGCCGGCGCCGCCGTGCGCCTCGGGCACTTCCACGCCCATGACACCGAGATCGAACAGGTCCTTGATGAGGGCCTGGTCCATCTTCGCGTGTTCGTCCATCTCACGCACCAACGGACGGATGCGATTTTCGGCAAACTCTCGAACACTCTGCCGGAGGAGGATTTCTTCGTCTGTGAGGGTAGTCAGTGCGGGAATCGACGCGGCCATCGGCCAGATTTTACCAGTATGATGCGGCTGAGGGCTCCTTCTGATGATGACTTCCGTCCGCTGGCTGGCCCTGGG
This sequence comes from Acidimicrobiia bacterium, assembly GCA_045862915.1. GTDB lineage: Bacteria > Acidobacteriota > Vicinamibacteria > Vicinamibacterales > SCN-69-37 > SYFT01. The sequence goes on from BTVE01000015.1 coordinate 19,395, forward strand.
CCTGGTCCTGACCTGTGGCGTTGCCACGTCCACCCCCGTCATGCGCCTTCAGGCGGCCGCTCAGCAGACCCAGTCCCAATCCCAGTCCCAGACGCCGCCGCAGCAGCCCCAGCGACCCATCTTCGGCGCCCGCATCGACTCGGTCTCGGTCGACGTGGTCGTCACCGACAGGCAGGGGCGTCCCGTCACCGATCTGACGGCCGCAGACTTCACCGTCACCGAAAACAACCGCCCTCAGGAAATCGACAACTTCCGGCTGATCGAAATCGACGACTCGGTGGACGTCGATCCGGCCCGCAACCGGGAAATCCGCAGCCTGCAGGACCAGGAGCGTGAACTCGCGCGCGAAGACGTCCGCGTGATCGTCATCTACCTCGACGACTATCACACGCGCCTGGGCAACTCGATGGCCATCCGGGAGCGGCTGGCGCGATTTGTCCGCGACCTCAGCCCGCGCGATCTGGTCGCGATCATGACGCCGCTGCTGCCGACATCGGCGCTGACGTTTTCACGGAATCACGACGCCACCGCGCGCCAGATCATGGCGTTCTACGGTCGGAAGTACGACTACACCCCGAAACACCCGGTTGAGGAGGTCTACCGCTACCTCACGCCCGAACAGATCGAACTCCTGCGCAACCAGATCGTCACGACGGGCCTTGAGGGGCTCGCAGTGTACCTGGGGTCGGTCCGTGAGGGGCGCAAGTCGGTCATCTTCGTGAGTGAAGGGTTGCTCAGTCGGCTCCCGCAGGGCGTGGCCACCACCGGGTTGTACGGCGGGGGCGGACTCACGCCGCCACGATCGATCCAGGAGCAGATGGTGGCGTCGGGGGCGGTGACGGCTGGACAGCAGGCCTCCGACATCCAACTGCTGGATCAACTCAAGGAGGTCTTCTACGCGGCGGCCCGCAGCAATACGTCGTTTTACCCGCTCGACCCGCGCGGGCTGGCCGTCTCGGAGTTCGACATCCGCGATTCCGGAGACCAGCGGGCCGGACTCGACGCCCTTCGCGACTCGATGGATACGCTGCACGTGCTGGCCACCAACACTGACGGTCGCGCGATCGTGAACTCCAACGATCCTCAGCCGGCACTGCAGCAGATGCTGCGTGACGGCAGCGCGTATTACCTGATTGGGTACACCTCGACCGAGGCACCCAGGGACGGCAAGTTCCACCCGATCAAGGTCACCGTCAACCGCAAGGACGTTGAGGTGCGCCATCGGTCTGGCTACTGGGCGTATTCCGACGCCGACATCGAACGCGCGTCCCGACCGATCTTCACGCGTCCACTCGAGGTGGAGCGCGCCTTTGACGCCATCGCGGAACCGACGCGAGGCCGGGCCTTCCGCAGCTGGTGGACGACTGCACGACGCGACGACGGCAAGACCGACGTGACGGTGATCTGGGAGTCCCTCGTGCCGCCGGGGCCCTCCGCGCCTGCGGAGGTGATGATCACGGCCAGTCTGCCTGAAGGTGACCTCGTGTACCGCGGTCGCGCGGGCACGGTGAGTGATCCCACCGGCCGCGTGGCAGGTCGCCTGACCTTTGCCGCGCCGCCCGGCCGAGTGCTCCTGCGTCTGTCCGCGGAGACCGCCGACGGTGATCGCCTCGACACCGACGAGCGCGAACTCGTCGTGCCGGATTTCACCGGCGTGACGGCCGTCATCACCACGCCGGAGATCTTCCGGGCGCGCACGGCAAGGGACGTGCAGGGGTACCGGTCGTCGACGACGGCCTTGCCGACGACCACACGGGAGTTCACACGCAACGAGCGCCTCTACGTGCGCTTCCGGGTGTACCTGCCGGGCAACACGCCGCCTCGTCCGACCCTGCGGTTGCTCAATCGTAATGGCGATGAGATCTCGACCTGGCCGGTGACCTGGGATCCCACCCGCGGCGCGGAAGCCGAGGTGCCGCTGGCCGGTGTCCCTCCCGGCGAGTACCTGCTCGAGCTCACGGCCTCCGGTGGTGACGACACCACCCGCACACTCGCCGCATTCCGCATCGTCAGCTGACGCGGAGCGTGATAGGCTCCCGTCACGATGGCGAAACTGGAGTCTTTTTCATCGCGGTGGGGATTGATCCTTGCGGGCCTCGGCATGGCTGTCGGCACCGGCAACATGTGGCGGTTCCCGCGCATCGCCGCCGAAAACGGCGGCGCGGCTTTCCTCATTCCCTGGTTCATCTTCCTGTTCGTGTGGTCCATTCCGCTGCTGATTGCAGAGTTCGCGATTGGCCGCGCGACGCGCCGGGGCGCCGTCGGCGCGTTTGCCACGCTCACGCAGGGACGTTTTGCCTGGATGGGCGGCTTCGTCGCGGTGGTGACCGTGATGATCCTCTTCTACTACTCGGTGGTCACCGGGTGGACGCTTCGGTATCTCGTTGCGGCGGTCATGGGGCAGTTGAACGACGATCCTCGCGCCTATTGGGACGCGGCGGCATCCGGATGGCAGGCCGTCGGGTATCACGTCGTATCAGCGCTGGTGGGCGGCTGGATTATCCAGCGCGGCGTCGTGAAGGGCATTGAAGCCGCCAACAAAGTGTTGGTGCCTGCGCTGTTCATTCTGCTGATGGTCTCCGTCGTTCGCGCGGTGACGCTGCCGGGCTCTGAGCGTGGCCTCGAGTTCCTGTTCAATCCCGATATCAGCTCCCTCGCCAACTACAAGACGTGGCTGGAAGCCCTCACGCAGTCGGCCTGGTCGACCGGCGCGGGATGGGGCCTCATCCTGACGTTTGGTATCTACCTCAAGAAGCGCGAAGACGTGGTGCTCAACTCGGCCACCATCGGTTTTGGTGACAACTCCGCCTCGTTGCTGGCCGGCCTGGCGATGTTGCCGGTGGTGTTTGCGATTCTCTCCGTCGAAGATGCGCACGCGGCGCTCCAGTCAGGCAACGAAGGCCTGATGTTCATCTGGGTGCCGCAGTTGTTCGAGCGGATGGCCGGCGGCAGTGTGATGTTGCCGCTGTTTTTCCTCGCTCTGGTGTGTGCGGCGCTGTCGTCGCTGATCGCGATGATCGAACTTGCGTCCCGCATCCTGATGGATGCCGGCTGGGATCGCGGCAAGGCGGTGAAAGCGGTCACGGCGGCCATCATCATCGTCGGCATGCCGTCGGCGCTGGACCTCACGATTTTCCAGAATCAGGACTGGGTGTGGGGCGTCGGTCTGATGATCTCCGGCCTGTTCATCTCGCTGCTGGTCACGATGTACGGCTCGACGAAGTTCCGCACGGAGTTCATCAACACGTCCCCGAATGGGTGGCACGTCGGCGTGTGGTACGAGTGGGTGCTGAAATACCTGATTCCGGCGCAATTTGTTGTCATGTTCGGATGGTGGATGTACACCGCGGCGACGGTCTACGACCCGACCGGATGGTGGAATCCTGACCCGTTCAACCACACGTTCAGTGTGGGGACCTGTCTGGTGCAGTGGGGCATCGCGTTGACGCTCCTGATTGCGTTCAACAAACGGATTGCGGCAGCCAGCACGAGCCAGGTTGTCGAGGCGGAGGAGGAGTAATGAGCCCGCGCACGTGGATCATGATGTCGCTGCTGCTGGGACTGAACTGGGGCGGGTTCATCGCGCTCCTCTGGTACGGCGCACGCAAGGCCGGCAAGGGGAACTGACGTGTTCACGCCGCTGGTAGCTCTGCAGGCGGCACTGGCGGCGTTCACGGCGTATTACGTGCGGGCCTGGGCCATCGGCATTCGGGCCGCCACGGCCACACCGGCAGCGCCGGTTGAGGCTGCGGCCCCGGGTGGTCCGACGCTCGGCCACCTCGGCCTGGGATTCGTCACCAATTTCTTCGATACGTTGGGCATCGGATCGTTTGCTCCCACAACGGCCGCGTTCAAGTTTGGCCGCATGGTCCCGGACAAACTCATTCCCGGCACACTCAACGTCGGTCACACCCTGCCCGCGATCACGCAGGCATTCATCTACACCGCGGCCATTGACGTCGATCCGCTGACGCTGATTCTGATGATCGTGTCGGCCGTCGCCGGCGCGTGGATTGGCGCGGGTATTGTGGCCTCGTGGCCGAAGCGTCAGATTCAGTTGGGCATGGGCGCCGCGCTGCTGGTGGCGGCGGCCTTGTTCGCGTGGCGCAATCTGGGTGGTGGGGGGACCGAAGTCGGAACGACCGGTCTGGAAGGCATCAAACTCGTGCTCGGCATGGCCGGCAATTTTGTGCTTGGCGCGTTGATGACCCTGGGCATCGGCCTCTACGCGCCCTGCATGATTCTCGTCGGCCTGCTTGGCATGAACGCCGCCGTCGCGTTCCCCATCATGATGGGCTCGTGCGCGTTCCTGATGCCGATCGCGAGCGCCCGTTTTGTGGAGAAACAGGCGTACGCCAAGCGTCCGGCCCTGGGCCTCGCGCTTGGCGGTATTCCTGGTGTGTTCGTCGCGGCCTACGTCTTCACATCGCTCGACATCTACTGGGTGCGATGGCTCGTCGTGGTCGTCGTTCTCATCGCCGCGACCCTGATGCTCCGCTCAGGGATCACCGGCAAGGACTAGCTACGCATACATGCCGCGCTGACGCGTGACCGTGGCCACCTTGCTGATGGCGACGATGTACGCGGCGGTGCGCATGTCGGTCTTGTACTTCAGCGATGTCTGCAGCACGTTGTTGAACGCCTCGACCATCTTGCGCTCGAGGCGGTCGTTCACTTCCTGCTCTTCCCAGAAGTAGCCGTGGCGATCCTGCACCCATTCGAAGTACGACGTCGTCACGCCGCCAGCATTGGCGAGGATGTCGGGGATCACGAACACGCCGCGCCGGTGCAGCGACTGGTGCGCCGCCGGGGTCGTCGGGCCGTTCGCGCCCTCGACGATGATCTTGGCCTTGATCGAGTCGGCGTTCTTTTCGGTGATCTGGTTCTCCAGCGCGGCCGGGATGAGGATGTCCACGTCGAGGCCGAAGATGCTGTTCGGGTCGAGCGGATCGGCGCCTGGGAAGCCGGCGACGGTCTTGTGTTCGTCCACCCACGTGATCAGCGCCGGGATGTCCAGGCCCTTCGGGTTGTGCACGCCGCCCTTCCAGTCGGTGACGGCCACGACATTGGCGCCGATCTTCGCCAGCAGGTCCGCGGAGACCGAACCCACGTTGCCGAATCCCTGGACGGCCACCGTGGAACCCTTGATGTCAAACCCGAGGTGCGCGGCGCCCTCACGCGCCGTGATCATCACGCCGCGGCCCGTCGCTTCGCGGCGGCCGAGTGAGCCACCCATTTCCACGGGCTTGCCGGTGACCACCGCCGTGCAGGTCATGCCGACGTGCATGCTGTACGTATCCATCACCCACGCCATCGTCTGCGCGTTGGTGTTGACGTCGGGCGCGGGCACGTCCTTGTCCGGGCCGATGGCGTCGGCGATTTCCGCGATGTAGCGACGGGTGAGCGCTTCCAGTTCGCGCTGCGACATCTTGGTGGGGTCACAAATGACGCCGCCCTTGCCGCCGCCGAACGGCACACCGGCGACCGCGCACTTCCAGGTCATCCAGGCAGCCAGCGCCTTCACTTCATCGAGCGAGACGTCGGGGTGGAATCGGATGCCGCCCTTGGCGGGACCGAGCGTGATGTTGTACTGCACACGGTAGCCGGTGAAGACTTCGATCTTGCCGTTGTCCATGACAACGGGGCAGGACACGATGATTTGCCGCTTGGGGTGGGTGAGGATTTTCCAGAGGCCTTCATCGAGCCCGAGGAGCCGGGCCGCGCCGGCAAATTCCTGGAGCATCGCGTTGAAGACGTTGTTCTCTGACGACATGCAGGTCACTCCGCGAAAAAAATGCCACAGGCGGAAGTTGCCGCCCGTGGCCAAACCTCCCGAGATTAGCCGGGGCCACAATTGAAGTCAACGCGGTGTGACGGCGGCCCTGGCGAGGGGGTGTCCCGGGCCGGGGGAGCCGGACCGGCTCGGTGCCGATAAGTCGTTGTCGCCTATATAATTGGGGGTCTTCTCATGGCCACGACCCTTTTGCTTGCCGACGACAGCGTCACGATTCAACGGGTGATTGCGCTGACGTTTGCCAACGAAGACGTGCAGGTGATTGCCGAGTCGGATGGCGATGCCGCGTTGCTCAGGCTGGCCCGGGAGCGCGCCGATATCGTGCTGGTCGACGTGGCGTTACCCGGCGTTGATGGGTACGACGTGTCCGCCCGTGTGAAGGCGGCCGACCCGCGTGTGCCGGTCCTGATCCTGACCGGGGCGTTTGATCCGATTGACGAGACACGCGCGCGGGCTAGTGGCTGTGATGGCGTGCTGGTCAAGCCGCTGGACCCTCGGCGGCTCGTGTCCACCGTCCGCGCTCTGCTGGCCGGGGAACGGCCCGCGCACTTGTGGCCCGCGGACATGCCCCGGATCGATGGCGTGGCGCCTCCGCCGCCACCCCCACCACCGGCGGCTACCGCTCCGCGGCCTGCATCACCACCGGCGCCACCGGCGATCAGTTCCATTGATGAGCCGGGCCCCCTGCCACACCCGACAGCAGTGGAGGCGGTCTTTGAGAGCGGCCTCGACGATCTCGACCGCGCGTTTTCCCGCCTCGACCCGCAGGCGCCCCCGCCGTCAACGGTCGACAACCATCGCTACGACGAGTTCCAGCGGGATATCGAAGCGGTGCGCAACGCTGCACCGCCTACGCCGCCCGCCGCCTCGACCGGGATTTCCAGTCCGATGACACATCTGCCGGTCGAAGATCTCCTCGCGGTGGAGGCCGACGATCTGCAGTGGGATCTGCCATCACCCGGCACGGTCGTGGAAGCCATTCCGTTACCGGCCTCGTTTCCGGAGTACGCCGCGCAGCCGCAGCCCGAACCGCAGCCAGAACCGGAGCCCGCACCTTTGCGAGAACCAGAGTCGCTGCCGGAGCCGCCACCGCTCCCGCCGCCTCCTCCACCGCCTCCATCGAAGCCACAACAACCGGAGCCGCCGCCCTCACTCGCGAGTGCGTTTTCCGCGTTGCTGGCGGCTGAGGAGCATGAGGGGGGACGGGCACCGGCACGGCGCGGCACCAGCCTGTCCGAGGCCGATGTAGAAGAGGTCGTGAGGCGCGTGGTGCACCGCGTCACCGACGAGGTCGTCCGGCGGGTCATGCACGAAACGACCGAACGTTTGATTCGAGAAGAAATGGAGCGGCTCAGCCGGTAATGTCACTCGAAGGTCTTGAGGAAAAATGGCGGGCACGCTGGGAAGCCGACGGTGTGTATCGCTTCGACCGGCAGGCTCCCCGCGCGCGCGTCTACGCGATTGATACGCCCCCCCCGACCGTCAGCGGATCGCTGCACGTCGGGCACGTGTTTTCGTACACACACACGGACGTGATTGCGCGCTTCCAGCGGATGCGCGGCAAGGCGGTGTTTTATCCGATGGGCTGGGACGACAACGGCCTGCCGACCGAGCGCCGCGTCCAGAACTACTACGGCGTGCGGTGTGACCCGTCGTTGCCGTACGACCCGTCGTTTGTGCCCCCTGCCGAGCCGCCCAAGCCGCCGGTCAGTGTGTCGCGCCCCAACTTCATCGAGTTGTGCGCGAGGCTGACGGCCGAAGACGAGGTGGTGTTTGAACACCTCTGGCGGCAACTGGGACTCTCGGTGGACTGGTCGCTCACCTACGCCACAATCGGCAGGGAAGCGCAGCGGGTCTCGCAGCTGGCCTTTCTGCGATTGCTCGCCGGGGGCCGCGCCTACCAGCTCGAAGCGCCGACGTTGTGGGATGTCGACTTCCGCACGGCCGTCGCGCAGGCAGAGCTCGAGGACCGCGAAATGCCCGGCGCGTACCACAAGATCCGGTTCGCGCGTCCCGACGGCGGCTTCGTCGAGATCGACACGACTCGTCCGGAGTTGATCCCCGCGTGTGTGGCTTTGGTCGCGCATCCGGACGACCCCAGGTATCAGCCGCTGTTTGGCACAACGGTGCAGACGCCGCTGTTCGGCGTCCCGGTTCCCGTGAAGGCGCACGCCTTGGCGGATCCAGAAAAGGGCACCGGCATCGCGATGATCTGCACCTTTGGCGATGTCACCGACGTTGTGTGGTGGCGCGAGTTGCAGTTACCCGTGCGCGCCGTGATTCAGGCCAACGGGACGTTCCGCCCGGTCACCTGGGGCGACGCGGGATGGGAATCTGCGGACGCCCCGGTCGCCCAGGCGCACTACGACCAGCTGGCAGGGCTGCCTGCCGCCAAGGCGCGCGCGAAAATTGTCGACCTGCTCCGCGCGTCCGGTGATCTCATGGGAGATCCGCGGCCCATCACCCACCACGTGAAGTTTTTCGAGAAGGGTGACCGTCCGCTGGAGATCGTCACGTCCCGCCAATGGTTCATCAAGACGATGGACTTCCGTGAGGCGTTGCTGGCGCGCGGCCGTCAGCTGCAGTGGCACCCCGAATACATGCGCGCGCGGTTCGACAACTGGGTGAACGGCCTCAACGGCGACTGGTGTGTCAGCCGGCAGCGGTTCTTCGGTGTGCCGTTCCCGGTGTGGTACCGCGTCGGCGCTGACGGCACCGCTGACTTCTCAGCACCGCTGTGGCCGGCCGAGTCCCAGCTGCCCATCGACCCTTCGACCGACGTGCCCGAGGGCTTCACCGCCGAGCAGCGCGGAGTGCCCGGCGGGTTTGTCGGCGACCCGGACGTCATGGACACCTGGGCGACGTCCTCGCTGACGCCGCTCCTGGTGTGTGGCTGGGAACGTGATCCCGACCTGTTTGCCCGCACCTATCCGATGCACCTGCGGCCGCAGGCCCACGACATCATCCGGACGTGGCTGTTCTCGACGGTGTTGCGCGCGCATCTGGAGACGGACGCGCTGCCGTGGAGCGACACGGCGATCTCCGGATGGGTGCTCGATCCCGATCGCAAGAAGATGTCCAAGTCCAAGGGCAACGTCGTGACGCCGATGGCGCTGCTGGAGGAACACGGATCGGATGCGGTGCGGTATTGGGCGGCCCGGGGTGGGCCCGGCGTGGACACCGCGTTTGAGCCGGGGCAGATGAAAGTCGGCCGGCGTCTCGCCATCAAGATCCTCAACGCGTCGAAGTTCGTGCTTGGCCGCGTCGAACCGCACGGACCGGTGACTGAACCGGTGGACCGCGGCATGTTGCGGCAGCTGGCGACGTTGGTGGCACGTGTGACGCAGTCGCTCGACGACTACGACTATGCCGCGGCGCTGCGGGAGACCGAGACGTTTTTCTGGTCGTTCTGCGACCACTACATCGAACTGGTCAAACGACGCCGTCAGGGAGAAGACGCGGCAGCGCAGTCGGCCATCGCCGCGGCGCAAACGGGACTCTCCGTCTTGCTGCGTCTCTTCGCGCCGTTCATGCCGTTTGTGACCGAGGAAGTCTGGTCAGGATGGCAGCAGGGATCCATTCACACCGCGGCGTGGCCGACGGCCGACGAATGCCTGGTCGATGGCAGCGTCGAGAGTGACGAAGCGGATCTCCGCCTGGCCATTGACGTGACAACACGTGTGCGGACGCTCCGGTCCGAGCAGAAGCTGGGTTTTGCGGTGCCGATGGCGGTGTCGATCACGCTGCCCGCAGCGGCGCGTGAGGCGTGGGCGCGTGTCTCGTCCGATGTCACGGCCGGCAACAATGCCACCGTGGCCGATCTCCAGTGGTCGGCCGATGCCGAGGCGCCTGATGTTGCCCTCGCTGCCCAGTAACCCGGCGGGCGGCCTCGATCCTGCCGTCCATCGCGCCTGGTTGGCGTCGGCCCTGGCGGAGGACGTCGGTGCGGGTGACATCACCAGTGAGGCCGTGATTCCGGCTGCGGCCCGGGCGTCGGGACATCTGCTGGCCAAGAGTCCGTGTGTGGTCGCGGGGATGGCGCTGGCGGCCGATCTCATCGCCCAGTGTGATGCACGTGCCGTCTGGACCGCGCAGGTGCGGGACGGCGACCGCCTCGAACCGGGCGCCGTGTTGGCGACGGTGCAGGGCTCCGCGCGCGGGCTGCTGCGCGCGGAACGGACGCTCCTGAACGTGCTGCAGCATCTGACCGGTGTCGCGACGCTGACGCGGCGATTCGTGGATGCGGCTGGCGGGAGGATGGTCATCCTCGACACACGCAAGACCCTGCCGGGCATGCGCATGCTCGAAAAATACGCCGTGCGGTGCGGAGGGGGACAGAACCATCGCTTCGGCCTGTACGACGCCATCCTCATCAAGGACAACCACATTCGGGTCGCCGGGTCGATCGCCGAGGCGGTGCGGCGCGCGCGGCGGACGATTGCGGCCCGCGAGCTCGAGGGCATGACGATCGAGGTTGAAGCGCAAAGCCTGGCGCAGGTGGAGGAGGCGGCGTCGGCGGGTGTGGACGTCATCATGCTCGACAACCTCACCGACGATCAGATGCGCGACGCCGTGACCGTGATCGCGGGACGCGCGCGTATCGAGATCTCCGGTGGCGTGACGCTCGAGCGGATTGCGGCCCTGCGCGAGATTGGTGCCGACTACGTCTCGGTCGGCGCGCTCACACACTCTGCGCCGGCTGCCGACATCAGCTTCGAGGTGGAGATGGAGACGTCCGCGTGAGCTGGCGCGACGCACCGCTGCACACGTTCGACACCGTCGGCTCCACCAACGACGTGGCCATGCAGCTGGCGGCGTCCGGTGCCGGCGAAGGCACCGCCGTTGTTGCCGACCAGCAGATGGCGGGACGTGGCCGGCACGGCCGTGAGTGGTGGTCGCCGCCGGGTGCAGGCATGTATCTGTCGATGGTCGTGCGTCCGGGGGCGGAGGCCTCGAGTCTCGGCATGGTGACCCTGGCCGCCGGGGTCGCGTTGGCGTCGGCCGTGCGGGAAGAGACCGGCCTGCCGGTGGAGCTCAAGTGGCCTAACGACTTGGTGATCGGGCGGCCGTGGCGCAAGCTGGGCGGCATCCTGTGCGAAGCGGCTCAGTTGGGGACGCCGGACGCCTGTGTGATTGTGGGGATTGGCGTCAACCTGCGCCGGTCTGCGTACCCGCCCGAGATCGCCGATCGTGCGACGTCCATCGCCGAGGAATGTGCGGTTGACCTTACACGCGACACGCTCGCGCAGGCCTGCCGCCAGTCCTTTGATGTCGTGATGGCTTCGTTGCGGGCGGGACAGTCCGCGCAGGTGCTCGACACGTGGCGGGCCTTTGGCGCGGCGGCGCTTGATCACGCGCCGGTCCGCTGGCGGGATGCCGACGGCGAGCGCCGCGGCACCACGGTCAATCTCGACGCCGACGGCGCGCTGTTGGTGCGGGCGATGGGCATGCCGCAGCCCGAACGGATTGTGTCCGGGGAAGTCGTCTGGGAGATGTTGACGCGTGACTGACATCGGCGAGTACTGCCGTCAGGTGGAGGCGTATCTCACGAAGGTCAACGGCGGGCATCTCGTGCGTGTCGTGGGACCGGGGTTTGTCCTTGTGCGGCAGTGGGCCGAGGAGGGGATTCCGCTGTCGGCCGTCTGTCGCGGCATCGATCAGAAGGCGCAGCGGCATCGCACGGGCGCCTCGAGGCGTCCCTTGCGCATCGAGTTCTGCGAGGGCGATGTGCGCGACGTGTACGAGACGTGGCGTCGTGCGGTCGGTGTGGCGGGCGCAGCCGGTGACGCCGGCGCGGAGCCGGAGGCTGATCGCGGCAGTGGTTCGGCGCGGCGGTCGGTGACGCGCGACCTCAATCGCGCGATTGAGCGGCTCGTCCAACTGGGAGGGCGCATGGACCTCCCCGACGCGTTGCGCGATGCCGCGCAGGACGTGCTCGACGCGGTGACGGTCGTGCGCGATCAGGTGAAAGGTGTGCGCGGCGACGCACGCGCCGCACTGCTGGCTCCGCTGCCGGACTGGGATCAGCGCCTGGTGACCGCGGCCCGCGCGGCCGCGGGCCAGGCGCTGCTCGATACCTTCGTGCGTGATGCGTCGAGCGACCTGCAGAGTTATCGCGGGCGCCTGACCGACGAGGCGTGGCGATCGGCGATTGACGTTACGGTGGAACGCGCGGTGCGCGCGCATTTTCAGCTGCCGGACCTGGCAGCGATTGAACGGGGCTGAGGAGATCGACGTGGAATTGGAACTGACCATCGAACGCCCGGTACCCGGCGGGGACATGCTCGCGCGCCACGACGGGCGCATCGTGTTTGTCTCCGGCGCCATCCCGGGCGAGCGCGTGCGGGCGGCGGTGGTGCGGCGCAAGGGCGACGTTACGTGGGCTCAGACTCGCGAGGTGCTCGACGCCAGTCCGGATCGCGTCGACGTCGCCGGGGATCCGAGGTGCGGCGGCCGCAGTCTGGCGCATATCCGCTACGCGCGGCAGCTCGAGATCAAGAGCGAGATCATCACCGACGCGTTTCGGCGTATTGCCCGTCACCGCCTGGCCGATGCCGCAGTCGTGACGCCATCGCCCGATCACGGCTATCGGATGCGCGCACGATTGCACGTGCAGCGGCGACGAATCGGATTTCTGCGCGAGGGGACGCACCAGTTATGTGACGCGGCCCAGACGGGCCAGCTCACGGCCGAATCGTTGGCTGCGGTCGAACGTTTCTGCGCAGAGCTGCCCGAAACGCTGGACGTCGTCGATTCCCTCCTCGTGTCGGAGACCGCAGACGGTGCCACACGTGTGCTCGTCTGCACGCTCAAGGACGGCGAGTCGTTTGACGGATGGATTGGACGTTCGCTGGTCGACGGCATCTCCGGAGTGGTGGTCATGACGGCCGGAGGGCGTTTCCTCTCCGGTGGCCACGACGAACTCGTGGATCGCAGCCGCGGACTTCCCGGTGATGTGCCTTCACACCGGCCGGACGTGGAGTGGCGCAGACGCGGTGCGTCGTTTTTTCAGGCGAACCGATTCCTTGTGGGCCACCTGCTCGATCGTGTGCTGGCCGAGACTGAGGGCGCCTGTTTTGTCGATCTCTACGCCGGCGTCGGATTGTTTGCCGTACCGATGGCCTCGCGCGGGCAGACGGGAATCGCCGTGGAGGGCGACGAAAGCAGCGCCGGCGACCTGGGGCGGAACGCGCAGCCCGTGGCGGAGAACCTGACGGTGCGCGCGGGTGCGGTCGAGGGCCTGCTGGGCGGCGCTGATCTGCCGGCCACTGATGTGGTCATCGTTGACCCGCCCCGGACGGGACTGTCCTCGACGGCCGTGGAAGGCCTGGTTCGCTGGGCGCCGCCGCGGATCGTGTATGTGTCGTGTGATGTGCCGACGCTCGCGCGTGACGCGGGACGCCTGCTGGCCGCCGGGTATCAGCTGGCGTCGATCGAAGCACTCGACATGTTCCCGCACACACCACACATCGAATCGCTGTGTGTATTCACGCGGTGAGCCGGTCGGTCAACGTGTCGTCGCTGCGGCGGCGTTGACGAACGACTGAAACAGCTGACTGAACCGCCCGGAGGCGTGGAAGTTTTCCGGATGCCACTGCACACCGAGGCAGAACGGACGGTCCGGGTGTTCAATCGCCTCAATCACGCCATCGGGCGCCACGGCACTGACGATGAACCCGTCGGCGAGACGATCGACAGCCTGATGATGCCGGCTGTTCACTGTGGTGCGGCCGTCCTGCAGTTCCGACGAGAGCACATCGGCGAGCCGAGTGCCGTGAGTCACGGATACGTCATGGGCGATGACATCACGCGGCTCGTTGATCGCGTGCGCGAGTGACGCCCGCCCGGAGGACGGGAGGTCCTGCACGAGTGAGCCGCCCGCTGCAACGTTGAGCACCTGCACGCCACGGCAGATCGCCAGCACGGGCAGCCGACGTGAGAGCGCGGCCGACGCGAGCGGCAGCTCGTACTCGTCGCGCACGGGATCAACATCAACAGTCGGGTGGATGGCCTCCGCGCCGTAATGGGACGGATCCACGTCTGCTCCGCCGGTCAGCAGCACTCCGTCCAGGGCATCCAGCGCAGCCGGCAGTGCATCCTGCTCCGGAGACAACACGCGCACGTCCGCACCCGCCAGTTGCAGCGCGGTCAGATAGTCAGGGCGGGGGAAGGCGACGCCAATGACCGGGCGGCTCATGCCTACATCCGTTCCGGGACGTCGCACCCCATCAGGTCGAGCGCCGCGGTCAGCTGCTGCTGGCAGTACCGGACCGCCACCGCCCGCCAGAGGCGCACGTCTTCGCGCTCTTCCTTGAGGATCGGCTGGCGATGGTAGAACGCGTTGAACGACTGCGCGAGGCCGAAGGCAAACTTCGCGACCTGCGAGATCTCGAGCGCGCGAATGGCGCCTTCCACCACTTCGTCGAGGCGCGCCGCCTCGAGCACCAGGCCCCACAGCTCGTCGCCCTCTTCGCCAGGCGCGAGGGCGTCGCCGGTGAGTGCCGCGACACGCGCAGGCAGCGCATCGGGCGCAACGCCGTCACGTTCGGCGAGTTTGGCGAGGATGTTGCGCGCGCGCACGACGGCGTATTGCAGGTACGGTCCCGTCTCGCCTTCGAAACTCAGCGCTTCCGTGATGTCAAAGGCAATGACCTTGCCGCGCGAGAACTTCACCAGGAAATAACGCAGAGCCGCGACAGCGATACGTCGCGCAATCGTCTGGACCTGGTCGTCGGACAGATCGGCCTGGCGCGCGCGCACCTCCGCCGCCGCCGTGGTGATGAGCCGATCAATCAGGTCGTCGGCCTTGACGCCAAGGCCCTTGCGCCCCGACACCTCGACGAACGGCTTGCCGCTCGATTCCGTGTCGGCGTACCCCAACTCGCGCGCCGTCGCGTGCGACAGTGCGACCATCTCGTACGAAAAGTGGGTGGAGTTGGCCGCCTGTTGGGGGAACCCCATCGTGGCCAGCGACTGCTTGAGCAACTGCTGAAGATACGCCTGGCGCGAATCGATGACGTTATACACGGCCGACGCCCGACCGAACGGCGGTGCGCCCGCGTCCTGTCCGGCCTGCGACGTGGTGGCCCACAACGGCCCGTTGGGGCGCTCGGCGAACACGCGATAGTGAAAGTCACGGCCAAGCAGGCCGAACTTCCAGAACTGATTCGCGATGTCCTTGCCGACATAGGTGACGGTGCCGTTGGATCGCACGATCACCTTCTCACGCTGCGCCTCTTCAGGCTCAGCGGTGTCAGTCGGCTCGGCTGCGGTTCCGGGCGTGTCGCTCTCGTCAATCTTCATCACCCAGCAGCCGGCCAGCGGACCCTCCGTCTGCAGGAACACCGCCCCCAGCGCCTTGAGCTCGTCAAATGCCTTGGCCCAGAACTGCAGCCGGAGGATGTCGCCTTCCCACGTCAGGAGGTCGTAGTCGACATTGAGGCGCGCCATGGTGCGCAGGTGGCATCGGACGATGCGGTCGGCGATGAACGCGCCCATCTCTGCCGTCGGGTTGCCGCCCTCCTCGATTGCGTGCATCGTTTCGCCGCGCACCTGCAGCCGCGCTTTGTCTCCGTCGTACCACTCGGTGACCTTCGCGTAGAGATCCCAGCAGTAGTAGTCGAAACGTGTGTCCGCGGCGTCAGCCAATGCGCGCACGTCGTCCAGGGACCGGCCTTCCAGTTTCGTGAAGCCGACGACCACGTCGGCGACCTGCACCCCTGTATCGTCGATGTAGTTCTGCACTTCGACGTCGCGGCCCTGAAAACGGAGGAGCCGCACGAGTGTGTCGCCCAGCGCGGCGTTGCGCAGATGGCCGATGTGTGCGGCCTTGTTCGGGTTGATCGCCGTGTGTTCGACGATCACCTTGCCGCCGTGGGCAGTGGCGGACTGCGGACCGGTCAGTTGCGCCAGCAGGAATGTCCGGCGGTCGAGATAGAAGTTGAGGTACCCCGCCGGGGTGGCATCGATGCGCGTCACGCCGGGAATTGTGCCGAGGGCGGCCGCCAGTTCCTGCGCGATCACGCGCGGGGCCTTCCGGAGGCTGCGGGCGAGTTCGAACGCCACGGCGACCGCGAGATCGCCGAACTCGCGCGTCGGCGGCGTCTGAATCACGATGGGTGGCTGCGCGTCAGGCGCGAGGCCGAATGCCTGGGTGAGACCGGTCTGCAGGTGGTGGCGCAGGAGCGCGTGGACGGACAGAATCATGCCGTCGTCGATTGTACTCGCCGCAGATCTTCCGGAGTGTTGACGTTGGTGGTCACGCGACCATCGGGATCGAGCGCAGCGAGCACTGCGCCCTCCAGGGCGTCCATGGCCAGCACCGACTCGAGTGCGCCGGCGCGCCGGATGCCGTCATGCAGCAGCCGGGTCACGCGATCGAGCACGCGTCGCCGATAACACGCCAGCAGCGGTTCCGGACCCCGGCTCGTCCGCACCCAGCGGCCGTCCGCGTGTGCAGGGATCTGCGTCAGTGCCTCGAGGACCGCGCCGGTCAGAAACGGCATGTCGCCGCCGACGACGAGCACGCGTGGCGCGGTGGCCGCCGCCAGGGCCGCATGTAGTCCACCCAATGTGCCGGCATCAGGAATCTGATCCACGGCCACCGACACCGCCACGTCGTCGAATCGAGAAGGATGTAACGCCCGGTCGGCTGAGGTGGTGACCACGAGCACTTGTCCGGCGATGCGTTGCAGCAGGTCCACCTGTCGGACGATGATGGTGCGGCCGGGCGGGCCGCTGGGGTCCGTGTCCACGACGAGCCGGGGCTTGTCGAGGCCGCCAAGCCGACGCGCGCGTCCTCCAGCGAGGATGGCCGCGGCGATGGAGGCGTCCGGCATGCGGGAGCATCATGACACGGGATGCACGGGTGGGCCGCGTGCTGGTGGCGGCGCTGCAACAGGCGATCGCTGAAGAGTTGCCGACACGTTCGGAGTTCTACGACCACTGGCTTGCGCCGGACGGTCGTCGCGACGGCACGCTGGGCATCGCACCGATGGCGGCGGTCGTCGGATTTCTCCGCACGGAAGGCGGAGGATACGACCGGGTCGTGCGGCGCGCGGGCGCGCTGGTCGCCGAGTGGACGTGGCGCGAACGGGCGGAGTGGCGGCGACGCTGGACTACGCGGCTGCCCTTGACGATGCGCGCGCGAGCCGTGTCGCGGCACATGCGTGCGGTGGTGACCGAGACGTGTTCGGGAACCGTGGCGCGGTGCCGGGTCACGCACGGTGTCGTGTCGCTGGAGATTGATGACTCGGTGTTCTGCTCGGCACGTGAAGCGCCGGCAGCGCCGTTGTGTGGGTTTTACATGGCGCTGTTCGTCGAGGCCTGTTCGGCGGCCGGCTTGAGCGCTGAGGCGGATGGTGCGTGGTGTCGGACCAGACCGGCGGATGTGGCACCAACGGGAAAGGGAAGTGGATGCGGAGGACGATTTGTGGTGTCGCTGGCCGGCTGATTCTGCTGTGGCTGACGCTGTGTGTGCCCGCCGTTGCGGCGGCGCAGACCGTGCCGGCAGACGCGCCTTCGCGCCCGCTCGTCCTGCCGTTTTCCGTCACGGTTGACGCCGACGTCCCAGGCGGCGACGGCGCAGCGTTCTGGCTGGGCGAGGCGGCATCGTTGCTCGTGGCTGAAGCCCTCGAGGCTGGCGGCGCCGTGCCCTTCGCGCGGGGCGCACGCATCGAGGCGTTCGAGCGCCTCCAACTGCCGCGAAATGCCACGCTCACACAGGCGACGATGATCCGGATTGCCGAGCTGGTCGGCGCGACGGATTTGATCATTGGTGAGGTGCGGCTGGGTGAGCAGTTGACCGTGCGCGCGCGCCAGGTGCGGCTTGAGTCGGCGCGTGAAGCCGCCGTCGCCACCTCGTCCGGTGCGGCCGGCGACATGTATGCGGTGTGCCGTCGTGTGGCCGCGGAGTTGTCCGGGAAGCCGCCGGCTGACGTGCCGGACATGCCGCTTGCGGCGTTTGAGCAATACGTGAAGGGGCTCGTCGCGACGACACCTGCCGTGCAGGAGCGTTTTCTGGAAACGGCGCGCGCGCAGTCCGGCAGCGACCCACGTGTGTTGCTGGCGTTGTGGGAGTTCTACACGTCGGACGGCCGGCACGATCGCGCGCTGGCGGCCGCCACTGCGGTGAGCCGCGAGAGTCGCGAAGACCGGCGTGCCCGCTACGCCGCCGCGATGTCCCTGATCGAACTCCATCGGTACGACGAGGCGTATGCGGTGCTCGAGGCGATGTTCAGCGAGACCCCGTCGGCGCTGGTGTCCAATGCCGTTGGTGTGATTCAAATGCGTCGCGGCAGTTCACCGCAGACGGGACTGCCCACGTATTTCCTCACGCGCGCCGTCGATCAGGCGCCCGACCATCCCGACTTCCTGTTTAATCTCGGATACGCGCACGCGCGCAGTCGCGAAACCGATTCGGCGATCCACTGGCTGCGTGAAGCGGTCCGGCACAACCCGGCCGATGGTGATGCGCACCTGGTCATGGGGCAGATGCTCGCGTCGGCGGGACGCATGGTCGAGTCGAATCGGGAGTTCGACCTGGCGCGACTGCTGGGCACCAGCGTCGATCTGCCGCCGGAAGGCCCCGGCGAGCGGGTGTCACCCGGACTCGAGCGATTGCCCACCCGGTTCGAAGAAACGCCCCGGGTGCGAGTGGCGACGGCCGTGGCGACACCGGCGCAGCGTGAACAGCAGGAACTCGCCGCGTTTCATCTCGGTCGTGGCCGACGGTTTGTCGAGCAGGGGGACGATCGGAGCGCGCTGGCCGAACTGCAGCGGGTCGTGTATCTGCGTCCGTACGATGAGGAGGCACACCTGCTGCTCGGGCAGGTGTATCAGCGCGCGGGCCGGCTGGCCGATGCCGTCAGCGCTTTCCGTATCGCGGTGTGGGCGCGTGAAACGGTGACTACGCGGTTGCGGCTGGCGGGTGCGCTGCGGGATCTCGGAGACAGTGCGGCCGCCCTGGTGGAAGCGCGCCGGGCGCTGCAACTCGATCCCAACTCCGCAGAGGCGAAGGCGCTGATTGCCGCGCTCGGCGGGGGCCGGGTGTAAAATCAGAGGCAGGACATGACTCAGCAGGAATACCGGGAGATCCAGCTCAGCAAGAAGGAAGTGTTCTTCCTGTTCATCTCGCTGATTGTCCTGGCGGTCGTGATCTTCGCCCTGGGCGTGGCGGTGGGACGCGGCGTTCGCGACAACTTGGGTGAACCGCCCGTCATGGCCGCCACCGAGGGCGAGACCACCTCCGTGCCTGTGGAGCAGGAACCGCAGCCGCAGGCGGTGCAGGAACTCAGCTACCACGACCTGCTTGCCGGATCCGGAGCGCCGCCTGCGGGCGAGACTCCCGCGACAGCGCCACCGCCGACGCCAACCCCGACACCGGATCCGCCCGCGCCACAGCCCGCGTCACCGGCCCCACAGAGTGGTGACTGGTTCCTGCAGTTCGGCGCATTTTCGACCCGTCAGGCGGCTGATTCGATGGTCGGTAACCTCAAGAAACTGAACGTGCCTGCCTTTGTCCTGGCGCCAGGGCAGGGCTCCGCAGATAAGCTCTTCCGCGTGCGTGTCGGGCCCTATGCCTCCGAGGCTGAGGCCAGCGATGTGCGCGCACGCCTGGTGCGCGAGGGGTATCCGGCGGAAATCCGTCGCTGATTGACCGGTGGTCAGCTAATGGCTCCGGCACTTGCGGCCCTCTCGGGGCTGCTGCTCGCACTCAGCTTTCCGAAGTACGGTCATCCCGCATTTGCGTGGACGGCCATCGCCCCGCTGATTGTCGCGGTGCACCTCGCGGTTACGACGCCACGGACCGGCAGACGCAGCCTCGGTCCGTTTGCATTGGGGTGGATGGCGGGCGCGCTGCATTTCAGCATCACGGTCTCCTGGGTCGTTGAGGTCATGCACCTGCACGGCGGTCTCGCGCTGCCGGTAGCGTGGCTGATCATGTTTCTGCTTGCGGCCTACCTGGCGTTGTTCCCCGCCCTGGCCGCGTTGCTGTTGGCACGCGGGATTCGTCAGTTCGGCGTGTCCGGCATCTGGCTGATGGCGCCGTTGTGGGTCGCGACGGAGTGGTTGCGTGGCTGGCTGGGCGGTGGTTTTCCCTGGGCGTGGCTGGGCACGTCGCAGGCCGAGGTGATTCCGGTCATTCAACTGGCGTCGATCACCGGGGTATTGGGCGTCTCGGCGTTGCTGGCGCTGGTGTCCTGTGCGGCAGCGGTGCTGGCGGTGGGCCGGGCCGCGGGGCAGTGGAAGCCGATTGCGGCGGTGTGTGTGCTGGTGCTCGTGACCGCCGGTGCCGGCACATGGCGCGTCGTCAGTGGCACCCTGGTGTCGCAGGGACCCGTGCTGAAAGTCGGGCTGCTGCAGGGAAACGTTGCGCAGGATCAGAAATGGGATCCGGCGTTTGGAACGACAATTCTCAATCGCTACTTGGAGCTCAGCCGTCAGGCGATTTCGGTGGGCGCGCGCCTGGTGGTGTGGCCCGAGGCCTCGACGCCGTTTTTTTTCGAGGCTGAGCCGCATCGCGCAGCGCCGATTCGCGCGTTGGTGACCGAGACCCGTACGCCCATGCTCATTGGCACGGACGAGTTCGTGCGTGATGGTGACGGGGATCGGATTCACAACTCGGTCGTGGCGGTGGACGCGACAGGGCAGACCACCGGTGTGTATCGCAAGATGCAGCTCGTGCCATTTGGTGAATACGTCCCGCTCAAGTCGTTGCTGTTTTTTGTGGGACCGCTGGTCGAGAAAGTCTCGGACTTCTCACCTGGTGAGGACCCGACGGTCCTCGACACTGGTGTGGCCCGCACCGGGGTCTCGATCTGTTATGAGGTCGTGTATCCCTGGATTTCCCGCGCGTTTGCGGCGGGCGGTGCGCAGGTGTTGACGACCATCACGAACGACGCGTGGTTCGGCCGTTCGTCGGCGCCCTACCAGCATTTCGCGCAGGCGAGTGTGCGTGCGGTCGAGCAAGGGCGGTATCTGATCCGGGCGGCCAACACCGGCATCTCCGGCATCGTCGATCCGTATGGGCGGGTCGTCAGCACCACGCCGCTCTTCGAGGAGCTGGCCATTACCGGGGATGTGCGGCTGATCGAACAGCGGACGATCTACAGTTACACGGGCGACTTGGTAGCCTGGTTGTCGCTGGCGCTGGCCGCGTGGGTTGCGGCCCGCAGAACGTAGGGCGGGGCTTCAGCCCCGCCAGGAGATCGAATGACCGAACGCACACTGGACGAACAGATTCGCCGCTACGAAGCTCTCGCCGAACGGGCGACCGATCTCGGGAGGGGGCTTTGACGAAGCGCGGCTGACGCGCGAACTCGGCGACCTCGAGACGCAGATCTCGGATCCGGACTTCTGGAAAGACCAGGCCCGCGCGCAGCAGGTGCTGCAGCGGCGGCGGCGGCTTGACGATGACCGCGCGCTGGCCGCGGACATTCGCCGCCAGACCGAGGATCTCGGCGTCCTGATTGAATGGGCAAACCAAGGCGAAGACGTCACGGGCGATCTCGCTCGTGGGCTCGACGGGTTCGAGGCGGTCATCGGACGCGGCGAAATTCGGACGATGTTGTCCGGTGAGATGGATGCGCGTAATGCGATCGTCACCATCCATCCGGGCGCCGGCGGCACGGAATCACAGGACTGGGCGGAGATGCTCCTGCGCATGTATATGCGTTGGTGCGAGCGGCGCGGATTCAAGCGTGAGGTTGTTGACCTGCAGCCTGGTGAAGAAGCCGGCATCAAGAGCGCGACCATCACGGTCAGCGGCGAGTACGCCTACGGGTTGCTCAACGCCGAGGCCGGGGTGCATCGGCTGGTGCGCATCTCGCCGTTTGACCAGGCTGCCCGGCGGCACACCTCGTTCGCGTCCGTGTATGTGTGGCCTGAGTTACCCGAGGACGTGGACGTCGAGATCGAGGAAAAGGACCTCCGCGTCGACACCTATCGGTCCAGCGGCGCCGGCGGTCAGCACGTCAACGTCACGGATTCGGCGGTGCGGATCACCCACCTTCCGACAGGCATCGTCGTGTCCTGCCAGAACGAACGGTCGCAGCACAAGAACCGCGCGGCTGCGATGAAGGTGCTCAAGGCCCGCCTCTACGACATGAAGATGAAGGAGCAGCAGGCGAAGCTCGAGCAGATTGGCGGCGAAAAGAAGGACATCGCCTTCGGCAGCCAGATTCGGAGTTACGTGCTCGCGCCGTATCAGATGGTCAAGGACCACCGGACGAAATACCAGGTGGGCGACCCCGATCGGGTGCTCGACGGCGACATCGACGAGTTCGTGCGGTCGTACCTGCTGGCCAGGGCGGCGGGGCGGCTGACGTCCGGTCAATCGGGGAGCGACGACGAAGTGTAAAAGAGTCAGTTGGCGTCACTTGCTTGCTGCTCAGATGCGAAGTTTGTATACTCCCTACGGAGATGAGCGACATCACAGTGCGACTGGATTCGCGCGTGTCGGCGGCTGCGGATGTGATCTCTGCAGAAGTCGATGGCGAACTGGTCCTGCTCAATACGACGTCAGGCGAGTACTTCGGCTTGAACCGCGTTGCCACGCACATCTGGCAGGCGATGGCTGAACGGCCGACGCTGAGCGACATCGGGGCTGGGCTTCGGGCGACGTTCGACGTAGACGCGGACACACTGTCACGGGACTTGGTGGGGGTCGTCGACGAAATGGCGCGCCTTGGCCTTGTCACGGTCATCCAGGAAGGAACGCAATAGATGGACGAACTGTATGACAGCGCCGAAGGCGTGAGCAGAGAGGTTGTTACCGCTGGCGCTCCGCACTCGCCGGGGGGCTGCATGGCGTACGAGACTCCGGTCGTGCGCAAGTTCGGGACCGTCGAAGACCTGACGACGGCCGTGACCGGCGCCGGCGCGGATGGCGGCACCGCGTCGATGGCTGGCGGGTAAGACAATCCGCCCTTGTGACGTTCCGACTGAAATGCTCGGGGCCGTCGAACTCTCTCCTGGAGCGTTGGCAGGTTTCGCCCCGAGACTGAGTCACATCGCAGCTCCGCCCCACACATCCTTTCTCGCCTTCGGCACTCAACCGGTCATCGCGGGCCACACCGCGTTTCAGTGGCGTGGGCGACTCGATAACCGGCGCGAGGTCGCCGCGCTCCTGGGCGGGGCATCCGGCGTGGCCAGTGATGCCGAACTCGTGCTGGCGGCCCATCTCAGGTGGGGGCTTCGAACATCCGAGCTCATAGAGGGTGACTGGCAGTTTGCCGCCTGGGACCGGTCAACGCGACGATTGGTGCTCTCGCGCGACGTGTACGGTAACTCCGCGTGGTACTACACACGCGCGAACGACGTGTTGGTGTTTGCCTCCTCCCTGCCTGGATTGATCCAGGTGTTGCCGGCGCTCCGGCCGTCCAAAGTGGTCCTGGCGCGAAATCTCGTCGCCTGGCGATCCCCGGATGGAACCGAGACGGCGTACGAGTCTGTGTTTCGTGTCCCGCCGGCGCACCTGGTGGAATTTTCCGCAGCGTCGACCCAAGCGGTGCGTTATTGGATTCTTGAGCAGTCCAATCCACTGCCGACTGCCGATACCGACGCTCAACTTCGCGAGTTCGCAGAGAAATTCGACCGCGCGGTGGAGCGGCGACTGTCGCCGCCGGGGCCATTCGCTTCGACATTGAGTGCCGGTCTCGACTCCAGTGCGGTCACCGCCACGGCTGCCCGCATTCTCGGAGCGCGCGGAGAGTCCCTGTTTGCCGTGACCACAGTCCCGGCGCGCGAGTTCGTGGCCACACACGGCGCCGGCAGTCCCGGTGACGAAGGGCCGCTGGCGGCGGAGGTCGCCCGGTCCCGACCCAACATCCGCCACTGCCTGGTCCACAGCGCCGACATGTCGCCCGTTCGAGCCGTTCGCCGGATGCTCGAGATTCAAGGGCAGCCGGGAATCGCCGCCGCCAACTACTACTGGATCCTCAGCATGCTGGAGAGCGTGCGGGCTGACGGCTGTCGCACATTGCTGACTGGACAGATGGGTAACGCCGTGTGGTCATGGGGCGGGAGTCGCCGGAGGCGAGTCCGCCTCGCAGATCTTCGCCGGAAACTCCGGCGTCTGGGACAGGAAGACTGGCGCCTGCGCCTCTGGCAACGCGCCCAGCAGCACACCGCCGAGCCGTGGCGCGCCTATTCCGCCATTCACACGACGCTCGCGACAGACGTCAATCTGGCGCAACGGATGGCAGAAGCCCGGCACGACCCACGATTCCGGTGGGTGGGACGGTCAGAGCGCCGGGCGCGGTTGGCGTTGCTCCTGCCGGCGTCCATTCCTATCGGAGGATTCTGGAGCCACCTCGGCCGGGCGTTCGGCATTGAGGTCCGCGATCCATCACAGGATCGCCAACTGCTGGAGATGTCATGGGCCCTGCCGATGCATCTGTGGACCGACGGTTACGATAGGGCCGTGATTCGACGCATCATGTCTGGTCGGCTGCCTGACAGCGTGCGGCTGCACCCGGGTGGTCACGCACAGGCGATCGACCTCGGCGCTCGTCTGAGAGCCTCCTTCGAGGAACTCGATGCCGCCCTGGACGAGATCGCGGGATCGCCCGAGGCGACGGCCGCTGTTGATATCGACCGGTGCCGCGGCATTGCCGAGCGGGTCCGGTCTGGTCCGCTGCCTTCAGGCCTGGAACTCAAGGCTGTCCTCATGCGTGGCCTTGACGTCGGGCTGTTTCTCGCTGGAGGCGCGCGGCAGCCGGAGCGCAGGCGTGACGTGCCGTGGTTCGCATGAGCAGGATTTCGGAGACCACCCGGTACGAGGTCTGCGGGCTGACGATCGACAGTCCGATTGACCTGCCCGGCCTGATCACGAGCGACAACGAACCCGATATCGTGATTCGGTATGCGCGCGAACCGCTGCGGCTGCCGTCTCCCACGATTCGCGGTGTGTTGTACGTGGCGGACGCGTCCGGATGCCTGATCACGGCGCCAGGGGCCGCGCGATATCTTGTCGAAGACGGCCGGCGCATCCTTGTCGAACCCCTGGACGGCGCGCCGCCGGAGTCGGTTCGCCTGTTCCTGCTGGGCGCAGCCCTGGGCATGGCGCTCTGTCAGCGGCAACTGCTCGTCTGGCACGCGTCGGCTGTCACCGGCCCGGATGGGCGAGCCGTCGTCCTTGCCGGACACTCCGGACGCGGGAAATCCACCTTGACGGCCGCGCTGCTGCGTCAGGGATACCGCATGCTCGCAGACGATCTGGTCGTCGTGACTGATGGCCACGACGGCCGCCCACACGTCCAGCGTGCGTTTCCGCGGTTGAAACTGCGCGAAGACGCGGTCGCCCGGCTTGGCATCGACGCGCGCAGCCTGCCACAAGTACGCCCGGGGATCCGCAAGTTTTTTGTTCCTGCTGACGGGGCGTTCGCCGACGCGGCCGCCCCCCTGCGCTGCGTGTACGTCCTCGATTATCGGAGCGCCGATGCGATCACCATCACGCCGGTGAGCGGCCATGAACGGCTCTCGCTGCTTCGTCCCTACCTGTTCGCGCAGAAGTACGTCGAGCATCGCGGGATTCACCTGAGCCAGTTTCCGATCTTCTCCAAGGCCGTGACGTCGGCCCCCGTCAGGGTACTGAGCCGTCGGCCGCATGCGCCGGTCGATGCCGTGGTGGCCGCACTGCAGGATGACCTCGCCTCGTGAGGGGGATAACCTGGGTGGCGTCGTACCCGAAGTCCGGCAATACCTGGATGCGGATGTGGCTCACGAGTTACTTCCGGCCCGGACGGGTGGTTGAACTCAATCGGCTCGCCATTCCCAGCATTGCCGATGTGTCCTGGTTTGACCGTTACTCGGTCGTGCCGCCCTCAGAACTGTCAGCGGCGGAACTGTGGTGCCTTCGCCCCGATTTGCATCGTGGGGTGGCAGCCGAGGCCACAGCCCAGACGGCGTTCAAGGTGCACGACGCCTTCGGCGTGACTCCTGAAGGCGACCTCTTGTTTCCCCCAGAGGTGAGCCGGCTTGTCGTGTATCTCGTCCGACATCCCGGCGACGTCGCCCTGTCGTTGGCGGCGCACCTGGGGATCACTGTGGACCAGGCCGTGGAGTTCATGGGGGCGAGCGGGGCAGTGCTCGGGGAGCGGAGTCGCACGCAACTCCCGCAGGTCGTCGACTCGTGGAGCCGGCATGTGGACGGGTGGACCAGGCAGACGCACATTCCCGTGGTGGTCGTCCGCTACGAAGACATGCTGGACAATCCGCATGCGGCGTTTCACCATGTGCTCACCGCCCTGGGGGAGTCCGTCGATGAACGGCGGGTACAGGACTGCGTGGAGCAGGCACGATTTGAGCGCGTACGGCAGGTGGAGGCGGAGAGTGGTTTCGTGGAGAAGCCGGTGACTGCGACCGCCGCCTTTTTTCGAACCGGCCGGTCAGGCAACTGGCGGACACAGATGCCCGCGGCGCTTCTGAACCGCATTGCCGACACACATGCCGCAGCGATGGCCCGCTTTGGATACGACCCTGACGAGATGCACCGGTGACGACGGAGTTCGGTTCGTGGCGGCTCCCTGAGGGGGCGTTCAGTCGCGTCATGCAGGGGGCTGCGGCTGACGGTACGGATGGCGTCTCGGCGCGACTGCTTGGCGCGGCACGGCTTGGGGCGAGGCCGTTGCGCGCCTACGGCGGCATTCACGAGGTGTGGCCTGCGGTGGGACCGCTGGACGGCGCCGTACCCGCCGTCGCCGAGGCATTACTGCACGTGATCCTCGACCCGATAGACGACGCGCTGCAGGCGATGTACCGCTCGTGCCTCGCGCCGCTGAATACCCACCTGTCGGCGTGCGAACGCCTGCAGGCGCTCGAGGCCGTTCGGCCCGACGCGTTCGCCCTGGTCGGCCGCTACGACTGGGAGTGGCTCGGCTGGTGGTTCCGTGCCGCCGGTGGCACTTCGACCTGGGCTCTGCGGAGGCTGTCAAACCGCGCGTTTCCGATCCGGCGTGTGACCATCCGTTTCACCTATCACTGCAACATTGCCTGCCGCCACTGCTACAACGATTCGGGACCGGACAAACGCCACGACCGTCTCTCGTGGGACGGCATGGCCGACGTGATCGCCGACGCGGGCAGGCTGGGAATTCCAGAGCTGACGCTGACCGGCGGTGAACCCCTTCTGTATGTCGAAGACGTACTGCGAGCAGTGCGCCATGCGCGGCAACATGGCGTCAGGGCCATCCGGATTTTTACCAACGGCTTCTGGGCGCGCACGCCCGGCGACGCGCACCGCATGCTCACGGGCCTTGCCGACGCAGGATTCGGGGCATCCGCCGGTGACGGGTTGAAGGTGAGCGCCGGCGCGTATCATCAGGAGCACCTGCGGGCTGAGGTCGTGGCCAATGCGGCAGCAGCGCATTGGGATGTGCTTGGCCGCCCCCTGTCGATCGACATCGAAACCGATCAGGCCGGACGCGGAGCGGAAGGGATTCGCCAGGCTCTGGATGGCCTCGCCGCCGGCATACCGGTGCAGATGCACACCCGCGACGTCGTGGGCAGCGGGAGAGGCGGCGACATCATGACGGTGCTCCACGAGGGCGGCGACGCGCCCTGCCGGTCGATCGACCAGATCACGTTTGATCCCGATGGCAGCTGCCGACCCTGCTGCGGTTTTAATGCCGGCAATGCCGGCGTACGCGTCGGCCGGCTTGGCTCGGATCGTCTGCCGACGCTGATCAAGCGGATGCAGAATGACGCCCTGCTGCAGCACATCGCTCGAACACCACTCCGGCAGTTGCACACACTGACCGCCACCGCGCTACCCGCGTCGAAGCGACCGTGTGAGCTGTGCCAGGCGGCAGTGGGTGACCTGGCCGACCGGGAGCCGGTCTTGCGCCAGCTCGCACCGCAGCAGCAATTTTATCCGTTCTGGTTTGCACCCGAGGACCAATGACGACCTGCGTCCTGCTTGTGGCACCACCGCTCAGTGACCCCCAGGGACCCTATCCGGCGGTCACCTATCTGTCGGGGTTCCTGCAGAGCATCGGGCGGCCATGTGCGCAGGCTGATGCGAGTCTGGCGGTCCTTCGCACGTTGCTGTCCCGCCGCGGTGTGAGTGCCCTGGTCGAACGGATTGGGGCCGGTCCCACGGTCCGGACCGGCAGCCGCACCGCCCGCTTTCTCGACCGGGCCTCGGATTACGTCGAGACGGTCGACACGGCGGTCACATGTCTGCAGGGCGGTGACAACGGGGCGATCATGCGTGCCGTCCGCCAGGGGTACTTTCCTCCGCCGCTGGACGGTCCCCACCAGTGGGCCCGGAGCGCCCTCCACAACGTGCGGGTGCACGAACGGCTCCTCGGAGGCCTCAACGACGTTCAGCGACAACGACTGGCGGAAGGGCGGCATGACCAGTTCGCCTTCGGGACCCAGGGGGACCTCGACCGGGCACGGCACCGTGCCAGTGTCCTTATTGCCGACATCGCTGCGGTCGTCCGGGAATCGGTGGATGCATCGTTCCAGCTGCAGGCGTACGAAAGCGTCTTATCTCGCGACCTGCCGACATTTGACCCGCTGCGTGAGAGGCTCGAGGGGCCGCCGTCTCTGCTTGACGAATGGATCGACGACGTCGCTGACCAGTTGCTGGCCGCCTGGACACCGGCGCTCGCGGGAGTGTCGGTGCCGTTTGCCGGGACGGTGTACGGCGCCTTGCGCCTGGCGCGTCGCTGGCGGCAACGCGACCCGGCGCTGCGCGTCGTGATGGGCGGCGGCTGGGTGAACACGACACTCCGTCAGCTCAGCGATCCCGGTGTCTTCGACTACGTTGACTACATCACGCTGGACGCGGGCGAACGGCCGCTGCACTGCCTGATTGAACACCTCGAGGGCGATCGCGGCAGGCAACACCTCAAGCGGACGTTTGTGCGCGAGGGTGGGGCAGTCCGTCTGATCGATGGTGCGGTGGAACCTGATGTGGGATTCGACGACTGGGGAACGCCGTCCTACGATGGCCTGCCGTTGCGGTCCTACTTCGATTTCGGGGTCGGGCT
Organism: Acidimicrobiia bacterium; assembly: GCA_045862915.1. Classification (GTDB taxonomy): domain Bacteria; phylum Acidobacteriota; class Vicinamibacteria; order Vicinamibacterales; family SCN-69-37; genus SYFT01. Next base: position 48,189 of record BTVE01000015.1, read on the forward strand.
GGAACCCCATGCCCGTCACTGGCGTGGCCGCTGGAACAAGCTGACGCTCGCGCACGGCTGTTACTGGAAGAAGTGCGCCTTCTGCGATGTCCACCTCGACTACATCGGCCGCTACAGTCCCGGGACGGTGGATGCGCTGATCGGGAGAATCCGACGGCTCATCGACTCCACGGGGGAGACAGGCTTCCATTTTGTCGACGAGGCCATGCCGCCCGCGCTGATCCGAAGATTCTGTGAGCGCCTCCGTCAGGAACGAATCGAGATCAGCTGGTGGGGGAACCTCCGGTTTGACGCGGCCTTTCGCGACCTCGCTCCACTCATGGCCGAGACCGGCTGCGTGGCCGTGACCGGCGGCGTCGAAGCGGCCTCTGACCGGTTGTTGCGGATCATGGCGAAAGGCATTTCGCTGCAGCAGGTGGCGGAGGTCACACAGGCCTTTGCGGCCCGGCAGGTGGCGGTGCACGCCTACCTGATCTACGGGTTCCCCTCTCAGACGGCCCAGGAGACCATCGATGCGCTGGAGTATGTCCGGCAGCTGTTCGAGGCCGGGTGCCTGCATTCAGCGCGCTGGCACCGGTTCTCGCTGACCGCGCACAGCCCGGTTGCACACGAGCCAGAAAGATTCGGCATCACCGTGACAGCCGGCGCGCCGAACCCGTTCGCGAACTACGTGCTCGACTACGAGGAGCCGGGGGCGCCATCGCATGCCGCCTTTGGCCCGGGCCTCGAGCGTGCGGTGGCCCGGTTTGCAATGGGCGGCACGGAGGCCACATCCCTGCAAGGCTGGTTCGACTTTCCTGTCCCCCCACCAACACTGCCGGTTGACGCGGTGCGCCGAATGCTCTCGGAACGTGCCTAGCGCAACGCCGGGTCAGGGCCGCCGGCAGGCAGGCGGGCACTTCGAACCAGGGACGCGAGGTTGTTCACCGAAAAACGCTCGATCACATGCCCCTCCCTGACGAGGGATCCTGACCATTGGGCAAGCCGCCCAGCTGGATTCAGGTATAAACGCAGGCTGAGCACGTCACCCGCTCGGGTGAGCAGAGGGGTGCGGAGAGGAAGAAATCGCCGCGGGCGCGTGATTGCGGACTCTCCGGGCCCATTCGTGATCGAGACAGCCGGTGCCAACTCACACCTGAACCACGCCTCGAAACCGGAGACGGCGCACGGTTCCGCCAGGATCCAGTCAAGCTCGATCGTCGATGCGTCCTTCGCGGTGGCTGCTCCCAACGTCCATCGAGCGGCCCGCTGGCCGGACGCGACAAGGCCGCCGGGACCGCCGGCGTCGACCACCCACAGGTCTTCGGCCGCCCACGTGCTCACGAAGGAGAAGTCGAATCCGGCAACCGGCTGCTGCCATGACGTGATCGCCGCGTGCACATCGGGCCGATGCGCCGGGGCGACCCAGGTTTCCAGGGTGGAGGGCATCAGGCGGCCGCCAGGCTTGAGCAGACGGTGCCGGGCGTCGTGCAGGAGGTCGAGCAGCCCCCCCTCCCACCCCATGGGGCCCGCCTGGTCGCAGAGCACAACGTCCGCTCGCGCCGGCAACTGAACACTCGCCGAGTGTTGCGGCACGACGGTGACTCGGTCGCTCATGCCGTTGGCGTCCGCGGCGTGACGGAGCAGGTGTGAGACCGGGCTGTCGTCCACTGCCCAGACGTGCCCGGCGCCCGCCCGCAGCGCCATCCAGCCAAGGATGCCAGAGCCCGCCCCGAGATCGATGACGTGGTCGCCTGGCCGGATCACGCAGTCAATGGCGCGCTCATACGCCGCGATCCGGTTTCGGTCCTGAAGGAGGACCCGGTGATTTTCAAGCTGAACCCGCATTTGCCCCTCGGGCGGCTAAATATTACAAAATTGAAATTACAGCCACGTTGACATGACACTAACGTCTCGTATAGCCTCTTGTCGCCCAGTGGCCGTCAATACGTTCGCCATTGGTGCAGTGGTCGTCGCCTCGTTGACAGTCATGGTTACAAACATGGTGGAGCAGAGAACCAAAATGTCGTTCACATATGGACGCGCGATGGTGCGAGTCATTCTACTGGCGGCGGTTGCTGCCGGTATTGGATTGTGGCTCAAGCCGCCCAGTGTCAGCGCGCAGAGTCCAGCCGCCACCTGGGTGTGTTTCCCCTCCTGCGCTCCAAACGATGGCCGCTTCCTGGTCGTCGCAGGCAACGACCCGACAACTCTGGGTGGTACCGACGTCGTACTGAACCTGAATGTGCCCGTCACCTCGACGGGTGTGCAGTTTGAGGTCTTCGACGGAGACGGCATCAACCCGACCGGCTTCATTCCCAATGCGAATTGGGACACCCCTGCCAACGGCGCCGAGCCGCCTGAACTGGCGATGGAACTGTGGGCGGATCCCAACATGACGGGACCTGGGTCTCCCACGGCCGTTCTGTTGAAGACGTGGACCTCCGCGCAGGCCGGGTTCATCAACAATGAGTGGACCGCCTTCTCGGAACCGAACAACGTCGTGGCCCTTGATGGGGCGACCTACCGCTACGCAGTCAAGTTTACCGCCGAGAACCTCGCGGATGCCGGATGGAACTCATTCAAGCTCCGCACGCCCGGCACGATGACGCTTAATACGCAGAACTTCTCCTTCTTGGCGACGATGATCGCTCCGATCACGTCCAACAACGACACGACCATCATCTATCCCAACTTCCCGACGCTGACGCCGACCACGTACGACGGCACGTGGCGGTTCGGATTCCCCGTCGCCGCAGGACAGAACTCGATCACCGTGTGGGACGGCGACTTCGACTACGGCACCCAGAACTGCTCCATCAGGGACTCTGACGACCCCGACACCCTGGGTATGCCGCCCTTCACCGCACCCGGCGCCTTGCTTGAAGGCATAGCGGTGGGCGACACCTCGGCATCGTGTGCGGCCTTCGGAGGTCAGACCACGGCGCTGCCATGGGACGACAGTGCGAGCGCCCGCTTCCGGCGTTCACCCACCAGACTTGGCCTCACCCCGGGCTCGGATGGTCCGACGGGCATTCTCTACGAGGTTGTCAGTCCAACCGGTGACCGATTCGTGAATCTGAATCCCACCGGCAACCGCGAATGGGAATCCTTCATCATCAAGAAGGACACGAATGCCAGCACCGCGAACTGCCTCGCGGCGAACGATCCGAACCGCTCGTCGTACGACTGCGTGACCCCGAATCTGCCGGGTGGCATCTACGACGTCTACATCGACGGGATGGACCTGCAGAACCTGAACTTCTGGCGTCTGCCGGTGCTTGGCGTCACACCGTCGGGCCCCCCGGTCGGCACCGACGCGTTCTACTCCATCGGCCGCCTCGTGTGGTACGACACCAATGGCAACGGCGTGCGTGATTCCGGTGAGCCTGGCATCCCTGGCGTCGCCCTGCGCGTCAATGACGGCAGCGGAGGATTCCAGACCGGCACGACCATGGTGGATGACCCCACCACGCCGACGTACGACGAGACGGGTGAGTTCTTCTTCCGTCGAGCCGCAGGCACCTACACGGTCACGATCGACTCGTCAAACTTCCTGCCGGGCGGGCCTCTCTTCGGCCTTGCGTCCACAACCGGTGGCGAAGTCTCCGGTGGTTTGACCGTCGGTCCTCCGGACTACGCGGAGGCCATCTTCGGCTACGTGCCGCCGGTCATCGCGGTGAATGCGCAGCCCGTGTGTGTGGCCGACGCTCCCTACGTCAACATCACGGTGACCGCGACAAACTTCACGCCGCAGTCCGGCGCAACCGCCACGCTGGTATGGAAGGACTCGCTGGGCGTCGTCAAGCAGACCGACGTCCTGCCGTGGACGAACCTTTCGGCGCCCTTGACCGGGCAGGTGCTCTGGCCTGGCGCAGTGGTTGACGGTCTCGGAACGGCGACCGATTGGCCGGGCTGGGTCTTCACCGGCGGCCAGTGGGTGCTCGGCAGTGACGGGTTTGAGAACACGCGTCCGACGGTGACCATTGAGGTGTCGGTGAACCCCACCGAGACCGTGACGGTCAACTATCCGCCGCCGACGGTATCGTGCAACGCGTCGCCCGCGCGACCAGCGATCACCCTGATCAAGAAGACGAACAACACCGACAACAACACGGCGCCCGGGCTTCCGCTGCTGGCCGGGGACGCGGTGACCTGGACTTACGACATTACGAATACCGGTAACGTCCCCCTCTCCAACATCGTGTTGACCGACGACAAGATTGGCGGTGTCGCGTGTCCCGCGACGTCGCTCAACGCAGGGCAGTCGATGACATGTTCGGCGACCGGGACTGCCGTCGCCGGGCAGTACACCAACATCGGCACAGTGACCGGCACAGCTCCGGAGGGGGAGACGGTCACTGCGACCGACCCCGATAACTACTTCGCGGAAGCGCCGGCGCCTTCCATTTCGTTGATCAAGAAGACCAACGGCACGGACAACAACACGCCCACCGGTCCCGTCGTCGAGGTGAACTCCACCGTGACGTGGACGTACGAGGTCACCAACACGGGCAACGTGCCGCTGACCAACGTCACCGTGACCGACGACAAGCTGTCGGGCAACATCTGCGTGGTGCCCACCCTGGCGCCTGGCGCGTCCACCACCTGTTCGGCGACGGGCACTGCCACGGCCGGCCAATACGCGAACACCGGCTTCGTGACCGGCACGCCGCCCTCCGGACCGAACGTCACTGATGACGACCCGGATCACTACTTCGGCGCCCTGCCGTCAATCGCACTGATCAAGCGCACGAACAGCACGGACAACAACACCGCGCCCGGGGTATTCGTTCCGACCGGCACGATGGTGACGTGGACGTATGACATCACCAACACCGGCAACGTGACGCTGACCAATGTCACGTTGAACGACGACATCGAAGGCCTGATCGCCTGTCCGGTGACGACGCTGGCGCCGGGTGCAAGCACGACGTGCACCAAGACCGGCACCGCGCTCGCGGGGCAGTACACGAATCTCGGCACTGTTACGGGCACGCCGCCCGTGGGGCCGAACGTGACGGCAAACGATCCGGACAACTACTACGGTTCGTCGCCGGCGATCACGCTGATCAAGCGCACGAACAACACGGACAACAACACGGCCCCAGGCATCTACATTCCGACGGGCGATGCTGTGACCTGGACGTACGAGATCACCAACACCGGCAACGTCACGCTGACGAACCTGACGCTCAGTGACGACAAGCTCGGTTCGGTTGCATGCCCGGTCACCACGCTGGCGGCCGGCGCCTCGACGACCTGTTCGGCCTCGGGCATCGCGCAGGCGGGACAGTACACGAACCTCGGCACCGTGACGGGCACGCCGCCCGTGGGGCCGAACGTCAGTGCCAACGATCCCGATAACTACTTCGGCCAGAGCCCGGCGATCTCGCTGGTGAAGCTCACCAACAACACGGACAACGACACCGCGCCTGGCGTGACGGTCATGGTGGGCTCCACGGTCACCTGGACCTACATCGTCACCAACACGGGCAACGTGCCGCTGACCAACGTCACGGTGACCGACAACAAGCTCACCGGCAACGTGTGTGTGTTGCCGAGCCTCGCGGTCGGCGCCAGCGATACCTGCACCGCGACGGGCACGGCAGTGGCCGGCCAGTATGCCAACATCGGCACGGTGACCGGCCAGCCGCCCGTCGGCACACCGGTCACGGACACGAATCCCGACCACTACAACGCGCTCGAGTACGCGTCGATCTCGGGCTTCGTGTATCACGACTCGAACAACGACGGCGTGAAGGGCGGTGCGGAAGCTCCGATCGCCGGCACGACAGTCCAGCTGACCGGCACGGATACGTTTGGCGCAGCGGTCACCCTGACGCAGATGACCAACGCGTCCGGCTTCTATGAGTTTGCCAACCTGGTGCCTGGCACCTATACCGTGACCGAGACGCAGCCGGCCGGATACCTCGACGGTAAGGACACGCAGGGGACCCCGGGCAACGGCAGTGCGACCAACGACGTGTTCGCCAGTGTCACGCTGGCATCCGGCGTCCACGGCCAGGACAACAACTTCGGTGAACTGCAGGCGGCCACCGTCAGCGGTTTTGTCTACGTGGATTCCGACAACGACGGCGTGAAGGACGCGGGTGAAGCGCCGATTGCCGGCGCCACGGTCTCGCTCAGCGGCACCGACATCAACAACGCCGCGGTGACGGCGACGACCACGACGGACGCGGCGGGCTACTACGAGTTCACCGGTCTGGTGCCGGGCACGTACACGGTGACCGAGATGCAGCCGGCGGGGTACCTCGACGGTAAGGACACCGCGGGCTCGCTGGGCGGCAGCCCGGCGACCAACGACGTGATTGCCACGATTGGCGTGCCGAGTGGTGGCAACAGCCAGAACAACAACTTCGGTGAGCTCCAGGCGGCGGCGGTGAGCGGCTTCGTGTATGTGGATGCCGACAACGACGGCGTGAAGGACGCGGGTGAAGCGCCGATTGCCGGCGCGACCGTGACCCTGTCGGGCACGGACGTGAACAACGCGGCCGTGACGGCGACGACCACGACCGACGCGGCGGGCTACTACGAGTTCACCGGGCTGATGCCGGGCACCTACACGGTGACCGAAACGCAGCCGGTGGCCTACCTCGACGGCAAGGACACGGTGGGCAGCCTCGGCGGCTCGACGGCGACCAACGATGTCATCGCGACGATCGTGGTCCCAAACGCGGGGACCTCGACCGACAACAACTTCGGTGAGCTCCAGGCGGCGACGGTGAGCGGCTTTGTCTACGTCGATGCCGACAATGACGGCGTCAAGGACGCGGGCGAAGCGCCGATTGGCGGTGCGACGGTCAGCCTGAGCGGCACGGAC
>BTVE01000016.1:0-54736 GCA_045862915.1 Acidimicrobiia bacterium
CGGCGACCGCCTCCCCCAGTGCCCGGCGGGTGGTCACGAAGATCGCGCGCGCATCCGGGTCGTGTTCCGCCTGGGCCAGCAGATCCAGGGCAATCCACTCCGGCCGCCCGCTGTCAGACCACACCACGATCTCGCTCGGGCCCGCGTGCACATCAATCGGGCAGTCGCGAGACACCTGCGACTTGGCGGCCGCGACCCAGGCGTTGCCTGGCCCGACGATCTTGTCGACCCGGGCCACACGCGCGGTGCCGTACGCCAGCGCGGCAATCGCCTGCGCGCCCCCCATCTGCCACACCTCGGTGGCCCCCGCTTCCACCGCTGCGCACAACGTTGTCGCATCCGGCCGGGGACAGACCACACACACCTCGGCAACACCGGCCACCCGGGCCGGCACCACCGTCATGATGAGCGACGACGGCAGCGGGTAGCGGCCACCGGGCACATAACAGCCGACGCGCGCGAGTGGGACCACGCGCTGGTCGATCCGCACGCCGGGCGCCGGACGGGCGGTCGCCGCTCGCGGTCGCTGCGCGACCGCGACGGCGCGGACGTGGGTGATCGCGGCGCGGATGGCGGCGCGCACCTCGCGCGGGGTGGCCCGCCACCCCGCGCGGAGCTCCGCGCGCGACAGCCGCCTGGGCGCAGCGCCATCGAGGCGCTGCGCCCAGGCGTCCAGCGCGCGATCGCCCCGGCGGCGCACGTCGGCCACGATGCGCGCCGCCTGCGCCTCGACCCGCGGGTCCCGCGCCTGGTCGCGTGCGACCTGGCGCGCGAGCCGCCGTTCCTCAGCAACGTTGATGATGCGCATCACAGCACGATCTTGTTGAGGGGATATTCGACGATGCCCTGCGCGCGGGCCGCCTTGAGCTGCGGGATGAGTTCGCGCACCGTCCGTTCCTCGATGATGGTGTTGACCGCCACCCAGTCGTCATCACTGAGCGGAGAGATGGTCGGCCGCTGCAGGGCGGGCAGCAGCGACAACACGGTGGCCAGGTCGCCTCGCGTGACGTTCAGCATCAGGCCCACACGCCCCTGCGCCTCGATCGCCGCGCGCAGCAGCAAAGCAATGTTGTCGATCTTCGTGCGTTTCCACCCCTCGGTCAGTGACGCCGGGTTGGCGATCATCTGCGTGTTGGATTCCATCAGCGTGTCGATGACACGCAGTCGATTGGCGCGCAGCGACGACCCGGTTTCCGTGACCTCGACGATCGCGTCGGCCAGCACGGGAGGTTTGACCTCGGTGGCGCCCCAGGAGAACTCGACGTTGACGTTGACGTGCTGACGCCGGAAGTACGACTCGGTGGCTTTGACAAGTTCAGTCGCGACGGTTTTGCCTTCGAGGTCCTGCGGCGTGCGATACGGAGAGTCTTCGGGAACGGCCAGCACCCATCGCACCTTGCCGAACGACTGCTTGGCGTAGACGAGATCGGCCACCGGCACCACCAGCGGCGGCGCATCGTCGGCGCGACGGAGCGCGTCGTGTTCGGCGATCCAGTCCTGTCCGGTCAGCCCGGCGTCGAGGACACCGTCGGCGACATAACGCGCCATCTCCTGCGCCCGGATGAGCATGCACTCGATCTCCGGATCATCAATCGTCGGGAAATACGAGCGTGACGACGCGTAAATGTTGAAGCCTGCGCGCGCAAACAGCTGCACGGTGGCGTCCTGCAGCGAACCCTTGGGAATGCCGAGCCGGAGTCTCATCGCGCACCTCCCGCGCTGAACGGCACAAAACAGCTCCGCCGTTCGAGGTGGCAGACCAGTCCGTTGCCTTCGCGCCGCGCCTTGATCACGACGCTGTCGTTGTCGCAGTCGGTCAGGATCTCGGTGACGGCCAGCCGGTTCCCGGAGGTTTCCCCCTTCTGCCAGAGCGTGTTGCGGGACCGCGAGAAAAACGTCGCGTACCCGGTCTCGAGTGTGCGCTGCCAGGCCTCGTCGTTCATGAAGCCCACCATGAGGACGTCGCCTGAATCCACATCCTGGATGACCGCCGGGATCAGCCCGTTGAGTTTTGAAAAATCCATCTGCCTCTGCCTCGTTCGTGGTTGCTGTGCGCGGATCGGCAGGGCAAAAAACAAAAACCCCGCCGGAGCCGGCGGGGTGCGTGTCTATCGAACTCGTCTGAATTCGAACTGCGTCAGGCGCAACTCCACCGGCCGGTCAGATGACCGTGATGATGGTGGAGATGGTGAAGCGCGAGCGCCATGACGGATCCGAGCGTAGCCAATCGCCGGCCGGTGTGTCAAATTTCGATGCGTGAAAGCGCACGTGCCGGTGCCCGCGCCGGTCAAACTCGGCTACGGGGTCGGCCAGTTCACCGAAGGCGTCAAGACGGCCGCGTTCAACTTCGTATTTTTTCTCTACACCCAGGTGCTGGGTGTGCCCGCCGCGCCTGTGGGACTGGTCCTGCTCATTGCGACCATCTGGGACGCCATCACCGATCCGTTGATGGGCTCCATCTCGGATCGCGCACGGTTCGCGCTGGGACGCCGGCACGGTTTCATGTATGCCGCGGCAGTCCCGCTTGGCCTGTCGTACGTCGCGATGTTCATGCCGCCCGCCGGCGCGACAGGTGCCTGGCTCTGGATCTGGCTCGGAACGACCGCCATTGCTGCCAGGACGGCGATGACGATGTTTCATGTGCCGTACCTGGCGCTGGGTGCCGAGTTGTCGCGCAGTTACACCGAACGCACGACGATTGTCGGTGTGCGCACGGCGTTCAGCCTTGGTGGATTGGCGGTGATGCTGGCCATCGGTTGGGGCTGGTTCTTTCGTGCCACTCCGGAGTTCGCCAATGGCCAGTTGAATCCAGCCGCCTATCCAGGTTTCGCCGTCATGTGTGGCGGCCTCGCGGCGCTGACCGCGCTCATCGCCGGCGCATCCACGCACGCGCGGATTCCGCAGCTGCCGCGCGCCACCGGCACGGCCGCACCGTTGTCGATGCGGTCGCTCTGGCAGGATTGGCGTGTGGCGCTGGCGAACTCGTCGTTCAGGGCGCTCGTGATCGGTCTGGTCGCGTTTGGCACCATGCGCGGCGTCCAGGAAACGTTGTCCATTCACCTCTACACCTACTTCTGGCGTCTGTCTTCGTCGCAGATCCTTGCTGTGTACCTGGCAGGGATCGGGGCGCTGCTGGCGTCGATCCCGGCGTGGACCGCAGCTGCGACGCGGATCGACAAGAAGCCGGTGTTGTTGATCGGCGCGGTTGTGTTCACCGCGGCGGTGGTGTTGATGCCGGTGTTGCGCTCGCTGGCGGCGTTTCCCGGTGATGACTCCGAGTGGCTGATGCCTGCACTGCTCGTGGGCTACGGCATTGCCGGCCTCGGGGCAGCCGCGGTGTTCGTGTCGACGGGATCGATGCTGGCCGACGTGGCTGACGAACTGGAAGCTACCTCCGGACAACGCATGGCAGGGGTGTTGTTTGGCGCGTCCGCCTTGTCGTTCAAGGTGACGTCGGGACTGGGTGGCTTCCTCGGCGGTCTTGCCCTGTCGGCCATTCAGTTTCCTGTGGGCGCGGCGCCAGACACCGTGTCGGTTTCGGCGGTGACGTGGCTGGGATGGTCATATGGTCCCCTGGCCGGTGTGTTCGGATTTGTGGCGGCGTGGAGCTTCACCAGGTACGCATTGACCCGAGACAGGCACGCGCGACTTGGCGCATGATGTCGGCATGCTGATGCGCTCCTGTCTGTTGCTGGTCTGTCTGTTGTGGGCTGCGCCCGCCTGGGCACAGGCGGATGCGGAAGGTGCCAAGGATCATCCCGTTGTGCCTCGCCTGGCAGGAGGGCAGTACTACATCTCCGATTACGAGGCGCGCGACTTCGGCACGCACGACTTCTACGTTGCCGACGACAGCAAGGATGTGGAAGGACGATTCACCCGCATCGAATACTGGATCAAAGACGGTGGCAAACCCTTCTCCGGGATCGAGATTGGCCGCAACTACCAGAAGGCCGTGGCCGACAAGAAGGGAGAGACGCTCCATTTCGACTTGTCCAACGGTGGAGGCGCGGCGACGTTTCGTGTGGCCCTCGACGGTGCCAGGCTGTGGATCGCGCTCGACGTGTCCAACGGCGGCGAAGTGTACGAGCTGACCATCGTCGAAGAGACCGTGATGGTGCAGAACGTGGCGCTCAACGCCGGGGCTCTTGCCGAGGCCCTCGTCAAGGACGGCAAGGTCGCCATCCACGGCGTGTTGTTCGACACCGGCAAGGCTACGATCAGGGCCGAGTCTGCGGCGCAGCTGCAGTCCATTGCCGAGTTGATGAAGCTGGATCCCTCGCTCAAACTGGAGATTGTCGGGCACACCGACAATACCGGCACTGCCGCGACCAACGTGACGTTGTCGCAACAACGCGCGGAGGCGGTCCGTGCCTGGCTGGTGGGCACCGGCGGGGTTGCGGCTGAACGGCTCACGGCCTCCGGCAAGGGAGACACACAGCCGGTTGCGGACAATACGACTGAGGATGGGCGAGCGAAGAATCGGCGCGTTGAATTGATTCGCCGCTGACGCTCAGCATCGATGCCGCTTCTCCGGCGGCGGCAGCGGCTGACACCCACTGCCGCCCAGCCGGAATCCTGCGATCAACATCATCGATTTGTGTGTGAGTCCGGCACCGGCTGGCGCCTGGCGCAGCATGTTCCGCAGTCCGTGGACGTATCGCCCGTCGATCGACCACCGGCCGCGATGCAGACCGGCGCCCAGCACGAGCCCTACGTCGGCGCGCGCGAGCGTTGGCACCGGCACAAACGTCCCGTCACTCCTGATGTCGCCGCTCCACTGACTGACGGACGTGCGCGACAGAAAGGTCATCCCGCCCGACACATGGACGAGGTCGCCGACGATGTGCGCGAGTACAGGCAGCTCCAGATAGGACATGCGGAGTTCGGCTGCCGGCGTGTGCCGACCGGCGCCGACGCGGAAGCCGCGCCGGGTGAACAGCAGTTCCGCGCTCAATTCAAAGCCCGGTCGCAGCTCGGTCGTACCGATCAGTCCCACGGTCGCGTCCATGCGCGTGCCGTCCCAGGGTGAACAGCACCACTGCAATTCGCGCGGCAGCTGACGCGCATCCGTGACATTGACGTTGGCCAGGGTCATGCCGGCGCGGACGCCGAACCCGACACCCTGGCCGAATGCCGCTGTGGGCATCATGCACCCGAACAGCGTCAGCGCTCCTGCACACAACACATGTCTGCCCGTCACCATGGTCAGGGTGGAGTCTGCAAAGGCCCTGCCGCCCGACCTCATGCACAATAGGCCGGAATGGACGTGTTGGTCGTTGAGGACGATCCGAAAACCGCGCAGTGGCTGCGGTTATATCTCGAACGCGACGGCTTGGCAGTGACAACGACTGCAGACGGTGAGGCGGCGCTGCGACTGGTGGAAGCCGAGATGCCCCGGTTGCTGCTGGTGGACGTCATGGTGCCCGGACTGGACGGCTTCGAGGTCTGCCGCGCCGTCCGTTCGTCGTCTTCGACACCGGTCATGCTCATCACCGCGCGCGCCTCTGAAGACGACCGATTGCGGGGATTCGAGGCCGGCGCCGACGACTACATCACCAAACCCTTCAGTCCCCGCGAAGTGGTGGCGCGTGTCCGAGCCGTGTTGCGGCGGACGCAGACAGACACACCGGCTCCCGCGGCGCTGCATGTGGGCGCGGTGACGCTGCGCACCGACGCGATGACACTGCACGCCGGTGGCGCCGACGTCCGGCTGACGCCGGTGGAGTGCCGCCTGTTGGCGACATTGTTTGCCGCGCCTGGACGTACGTGGACGCGCGCACAACTCGTCGCGCGTGTGTTCGGCGACACCTACGACGGCACCGAACGCACGATCGACGTGCACATCAAGAACGTCCGCCGCAAACTTGACGGCCTGCCGTGCGGCGACGCGGGACGCCCCCGTATCGAAACCGCACATGGCGTGGGGTATCGCCTGACATGCGAAGCCTGACCACCCGCGTCTTTGTTGGTCTCGTCGCGGTCGCCGTCCTGGCGCTGGCCTTGGGGGCGTGGCTGGTCCGCTGGACAGTGGAGCGGCAATTCAACACCGAAATCGTCGTCGAACAATGGGTGCGGGTGCTTGATGGCAAGGAGATTATCGAAGAGACCCGCCGCGGCGTGACGGGCGAGCCGGTCGCGACACCGGCCGGCGGCGCGGCAGTGGTCGACGTGTCCGGCCTGACGCGTCGACTGGTCATCGCGTTTGCCGTGGTGGTGATTGGCGCAGCGATCGTCACCGCGGTGTTAGCCCGGCGCGTGCTCGGACCGATACAGGCGTTACACGCGGCTGCGCAACGTGTCAGCCGTGGTGATCCAGGCCGGGTCGAGATCAAGGGCCACGATGAACTTGCCTCGCTGGGCAGGGCGTTCAACGAGATGGCGGAGGCCCTCGCACATCAGGAGCAGCGCAAACGGGATCTGACCAACGACATCGCGCACGAACTCCGGACTCCACTGACCGATCTGCGGTGCCATCTCGAGGCGCTGCAGGATGGTGTGGTGGACATCACTCCGGAGACGCTGGCGACGCTGCATGCGGAAGTCACACACCTGCAAAGCCTCGTTGAAGACCTCGGGGATCTTGCCCGTGCCGAAGCGCGTCAGCTGACGCTTGCGCCGGAGGTGGTGGATGTGCGTGCGTTGCTCATGCAGGTGCATCGCCAGGCCGTCCCGCGGGCGACGGCGCTGCAGATCGCGCTCGACGACGTCACTGCACCGGCCGGGATCATGGCCTGGGTGGATCCCGGCAGGCTCCGGCAGGTGGTGACCAATCTGCTCGACAACGCCCTCGTGCACACGCCTGCCGGAGGTCGGATTCACCTCGGCGCGAGCGCCGCGGACGGGCTGGTGACGATCACGGTCAGTGACACCGGCGCAGGCATCCCTCCTGAGCATCTGCCGCACGTCTTCGATCGCTTCTATCGTGTTGATCCGTCCAGGTCCAGGACGACCGGCGGCGTGGGCCTCGGGTTGGCCATCGCCAGGCAACTCGTGGAGGCCAGCAGTGGTCGCATCGCCGTGGCGAGTGAGCCGGCGCGCGGGACGACATTCACCGTGACGCTGCCGGAGGCCTCTTCATAACTTCTTCCCAACTGGAACGCACAGTGCTGGGCATGCAAGTGATCGGTACCTGCCTTCTTGTGTGTGTGCTGGCCGCGATTCCGGCCGCGCAGTCCGCGCCGCCAGGTGTGGTTGTCTCTGGCCCTGCAGCCGAACGGATTGACCGGTACTTGTCGCGACTGGTCGCGCACGGGTTCTCCGGTGCCGTGCTCGTGGCGACTGCGGACCCCGACGGGGGGTGGTCACGCGGTGGGCAGGTCGTGCTGCGAAAAGGCTACGGACTGGCTGACCGGGCGGGCGGCGTGCCGTACACGCCGGACATGGTCTCGACGATCGGTTCGATCTCAAAACAGTTCACCGGCGCCGCCATCGTCAAGCTCGAGAGCCAGGGGAAGCTCAGGACGACCGACCCCATCGTGCAGTACCTGCCCGGCGTGCCCGCGGACAAGCAGGGCATCACCATCCATCACCTGCTGACGCACACGGCCGGCTTCGCCGGGGACCTCGGTGGGGCAGACGACCAGCCGATTGAGCGGGATGTGCTGGTGGCGCGAGTGCTGGCGGCGCCGCTCGCCACCGCGCCCGGAGAACGGTTTGAGTATTCGAACGAGGGGTATGCACTCGCCGCTGCGATTGTTGAACGTGTCAGCGGGCAGGGATACGAGGAGTACCTGCGCGAGCACCTGTGGATTCCTGCCGGGATGCGCGACACCGGCTACCAGCTGCCGGACTGGCCGCTGGCGCGCCTGCCGATCGGTTACGGCCCCGCCGGTGGGCCGTGGGGGCGCGTCTACAAGCGCAACTGGTTGCCCGATGGACCTGGCTGGTGGCTGCGCGGCAATGGCGGCATTCATGCATCACTGGACGACATGTATCGCTGGCACCTCGCGCTGGAGTCCACAACGGTGCTGTCGGCAGACGCGCTCACGCGGTACCTCACAGGTTATGTCCCTGCGATGCCTGACGAGTTGTACGCGTATGGATGGGGCGTTCGGAAAACCCGGCGCGGCACAACGGTGATGTCACACAACGGCGGCAACGGCATCTTTGCTGCTGACTTCCACCGGTACGTCGACGAGGGCGTGGTGATCATCGCGATGACCAACCAGCCGTCGATCCCGGCGCCCCAATTGACGCTGCGCCAGCTGCAGCCGCTGTACTTTGATGATGCGCCGGTCGTGATGCCGACGACGCCCGTGTCGACAACGGGTGCGCAGCGCGCTGCGCTCGCGGGTCGCTATCGAACTGATCGCGGTGTGATCACCATTGCTGCGACCGCCAATGGCCTGGCTGCAGACGCGGACGACCCGACGCTGTTCGGGACCTTTGGCGCCCTGACGCCGGTGGGCGGACGATTTGCCGAGATGGAGCGGCGGACGGCTGCCGTCGTCGAGACGGGTGCGAAGGGCAACTTCGAACCGTTGATCGACGCGTTTGCCTTCGAGGACCCGGCGATGCCCGCGCGTGTGCGTGCCAACCAGACGAGGTATTGGCAGGAGTGGCGTCAGGCACACGGCGACTTCACGAGGGCGCGGGTGCTGGGTACGGCGCTTGGGCAGGGCGATCCGGAGGTGATCGTGTTACTGGAGTTCACCCGCGGGCGCATGCTCCTGCAGTACGCCTGGGGGCCCCGTCGCCTCCTTGGGTGGCGCGATGTCGAGTCCGAACCGTTGCCCCTGGCCGCAGAGTCGCCGACGCGGTGGACGCACTATCGATATCAGCTGCCGGCGCTCATCACGTTCTCGTTCGAACCTGATCAGCGCGTAACGATTACGACCGCGTCCGGCACGGTCACCGGACGACGCGAATCGCCTGAAGGGCGCGAACAGCCTCTGGTCCGTCAGCGGTAAGTTCCACCAGATAGTCAGCTGCGGCCACCGAGGTGAGTCGCAGTTCGACACTTGCGCGGACACCTTCCGGCGTGGTTTCGCTGACGACAGGGGGTTCGTAGCCGAGTGGTTGTCCCGAGGGTTGCAGGAGCCGCGCTTTGAGCGTCGCAGGATCAGTGGTGGGTGGCAGCCACCACTCGATGCGCGCGCGTTCGTTCCGCCAGAACTGCGGGTCCGCCACTGGATGGAACGGTGCTGCGGCCTGCGGTCCTGCGCGGAACAGGAGTGGCGTCGCAGGACCCGACTGATCGTCAGTGACGCGGGACAGATCTTCGAGCGCCTCTGCCGCACCGGAGAGCTGAGCGCGGATGCGCCAGGGACCGGTATCAGTCGTGCCCACCAGCAGCGCGACCTGAGCGCCACGCGCGTTTGCGGGGAGCGTCGTTTCGCCGGTGAGTGACCGTCCCTGGGCGTCGGTCGCTGTCACCGAGATCGTTCCGCCGGCGCGCCAGCGCATGGCGTCTGCCGGCGGTACCTCGACGTTGACCAGCAGGGACGGTCCGCGCCGCACGCCATGAATGTGCAGGACGGCGTCGCGTCGCAGGCGCGCCAGCGCGCCCATCGCCAGTTCTTCGTCGGTAGGCTCCGTCGGCAGTGGCGGGCGCTCTGCCGCTGCCCGCATCGCCGCCACATCCTCTGCCGACGGCGCCTGATACTCATACCGCGCACGAATGGTGTCGCCGGTCGACTTCAGCTTCACCTTCAACGTGCGCATCTTGCCGTCCCACTTCGTGTTGGACGTGTAGTAGCCAAGCATGTAGTAGCCGGGCATGTCGTGTTTGATCTTCTGCAGCCCGTCGCGGATGCCATTGTTGTTGACGATGGCGATGCCGCCGGTGTCCTCGGCGAGCTGGCGCAGGTACCCGTTGTTCCAGTTGGTGCGCATGGTGAGCCCCTCGGGGTTCACCGGATTGATTGCCACGTTCATGCGCCGCGCGAGATCAATCAGCGCTTCATATCGCTCGATGGTTGTGTGCGGAATCGATGATCCGAGCATCACGCACGCACCAGCGCTGTCGTAGTTCGGGCTGAAGACGCCCGCTGACAAACCTCCCGCGCCCGGCAGGCTGCGCGGAGGTGCAGGGGGAGTGCCGCGTGTGCCGCCGGTGGGCGGTGGTGTGCCCCCTCCGCTGGACCGCAGGTTCGTGCCCGGCATCCGTTCGGTGACGAAGATGAGGCTCTTGCGTTCGTCGCGCAGGGTGCCGAGGATGGTGATCAGGCCTTCCAGATCGCGATAGGTGTTGTCCGTGCGCCAGCGCCCAATCATTTCACCGGCGCCGGAACCGAAACACTTGAGCAGCTGCTGTTCGACCGGATCCATGTCGAAGGGATCGTTGTGGTTCACGGTCTGCAGGAACTTCGTCAGCTGCACCTGCATGCTGGGCGTGAACCGGCCAAGGACGATGTCGCTGGCTTCCTGCGTGGAGAGGATCAGACCGAAGAGATCCCTGGGGCCAATCTCGCGCGTCAGCATGTCGATCAACGGTTGCCGCAGGTAGTAGGCGCTCTGGCGGGAGATGCGATCGACGTAGACGGCGAACACTCGATAGCTGGGATCCGCGGCCAGACGGAAAGACGTCCGCTGGTCGATGGGATCCGGTGGTTCGGCGCCTGGTGACCACCGCTCGTACTCGACGAACTGCGCCGTGTCGATGGTCTGTTTGACGCCGTCTTCCGAGAGCTCGAAGTCCTCCGCGGTGAGGCCGCGGATGACCGCGCCCTCCTTGTCCGTCGGGTACGCGTCGACCCGCACGAAGTGCGCATCGCCGCGGAACACGGGAAGCTGGCGTTCGGGAATGGGCAGCTGGTTGACGACCTGCGTCAGTACGGTTGCTGACGCGGCAACCGCACAGGCGAGGACCGTCATCGCGAGTACACCCCGTGGAACACGTCGTGCGCGAGTCATCGGCTGGCCTCTGGCGTGGCTGGCTTCCTGGATTCTACTATTGCGCATGCGTCAAATCGTGACCACCGGTGCCCTGGTGGCCGCTCTGGCGATCGTCGTGGCCGGACAGCAGACGACGCCACAGTTCCGAGCCTCCGTCGACCTTGTGTATGTCGATGTGTCCGTGTTTGACGCCAATCGTCGTCCGGTCCGGGGCCTGAACGCCTCCGATTTCCTGGTGCGCGAAGACGGCGATCCGCAGGACATCGGCACGTTTGCCGCCGTCGACTTTCCTGACTCGTCGTCGTTTGCCACGTCCTGGATTCGTGAGGTCGCGCCCGATATCAGCCGCAACGACACCCTCGACGACCGGCGCCTGTTCGTGCTGGTGATGGATGATGCCACCGCCCAGTCATCATTGCCGGCCCTGCGTGCAGCGCGCGCGGCGGCAACGGAGTTCATTGACCGAATGGGCCCGAGCGACCTGGCGGCCGTCGTCTTCACGCAGGACATTCGCAAGTCGCAGGATTACACGGGAGACAAAGCCCGCCTGCGTCGGGCGGTCCAGTCGTTCAACAGCGGTGGCCGCGACATGGGACGCCTGCCCGACGGTCCCGACACTGACGTCATGGCGTACTTCGGGTCCGTCGAGACGATTGAGGCTGTGGCCGAGTCGCTCAGTGCGTTGCCGCAGCGGCGCAAGACGCTGGTCTACATCGGTCAAGGCGTGCCGATGGATCCTGAACAGGCGTCCGAGACCGTGCTGATTGGTCCTGGTCAGCTGAATGCCGTCTCGGCAGCCGCGAGCCAACGTGACCTGGTCGATCGCTTCAATCGCGCGCTACGGGCGGCTCAGCGCAGCAACGTCAATGTGTACGCACTGGACATCTGCGGCATTCGAGTGCCGCCTGCGGCCGCGGCTGCGACACCTGGCGACAGCGTGCCGAATCCTCCACCCACATGTGTGCCCGGCCTGGAGCAGCGGTACCTCCAGGGTCTGGCGGAATCGACGGGCGGCCGCGCCGCGCTGGATTCCAACGACCTCACGCAGGCCGTTGAGCAGGTGTTCATCGAAAACGCCTCCTACTACGTGCTGGGTGTGCGCTCGGACAATCCGCGTCGCGAAGGCAAGTTCCGTCGACTCGAGGTACGGCTGCCCGGACGGCCGGATCTCACCGTGCGTGCGCGCAGCGGGTACAACGAGGCATCACCTGCACGAGAAGCGAAGGACGCGGCTGCTGCGGCCCGCGCGCCGCTGACCAAGGCCATCAGTGGTCTGCTGCCCGCGAGCGAACTGCCGCTGCAGGTGTGGGCCGGCGTGTTTCCGATCAGCGGGCGCAAGGAAGGGCGGGTCTCGGTGACGCTCGGCGTGCGGCACGAGTTTGCCGCGCGTGACACCTCGCGCACCGAGATGGTTGACCTCACCGTCAACGCGTTCACGCAGGACGGCCGTCCGCGTGGCTCGCGTCAGCTCACGTCCAGCCTGACGCTGCGCGCGGGGCCGGCATCACTGATTGGCTTCGAGGTTCCCGCACAACTCGACTTGCCGCCGGGGCGGTATCAACTGCGCATAGCAGCGTTCATCAGGTCGTCCCGTGCATCGGGAAGTGTGTTCGTTGATGTCGACGTGCCCGAGTTCAAGAAAGCCCCCGTCTCCCTGTCGACGCTGGCCGTGCATGTCGCGCCCGCCCTGGCTCAGGCAGCAACCGGTGAGGCAGCGGTGCTGCCGGAAACCCTCACCAGCGACCGTGTCTTTGACAGTGACGACACGGCACTGGTCCTCGCGCAGATGTACCGGCACAAAGGAGACGAGCCGGTGCGATGGACCGCCGACGTGCTGCATGACAGCGGCAGGAATCTCTCTCGCGTGTCAGGCACAATCGAGCCGACGGCCTTCGTGAACGGAATCGCGCCGTTGCGCCTTGTGCTGCCGACGACGAGCCTTCCGGCCGGCGGTTATCTCCTGCGCGTCACGTTGCCGGGTCCCGAACCACCCACGGACGTCACGATGCGGGACCTCCGGTTCTGGATTCGCTGACGCTACAATCATCCGGCCGTGGCGTCCGTTCCGCTGTTTCTCATCACTGTTGCCGCCATCTTTCTGATTGGCGCGCTTGGCGAAGTGGTCTTCCGGCGCACGCAGGTGCCCGACGTCATCTGGCTGCTGGTTGCCGGTATCGTGCTCGGCCCGGTCTCCGGTGTGGTGTCGCCCGATCAACTCCGCCAGATTGCCCCCTACTTCGGCGCGTTGACGCTCGTGGTGGTCCTCTTCGACGGCGGCAGCCAGCTGGATCTTCGCCAGATTGCACGCACCGCTCCGCGCTCAAGTGTCCTGGCCCTCGTGACGTTCACTGCCACAGTGGGCGCAGTCGCCGCGGCATCCATGGGCGCTCGCGCGCTCGGCTGGTTTCCCGCCGAATGGTCGTGGCTGCACGGCGCCATGCTCGGCTGCATCATCGGCGGGTCGAGTTCCATCATCATCATGCCGGCCATGGGCCTGGCGAAGGTCCGTGAAGACATCGCAAGCCTCATCAACCTTGAATCCGCGTTTACGGACGCCTTCTGTGTTGTTGGCGCCACCGCGTTGATCCAGCTTCTGTTACCCGACACCGGCACCGCGGCAACGCCTGGCGTGGCGCTCGCGAAGTCGTTCGGCCTTGGTGCGTCGCTGGGCACCGCCGCCGGTTTCGGCTGGATCATCGTGCTGCGCGCGCTGCATTCAAGCGAACACGGATACCCGGTGACGCTGTCGGCCCTGCTGATTCTGTACGTGGGCATTGACAGCGTCGGCGGCAGCGCCGCACTGGGCATCCTTGCGTTTGCGATTGTGGTGGGCAGCGCGGAGCACTTCCGTGGCGTGTTGCGGCTGGACGCCGACTTCCGGTTGAGTGACGACGTCCGCGGCTTCCACCGGCAGGTCACCTTCATCGTGAAGTCGTTCTTCTTCACGTTCGTCGGTGCCATGATCGCGCCGCCCTGGTCGATGGTCGTGCTCGGCGTCGCCTTTGGCCTTTTGTTGTTTGTCGTTCGGATGCCCGCCGTTCGCCTGGCGCTGCTTGGTGGCGCGTTTGATGAAGCGGCCGTGCGCCTCACGACGGTGGCGATGCCGCGCGGGCTCGCGGCCGGCGTCCTGGCGTCCATGCCCATGGCAGCCGGTGTCCCCGGCACGGATCACCTCCCGGTGCTGGTTTTTGCGACCGTCACCACCAGCATTGTCATCTTCTCGGTGGGTCTGCCGCTCGTGCGGCGGGCGCCGGCGGCGCCGGGGCTGACCCCGGACCCCGCCGTGTAGCCGCCGGCCGTTGCGTTAGCGCCCAGCCGGCGTCGACGCCTTCGCATCCGGGCTGCGCATGTCGGCAATCCCGTACATCATGCCCGTCGTCGGATGCACCCAGATTGACTGCGCGGATCCCTGACGTCCGCCCACACGCACGTCGTGACCCATCGCCTTGAGTGCGCCGAGCACCTCGTCGCTGATGCCGTCGGCTTCAATCGACAACCGATCCGGCAGCCACTGGTGATGCATCCGCGGCGCGTCGACGGCTTCGCGGCCGGTGAGCCCCCATGCGGTCACACCGAGCACGACATCGAGTGAAGTGTTGATGATCGTGCGTCCGCCCGGCGAACCGGTGACGAGCACAAGCCGGCCCGCGCGTTCGACGATGACCGGCGTCATCGAGCTGAGCATGCGTTTGCCCGGCGCGATCACGTTCGCGGCCGTGCCGATGTCTCCGGTGAGGTTCGTCATCCCGGGCTTCTTGTTGAAGTCGCCCATCTCGTTGTTGAGCAGGAAACCCGTGCCGGGAATCACCAGGTGGGAACCGTAACCGCCTTCCAGGGTGTAGGTCAGCGCCACGGCCATCCCGTTCCGATCGGCCGTCGAGAAGTGCGTCGTTTCGTCGGACTCTTCCACGCCCGCAGTGACGATGTCCTTGCCGAGTTCAACGGAGCTGGACGCCTTCTTTGGGTCGATCGTGGCGATGAGCGACTTCGCGTGTGGCTTTGAGGTGAGACGCGCGACGGGCACCTCGACGAAGTCGGGATCTCCGAGGAATCGGGCCCGGTCGAGGAATGCGCGACGTCGCGCCTCGGTGGTCAGGTGAATGGCTTCGGCCGACAGGCGCGGCTTCTTCTGGATCTCCAGCGCCTCGAGCATGTTCAGCATCTCGACGATCGCGGTGCCGCCTGAACTGGGCGGCGGCATCGAAATGATGTCGTAGCCGAGGAACGTGCCGCGCACCACCTGCCGTTCCTTGGCTTCGTACGCGGCCAGGTCGGCCTTGGTGATGAGGCCGCCGTTGGCCGCCATCGCCTTGTCGATCGTGTCCGCAATCCAGCCGGTGTAGAACGCATCGGCGCCGTCGGTCGCAATGGTCGTGAGCACCTTTGCGAGATCGCCCAGCACGATTGTGTCGCCTTCTTTCCAGGGTGTGCCGTCCGGCTTGCCGTACGCTGCGACCGAGCCGGGGAACGGCTTCATGGGGCCGGACACTTCGCGGTTGAGGCCAGACGCCAGACTTGCCGACACCTTGAAGCCGTTGCGCGCGAGATCTGCCGACGGCATCACGACATCACGCCACGGCAGCTTGCCGAATCGGCGATGCGCGAGTGCGAGACCGCGGACGGTTCCGGGGACGCCGGGCGCGAGGTACCCCGCGGCCGTCAGGCTGCGATTGATATTCCCCTGCGCATCCAGGTACATCGTCGGCGTCGACTTGCCCGGCGCCTTCTCGCGGAAGTCGAACGAGGTGGCCGTGCCGTCCGGCAGGCGCACGATCATGAAACCGCCGCCGCCGATGTTGCCCGCCGTCGGGTACGTGACCGCCATCGCAAATGCGGTCGCGACCGCAGCGTCAACCGCGGTGCCGCCCTTTGCCAGAATCGCGGCACCAACATCAGATGCGATGTCGGAGGCCGTGACGACAACTCCGTTGCGGGCGGGGACGTCGGCGGCCGGCTGTGTCTGGAGCGTCGCGGCCGGTGCGGCCACGATGGCCGAGGCCAGAAGCAGGGCGAGAACTGGTTTGCGCATGCGCAACAGCATACGGGAAAGTCGGTTGCGCCGTCGGAGGGCCGCTGGCCGTGCTCGCTGGCGCGGTATCCTTCACTTGGATGGACTCCGCGCTTCCCCCTGTCGGTGACCTCGATATGGAGAGACTGCGGCGTGTCGCGGCACGAGTCGTGTGGTGGGACGCTCCCGATCGTGTACTGGCCCGGGTCGATGACTTCTTGTGCCGAGTCATGGCCCTGAGCAATCTGGATGACGCCAACTATATCGAGATGACCTACGGCTCCCAGCGATTGCGGCAGGCGTTGAAGGCCTCGCCTCCAGGGGTGATCGATCCCCGTTCCTGGCACTACTGGCATCATCGGCTGGGCCTTGACGTGTCAGGGCCTCCGCCTCGCCGGAACCTCACATGACAGCGATGTCGCCCCGGCTGGAGGTGCTGCCTGACGCCCAGCGGCGTCTCTGGAACGAGTTTCGGGACCAACTGCCCGCTGCATTCGTCTTGTATGGCGGAACGGCTCTGGCCCTTCGCACCGGCAGTCGTGAGTCCGAGGACTTTGACTTCTTCACCAACGATCCTGTTGACGCGCACACGCTGACTGCCACCCTCCCGTTTCTCGCTGGTGCCGAACTGATTCAGGCAGCCCCCTCAACCGCCACCTATCTCGTAGAGCGTGGCGGAAGAGTCAAAGTGTCGTTCTTCGGTGGACTGCGGCTGGGTCGTGTCGATGAGCCCTCCATCTGCGAGGACACCGGAGTCCAGGTGGCGTCACTGCTCGACCTGGCGGCGCAGAAGGTTCGGGTCGTCCAGGTGCGCGCCGAGCGCAAGGACTACCTGGACCTGATGACGCTCCTGCAACACGGCATCTCCCTGCCGATGGCGCTCGGCGCAGCGCAGGCGCTGTATGCGGACTTCGCGCCGATGGTGTCCCTCAAGGCGCTTTCCTATTTTGGCGACGGTGATCTGGCGTCGTTGCCGGAACAAGTGAAGCGGACACTGTCGGATGCCGCGGCCGCTGCGCATCGTCCGACACCTGTCCCCCTGCTCAGCGAGAGGTTGAGCGGACGCTGACAAAGGTCGCTACAATCCCCGCATGTTGAAGCGCCTCAGTGTTGTCGTCTTCGTTGCCGGCGCGGGCCTGTCGCTTGGCGCCAGTCAGGCTCAGGACTCCCGAACAGCCGCGGTCGACAAGGTGTTTGCGGCGTGGAATCAGGCCACGCCGGGCTGCGCGATTGGTGTGTCGGAGAATGGGGTCCCCGTGCTCGAGCGCGCCTACGGCATGGCCAACCTCGAACATGGCATCACCAACAGGCCGGACACGATTTTTGAGGCCGGGTCCCTCTCCAAGCAGTTCACGGCTGCTGCCGTCATTCTGCTCGCGCGTGACGGCAAACTGTCGCTCGACGACGACGTGAGAAAACACGTGCCCGAGCTGCCGGCGTACGACGCGCCGATCACGATTCGCCAGATGTTGTCGCATACGTCCGGCCTGCGCGACTGGGGCAGCCTGATGGGCATCGCCGGGGCGCCGCGCGGCTCACGCACCTACACCCACGCACACGTCGTCGACATCCTGAGCCGCCAGAAGGCGCTGAACTTCACACCGGGCACGCGCTGGTCCTACAGCAACTCCGGCTACAACCTCGCCGCCGTGATCGTGGCGCGTGTGAGCGGGATGCCGTTTGCCGAATTCAGCCGCCAGCGCATCTTCGGGCCGCTGGGACTGATGCACACCTCCTGGCGTGACGATTTCCAGCGGATCGTACCGGGCCGAGCCACGGCCTACGCGCTGGGGATGGGCGCCCGGTACCGCGAAGACATGCCATTCGAGTTCGTCCACGGCAACGGCGGTCTGCTGACGACCGTTGGCGACCTCCTCAAGTGGCAGGCCGCGATCTTCGGCGGCGCATTCAGCGGGGACGTGGTGGCGTCACCGCAGCAGACGATGGCGTTGCTGAAGGATGGCCGTCCGCTGCACTACGGCCTCGGTGTGTTCAGCGGCACGTACCAGGGCGTGCCTGAGATTTATCACTCGGGTTCAACGGCCGGCTATCGCGCATTTCTGACGTATTACCCATCCGCGCGTCTCGCGGTGGCCACGCTCTGCAACGCCGGCAACGCCAATGCCACGACGCTGAATCGAGCCGTCGGAGATCTCTACCTGGGTGATCGGCTCCAGGCGTCAGCGCCGCGATCGACAACACTGCGCGAAGCGCAGGGACCGCTGGTAGGCGTGCAACGTGATACGGCGTGGACGCCTGCTGGTGCGGACCTTGAGGCGTATGTCGGCACCTACTACAGCGATGAGATCGAAACGGAACTCCGCGTCACGCTCGAAAACGGCTCGCTCCTCGTGCGCCGGCGGCCGGATTCGGCCATCCCGGTGCGTCCACATTCGCGCGATCGTTTTGATGGCGGCGGCGGTCTCGGACTCCTGACGTTTCACCGCGACGGCGGGAGAGTGACCGCCCTTGGCCTCACGCAGGACCGTGTGTGGGACCTGCGCTTTCAGCGCGTATCGCCCTCGCGCTGAGTCCTGTGGCACGATGGTCGAGGGATGTTCCATCGACCATCATTGGCGGCCGCGCTGCTGCTGAGCGCAGCGTGTGCGATTCCATCACCTGGCTCGTCGTCGCTCGAAGTCGCCGCGACACACGAGCGGTACGGCGAGGCACTGAAAGAGACGGGGCTGGACACGACCGCGCTTGGCCGCGACTGGCTCGCTGAAGCGGACCGCGCGTTGCGCGAACCGTTCACCGCCAGCACACCATTCATCGAGTCCGGCGTTTTTCCCGCCGATCGCCCTACGGCAGTGGCCTATCGACTCGAACTCGAGCGGGGTCGAAGGTTGTCCGTCGAGATCTCGTTCGACTCGACCGAACCCGGCCGACTGTCTGTTGACCTGTTCCAGGAGCGGGAAGGCGACACGCCTCGAAGAGTCGGTGGCTCCGAGGCTGGACAGTGGAGCTTCGAGCACGACGTCCGTGCCGCCGGCACCTACATCGTCCGCCTCCAGCCCGAGCTGCTCCGTTTCGGCAAGTACACGGTGATGCAGCGCTCGCTGGCCTCGTACGTGTTTCCGATTCCGGGACGGTCACTGGCTGCGGTGCAAAGCCGGTTCGGCGCTCCGCGCGACGGCGGCGCGCGTGATCACCATGGCATCGACATCTTTGCGCCGCGCGGCACACCGGTGATCGCCATTGCCGATGGCGTCGTGCGCATCGACGACACACCACGAGGTGGACGTGTGGTGTGGCTGCGTGATTCGCGGCTGAGCCGGAACCTGTACTACGCGCATCTTGACGACTGGGCCGTCGAGAACGGTGTTGCGGTCAAGGCCGGCGACATCATCGGTTTTGTCGGAAACACGGGCAACGCGCGTACGACGCCGCCGCACCTGCACTTCGGGATTTACGAGCGAGGTCCCACCGATCCCGAGCCGTTCCTCTGGCGGGACGACCCGCACCCGTCGCGCATCCTGGTGTCCCTCGATCCGCTGGGCGACCGGCTCCCGGACAACGGGCGGGTGCTCGCGGCGCGCCGCAACGAATACCGCGTGTTGAGAGGTGACGGGACGTTCGACCTGCTGTCGCCCCGCCAACTCTCCACCCAGTTAACGTCTGCGTTATCGCAACGCCGTCGTCGGCTCCACGCGTGATGCACGCCAGGCCGGCACCAGACTCGCGAGCGCCGCGACAAGTGCCAGGCCCACCATCGCCGCGCCAATCGTGAGCGGGTCAGACGAGGTGAGTCCGAACAACAACGCATCGGCGTACCGTCCCACCGCCATCGCCAGCGCGGTGCCTATCACGACGCCCACGACGACGAGGATCAGCGCTTCGCGCAGGACCATCGACAGGACGCGGCCCCGACCGGCGCCCAAGGCCATCCGGATGCCGATTTCCTGACGGCGCTGCGTGACGGTATACGACATGACGCCGTACAGACCGACTGCGGCCAGGAGCAGCGCCAGGATGCCAAAGAAGCTCGACAGCGACGCCATCATGCGTTCACGCGCGAGGCCGTCGTTGATCGGGGTGGCCAGCGGCGTGGTGGTCACCAGGATGTCGCCACTCGTCTGGTTTGCAATCTGCACCGCCGCGCGGTTGATCGCAGAGGCCGGCTGAGTTGCGCGCACAAGTGTGGTGAGGTACGGTCCCGGCGCCGGATCCTGCGCATACGCGAGATACATGATCGGCCCAGCCTCCCGTTTCACGTCGTTGTAGCTCGTGTTGGCGACCACGCCGATGATGTGCATGGGCGGGGCCGGATCGTCCGCCCGGCCCTCGAAGAGGATCGTCCGGCCCAGCGGTTCACCCTTTGGCAGGTATCGATCCACAAAGGCCTGATTGACGATGAGGCCGCGGGGAGCGCCGAGGCGCTCGCGCTCATCGAAGGTGCGGCCCTTGAGCAGCGGAATATCGAGCAGCGAGAAGTAGTTGCCGGCCACCTGGTTCACCCAGTTGTAGCCTTCCTGCACGACTCCGTCGATCACGATGCTTTGATTCCATCCCGAGCCCGACATCGGCGTGATGCTGACCGGCGTGGCGCCCTCGATGCCAGGCATCGCGCGGACGCGTTCGAGAATCTGCTGCTGAAACACCGGCTGATCCTCCGGAGCAATCCGGCTGCGACGGAGGTCAAAGTCCACCGCGACCACATCGTCGAGCCGATGGCCCACGTCGGTTGATGCGAGGTTCCAGAACGTCCGCGTGAACAACAGGGCGCCAACGAGCAACACGAGCGAGACGGCGAGTTGTCCGATGACCAGCGCGCGACGCAGCGTGAACTTGCTGCGGCCGTCCGTCATGCCGCGGCCACCGGCACGCATGGCGACCACTGGCGCCGTACGTGTGGCACGCAGCGCAGGCACGAGGCCAAAGACGAGACAGGTCAACACGCCGAGGCCCGTGGTGAAGGCGAGTACGCGCCAGTTGATGGAGAGATCGAGCATGAGCGGATTGCGCAGATTACTGAGCGAGCCCACCAGCAGACTGCTGAGGCTCTGCGCCAGCCACGCGCCGAGTGCAGCGCCGGCTGCAGCGACGAGCAGGCTCTCCGACATGAGCTGGCGTACCAGCCGTCGACGCGAGGCGCCGATGGCGAGTCGTACCGCCATTTCCTGCTCGCGGGCGCTCGCACGGGCGAGCATGAGGTTCGCCAGGTTGCCGCAGGCGATGAGCAACACAAGGCCGGCCAACGCCAACAACATCGTCAGCGGCGTGTCGTACTCGCCACGCAGCGCCGAATAGCCCGTGGCGACCGAGGCGGCTTCGAGTGTGAACTTGCGGTAGTTGTCCGCGTCGCCGGACGTGTAGTTCGGAGGGACCGTGGAGGTGAAGATTGGCGCCGAGATGCCGCGCAGCTCCGCAGTCGCCGCGTCGAACGTCACCCCCTGTTTGAGCCTGCCGATGCCCGCCAGCCACCACCAGTCGGGCGAGTTGAGCGCCGTGCGTGCTTCACCGGTGACCTGACGCTCCGCGCACAACGGCAGCGCCACGTCGAACTGGCGACCAACATCGACGCCAAAAAATGACTGCGGTGTCACACCTCCGACGGGGAACACGTGGCCGTCCAGCCGGACCGACCGCCCGATGACGTCCTGCGCACCGCCGAACTCACGCTGCCAGAAGGCGTGGCTGATCGTGGCGTGTGGCGCCTCACACGCGGACGTGTCGTCACTCGGGCTGATCAGGCGGCCCGCTGCCGCCTGCACACCAATGGTCTGGAAAAAATTGCCGCTGACCCACAACCCCTGCACCCGCCGTGACTCGCCCGAGTTGGACAGGTCGAAGGAGACCGGCCCCCACGCCGCCAGATCGGTGAACGATCGCTGACGTTCGACCGCTTGTGTGTAGATCCCGTACGTCATGTGTGCGTAGCGCGACGTGAACCTGCCTGTCCGCCCGCCCTCGCCGGCGTTGACCGACACACGCGCCAGCGTCTCCGGCGACTCGACCGGCAACGTCCGCAGGCGCACCGTGTCGATGAGCTGAAAGATGGCCGTGTTGGCCCCGATGCCCAGGCCGAGGGAAAGCACCGCCACAATGGCAAACGCCGGCTGCCGCACCAGCACGCGCAGCCCGAACCGCAGGTCACGCATCGTTGAATCCAGCCATCCCATCGTGTTCATGTCGTACACCTCTTCCCGTGCCAGCGTGCTGTTGCCGAGTTTTCTGAGCGCCGCCTGGCGCGCGTCCTGCCGGGACATGCCGCGCGCGATGTTGTCTTCCGTTTCCAGCTCGACGTACGACTCCATCTCGCGCCGCCGCTCATCGTCCCAGCGGCTGCGACGGACGAATCGCCAGACGGTCATGACTCCGCCCCGGAGTCGCCAGGCACTGGTTTGAGCACGCGGTTCACAGCCGCCACCAGCGCATCCCACCGCGAGGTCTGATGGAGCAGCTGCCGACGTCCGGCCGGTGTGAGGCGGTAATACCGCGCGCGACGGTTGTTTTCGGAGGTACCCCAGAACGACGCAATCCACTTGCGGTTCTCGAGCCGATGCAGCGCCGGGTAGAGCGATCCGTGTTCCACCTGCAACACGTCGTCGGATCGTTTTTCGATTGCGTGGGCAATCGTGTGGCCGTGCGCGGGGCCCAGCACCAGGGTCTGCAGGATCAGCAGGTCAAGGGTGCCTTGGAGCATGTCGCCCTGGATCGGGGCTTGTCCACGTGGGGGCATGTGTCCGGTTTCCTTCCACTAGATAATCGACCTGAGACGTCAGACGAGGGGTGGCGGTTCCCGGTTGGTCGGTCACGACCGGTGCCTATGACGATCGAGTGAAGCGGCGGTCGTTGGCCCAGATGAACAGGAACGCCGCCGTGAGCGGGATGCCCGCGAGACGGCCGGCCGGGCTGGCGAAGATGACTGCGCCGTTGACGACCATCGTCAGCACGAACACCCGCCAGGCCCATTCCACGGCTCCAGCCCGGCGGATGAATGATCCGGGCCGATGCCACCACCACGCGGTGTCCGCGGCCCACCAGGCAAGAAACACGTAGTTGACGTACAGGCTGGAGGGACCGGCGAACGCCCCGTAGATCGCCGACGCGCGCTGGGACGTCACTGCCGCGGCTCGCGCGTGATCCCAGTCATACACAACCGCGAGCGCGAGAAACATGTGCGCGCCGGTCAGCATGACGCCGATGGCCGAAGCGACCGTCGCCCAGCGAGTGTGGATGCCGGTTTGCCGATGGCGTCGGCGTCCGAGTTCACCCAGCAGCAGCGTGACGAGCGCAACCCAGATGGTGGCGTAGAGCAGCACCATTACGCGTGTGCTGTGCTCCCGGGAAGGCGGACGGCTGTTGACGTCAACGCCACGCCGAAGATGACGGCTGCGAGGATGTAGAACGCCCCGGCGTAGCTGCCGGTCGTGTCGACACACCACGCAAGCGCCACCGGCCCCAGCGCCGATGCCAGCACCGTGAGCGCCTGCGCGACACCCTGGACGACGCCGAGGTGCCGGCGTCCGTAGAGTTTCGGCCAGACGCTGAAGAACAGCACCATCATCAACCCGCCGCCCAGGCCCATGGCGACAGCCCACGCCATCACCGCCGGCAGCGACGAGACCCACGGCAACACGAGCACACCCGTCGCCAGGATCGCCAGCGAGACGCGCAACAACACCAGAAGACCGGTGCGCGCAGTCAGCCATCCGCCCAGGCCGTTGCCGGCCAGTGCCGTAATCGCGGTGACCACCAGCGTCTGGTAATACACCTCGGGGCCAAACCCCCGCTCCGCGAGGATCGACTCGTTGAACAGACCGATGCCGGATGCGACCAGGCCGTACAACGCGGTGGCCAGCGCAAACAGCCAGAACGCCGGCGTCGTCAGGGCCTCGCGCCAGTGCCATCCACGATGCGCATCAGGATCCGGCGTTGACGTGCCGTCCGGATCGAGGCCCACGGATTCCGGGCTGCGGCGGACCACGACCCACGCCAGCGGGGCCAGGCCCAGCAGCAGTCCGACGGCTACCGCTTGCCATGCCGCGCGCCATCCGCCTGACTGCACGATCGCGCCGACGAGCGGAAACGCCAGCATGAATCCGATGCTCATGACGACGCTGAAGACTGCCATTGCGCTGTCGATGCGGCGCACGAACCAGTGGCCAACGATGGCGAGCGACACGACCGACAGCGCACTCTGTCCCAGCGCCCGGGTCAACGTGAGCCATACCGCGAGGTCGCCGGCACTCCCGGCATAACTCATCGCGAAGACAACCGCGCCGAGCGCCAGCGCCACCAGTGTCAGGACCAGGCGGGATCCGAAGCGGTCGATCGCGCGGCCGATGCCGATCGCGCCGCCGGCGCCGATGATGGTGGCCCAGAAGTTCAATGTGGCGTAGCTGAGGCGGCTCATGCCGAGGTCCGCGAGCAGCGGCTCGGTGATGAGTCCAAGTCCCTGCGTCCGTCCGGGCAACGTGCCCACCATCGCCGCAGCGGCGACCAGCAGCACCGGCCAGCCGTAGTACAGCCGGGCGTGCCAGGGCCAGCTGACGGACTGGGCGGGTGTGGCAACCATCGGTGGGCCTTATTATGGGACCACCATGCGCACTCGCAGCCTGCTCCTGCCGTTGTTCGTCATCACACTGGTGGTGTCGGTCACAGCACAGTCGCGTCCGCCGCTCACCGACGCCCACATCACCGACATCGCGCGGCTGCTGCAGCTCGAGGACACGCGGCAGTTTGATGCGGAGGCGCTCACCTCCCTGCTTGCATCGTCACATCCCGAGGTGCGACGCCGGGCGATCATGAGCGTGGGGCGCATCGTGAATCCGGGCGGTCTCGCGCTGCTTGAACCCTACAAGGCCGACGCCAATCCGGAGATTGTGGCGACGGTGGCGTTTGCGATGGGGCAACTGAAGGATCCGGCCGGCGTTCCGTGGCTCGCTCAGACCATGGGCGCTTACAGCCGCAACGCCGCCGCCGCGTTTGAAGCGGCCCGCGCTCTTGGCAAGGTGCGGACGCCGGAGTCGTGGCAGGCGCTGAGCACCTTTGTCACATCGGCGCCCGATACGGCGCCTGCACGCGCGGTGGTGGGCGAGGCGC
Organism: Acidimicrobiia bacterium; assembly: GCA_045862915.1. Lineage (GTDB taxonomy): Bacteria > Acidobacteriota > Vicinamibacteria > Vicinamibacterales > SCN-69-37 > SYFT01. Next base: position 24,893 of record BTVE01000016.1, read on the forward strand.
TCCTGTCGCTCGGGCGTTTCACACCTGGAGAGCCGATCGACCCCGTCGTGAAGTGGATGGCATCAACCGACGCCGAAGTGCGATGGCGCGCGGCCTGGGCCCTGTTCCGTGCGCGCAATCCAGCGGCCGTGCCACACCTGATGAAGATGACGGAGGATCCGTCAGGTGAGGTGCGGTTCTGGGCCGTGCGTGGCCTGGCGCCTGCGCAGGTGACGGCACATGCCTCACCTGAGCTGACGCTGGCGACCGCGTCGGCGCGGCTTCGTGCCCTGGTGAAGGACTCGGACCGCCGTGTCCGCACCGAGGCGCTCCGGGTGCTCACCGCGTACGACGATGACGCGTCGGTGGCAGTGGTGGTGGCGGCGCTTGATGATCCCGACACATGGATGTCGGTGTCTGCGGCGGAATCGCTCGGGCGACACACCACTCGCGTCGACCAGATTGCACCACGTTTGCAGGCGGCCATGGCTGACGGACGGCCCGCGGCTCTGCGAACCGTCGCGAAGCAGCAGCTCTCGCGGCTGACGACACCTCCGGCACCTCCTCGTCAGGGTGGCGCGGGGCGCGGTGGCCGAGCCCCTGGAGGTTCGGTCGGATCAGAGCTCGGATATATCCGGACACCTGAAGACTATCGCCGGATCGTCGAGCGGTGGATCGTTCCCGCGTACAACGGCGCACCGAGGCCGCGCGCTGTGTGGACCAGCGAAAAAGGCGAGTTCGAGCTCGAGCTCTTTGCGGCCGATGCGCCGCTCGGCATGGAGGAGTTGGTCAGGCTTACCGAAACCGGCGCCATTGTCGGCACCATGTTCAGCCGCGTCGTGCCGAACTTCGTGGCGCAACAGGCGACGATTTCCAACGCCAAGGCCATCGCCAGTCGTCTGCGTGACGAGGTGAACCGTCACGGTCTGACACGCGCCAACCTCGCGTGGGCGTCTTCCGGCCTGGATACCGGACGTCCGGGTTACACGCTCGGCAACACTCCGCAGCCGCACAACGAAGGCGACTTCACGTCGTTGGGCCGTGTCGTTCGCGGCATGGACGTGGTTGATCGCCTCGAACTGGGTGACACGGTCACTGCGGCTCGGATGGTGAAGTAGGTGTCCACCGCTGAGGCACCCGCACGGCTGACGTTCGCGCGAACTTCGAGCAACGACGTCGGCATCAGGCAAGTCTTCGTGTCGGTGGATGGCAAACAGGTCGCTGTCCTGATGCATGGTCAGGAGACGACCTGTGAGATTCCCGCCGGTGAACACCGCATACGCGTCCACAACACGCTGGTATGGAAGACCATTCCGGTGTCGCTGGCCCCAGGCGAAACAGCGGCCTATCGCATCATCAACCGCGCCGGCGTCGGGACGTACGCACTGGTCGCGACGCTTGGTGTTGGACCAATCTACCTGACGGTCGAACGCGCCTGAGGGGACCCGACGGCGACCACGTGTCCCGCGGTGCGCACGATCAGCCGGTCGGCGTCGATTGCCGGCGTGGCCATGACGACCTCGCCCATGGGATTGGTGGCCAGCAGCTCGTACGTGCGCCCGGCGCGGATCACGAACACATCGCCCTCTTCGCTGGCGATGTAGATCCGTCCACCCGCCCCGACCGGTGACGCGCTGACTCCGGCGCCCAGCGCCAACCGCTGCTGATACACACGCGCGCCGGTCGTGACGTCGTACGCCGACAGGATGCCGGCGTCGGTCACCATGTAGAGCAATCCGTCATACACCAGCGGCGTTGTCGTGTACGGCGAGCCTCGATCGATGGTCCACGCCAGCTGTGAGGACGTCACCGTGCCTGTGGATGAGACAGGAATGGACCACGTCGGCCGAGACCCTGGCGCGTAGCCGCCGGTGACGATCACGTTGGAGCCGGCGATCACCGGTGTCGGCACCTTGACTTGGGTCCCATCGGCGAAACGCCACAACTCCCGGCCCGATCGCAGATCGTGGGCACGGACCTGATTGGGAGAGTTGGTCACCACGATCGTGCGATCGCCGACACGTGCCACGACTGGGGTGGCCCACGACGGCATCTCCTGCCGTGGCGCTCGCCACACCTCCTTGCCGGTGGCCAGTTCGTAGGCCGCGAGAAACGAGCCCGCGTGCTGGTCGTTCTGCACAAGCACGAGGTCATCTGCGATGACGGGAGAACTGGCGGGGCCCCACTGGTAGGTGGGATCACCCACAAGGCCGACATCCATCACGCCGACATCCTGTTTCCAGCGCAACGCGCCGGTTGCGGCGTCAAAGGCGTACAACCCTTCCGACCCCATCAACGCGACCACCACGTTGCCGTTGGTGGCCGGGGTGGCAGACGCATGGCTGGCCTTGACGTGCCGCTTCACCCGCGGGACTCCCGCGTGCGCGACCGTCGACCAGAGTTGTTTTCCGCTTGCGCGATCGAGCGCGATGAGCCGCCACTCGTGTCGTCCGGTATCACCCGCAGAGTCGATGCCGCTGCGGCTCGAGTCTCCCAGCGTGAGGTTGGGCGCGCGTCCGTCAATGGCGACCGCCGTGGTCACGAACACCCTGTCACCCGCGACGATCGGGCTGGAGTGGCCGCCACCGGGGATTGTGGTACGCCACACGATGTTCGTGCGGTCCGCGACATTCCAGGTGGACGGCGGGGTGCCACGACCGACACCAGCCAGCGCGCCGCCGCGAAATGCCGTCCAGTCGGCTGAGACGCCAATGGAACCCACACCAAGAGCCAGAGCAAGACCAATCACAGCTGGGCGCATGAGGAGATTGTCTGCGAAAGACGGGCTGACCGGCCTCGTCGGCTCACGAGTGTGCGCCCGCGCGTGATGGGTGCATGGTGAACCGTGACGAGCGTCGGCCGTAAGATCAGGCCATGCTCATGAGCTCCGCCGAAATTGCCGCGTTTCTGGTGGCGGTGTGTTTTGCTGCCGGACTGAATGTTTCAGGCACCGTGACGCTGCTCGGCGTGCTGGCGCGTCTGGGTGTCGTGGATCTGCCGGGCGGCCTGGACAGTCTGGAGTCGTGGTGGGTCATCGGCCCGGCCGCTGCGTTGTTTCTCGTTGAGCTCGTGGCCGACAAGATTCCGTTGTTCGACCTTGTCTGGAATGTCCTGCAGACGTTCATCAGGGTGCCCGTGGCCGGCCTGATTGCGTACGCCGCATTGCCCGAATTGAGTCCAGGCTGGCAGCTGGCCGCGGGTGCGCTTGGCTCACTGCTCGCCCTTGTTGCGCACACACTCAAGTCGACGATCCGCACCGCGGTGAACACCTCGCCCGAGCCTGCCTCGAACATCGCCGTCAGCCTCGGCGAAGACCTGCTTGCCCTGGGTGTCGTGTGGTTCGCGACGCAGTATCCATGGCTCGCTGCGGCATTGGTGCTGTTCGTTCTCGCGACAGGTTTTCTGGTCGTGCGGTGGCTCTTCCGCCGCCTGCGCTCCCTCCGCCGCCCTCGAACCGCCGCAGCCTCCTAGTCATTTCCCCATTTCCACATTCGTCCCTGCTGTACCATTCCCCCGGGAGGTTCTCGACCATGACGCGACTCCGTCGTCGCCTGACGCTGACTCTGCCGCTGGCCTTTGTGGCCGCGGTGCTCGTTCCGCTTTCCGCCCAGAACGCCGCCAAGCGGCCGATGACCGTGGGTGACATCCTGGCATTCCGTGCGATGTCCACCACGTCGTTGTCGCCCGACGGGCGCTGGTTTGCCTACCGTGTGTCCCCGCTTGAAGGGGACAGCGATGTGATCGTCCGCAACACATCGTCGGGGCAGGAATACACGTTCCCGGTGGGATCGGGAGCCGGACCCATGTCGTTCTCCGACGACTCCCAGTGGCTGGCGTTGTCGGTGTCGCTGACGCGTGCCGAGGCCGAAGCCGCGCGGCGAGCGCGACGTCCGGTGCAGACCAGTGCGCTGCTGGTGAACCTGGCGACGGGCGACAAGGTCAGCATCCCGAAGATTCGCCGCTTTGCCTTCGCGGGTGAGATGGGCGGTTGGGTTGCGCTGCACCGCTACGGCGCCGATGCCGGTGCTGCCGCTGCGCCGGCCGGTGGCCGGGCCGGTGGCGCGGCTCCCGCGGCCGGAGCGACACGCGACACGCGGCCACGCGGCACAGACCTGATCCTTCGTGAACTCAAGACCGGCACCGAGATCAACGTCGGCAACGTGTCGGAGTTCGGCTTCAACAAGAGCGGCAAGTATCTGGGCCTGATCATCGACGCGGCGGACCAGGCCGGCAACGGCCTTCAGATTCGCGACATGGGCACGGGTACGATCACCTCGCTCGACACCGACAAGGCCTTCTACGAACGCATGGCGTGGACGTCGGAGGGTGATGCGCTGACGATGCTCAAGGGGACTGACGATCGCCAGTACCGCGAGCGCCTGTTCTCGGTGGTGGGGTTCACCGGCTTCGGCAGCGGCGCTCCGAAGAAGGTCGTGTACGACCCGAAGGCCGACAAGTCGTTCCCAGCCGGGATGTCGGTCAGCGGCAACCGCACGCCGACATGGAATGACGATCGCACGGCAATGATCTTCGGTATCGCCGAGCTCACGCCTGTGCCGCGTCCGGCCGGCCGTGGCGGCAACGGAACCGCGAATGCCGAAGGTGCCGAGGGCGGTGCGCAGACCCCGCCGGCGGCAGGCAACGACGCAACCGAGCGGCCGAATCTCGTCATCTGGCACTACAAGGATCCGCGTCTCCAGTCGCAGCAGGAAGTGCAGGAGAACGCCGACCGCAACTTCAACTATCCGGCCATCTACCGTCCGGGCGACAACACGATGGTGCGCCTGGCCGACGAAGAGGTGCCGAGCGTCGCGGTCAGCGGTCGCGGCAAGTGGGCGATCGGCACCAGCAACACGGCCTATGAGCTGATGGGCAGCCTCAATGGCCAGCAGTTCCGTGACGTGTACGCCATCGATACGACCACCGGTAAGCGGACGACCGTGAAGAAGAACCTGCGCTGGACGTATTCGGCGTCACCCGACAGCGCACGCTACGTCTTCTACGAGAACCGCCACTTCCACGTGTTTGATGCCGAATCCGGTACGATCCGCAACGTCACGGAGAAGATTCCGACGTCGTTCGTGAACACCGAGGACGACCACAACATCGTTGATCCACCCGCGAACTTCCTCGGCTGGACCTCCGACAACAACTACGTGCTGCTGTCGGACCGCTGGGATATCTGGAAGGTTCCGGTGGCCGCAGGTGAGGCGGCCGTCAACCTGACGGTGAACGGCAAGAAGGACCAGATCCGGTACCAGGGCCGTGTGCCGGGCATTTATCGTGACGAACGCGGCATCGACCTGAGCAAGCCGCAGTACTTCTCGGTGATGGCCGAATGGACCAAGCGCGCCGGCTACGGTGTGCTCGAGCCGGGCAAACTCGGCCTCAACATGCTGTTGTGGGAAGACGCCGCAATCTCCAGCCTGACCAAGGCGGAGAACAGCGACATCTGGATCTACCGTCGTGAGACGCCCACCGAGGCGCCGCAGATCTTCGTGACGGACGCGACCCTGAAGAACGGCCGCAAGATCGTCGACATGGCCCCTGAGGCGGAATCACTCGCGTGGTCCGCCGGCGCGCAGTTGGTCGAATTCAAGAACGCAAAGGGGGAACGCCTCCAGGCGTCGTTGTACCTCCCCGCCAACTACGAGAAGGGCAAGCAGTATCCGACGATCGTCTACATCTACGAGCGCCTGACGCAGGGCCACTATCAGTACGGCCGTCCGACGGCGAATGGCTTCAGCCGCCAGGCCTACACCAGCAACGGGTACGCCGTGCTGCAGCCGGACATCAAGTACTACGTGAACGATCCCGGCATGTCGGCCGCCTGGACACTGCCGCAGGCGGTCAAGGCCGCCGTGGCGACCGGCGTTGTTGATCCCGCCAAGGTGGGCCTGCACGGTCACTCGTGGGGTGGCTACCAGACGGCGTTCACGATCACGCAGACCGATACGTTTGCCGCCGCCATCGCCGGTGCGCCGCTGACCAACATGATCAGCATGTATTCGGTGATCTACAAGAACTCGGGCGGCGTGAACGGCGCGATCTTCGAGAGCAGTCAGGGGCGCTTCACTGGCGGCCCGTGGGAACTGTGGGACGCCTACACGCGCAACTCGCCGGTGGCGCACGCCGCGAACGTCAAGACGCCGCTCATCATCCTGCACAACGACGAGGATGGCGCGGTCGACTTCACGCAGGGCATTGAGTACTACAACACGCTGCGGCGCCTGCAGAAGCCGGTGGTGCTGCTCGAGTACCCGGGTGAGAACCACGGCCTCGCGCGTCCTGCCAACCAGCAGGACTACACCGTCCGGATGCAGGAGTTCTTCGACCACTACCTCAAGGGCGCGCCCGCGCCGGACTGGTGGAAGGATGGCGTGCCTCGGCTCGACATGGACAAACACATCGATGACCGGGTGAAGGCGCTGCAGGATGTGAAGAAGGCCGCGACGGGGTCAGGCGGCGGCGGACAATAGACGAGCCTTTTGCGATTGGCGCACAAGGGGCGCGGCCACGTCGTGGCCGCGCCCTTTGTCGTTCTAGAAGTTGCCGAACCTGCTGTTCACGACCGAGTTGAAGATGGACCCGAAGCTGTAGCTGAGGCCGAAGCCCAGGTAGTAACTGTGGCCGGTCGCGAGCTGCCGGCGACGCAACAGCACTTCTTCCGGCGTCGCGCCCCCCTTCCTGAGCCCGATCTGATCGCGGATGCGGTCGTAGCCGCCGTGCACGTTCAGCGAGAATCCCTTGAACAGCCGTACATCCGCGCTGCCGTAGGTGGACACCCGGTGTCGATGTGTCTTGTTGAGGTGCTGCGACAGGCTGACACCGGCCGACGCCGAGCCCCAGGGCTGCCGGAGGCTGATGTTCGTATTGAGCGAATGGCTCGGCACCACTTCGGACGTCTTGTCGAAGATCGTGATGTCCCGGTACTCGTATCGGCTCGCGCCAATCGTATACAGCACGGTCAGGCTCCGCCGCGCTGACTCCGTGTACGGAAAGAAGTTGTACTCCAGCGCGGGCGCCAGGGTCATCACGATACGGTTGTTCGAGAACGTCGATGACGAGACCGATGTCCGGACGCCCAGCGACCAGTGTGTCGCCAGGCTCTTGACGATGAGTGAGTTGACACCCCAGCTTGACGAGGTGCTTTTGAACTTGTCCCCATCGCCAAGGTCGAAGTTGCTCTCGTTGTAGTTGCCGTTGCTCGAGACGTTGATTTTCCAGTTTGCAGTCGTACGGTTCGCTGAGACGCTGATCCGGTAGCTGCTGTAACTTTGTGATTCCTCGCCGTCCCGGTTGCCGCTCAGGTTCGTCCGGAACACCCAGTAGTTCCACGGATCCCGCGCCGGTGTCGTCGGGGAGGCCGTCTGGGTTGCGGGGCGGTTCCACTGGACGTCCAAATGGGCGCCAGCGGAGGAGTCGAGCGCGTAGGGCGCAATTCCGAGCCGAAACACGCGGGCAAACTCCTTGCGACGATCGTCGTTGGTGGCCGTCTGTGGTGACGTGAAAGTCAGAGTGCGGTCAATGGATGCAAAGCGTCCGATTCCGATGAACTTGAGTGTCCATGATCGGCCACCGCCGCCGGTGGACTCAGTGGTTACCAGCAGGTGGACGTCTGCAACCGTCCGGTCCCGAACATAGTCAATGAAGGTGACGTTCTGCCGAAGATACTCGGTGTCACATTCATAGCAGTCAACAAAAACACGCAGCGGGCTCGACTGCGGCGTGACAGTCGCTTGAGCGTTTGCTGTGTGAGTGAGGATGGGGGCGAGCAGACAGAGCAGCAGACACACGAAGGCTGCGCCAACGGTACGGAAAGTCATTGTCGGCGGATAAGACGCCGACGATTCGTGTTGGGTTGGGAACCGGCGAACCGGAGGGACTTACTCGGCCTTCTTGCGACGCCTGGTGGTCTTGGTCTTTTCCGGCGCGGGTTCGTCGGTGGGCGCCAGGGTCACGATGGACGACACGAACCGCTTCGGGCCGTGGTTGTCGAAGTCGATGACGATATGCACCCCGTCGGTATCGGTTACTGTGCCAGGGCCGTACTTGGATTGCGACACGCGCGTACCTTTGGTGACCTTCACAGCAGCGAACCTCCAGGGCGAAGAAAAGACGAGGACCCGGCTGCGACGGTGCAACCGGGTCCCGGGTATTGTAGCGCGAGCGCTACCAGCGGGGTTCGCGACGGTTGTTGCCGCCGCCGCCACCGCCGTAGCCGCCGCCACGGCCGCCGCCTCCGCCGCCACCAAAGGCCGGCTTCGGACGCGCTTCGTTCACCGCGAGGTTCCGGCCACCCATCGGCTGTTCGTTGAACATCTCGATGGCCTTCTGGGCCTCAGCGTCGGTGACCATTTCAACGAAGCCGAAGCCGCGGGCTCGGCCCGTCGCGTTGTCACGAACCACCGTGACGGTGTCAACGGCGCCCGCGCCGCTGAAGTGATCCCGAAGCTGATCTTCGGTGGCTGAATACGGAAGGTTCCCGACGTACAGTTTGCGACCCATGTTCTCTGACTCCTTGATTCCCGTCCTCGTCGCTTTCATTGCTCGTTTGGGAGAACCAGGACCAGAAAGACCAGGGACGCTCGACGCGAGGTGGAAGCAAATGAGGGGCGGACTCTTTGCGAGATTTCAAGGATAGCATAGTCGGATCGTGATTACGTTCTCCAACGTTTCGAAGCAGTACGGCAAACAGATACTCTTCGTCGAAACAAACTTCCAGCTGAATCCAGGCGACAAAGTCGGACTCGTTGGTCCGAATGGCGCAGGAAAGACCACCCTGTTCCGCATGATCGTTGGTGAAGAGTCTCCCGACGACGGGGAAGTCTCGGTGCCGCGCAAATTGACCGTGGGCTATTTCCGGCAGGACGTCGAGGAGATGTCTGGCCGCACCGTACTCGATGAGGCGATTGCCGGCTCGGGACGACTGGGCGACCTGCACCATGAGTTGGAGTCACTGCAGCAGGCCATGGCGGATCCCGACAAGGCCGATGAAATGGACACCATCCTCGCGCGTTTCGGCGAAGTGCAGGAGGAGTACGACCATCTGGGCGGCTACTCGCTGGAGAGTCAGGCCCGCGAAGTACTACACGGCCTCGGATTTGACGACACGCGGATTGATGGCGATGTCGGCGCGCTCTCCGGCGGATGGAAGATGCGCGTGGCAATGGCGCGTGTGCTGCTGGGGCGGCCCGACGTCCTGCTGATGGACGAACCCACCAATCACCTCGACATCGAATCCATCATCTGGCTCGAGGGCTTTCTCAAGACGTTGCCATCAGCACTGCTGATGACCTCCCACGATCGCGACTTCATGAACCGCATCGTGTCGAAGATTGCCGAGATCGACGGCGGTGAGATCACGGTCTACTCCGGCAATTACGAGTTCTACGAACGTGAACGCGCCATCCGTGAGGCCAACCGCGAGGCCGCCTACGCGCGCCAGCAGGCGATGTTTGCCAAGGAGCAGCGCTTCATCGAGCGATTTGCGGCACACGCCGCGAAGGCGGCGCAGGTGCAGAGCCGGGTGAAGGCACTCGAGAAGATTGAGAAGGTCGAGCCACCGAAGCGCCGGAAGGTCATCGACTTCGAGTTCCGTCAGCCGCCACGCTCCGGCGACAAGGTCGTCACGGTCTCCGATCTGCACAAGGCCTACGGCACCCACGTCATCTACGACGGCCTGAATCTCACCGTGCAACGAGGGGAACGATGGGCGGTCATGGGTGCCAACGGTGCGGGCAAGACCACACTGCTCCGTATGGTGGCGGGGGCATTGGAGCCCGACAGCGGCGCCGTGACCATCGGCGCGTCGGTGCAGATGGGGTACTTTGCTCAGCAGGCCCTCCAGCTGCTCGATCCCGACAAGACGATCTGGGAACAGCTGCAGTCCGACTTCCCACAGGAATCGGTCGGTGCGATTCGCAACCTGGCCGGCGCGTTCCAGTTTTCCGGCGATGACGTCGAGAAGAAGATCCGCTTCCTGTCGGGAGGTGAGCGATCGCGGCTCGTGCTGGCCCGGATGTTGATGTACCCGCCGAATCTCCTCGTGCTCGACGAGCCGACCAATCACCTCGACCTCACGACGAAGGACATGCTGATTCGTGCGCTCCGGGATTTCGAAGGCACGATGATCTTCGTCTCGCACGACCGCTCCTTCCTGCGCAGCCTCACCACGAAGGTGCTCGAGCTGGGCGGACCGAGCCCGCTGGTCTTTCCCGGCACGTACCCCGAATACGTCGAGCGCACGGGTCACGAAGCGCCGGGGGTGCATACCTGATTGTCGAAGTTCCGAAGTTCCGAAGTTCCGGAGTTCCGGAGTCCCGGAGTCCCGAAGTTCCGATTAGGTGCGGAGGGCGGCGGAGGCGCCGACCCAGGCAAGGCCCTTGTTGTGATCGACGCCCATCATGCGGCCGCGGCCCATGCGGACAAGCGGCAGGACGGCGCGATAGCGGTCACCATCACGCACCATCATGATCCGGAGCTCAGCTTGTGTTGCGCCGTGTGGCGTGTCGATCACGGGTGTGAACGCGACGCGCCGCTGCAGCACGTAGAGGTGGCGGTCCGCCTTCGGGATGGCCTCCAGTTGCTCGTTGGTGGGAGCAAACACGATGCCTCCGCCGGCAAATGAGAAGAGTGGCTTGAGCAGCCACTCGTCGCGGTCGGCCGGCCATTCCGCCACGTCGGACAAGAAGTGCGTCTCGGGCACCCAGGGGTGAGACAACCAGGGCAGGGAGAACTTGCTGATCCGGAAGTACCAGTCCGGTCCGCCGATCCACTCCACGTCCAGGTCGTCGCGGTAGTCAAACGGCAGCGCCACGCCAGATCGTTCGAGCTCATCCGGAATGACGCGGTTGTAGATCCGCCGGATGCGGGTCAGCACGCCGTCCCGTCGGTAGAAGAGATTCCGGCCGTCCTTGATCACGTCTGCGGTGTCTATCGCCCGCACGCCCCATGTCTTCTCTGTCACCACAAAATCCGGCCGCGTCTTCTGCTGATCCGGCCGAATCTCCATCAGCACCACTTCGCGCGGGTCGTGTGCACCAACCAGCACACGCCGCAACAGTTCCACGTACTCGGCGTCTCCAACTCCCGTCAAAAAATGAGCTCGGAGGTGACTTTCCGCGGACGGGCCTGACCAGACGGCGGCACTCGTTTCGGCGAGCGCCATCTGAAACCCATAGAGCGAGGGGAACGCCTGAAGCTCAACGAGGCGGCCCTCGACCTCGCCGCCCGGCAGCGTGACCAGGCCGAAATCGACCTGCAGGCACGTCGGCAGCGTCTCGCCCGTCGCCAGCCTGAAGCACGCCGGCACCATCACATCAGCGGCGGCGCGGTACTTCGCATCCCCGAGCAACTGGGCCACCATCAACTGCGCCGCCTCTGCCAGTCGCTCGAGGAGCGCCCCTTCGAAGAAGCACGGGGTCTCAGCGATCCGGAACGGGATGGCTCCGCCAACCCTGGACTCCAGCGCGTTGAGCAGTGCCTGGTACCGGGCTTCGGTGAACTCGGCGTTGAATCGCTGACGGACCGCCGGAATCATTGCCGCCTCAGATCAGGAACTGACCGTCCGCCATGATCTGCTCATCGTCGACCCAGATATCGAAGCGGGTGCCGACAACGTCGATGTGGGTGGAGGAATACCAATCCGCCCCGGTGTGCGCACCATAAGGATTGCCGAAGGCTATGTGGATGCCCGGGAACTTCTCGTCCTGGAGGATGTGGCCGATGACTTCCTTGACGCCGATGTTCGTGCCAATGGCGAATTCACCGACGCGATCGCTGTTCTCGTCCGTGTGTGTGTATGCCCAGAAGTCATCGCGCAGCGCCTGGTTGGTGGAGGTCGCCTCGACCAGCCGGTTCTGCTCCACACGTACGGTGAGCGGGAAGTCCTTCAGATTGCCGTAACGGTCGCAGAGCCAGTCGCCAACCACGCCATCGATGACAAACGTACCGTTGACTTCGCCTGGTGTGGTGAAGACTTCGCCGCCAGGCAGGTTGCCCCACTTCTCAGGGCTGATGAGGCCGCTGGTCTTGATCCATCGATACTCGGGATTGAGGTCGGCCGAGAAGTCGCTGCCGGCCGGTGTGGTCGCGCGGATGCGTCGCGCCTGACGAACCTTGTCGATCACGCGGCGGCTGATGTCGTCGACGGCATGGAAGTCCGCACGCATGCCTTCGACCATGATGCGGTCGGTGATGTTCACCATGTGCGCGTGCCGCATGCGGCGCCGGTTCACGATGTCGGTCATCTGCATCCGGGACCGGAGTTCGTGTTGCTGCACCTGCGCGGCAAAGATGCTGACGGCACTCAGTTCCATGTCGGCGGCAATGGCGGCCGGAAGATCGGTCAGGGGACGTGGCGCCTCTTCCTCGAGGATGAACATGCGTCGCGACGCACCGACGGCATCGATCTCGGCTGCGAGCGCTTCCGCGATGTGGCGCGTCTGTCGATCGGTGATGAGGGTGACACGTTCTGACGGCTGAACGTTGAGGCACGTACGAATGGCGTTGGCGGCGCCGGGCTGCAGGTCCAACATGCGCTGCTGATCATATCGCGGCGGCCTTGTGCGCTGCCGGATTTCCGGCACAACCACGCGCGCCGCTGCCGACATTCCGGCACTCACAAAAGATTCACGATCACTCACTCCACAGAGTGAATTGCACAGACGAAGCGCTGTTATAGTCGGAGCATCATACCGGGCCGCGCATCGGTCTTGCGCACATCCAGGCCCGCCAGGAGGACTCATGAAAATCACTCGCCTTGTCGCGTCCGTGCTCGCTGTACTTGTGTTTGCGCCGATGGTCGCGTTCGCGCAGGAAGGTTCGCTGATGATCCGCGCGCGCGGCGTCTACATTTCAACCGCGGACAAATCGGATGCGATTCCAGCGTTGTCGGTGCCGGCCGACGCCATCACGGTCAGCAAGAAGCTGATTCCCGAAGTGGACATCACGTACTTCTTCAACAAGAACCTCGCGGCCGAACTCGTGCTCACGTATCCGCAGAAGCACGACGTGGAAGTGGCGGGTACGAAGATCGGTACGTTCAAGCACCTGCCGCCGGTTCTCAGCCTGCAGTACCACTTTTCGCCTGAAGGCATGGTGCGTCCGTACATCGGCGTCGGCGCAAACCTGACGATCATCTCCGACGTGAAGCTGGCCGTCCCCGGTGTGGGTGCCCTGGACCTCGAGGACACGAGTGTCGGCATGTCCGGACAGGCGGGCTTCGACATCAAGCTCAGCCCGAAAGTGTTCCTGAATGCCGACCTGAAGTACGTGGCACTCCGCTCGGACGTGATGCTCAAGGCCGGCGGCACGAAGGTGAGCCTGGTGAAGGTCGACCCCTGGCTGATCGGCGTCGGCTTCGGTTACCGGTTCTGATTGGATGCGGTGCCGGAGCAGCCGGTCAGCTGCTCCGGCGCCACACGGATTCGGTCGGGCTACAGGCCCTGGCGCGTTTCGGCGAGCATGTAGTCGACCACGGCCTTGAAGTCGTGCCCTGATCGTTCATACACGGCCAGCTGACGATCCGCGCCAGTACCGTTGGCAAGAATCCATCGGATCGTCTCGATTTCCTCGCGGCTGTCCAACTCGTCCAGCACATCGTCGATCCAATCGAGATATTCGAGGATGAGCTCGCGTTCAGGGACTTCGCGTTCCTTGCCGAAGTCGATCAGCATGCCGTCGAGCCCGTAACGGGCGGCCCGCCACTTGTTCTCCATCAACAGAGCGCGGCTGTACACACGCCAGCTCTGATTCTGCGCGTGCAGCCGGTACAACTTCACCAGCGTGGCCTGGATCAACGCGGCCAGCGCGATCGTTTCATCCACACGCATGGGGATGTCGCAGACACGCACCTCGAGCGTGTTGAACACCGGATGTGGACGGATGTCCCACCAGATCTTCTTGGCGTTGTCGATGGAGCGCGTGCGGACGAGCAGATTGACGAAACCGTCAAAGTCCGCCCACGACTGGAAGATGTCCGGGATATTGGTGCGCGGGAACCGGTCGAACACCTTCGTGCGGTAGGACTTGAGGCCGGTGTTCATGCCGATCCAGAACGGCGAATTTGACGACAGCGCAAGCAGATGTGGGAGGAAGTACCGCATCTGATTCATGAGATGGATCAATGTCTCGCGGTCTTCGATGCCCACGTGGACGTGGAGGCCGAAGATCAGGTTGGCCCGCGCCACGATCTGCATGTCTTCCAGGACCTGCACGTATCGGGCATCCGGCGAGATGTCCTGCACGCGCCAGTCGGCGAACGGGTGCGTGGCACCCGAGATGAGCAGGAGCCCGTGTTCCTCGGTCAGCGCGATCATCTGCCGCCGGAGGTCACAGAGGTCCGCCCGGGCTTCCTTGACCGTGCGACAGACGCCTGTGCCCACCTCGACGACCGATTGGTGCATCTCGGATTTGACCTTCTCCTTCATCCGGCGCTTGCCCTCTTCCACGATCTCGGTCTGGATGTGGGAGCGGAGGTCGTACGTGCGCGGGTCGATCGTCTGGTATTCCTCTTCGATCCCGAGGGTAAACGACGGCGTGGTCATGGGATCAGCCCTTCAGGAAGGCATTCCAGCGGAGGTCGAGCGGGGTGGCGGGTTCCTGGGCCTTGCGCACGGCCAGTTCGGCGACGGCGTCGATGATCCAGGCGAAGTTCGCCTCGCCAACGGAGTGGCGGTCGGCGTCCGGCGCCGGATTCATGAAGTCGATGGCATACGGCACGCCGTCTTCGACGGCGAATTCCACCGTGTTGAGGTCGTAGCCGAGCGCGCGGCACAGCGTGAGCGCGTCACGTTCGACCCGTTGCAGCAGCGCCGGGTCGTACGCCGGTGGGTGCTTGATGTACCGCTCGTGGAACGGCTGCCGCGGGTCGTACGGCATGATGTGCACCTTCTCCTGGCCGATGACGTAGCAGCGGAAGTACTCCTTGAAGTTGACCGCCTTCTGCAGCGTCATACACAACGTGCCGGTCTGGTCGTACGCCGCGAAGAATTCCTTGGCCGATCGCACCTGGTAGACATCCTTCCAGCCGCCCCCATCGAACGGTTTGAGAAACGCGGGAAACCCGATGTAGCCAAACACTTCTTCCCAGTTGATCGGGTACTCGAGGTTGCGCATCGACTGATCCGTCGTGCCCGGCGGATGTGACTTGTGCGGCAGGATGACTGTCGGCGGTATCGCAACGCCAAGCCTGGTGGCCAGCGCGTAGTTGAAGAACTTGTCGTCAGCGCTCCACCAGAACGGGTTGTTGATGATCGCCGTGCCCGTCAGCGCCGCATTTTTCACGAACGCCCGATAAAACGGAATGTCGTGGGAAATGCGGTCGATGATGACTCTGTACCGCTGCGGCTCATCCATCCGGATGGCACCGATCGACACGGCTTCGGCCCGTATGTCCGGGATGTTCATGCTGTTGATGCGATCCACCACCGCGGGTGGAAACGTCTGCTCCATGCCAAACAGCACACCAATCGTCTTCATTCGCAACCCCTCACCTCGGAACTTCGGAACTTCGGAACCCCGGACTTCGGAACTTCGGAACCTCGTCACGGCACATACGCGCTGGCCATCTTGAGCCATTCGGGCCAGTCGTGCAGCGACCCATTGCCCCAGACGTGCAGGCTGTGCGGGATGTCCTTGTGCGCCAGCAGGCGCGCCATGTGTTCGGTATCCGCGCGGCAGATGTCCCGCTCGCCGGTGACCAGCACCCACTTGTTCAGCCGGAACCGATCGAGGAACCACGGATCGGTCAGGTTCGGCAGAAAGTGCGGCGGCGAGAGCAGGTACGCATCTTCGTCGAAGTACCCATGCAGGAAGCGCATGATGTCGAACGCACCGCCCATCGTGATGCACGACGTGAACACGTCCGGATGCCGCAGCGCCATGGTCATTGCGTGATACGCGCCAAAGCTGCAGCCGGTCAGCCCCATGGTGTCGCTGCCGTTGTGCTGGCGAACGAAGGGGACAACCTCGTCGACCAGATATTGCTCGTACTGCAGGTACCGGGCAATGCGATCGCGGGGATCAAGCATCGACCCGTAGAACGATTCGGTGTCCACCGTGGACACACAGAACAGTTGAAGCAGGCCTCCCTCGAGTTTGTCGTGCAGGGCGCCAATCATGCCGCGGTCTTCGTACTCGAAGAAGGAACCCATGGAGGTCGGGAACACGATCACAGGGCGACCGGCGTGCCCGAACGTCAGCAATTCCATGTCCCGACCGAGGGGCTGGGCGAACCAGCGGTGGTACTCGCGACGCATGATGCCCGATACTACGTCATCTGATGACCCGTCACGACATCGACTCGCCGTGGCTTGGAGGGACACGTCGCGTGACGGTCTGGACTCCGGAACTTCGGCACCCCGGAACTCCGGAACTTCGGAACCTCCTCATCCTGCATGACGGTCAGAATCTCTTCGACCCCGAGCGCGCCCACAGGCCGGGGCACCACTGGCGCGTGTCCGAAACCCTGACGGCGCTGACCGCCGAGGGGCGGATCCCGCCGGTGGTTGTGGTGGGCATCGACCATGCCGGAGAACAGCGGCTGCGCGAATTGACGCCATCGGACGGGGACCGCGCCGGAGGAGACGCCTGGCGTTACGGGCGATTCGTGATGGAAGACCTCCTTCCGTTCCTCGTCGACGAGTACGGCGTTGATGTCGCGCCCGGCGCATTGGCCATGGGTGGTTCCTCACTGGGCGGACTGGTCACACTCGTCCTGGCCCAGCAATACCCCGGCCGGTTCGGGCGCCTGCTGGTCATGTCGCCGTCCATCTGGTGGGACCGCGCTCTGATCCTGCGCCGCCTGCAGCGCCAGCCGCTGGTGCCCGCGACACGTGTCTGGCTGGACATCGGGCACCGTGAAGGCCGCGAGGCGCTCCACAACGTCCGGCGGCTCCGCCGGCTCCTGCGCGATCAGCTCGACGCCGGCCAATTGGGCGGCACCGAGGAGGCCCAGGGCGATCACACCGAAGACAGCTGGGCGAGGCGCCTGCCCGACGCGCTCACGTGGCTCTATCGAGATGCCGTGGATACCCGTGGGGGGTAGGATGGCAGTATGCACGTCACCGGCTCGATCTCTGCGGTCTACCTGTTCGACATCGCCGAAGTCATCGACCTGGCGGGTGTCCGCGGCGTTTTGGGGGCGCATGGCGCCAGCGCCGAGTTGTCCGACAAAAGCGCCGGCCCGCCCAGGGTGCGCTATCAGCAGGCTCCCGTCATTGCCGACGGCGTCGCGCTTGGCATCACCCCGCCTGCCGACTACCAGGTCCGGATCAAGTTCTTCGACTACGGCGTCGTCTCAGTGGTGCTCCACCGCCGATTCAGCGGCACCTGGCGCGAGTTCGTCGCAGACGGACAGACACTGCTCGAGCACGGCGCGCTTGAGCGCGCGGCCGCCGACGCGTGCCGCGACATCACCGCGCGTATCACTTCGGCACTGACGAAGCCCCGCGCACAGCTGCTCACCGAAGACTACCTGCTGTTCGCCGTTCACGCTTTCGACGTCCCCAGGACCGCCGACGATGTCGTGGCCACGCTGGGCGGCGACATCGCACAACTGCTGCGCGGTGAGCGCGTCACGCTTGGCAGGCAGGAGGTTGAGGAGGTCCTGCGCCATCGGCTCTCCTACTTCGAGGACGATCTCGTCGTCGCGACCTGGAATACCGCGTTCATCTACGACCGGGAAGCCGCCGCGCATGCGGCGATGGACATCATCGAGTACGCCAATTCGCACCTGCTCGAATTCCGCTATCACGACGACTTGCTCGAACACGAGCTCTCCACCATCTACCGCCAGGTGCAGGAGCCCTCATGGAGTGACCGCTGGTTCGGGCGGCGCCACACCAAAGCGACGCGTCGTCTGCACGCGTTGTTCATTGATGTGAATGAACTGACCGATCGGATGGAGAACGCCGTGAAGATGGTCGGCGATGTGTATGCCGCGCGGCTCTTCAACCTGGTCGGCAGCCGCATGGGGCTGGCGGAATGGAAGCGGAACGTCGACGAAAAGTTGAAGACACTCGACGACATCCATCGTTTCGCGATCGAGCACACCGGCATGGCGCAGGCGAATCTGCTCGAGCTGGTGATTGTGCTGATTCTGGTGCTGGAGCTGGGATTGTTTTTTGCCGGCATCATGACGTGATGCCGGCGCCGGGACCGCTGCGTGTGTGCAGCAGTCCCGGCGTCGAGCAGGTGGAACTACTGGCCGCCGCCGCGACCGCCGCGGCCGGTGCCGCTCGCGGGTGCCGCGCTGCCCATGTCGATCGGCCGTCCGTCAATGAAGACGTGACGGACGCGCGCGGCGCTGTCGAACAACTCGCCTTCAATCACGACGAGGTTGGCGATCTTGCCCTGGTCAATCGATCCGAGGCGATCGGCCGCGCCGGCCACGCGTGCGGCGTCGAGCGTCAGCGCGCGAAGCGCGGTTGCTGCGGGCAGGCCGCCGTCCTTGATGGTGCGGCCGACGTTGGTCATGAACGCCGACGGCTGAAGGACGCCTCCGCCCGTGAATCCGAACGTGATGCCCGCTTCGGCCAGGCGCGCTGCCGTCTTCGTCGCCTCGAGGATGGCCTGCTGCATGTTCTGGCCACTGGCGGCACCGCCGCCGCCACGACCACCGCCGCCCCCGCCGGCCTGGAAGTTCACGCCGAGGATGACGCGTGCCTTCGCCTTCTGCAGGTCTTCGATGCGCTTGTGCGCTTCGGCGCCGCCCACGATGATCGGGTCGAGGCCGAAGTCGTTCGCCATGATCAGCGAACGATCGATCTCACGGGCCTGATTGGCGTCAAACGCCGTTGGGACTTCCTTGGCCAGTGCAGGCTTGAGCGCATCCAGTGATGGCTCGACGAGTGGACGCGGACCCACGCCGCCGTTTTTTTCGTAGATGGCGGTTGCATCGCGCTGCCACTTCGCGTCGAGGAAGCCCTGGCGGGTGAACGCAATCGTGCCGAGCAGCGAGTTGGGATAACCCGTGCCGCCGCCGCGCCCGCCGATGTTGACGTGCTGCGCGACCGGCGCCTTCACGACCGCGAGGCCGCGCCGGTACTCCGCCACCGTGCTGATCATCGGATCGTCGGGCGGGTACATCGTGTTCACCAGCGCGCTCTGCCCCTTGAAGATGCCCTGCGAGGGCACTGCGAGCACCGAGGTGATGCCCGCCTGCGCCATCGACGCCAGTGCGTCGCTCGACTCGACCAGATTGGAGGCCGCCTGGTAGTCGGGCCGCAGGATGGCTTCGCGCTTGGCGCGCTCCGCTTCCTCGCGGCTCGAGAAGGCCGGGTCGTTGCCGCCGCCTCCACGTCCGCCGCCACGCCCGCCGCCGGGACCAGCGGCCGGGGCCGTCTCACCCAGCGGCGCGCCGCTCATCAGGTCGATGAATCCGGGATACACGGTCAGGCCGGCGCCGTCCGTGACGATGGCGTCGACCGGCACGGTGACTGACGTGCCGACTGCCTGGATGACACCGTCACGGATGAGCACCGTGCCGTTGTCGATAGTGGCGCCCGAGACCGTCACGATCTTCGCGCCGCGGATGGCGTAGGTCATGCCGGCCGGCGCCGAGGCGCCGCCGGACATGGTGAACGTGAGCGTCGCAGCGAGGACCGCGGCGCCCTGAACGAACAGAGATTTCAGGTTGCGCATGATCGAGTCCTCCTACTGACGACCCATGTAGCGGTTGAACAGCTCGGTCTGCTTGTTGGTCAGCGCCACATCCTTGCCGGCGATGACGACGTGCAGCACGCGAGAGCGGATTTCCATCGCATCACCGTTGGTGACCACGAGGTTGGCGACCTTGCCGGGTTCGATCGACCCGACGAGTTTGTCGGCGCCGAAGATCTTCGCGGCATCCAGCGTCATGGCCTGCAGCGCGCGCTCCTTGCTGAGCCCCCACGCGGACGCCATGGCCGCCTGGAACGGGATCAGGCGCACCGTTTCGAAGCCGCCGCTCGAGAACGCAAACGTGACACCGGCCTTTTCCAGTTCCGCCGGCGCCTGGTAGGTCGCCGCGTGGAACGTGTCGTCATTGCCCTGGGGCAACGCCAGAATCGTGCTCAGAATGACGGGCACGTTCGCAGCCTTGAGCGCTGCCGCACTCGACACGGCCGTCTGCGGGCTCGTGCGAATGACGATGTTCACGTTCTGCCGCTGCGCCCACTGCAACGCCTGCGTGATGGCCGCGTCGCTGCCCGCGCTGATGTAGAACGCCTGCTGCTTGTTCAGGATGGGCAGGAGCGGCTCCAGGTTCCAGTTCATGTCGCGGTTGGGATTCTGGCTGTACACCTTTGCCTGAGCCAGCAGCGCTTCGAGTTCGCGCAGGCCCGAGGTGTTGCCGCCGCCGGCGCGACCGCCACCGGGGAAGCCGCCACGGCCGCCGCCACCGCCGGGCCAGGAGAACGACTGACCTGCGGCCGGCCGCACGACGTTTTCTTCCCACGTCCAGCCGTCCAGGTTCATGAGCGGCACTTCGCCGCCGATGATGCCGCCACCCGGGAAGATGCCCGCCGACGTGATGCCTTCCGTGCGCGCGACCGCAATCGCGTCGCTGTCGGACTGATACGCGACCTTCGTGCGCAGCATCTGGTTGAACGTCAGGATCTCATTCACATCATCGAAGTTGCGCACACCGGGTTCGTTGAGACCGAGGTCCGTCTGCGCATCGATGAATCCTGGATACACGTTGCCGCCACGCGCGTCGACGACACGGGCACCCGCCGGGATGGACACGTTGGCGCCCACCGCCTGGATGGTGTTGCCGCGGATGACGACCGTGCCGCGGGGGATGACCGGACCAGACACCGTGTGGATCCGGGCGTTGGTGATCGCCCAGGTGCCGCCGTTGGCGTTGTAGATGACCCGGTTGGTTTCCGGCGTCACGTTGAACAGGTTGGCGGTCACAGGGGGATTGCCGGGGGCCGGACGCTCGCCTGCCGCCGCAGCCACACGCTCGAGGTCCTTCACGCGGTCGTAGTAGACCTTGCCGTCGATGTACGTCTGGTCGACGATGGCGTAGGTGCTGAGCGGATGGTTGTTCCAGATGACCACGTCGGCATCCTTGCCGACGTCCAGCGAGCCCACGCGGTTGTCGATGCGCAGCTGCTTGGCCGGATTGATTGTCACCAGACCGATCGCCTGATCGTCGGTGATATCACCCCAGCGCACCGACTTCGCGGCCTCGGTGTTGAGGCGACGCGCATGTTCGGCGCTGTCGGAGTTGATCGACACGTTGACGCCTTTGTGCGTCATCAGGCCGGCGTTGCCGGGAATCGCGTCTTCCGCTTCGATCTTGTAACCCCACCAGTCGGAGAAGGTGGACGCGCCGGCGCCGTGCGCCGCGATCTCCTTCGCCACCTTGTAGCCTTCCAGCACGTGCTGGAACGTGGCCACCTTGAAGCCCATCTCGTCGGCCAGGCGAATCATCATCAGGATCTCGTCGGCGCGGTACGAGTGGCAGTGCACCAGGCGCTTGCCTTCAAGCACCTCCACGAGTGCATCCAACTGGAGGTCGCGCCGAGGCGGCACCAGCGACGCCTTGTTGGGCGCCGCGTTGTACGCTGCCCAGTCCTTCTGATACCGCTTCGCACGTGTGAAGGCATCGCGAATGACGAACTCGACACCCTGACGGGTTCCCGGATAGCGCGGCAGTGCGTTCCCCTGCAGACCGCCGGCGCCACCGCCGGACCGCTTCGGGTTCTCGCCGAGCGCGAACTTGATGCCGGGCATCGCCCCTTCGAAGATCAGGTCGTCGCCCTTTTCGACACCCCAACGCAGCTTGATCGTGACCGAGCCGCCGCCAATCGGATTGGCCGAACCGTGCAGGATGTTCGCCGTGGTCAGTCCGCCGGCCAGGTCGCGCTGAATGGCGATCGCCGTCGGGTTGAGCACCTGGCCCATGTCGGTCATCGAGCTGACCGCCGTGGCGCCTTCGTTGATGGCGTCATTGCCGATGTGCGAGTGCGCATCGATCAGGCCGGGGGTCACAAAACGCCCCGTGCCGTCGACGACCGTTGCGCCGGCGGGAATCTGGACGTTGGTGCCAATCGCCGCGATCTTGCCGTCGCGAATGACGATCGTGCCGTTGTTGATGGTGCCGTTCGACACCGTGATCAGCGTGGCGTTGCGAATGGCCACCACCGAGGGCGCCTGGGCGGATGCCTGAGCCGGTGGTGCGGCTTCGCCCGACAGGCGGGCGACGGCCGAGGGAAGCAGGAACGGGGCTGCCGCCACCATTCCGAGAACGAGAGTTCGAACAAATCGACGTGCCAATGGGGCCTCCACTGTAGGGGGAACTAACCGGGGAAACTGTATCGTACGGAAGCGCTCCACGACCACGCGTCGTCGTCTCGCGCTCCTGCCGTCACCGGGCGGCGACCGTCGGACCGCACAGGGCGTGGTCGGCGCGGGCCAGGGCATCGGCAAACGCCTCGCCCGCAGCCACGGTGGCCAGCCCCGCGTCCGCTGAGACGAGGATGTGTCCACTCGGGATGGTCACCCGGAAACCTGCGCAGAACGTCCTCACCTGGGTGGTGAGGTATTCGACCTCGGCCGGTGTCCCGGCGGCGATGAAGGCGAACTCGTCACCGCCGATTCGCCCGATCGCTCCGGTCCTGCCGATCAAGCCAGACAACGTGGTCGCCGTACACCGCAACACTTCGTCCCCGGCCGTGTGTCCGTGCGTGTCGTTGATCCGCTTGAAGTCGTTGAGGTCCACCATGCCGACGAGCAGCTGGTCGCCGCCGGGGTGTGCCAGACGCCGTTCCGCCTCGGAGAACAAGCCGCGCCGGTTGTACGCGTGCGTCAGCGGATCCCGTGTCGACAAGGTCCACACCTGACCGTAGGCCTCGTCGAGTCGCACGATCAGGCTCGTCAGCACCAGTGTGACCAACGGCGCGACGACGGCCGGCACGGCGACCGCGATGCCCAACGACACCTCGAGCATGCCGTTGCGTGTGTCCTCCTCGGTCAGCAGGGGCACCACCAGCAGAGCCGTCAGCGCCACGGAGATCGCGACCGAGACGAGCGTTACCGCGAGCACCACACCTGCGCGACCGGCGCGCCGCTGCAGGGCCATCAGCCGGCGCTCGGGCCAGCGTAGCTGCAGGTGTTCGTCAGATCTCACGGCGTCGCAGACGGCGATACATCTCGAGGCCGGCTCGCACGATGTGAATCGCTTCGACGGGCCCGAGCATCTCCTCGACGACGACTTCCTTGTTCTCGAGGGCCTTGTACTCCTCGAAGAACTGACGGACCTGCCGCAGGACGTGTGGCGGCAGCTGGTTCTTGTCCGTGTAGTGCGCGAAGGCGGGGTCCTTCACACTGACGGCGACGATCTTGTCGTCGATGCCTTTTTCGTCGCGCATCCGCATCACGCCGATGGCGCGCGCCTCGACGATGGTCAGCGGATGGACGGGATCCTGGCCAAGCACGAGGGCGTCCAGCGGATCGCCATCGTCACAAAACGTGCGGGGAATGAAGCCGTAGTCGGCCGGGTAGTGCACCGCGCTGTAGAGCACGCGGTCCAGGCGGAGCAGACCGGTTTCCTTGTCGAGTTCGTACTTGTTCGAGCTGCCCTTCGGGATTTCGATGATGACGGGAAACGCCGACTCGATCTGGGCATCGTCGATATAGGCGTCATGCCACGGGTGCATAGGCGCCTATTGTCGCACCCTTCGCCGCGCCTAGCGCGCTGACATCATCGCCAGCAGCGCCTTCTGCGTATGCAGGCGGTTTTCGCTCTGATCGAACACGATGGACGCCGGCGAGTCGATGACCTCGTCGGTGACTTCAAGCCCGCGATGCGCCGGCAGGCAATGCATGAAGAGCGCGTCCGGCTTGGCCGCTGCCATCAACGCGGCATTGACCTGAAAATGCTGGAACAGTTTGGTGCGCCGCTCCGCGTCGGCTTCCTGGCCCATCGACGCCCAGGCATCGGTGTACACCGCGTCGGCACCTTTGACCGCTTCGACCGGGTCGTGCAATGTCGTCAGTGTGGCCCCGAAGCGCGCGACTCTGCGCCCGGCCTCGGCCAGGTCGGCGTTGAGCTCGAATCCAGGAGGTGTGGCAATGCGTACGTGCATGCCGAGCATGAGCGACGCGTGGGCGAGCGAGGCCGCCACGTTGTTGCCGTCCCCGACGTAGGTGACGGTGCGGCCCTGCACCGAGCCCCACCGCTCGATGAGCGCCTGCATGTCCGCCAGCGCCTGGCACGGATGTTCTTCGTCCGTCAGCGCGTTGATCACGCGCATACGCGAGCTCGATGCCGCGAAGCGCTCCAGACGTGCCTGACCGAAGGTCCTGACGACCGCAATGGGCACCCAGCGCTCGAGATTGCGTGCGACGTCCGAGGCCGACTCGCGCCCGCCAAACGCGACGTCGGACGCCGGCTCAATCACGTCACCGCCAAGTTCACGCACCGCAATGGTGAACGCCGAGTGTGTACGCAGCGAGGGCTTCTCGAAGAGCAGCGCCACGTGTGCGCCCTGCAGTACATGTGCATGCGGACGACCCTTCTGCCGCTCCGACTTGAAGACAGCCGCCAACGCGAGCGCCTGTTCCAGCGCCTCGTGCGAGAGGTTCAGGATCGACAGGAAGTCCTTGGAAGTCAGTGTAGGGAGCTCAACAATCATGATGCTAGGTGCGGTACTCGGCGTTGATCTTGACGTAGTCGGCGGAGAAGTCACACGTCCACATCGTGGCTTCGTGTGCGCCTCCGGTGCCGAGGTCGACGTTGATGGTCATCTGTTTCTGCATGAGGACGTCGGAGGCCGCCTCCGCCCGTTCGTCAAACGGGACACCGTTCACGAACAGGTCGATGTCGCCGATACGGACAGATGCGTTGTCGAGCACGAACTGTGCGCCGGACCGTCCAGCAGCAGCCACCAGCCGGCCCCAGTTGGGATCGCCGCCATGAATCGCCGTCTTGACCAGCGGCGAATTCGCAATGGTCCGCGCCGCAAGCCGCGCATCCGCCAGTGAGGCCGCGCCCGTCACGCGAATGGTCACAAGTTTGGTCGCACCTTCACCGCCACGCACAATCTCCCTGGCCAGGTGACCCGCCACTGCGCGCAGCGGCTCAATGAGCGCGGGATCGGTCGGGTCCGTGATCTCGATGCCGGACGCCCCGGACGCGAGCAGCAGCACGCAGTCGTTGGTCGAGCACTCGCCATCAACGGTGATGGCGTTGAACGTTTCGTCGGACACGGTCCGCAACGCCGCCTGCAGCACGCCGGGCGCAACCTTGGCATCCGTGGTCAGGAACCCCAGCATCGTCGCCATGCGCGGCTCAATCATGCCGGAGCCCTTGGTGATGCCGCCGACTGTCACACGTCCACGCGGCGAATCGTAGGTCGCCGCGCATGACTTCGGAAACGGATCGGTCGTCATGATGGCCAGCGTTGCGTCGGCGCTGCCGTCCGCTGACAAGGACGCCTTCGCCGCCGTGATGCCGGCCCGCACCTTGTCGAGGTTCAGCGGCACGCCAATGACGCCCGTGGACGACACAAAGATGAACTCGTCCGAGACACCAAGCGCTTCAGCCGCCGCGTGCGCCATCCCGCGCGCCACGGCCATACCGGCCTCACCGGTGCAGGCGTTGGCGCAGCCGCTGTTGATGACCGCGCCGGCGCACAGTCCGTTGGCTGTCTGCAGGTGCTCTCGGGAGACGACGACGGGCGCCGCCACCGCAAGGTTCGTCGTGAACACAGCCGCAGCCGGCACGGGACCGTTGGTGGAAGCAATCAGACAAAGGTCGAGCGGCCAGGCGTGTGTCGGCTTCTTGATGCCGCAATACACACCGGACGCGACAAATCCGGCCGGCGTCGTGACGCCGCCATCAATCAACGTGGCATTCATGTTCAGGCTACCTGTCCGACAGGGACTTTTGACGAGGACGGTTTGTACATCGGGCGCGCCTCCAGCGGGAGCACGACCGCGTACTGCTCACAATGCCGGAAGAGTGGACATCCCACACAGTCGGTCGCAATCTTCTCCGGCACCCACACGTGCGGCACGATGGAGAACCCCTGGCGCACGAAAAAGCGCGCATCGTGCGTGAACGCCGTCAGGGTCTGGAAGCCCAGCGCCTTGGCGCGCGTACGCAGCTCGTTGAGCATCCGTGACGCCAGACCCACACGACGGAAGTCACGCGACACCACCATCGATCGCACCTCGGCCACCGTCTGCGACAGCGGTGCAAGTTCGGCGCACGCCGTCAGCGTGCCGGCCACGTCACACACCACAAACCGTTCGGCGTGAGCGCGCAGTTCGGAGAGGTGACGCGGCAGCAGGTGCCCCTCGTCCAGATGCGACTGTACCAGCGCATGAATCGCCTCGGCATCGTCCATCGTCGCCTGGCGGATCGTTACGTCAGTCACTGGGCACCTCCTCCTGCCGCCACAATTGCGGCTTCCAGCAGCGGCATCGCTGCGTCGACGTCATCAGGGGTCACGATGTACGGCGGCAGCAGCCGGACGACCGTCGTGCTCGTGCGGTTGATCAGCAGGCCGCGCGAGAAGGCCTCACCGACGACCGGCGTGGCGTCAAAGGCCAGGTCAATGCCGATCATCAGCCCCGCGCCGCGCACCTCGCGGATGAGCTGGGGATGACGGCCCATCAGTTCACAGAGCCGCTTGCCCATGTGAGCGGTGGCAGCAGCCATCGATGCCTGAAAGTCGGGCGACTGCCACGCATCGAGGAACACCAGGGCCGCCCGGCAGGCCAAGAGGTTGCCGCCATAGGTGCTGCCGTGATCCCCGGGTGCGGCTTTCGACGCGACCTCCTGGCTGAACATCGCGACACCGACGGGCACACCCGCGCCCAGTGCCTTGCCCAGGGCCACGAGGTCAGGCGTCAGGCCCAGCTTCTGGCTGTGGAGAAACGGACCGGTGCGTCCCGAGCCGCTCTGTACTTCGTCGGCAATCAGCAGCGCACCCGTGCGCGCGCAGGCGTCTTCGATGGCTGCCACAAGCTCAGCACTGATGGGACGCACGCCGCCTTCACCCTGGATGGGCTCGATGACAATCGCGGCGGTGGTGTCATCAACCGCTGCGGTGAGCGCGGCGGGGTCATTGGTGTCGACGAAGACCACATCGGGAATCAGCGGCGCAAACGGCGCGCGATAGTGGTCATCCCAGGTGACCGACAGGGAGCCGAGCGTGCGGCCGTGGAACGCATGCGAGAACGCAATGAACTTCGTGCGTTTTGTCTCGCCTTTGGCGTGCCAGTACCGGCGCGCGAATTTGAGGCACGCCTCGTTGGCTTCCGTGCCGCTGTTGCAGAAGAACGCACGCTCGAGCCCTGTCAGTGATGCCAGCCGGGTGGCCACCTCCGCCTGCAACGGGTGGTAGAAGAGGTTCGAGGTGTGCAGCAGCGTGCGCGCCTGTTCCGCTATGGCGTCGGCGAGTCCCGCATGTGCATGGCCGAGTGCGGCGACACCAACACCGGAGATGAAGTCGAGGTACCGGCGTCCCTCGGCCGACACGAGGTACATGCCTTCACCACGCGTGAACACGACCGGTGTGCGCTTGTAGACCGGCAGCAGGTGCTGCGCTTCGAGTTCCTGAATCGTGGCCGGGGCCAAAGTGGTGGTGCTCATGCCTGTACCGTCTGCTCCGAGTGAATGAGAGTGGTGCCCGGCGCCTCCGCCGGCGCGACGCCTGCGCCAAATGTCCGTCCGTCGACCAGCCGTACCGACGGCACACCTTCTTCAAGGGCCGTGCGGCACGCGCGCAACTTGGCGATCATCCCCGCCGTTGCGGTGCCTTCCGCGATCAGTGTGTCGATCTGCGGAATCGTCAGTGAGGCGATCACCTGCCCCTCGCGGTCGAGGACACCCGCTGTGGTGCCCGCGATGATCAGCTCCGCGCCGAGTGCGCTGGCAAGACGAGACGCCATGACGTCGGCGTTCACATTGAGAATGCCCGCGCCGCCCTGACCTCGTTCGATGCCCAGGCTGGCCACAACCGGCACGTATCCGGCCGTCATCAGCAGCTCTGCCAGACCAGGGTCGATCTCGTCCGGATCACCGACAAGGCCGAGGTCGACATCTTCACCACTCGCACTGCGCATGGCGCCGGCGCGTTGCGCTTCGCCGAGTGCGGCGTCGACACCGGTGAGCCCCACCGCGGGCACCTCGGCCGCGACCAGCGCCGCCACAAGATCGGTGTTGGCGGAGCCGGCCAGCACGGCCACCACGGCATCACGTGTCGGCGCGTCCGTAATCCGGATGCCGTCGACCTTCTTCGGGGCGATGCCCCGCCGCGCCAGTTCAGCGTCAATCGCGCGTCCACCGCCGTGCACGATCGCCACCGGGCGGGTGCGTCGAACAGCAGCGACCATCGCCGCAAAGGCCTCACGCGCCTCCGCGGTTTCGATCAACTCACCGCCAAGCTTGAGTACGAGTGGACCGTTCATCGCAGGCCCGTCCGTTCGTCAATGCCGCAGAGCACGTTGAAGTTCTGAACGGCCTGTCCGGCAGCACCTTTCACAAGGTTGTCGATGCAGGAGATCAACACCAGCCGTCGAGTGGCCGCGTCGTACTTCCAGCCGATGTCGCAGAAGTTTGTGTACGCGACGTGTTTGATCTCCGGCAGCGCGCTGCCCGTCAGTCGCACGAACGGTGCCGTCGCATACGCGGCCTCCATCGTCGACGTGATCATGTCGGCGGTCACGTCCTCGACAGTCCGCACATAGATGGTCTCGAGAATGCCGCGATCCAGCGGCGCCAGGTGCGGCACAAACGTCACTTCACACCCGAGCGCCTGTTCCATCTCTGCCACGTGACGATGGCCGAGCACGCCATAGGCAGACATCGACCCGTGGTTTTCGCAGAAGTGCGTGCGGTCAGTGGCCGCACGGCCCGCGCCCGAGATGCCGGACTTGGCGTCGATGATCACGTCGCGAGTGAGGTCGAGCAGGCCGGCCTGCATCAGCGGCGTGAGCGCCAGCAGCGCGGCCGTGGGATAACAGCCGGGACACGACACGAGCGCCGCATGTTCAATTGCCGCCCGGTTGTGTTCAACCAGCCCATACACCACACCGACAGGCAAACTCCCGGTGGCGGGATACCACTTCGTCCGCTGGGCATCGTCGAGAATCCTGAACGCGCCGGACAGATCAATGACACGCGCGCCGGCGGCCAGAAGCCCGGGGGCCAGTTCAGCCGCAGCGGCCTCGGGCACCGCCAGGAACACAAACGGCGACGTGCCGAGCTTCTGCACATTCAGCGGCTCCACGGCGCCATCCCAGATACGGGCCAGACGGGGCAGGGGCCGGGCGGCCGAATCGGGGCTCGATGACATCGCCGCCGCAATCCGCACATGGGGATGCCTGGCCAGCAGGGCGACCAGTTCCTGGCCCGCATACCCGGTGGCACCTGCAATCGACACGTCTACTGGAGATGAATAAATATCCATCGGCTAGACTGTTTATACAGTCGTCCATGTACATGATCAAGCGTTTATTTGGGATTTATGTCTGTATAATGCATACGGATTGTGAATAGATATGAAGTCTTGGCGTCAGTCCCAGATCCTGGATCTCATTGATCACGAGGCGATCGCCTCCCAGGAAGATTTGCGTGTCCGGCTGGCTGCCAAGGGGATCGAAGCGACGCAGGCCACCATCTCGCGGGACCTCAAGGATTTGGGACTGGTCAAACGTGCGGGCGACGGCGCCTATGTCCGTCCGGGTGTTGAACGTGCGTCGCCGGTCCTTGGCGAGCAGCTCAACAGGGCGTTGACAACCCTGGTCCGGAACCTCGAGCGCGTTGACGCGTTGCTGGTCATTCGCACTGATCCCGGGCAAGCGCAGAGTGTCGCGGTCTTGATCGATCGGATTGCACTGAACGAAGTGGCGGGGACGATT
>BTVE01000017.1:0-54087 GCA_045862915.1 Acidimicrobiia bacterium
GCACTTCTCGGCGGCAACCGGCTGGCGATCGCCGAGCGGAATCTATCAGGACAGCGCTGTGTTCGGGAACGGACTGGAGCGCTTTGCCGCAACAGCCGGCGGCGCGCTTTTTCAAGTCGACGTGGACGCTGAACCGTTCATCGATCGCGCCTTTCGAGAGGCCTCGACCTTCTATCGACTCGGTGTCCGGCCGGAACAGGCGGATGCCGACGGTAAGTCCAGGCCCATCCGTGTACGCGTCACGCGCTCAGGCGTGACCCTGCGCCACCGTCAGGTCGTCACAATCCCTGCTACCGCTCGACCGCCAGCGCCATCCCCAGCCCGCCGCTGACGCACAGGGTCGCCAGGCCTCGCTTCACGTCACGACGTACCATCTCATGCAGCAGGGTCACCAGGATCCGTGTGCCGGTCGCGCCAATGGGATGGCCCAACGCGATTGCGCCGCCATTGACGTTGAGCTTCTCCTCGGGGATGGGCAGGTCGCGCAGCACGGCCAGCACCTGCGGTGCAAAGGCCTCGTTGAGTTCGACGAGATCCACGTCAGCCATGGTCCAGCCAATGCGATCGAACAGCCTCTTCACCGCCGGCACGGGACCGATGCCCATGATGCGCGGATCCACTCCGGCGGTTGCCCATCCGACGATACGCGCCATCGGCGTGAGGCCACGTCGCGTGGCTTCGGCCTCATCGGCGAGCACCACGGCTGCGCCACCGTCGGTAATGCCGGAGGCCGACCCTGCCGTGATGATGCCGGGGTGCCCCTCCACCTGACCAAACGTGAGCGGCAGTTTGCGCAAGCCCTCGATGGTCGAGCCGGGACGCGGATGTTCGTCATTCGTGAGTTCCATCGGCTTGCCCTTGGCGTCCAGCCCGGGCGCTGCAACCATCTCGGCGGCGAAATGCCCGGCCGCCGTGGCCGCCTCCGCTTTCAACTGGCTGTTGAGCGCGTATGCGTCGGACTCTTCACGCGTGATGCCGTACTGCCGCGCCAGGATCTCCGCCGTCTCGCCCATGATGAGACCGGACAGTGAGCACCGGAAGCCGTCACGATACATCGCGTCCACAAACGCGAAGTTGCCCATCTTGTGGCCCCAGCGCGCGTCCTCCGCGTCCACCAGATACGGCATGCGGCTCATGGACTCGATGCCGCCGGCCAGCACGAACCGCGACTGCCCCAGCTGAATGGCCTGTGCGCCAAGGGCCACCGCCTGCAGACCCGACGCACATGCCTGATTGATGGTCTGCGCGGGCACCGTGAACGGCACACCGGCCCGTTGGCACACCTGCCGCGCAGGGTTGGGGCCGGATCCCGCCTGCCGGCCGTGGCCGACAAACGCCTCATCGAGGTCATCCACCGAAATCCCCGCGCGCGCGATCGCCGCTTTCGCGGCGCTGGCGCCAAGGTCGGCCGGATGGGTGTTTCTCAGAGAGCCGCCGTAGCGGCCAATCGCAGTGCGGGCAGCGCCCAGAATGACGACAGACATCCCACCGATCATATGGTGGGTTGGTGGGCTAATTGCGCGCGCGGAAGAGTTCGCGGTAGTCGCCCGAGGGGATCGGCAAGGCCTGGCCCAGGGGCGCGTTGTAGAAGTAGATCCACGCGGTCACGGCCGTCCCCTCGGGGAAGCGCACTTCGACCCGCTGACGCAGGTAGAGACTGTTGTCGGGGCTGTCCGGATCAAATCCCTCGATCTCATCGAGCGCTTCGAGCACGGGGCCCGGCTCCGATGTTTCGTACACCTCACCCCAGATGCGGCCGTCTTCTGACGGCACGGCGCCGGGATACAACCCCAAGTCAAACAGCTGACCGTTGGTCCAGGCACGCCCGAGGAACGAGAGTCGGCCATCCAGCCCGGCGCGATGCCGCCGGTCGAACCCAGACATGAGGGTTCCGTAGAAAAACACTTTTGATGACATGAGCCCGCGACATTTTAACGCCAAAAAGCCAGAAGCCGGCGGATGGTTGCCCATCCGCCGGCCTCTGTAAACCCGTGTGTCTGTGCGGCTCAGTTGCTCGACGGCATCCGTGACTCGTTGGCGCCCGTCATCTCAGCGAGGCCACGCAGCGCATCCATCACATCGGACGACACCGCGAAGTTCAGCTGCACCGTCTTGCCGGTGCCCGACATCTGCATCGAGTCCATCACCATCTTCAGCTTGGGATCATCGCCACCGAAGAGGCGGCCCATCGCCAGCGCGCCGCGCACGACATCCCGCAGGTTCTCCGCCGCCACATCGTCGGCTGCATCGGCGCGAAGGGTGCCCGCCACTCCACCGTTGATGCGCGTGGACACCGAGAACCACTGCACCGCCGGCAGATGCTGCTTGATTTCTGCGGGGAGTTCAGGCGATTCGGACACCGCATCAAAGCGGCCCACCGCCCAGGCGCTCTGTCCGCCCTGGATGTCGTTGATGTACTGCATCAGCGCGTCGTTGGTCGTGGCGTTCTGCCCCGAGCGCTTGGCGTCCACCGCGGCCTTGACCGCTGACTTCGGCCCCATCGCCACCAACCCGGATTCGAGGAAGGCCAGCGCAAACGAGCGGCTCTCGGGATCCTTCTGCACCATGTCGCGCGGCAGGTCCGTCGGGTCGTTGGCCATCGTCACGGGGTCGGCCACCACGAGGCGAATGCCCTGGTATTCCTCAACCCCGCCACCTTCGGCGCGAATCAGGCCTTCAATCTGTCCTTCGTTGAAGCGGCCACGCACGAGCACCAGGCCCTGTTTGTCCGCTGAGGTTGTCGCCGCGGCGACGACGGTGTCGATATCGCGCTCGATATCGATGCCCGTGTGCTGCATGAACTCGTCCTTTTCAGGACTGTTGGGCAGCATGGTCATCAGCTTCTGCCGGAACTCGGAGTCCATCACCTCGCGCACATTGGCGTAGCCCACCACCGCCGCGTCAGCCGGCAGGTATGCGAGTTCGCTGGGTCCGCGGTTGGAGGAGAGCGGGAGACCACCGTTGTAAAACGCCACCAATCCCACGCTCAGGCCGAGCATGACGACGGTGAGTGAGCCAACAACAAAATTGCGGGTTCGAGTGTTCATTGGGCGTTAACCTCGCATGAATATACGGTTAAACGAGTGAAAAGGTCCCATGTCCGGGATCCGTTCGTCCCACAAAAATGATCACCAAGGGGCGAACAGAGGGCAAAAACCCATGACTACTGCTCGAGGACGTATTCCCTGCGCGCGACCAGCCAGCCGGCGGCCCAGAGGAAAAACACGAGCATGACGGAGAGCCACAGTGCCGCGCTGCCCAGACTTGGCGTCTCTCGGAAGAGTGCCTGCAACAAGCTCGCCGTCGAGTCGTTGGGCATGGCATGGGGTACGAGGCCCTGAACGTAGTAGGCGACTGTGTAGTACTTGAACGATCCCGGGAACGCGAGCACCACCTGTTCCCAGCCAAAAATGAACACCAGGCCAATCAACAGCGGGCGCTTGAACCGTGCCCCGATGAACGCGAACAACGACCCGTAGACGGCCAGACCGACGGCGACAATCGCGAGGTCCTTGAGCAGGTCCAGGAAATTGGCCCCGTAGCTGCCCCCCATGGGGATCACGAGCAACCAGACCAGCACGAGCGACGGCAACACCACCAGCACCGTGCAGGCCAGATACGCGAAATATTTGCCGAGCAGCACCGACTCACGGCTGATGGGACGCGTGAACAGGTAGGTGATCGTCTTGTCCTCAACTTCATCGGCGATCAGCGAGGTGCCGTAAAAGACGCCGAGCACCGGAACGCTGAACTTGAGGAAAAACGCCCAGATCATCAGGCCGAAGATGGCCGGGCCATCGACCGCCATGTTGTTGACGCGCAGTCCCCCGCTTGCACCGACAAGTTCGAACAGGCGCAACACCCCGGCCATCAGGACGGGTAATCCCACCACCAGGCCCATGAAGATGGTGCGGCGCGACCACAACATCTCGCCAAGTGACAGTTCAAAGACCCGCGTGGCGGCCGCCAGCACGCCTGGCGCTTTGCGAAGGGGCTGCGTCATTGCTTCACCAGGAACTTGAAGACGGCCTGCAGGTTGTCGTCGGGGGAGGTCACCTCTTCGACCATCCCATGCCCACCCTCGGCGACCATGTCCGTCAGCCGCGCGTAGAACGCGTCGGGCTTGGCGGTTTCCACCACAACAGCGCCGGTTTCAAACCGCATGCTCAACACATCGTCATGCGTCAGGAACTCACGCGCCAATCCGCGAGGATCGGCGGCCCGGATGTACACCGTGTGCGGGTGTTCGTCGATGAGGTCGCGAATCTGGTGTACGTTGCCTTCGGCAAGGATCCGGCCATTGTTGATGAGCAGGATGTTGGGCGTCATCAACTCCACTTCGTGGAGGATGTGGCTCGAGACCAGCACACTTTTGCCCTGCCGCGCCCACTCCCGGATCATTTTCATCGTCTTGCGACGGCCGAGCGGATCCATGCCGGTGAGCGGCTCATCGAGGATCAGGACCTCGGGGTCATGCACGATCGCCTGCGCGAGTTTGACGCGCTGGCGCATGCCCTTGCTGTACGCGCCGATCTTCTTGTTGGCGACGTCCATCAGGTCCACGGTCGTGAGCGCACGTTCGGCGGCCTGCCCGGCTTCGGCGTCGGAGTACCCGTTGAGCCGGACCAGCGCCCGCACCCATTCCAGCCCGGTCATGCGCTCGTAAAACGCGTCCTGCTCCGGGCAGAATCCCATGCGGAAATAGAGCGCGGGATTGCGCCAGATCGGCTCCCCCAGCACCGTGACCTGCCCCTTGCTGGGCTTGAGCTGGCCGGTGATGAGTTTCATGAACGTGGACTTGCCCGCGCCGTTGGGCCCGAGCAGGCCGGTGATGCCGGCAGGCACGCTGACAGACACGTCATTGAGACCAATGACCTGGCCGTACCACTTCGACAGGTGATCGGCGGCAACGATCGGCGGCGCAGTTTCGACGCTCACGACACCACCTCCACGCCGCGCACGCGACGTTCCAGCACCGATGCCGACACCACAATCAACGCCAGCAACGCCAGCACGCAGATGACGGTAGGCACCTCATACCGCGGTGCCTTGCGGAAGATCACATCGTTGACCTGCTCGAGGTTCGCCGTAATCGACACCCACGCCACACGCGTCGACCCGGTGATGACCTGCAGAGTGTTTGACAGTGCCGCCGTGAAGAAGATCGCGCCGGTGTACATCAACGCCACGAACCGGCTGCTCTTGGACAGCGACGACAACGCCATCATCGTCATTGCAGCGACGGTCACGGTTGTCAGAGACGAGAGGAAGACGGCGGGCACCAGGAAGAGGTTGTTGCTGAGGAATGTCAGATTACCCGCAAACGCCGCCTGAAGAATCAGCAGCAGCACAGCCGGCACGAGCGTCACCATCAACAGGAATGTGGCGAGCACGAGCAACTTGCCGCCGATGTATTCGATGCGGAGCAGCGGCTTGGACAGGTAGATCTGCAGGGCATTGGCGCGCCGGTCATTGGCGATGAGGCCCGCGCCGACGTACACCGTCATGAAGAACACGAAGACGCCTTGCTGGTCCAGGTACTCCCGGAACAGATCCGGCGTTACTGGAATGAAACTGCTGGCCTGCGGGTAATACGAGAGCAGGAAGAACTGGACGGCCCGCACGATGAACGGCACCCACGCGAAGATGAACAGGGCCACAAACGCCCGCTTCGCGAGCATCGCGCGAATCCCCTCGCGGGTGATGACCTTCCACGACTGCCCCACCGGCAGCCGCGTCCCTTCATAACGGCGATACGACTGATCGTGAATGGGACTCATGCTTCACCAATCGCCCGGGCAAAGACGTCTTCCAACGTCGGCAGGCTCGCCCGCAGATGCCGCACCTGCGCGCGTGAGGTGCCGGCAATCGCGCAGATACGCCGCTGGTCTTCACCCGGTGCACTGAGCGAACCGGGCACGTACACGCGCATCACGTCTTCGTCGGTCTCGTGACATTCCAGCCCAGCGGCCTCGAGAGCCGCGATGAAGGCCGGCAGTTCACCCTTGACGCGCACCTCATACACACGACCACCAGGGCCCTTCAGCCCCTCAATGGAGCCATGCGTGGCCACGCTGCCCTTGTCCATGACCACGACGTGATCGCAGACGTATTCGACGTCGGGCAGCAGGTGCGACGACAAAATCAGGCTGATGCCCTTGTTGTGCGTGATGTCCCGCACCAGTTCCAGCATCTCTTCGCGCCCTTTCGGGTCCATGCCGTTGGTGGGTTCATCAAGAAAGACGAGGTCGGGATCGTGCACCAGCGCCTGCGCCAGCTTGATGCGCTGCTTCATGCCGGTGGAATACGTCTCGACGTTGCGGTACCGGGCCTCGCCGAGGCCCACGTAAAACAGCACCTCGTGGGCGCGCTGCATGGCGTCGGCCTTCGGCAGCCCGGCCAGTTGCCCGCAATACGCGACAAAGGTCACCGCGTTCATGCCCGGGATGTGTCCATCGGTCTCGGGCATGTAGCCGACACGCGCCCGCACTTCCAGTGGCTTGTCGGCGACGTTCATCCCAAGCACATCGAGACGGCCGCTTTTGGGCGTGATGAACCCCAGCAGCGACTTGAGCATCGTGCTCTTGCCGGCGCCATTCGGGCCCAGCAGGCCGACGGCCCCCGTGGGAAACACTGCGCTCACATCCTTGAGCGCCCTGTTGGCACCGTATTCCACGGTGACCTTGTCGAGCACGACTGCGGGTGGTGTGTCCGCCATAAGTCAGAACCGTATACGCAGCACAGCTGCCCGGAGTTCGTCAGAGCGTGCCGCGCAACCCGAGCGCATCCGCTTCCTGACGCAAAAACCCGATGACATTGGTGATGTGTTCCGCCAGGGGCAGGCCCAGTTCCTCAGCCCCCTTGTGCAGGTCTTCACGCGGCACCGCACGCGCAAAGGCCTTGTCCTTCATACGTTTGACCACGGACGAGGCCTCGAGGTCCAGGACACTCTTCGACGGGCGCACCAGCGCCGCCGCCGTGATGAATCCCGCCATCTCGTCGCACGCAAACAACGTCTTTTCCAACGGCGTCTCGCGCGTCACACCGGTGTAGTCGGCGTGCGACAACACGGCCCTGGTGACCCATTCGGGATACCCGAGCCCCTGGAGGATTTCGACGCCGCGATACGGGTGGTTCTCGCGATCGGGATATTTCTCGTAGTCGAAGTCGTGCACCAACGCCACAAATCCCCAGGCGTCCTCGTCCTGCCCCGACTGTCGCGCATATCCCCGGACGGCCGCTTCCACGGCGAGCAGATGTTTGCGCAGGCTCTCGCTCTGCACATGTTCAGTGACCAGGGCCCATGCCCGGTCGCGTGACAAATCGCTCATTGGCGTGGAGTGTATCAGGTCCAACGGGTCCAGCGGTCCGGTAGGATTGCGGGATGCGGGTGCTGTCGCTGTTGTTGATCGTCGTCATGCTGCCCGGATGTGCGTGGCTGACGCGGACGTCCTATGAACCGACGTCCGGGCAGGCGGGCAAGGACATGGTGTGGGTGCCGACGCCTGACGACACGGTAGAGACCATGCTGGACCTGGCAGGGGTGACGGCCGACGATTACGTCATCGACCTCGGATCGGGCGACGGACGGATGGTCATCGGCGCAGCGCGACGTGGAGCTCGCGGCCTGGGCATTGAATACAACGGCGACCTCGTCGCCCTGTCTCGTCAGAACGCCCGCGACGCCGGCGTGCAGCGGCTGGCGTCGTTCCGCGAAGCCGACATCTTCAAGACCGACTTCACGGACGCCGACGTCATCATGTTGTTCATGCTGCCCGACCTGATCATGAAGATCCGGCCGCAGCTGCTGGCCATGCGCCCGGGCACGCGCATCGTGTCCAACACGTTCATGATTGGCGACGGCGACGACACGTGGCCCCCCGACGTCACCCGCAAGAACAGCGACGATTGCCACACCTGGTGTACCGCACACCTGTGGATTGTGCCGGCACGAATCGATGGTGTCTGGATGGTTGGCGACATGCGGCTCGAGGTGTCACAACACTTTCAGTCATTCTTCGGCACGTTGGGTGGCACCCCCATCGGGGGCGGCGCGATCAAGGGCGCGTCGGTGACGTTCACAGCAAATGGACGCACGTACACGGGGACGGTGTCAGCCGATGGCCGCCGCATCGAGGGCGACTCCTGGACCGCCGTCCGGCCGCCGGCTACCCCTCACCCATGACCTTGACCACCACCCGCTTGCGGCGCTGGCCGTCAAACTCCGCGTAGAACACCTGCTCCCACGGCCCAAGGTCGAGCTTCCCCTTGGTGATCGGAATGATCACCTGATGCCCCATGAGCGTGCGCTTGAGGTGCGCGTCCGCATTGTCCTCGCCGGTCTGGTGATGCCGATACGGCAGGCCCGCGGGCGCCAGCTTCTCGAGCCACACCTGGAAGTCATGGATGAGGCCATCCTCCCAGTCGTTCACGTACACCGCCGCCGTGATGTGCATGGCCGACACGAGCACCATCCCCTCGCGTACGCCGCTCGCACTGACGATTCGGGCCACCTCATCAGTGATCCGGATGAACTCCTGCCGCTGCGGCGTCTCGAAGTAGAGGTAATCGGTGTGGACCATACAAATCAGTGCGAGGTGCGAGGTGCGAGGTGCGAAGTGCGAGGTGCGAGGTGCGAGGTGCGACGTGTTATGCGATTGGAATGGTGGCTTCGGCGTTGAAGTCGAGTGACGGGGCCACGCCGCGTTCGAACAGACGCAGGCCGGCGGCGGCGATCATGGCCGCGTTATCCGTCGACAGCGACAACGGCGGAATGAACACGGGCAGCCCCTCGGCCTCGCTGCGCGCGAGCGCGTCTGCCCGGAGCCGGCTGTTGGCGGACACGCCGCCTGAGATGGCAACGCTGCGGGCGCCGACCGCGCGCGCCGCTTCAAACGTCCGATCCAGCAAGGTCTCCACGACCACGCGCTGGAAACTGGCGCAGAAGTCATTGACCTCCTGATCACTCAACGGGCCCTCGGCCTGGCGCTGCCCGAGCAGCCGCACGGCGGCGCTCTTGAGCCCGGAAAAGCTGAACTCCGTCATGCCCTCCAGATGCGGCTTCGATCGCGACGGCCCTGTGAACCTCGGACGCGGCAGCGGCACCGCTCTGTCATCGCCAAGTTTGCCCCGGCGATCGACTACCGGTCCGCCCGGATATCCAAGCCCCAGCACACGCGCGACCTTGTCAAACGCTTCACCCGCCGCATCGTCACGTGTCCGTCCAATCAGCCGATACACGCCGACTTCAGGCACCTCATACAAACTCGTGTGCCCGCCGGACACCACCAGCACGGCAGCCGGCAACGGCAGCGGACCGTGTTCCAGCCACACCGACTCGATGTGCCCCGCGAGATGGTGCACCGGCATCACGGGCTTGGAGAGCGACCAGCCGGCTGCCTTGGCAAACGACACCCCCACCAGCAGCGCGCCCACAAGTCCCGGGCCCTGCGTCACCGCGAGTGCGTCGATGTCATCCCAGCCAACACTGGCACCCGCGAGGGCGCGGTCGACCACCCCGCAGATGTCCCGCAGGTGCTGTCGTGACGCAAGCTCCGGGACAACGCCGCCCCACTCCTTGTGAATCGTCTGCGACGCGATGATGTTGGACCGCACCGCCCACGGACGCGCCGCGTCCCCCGTCGTCTCGACGACGGCCGCTGCGGTTTCATCACACGAGGTTTCAATGCCGAGCACTCTCATGACTGCTGAAACAGGGCCGGCAACGATTCGCCATAGGGCGCGCGTGCCACACCGACCTCCGTAATGATGCCGTGCACCAGTTCGTTCGGCGTCACATCAAAGGCGGGATTCCACACCTCCGCACCAGCCGGCGCGAGCTGCGTGCTGCCCATGTGTGTGATCTCCTTCGCCTGACGTTCCTCAATCGGAATCCTGGAGCCATCCGGAGTCTTCAGGTCGATCGTTGACAGCGGCGCCGCGACATAAAACGGCACCCCGTGTGCCTTCGCCATCATCGCCACCGTGTACGTCCCGATCTTGTTGGCCACGTCTCCGTTGGCCGCGATCCGGTCGGCGCCCACGACGATGAAGTCGAGCCCACCCTGACGCATCAGCGGTCCCGCCATGCTTTCGGTGATGACCGTGGTCGGAATACCGTCACGGACAAGCTCCCACGCCGTCAGTCGCGCTCCTTGCAGAAAGGGCCGCGTTTCGTCGGCGTATACACGCTGCACTTTGCCGGACTCCGCAGCCGCGCGAATGACACCAAGCGCAGTGCCATATCCCGCGGTCGCCAGCGCGCCCGCATTGCAGTGGGTCAGGATTCGAGCCTCGGCCGGAACCAGCTCGGCGCCAAACTTCCCCATCGCCATGCAGGCCGCGACGTCTTCATCGTGGATGGCGTCGGCTTCGCGACGCAGACGGCGCTGCAGGTCCGCGACGGACTCGCCGGCCAGCGCGCCCTCCTGAAACGACCGGCGCATCCGGTCAATCGCCCAGAACAGGTTGACCGCCGTCGGCCGCGTGCCCGCCATCAGATCGCAGATCTGGTTGAACTCCACGGTGAACTGCCGCGTCCCGGTCGCGCGGCTGGTGCGGGCGCCCAGCGCGATGCCCATGGCTGCAGCCACACCAATCGCGGGGGCGCCACGAATCACCATGGTCGTAATTGCCCTGGCCACCTCTTTTGCCGTCTTGCAGGTGACAAAGACCTCCTGGCCCGGCAACTTGCGCTGGTCCACCATGACCACCAGGTCGTCCTGCCACGCAATCGTTGGAAGCATGCCAGACGATGATATCCCGGGCGTAGAATGCCCCCTGGGATTCCCCAGGGAGGCATATGCGTCAGGTTCGTTCCTTCGCCCTGTTGTTCATCGCCGCGATCATCGGCGTCCCGTCAACCGGCTCGCAGCTCGACGCGCAGCAGCCGCCGGCGCTCACGGTCGAGGACCTGGCGCCGCTGACACTCCGCTCAATCGGCCCCGCCAGTATGAGCGGACGGTTTGTGGACCTCGCGGTGGTCGAATCGGATCCGTACACGTTCTACGCGGCCAGCGCGACCGGCGGCATGTTCAAGACCACCGACAACGGGGTGACATTCACTCCGGTCTTTGAGCGCGAGGCCACACATTCGATCGGCGACGTCGAGATCTTCCAGCCGAATCCAAACATTGTGTGGGTCGGCACGGGCGAACGCGCCAACCGGCAGAGCTCCTCATGGGGCGACGGCATCTACAAGTCGACGGATGCCGGACGCACGTGGCAACACATGGGGCTGCGTGACTCCCATCACATCGGGCGCATCGTCGCCCACCCGACCAATCCGGACATCGTGTACGTCGCGGCGATGGGGCACCTCTGGGGCCCGAATGCGGAACGCGGGTTGTACAAGACCGTCGATGGCGGCCGAACGTGGCAACCTGTCCTCCAGGTGAACGACGAC
The DNA here is from genome assembly GCA_045862915.1 of Acidimicrobiia bacterium. Lineage (GTDB taxonomy): Bacteria > Acidobacteriota > Vicinamibacteria > Vicinamibacterales > SCN-69-37 > SYFT01. The sequence continues at coordinate 11,405 of BTVE01000017.1, forward strand.
ACCGGCGTCGTGGACGTGGCGATGGATCCCGCCAACCCCAACGTGTTGTTTGCCGCCGCGTATCAGCGGCGTCGTACGTCTTACGGTTTCCACGGTGGCGGCCCGGGCAGCGCGCTCTACAAGTCGGTCGACGGTGGCGGCACGTGGCGCAAACTCACCGGCAACGGGCTGCCCACGGGTGAATACGGCCGCATCGGCGTCGCGATCTACCGCAAGAACCCGCGCATCGTGTACGTGTCGATTGAACAAGGCAACCGCTACAACGCGTCGACCGCCTACATCGATCCGCAGGGCGGCATCTTCCGGTCGGACGATCAGGGCGAGACGTGGGAGTTCCGCAGCACGTGGAATCCACGACCGATGTACGCCAGCCAAATCACCATCGATCCCAACGACGATCAGCGGCTGTACATGGTCAACAGTTACAGCGTGTCCACCGACGGCGGACGGACGTTCACGTCACCGCGCCAGTCGTTGCATGGCGACGACCGCTTCGTGTGGGTCAATCCGCGCGACTCGCGACATGTGATCAAGCTCGATGACGGCAGCATCGGCATCTCGTACGACCGCGGCCTCAAGTGGCTGTACGTCTCGTCGCTGCCGGTCAGCCAGTACTACCGCGTGGCCGTGGACAACGCCACGCCGTTCAACGTGTACGGCGGGCTGCAGGACAACGGCTGCTGGGTGGGCCCCAGCGCCAACTACTCGTCGGGCGGCATCATCAATAACGAATGGCGGCGCCTCTGCGGCGGTGACGGCTTCTTCACGGTGCCCGATCCGTCGGATGGCCGCACCGTCTATGCCGCGTCGCAGTATCTCGGCCTATCTCGCGTGGACATGCAGACGGGCCAGTCCCAGGACATCCGCCCGGGTGATCCGCGCGGAGCGATCGGCGAACGGCGCAACTTCGACGTCTGGAGTGATGGCCTGCCCGAACCCGAAATGGGCAACGCGATGCACCCGGCCAACTGGGACGCCCCGCTGATCATCTCGCCTCACGACAGCCGGACGATCTACGCCGGCATGAAACATCTCTTCCGGAGCCGCGACCGTGGCGTGACCTGGGAAGACCTCGGTCGCCTCACCAGTGACGTCGACCGCCGCACGCTGCCGGTGATGGGTCAGGAAGTTGCCGACCACGTCCGTTCACTCGATGATGGCGTCCCATACTGGCCGACCATCTCTGCCCTTGCCGAGTCACCGCGAGTCGCAGGCCTGCTGTACGTGGGCACCGACGACGGTCAGGTGTCGGTATCGCGGGATGCGGGCAAATCCTGGGCGGAGGTCAGCACGCGTCTGCCCGGGCTCCCCGAGCGGTCGTGGATTGCGGGCATCGAGCCCTCGTCACACGCGGACGGCACGGTGTATCTCACCGTCGACAACCACCGGTCGGATGACTTCCGCAACTACGTGTACAAGTCCACCGACTTCGGCCAGACGTGGACGTCGATTGCCGGGGACCTTCCCGCCGGCCGGGTGGCGCGCACGATTCGTGAGGACGCAAAAAATCCCCGCCTGCTCTATCTCGGTACCGAGATGGGCCTGTTCATCACCGTCGATGGCGGTCAGCACTGGCTGTCGTTCCGGCAGAACATGCCCACGCTGGCCATCAACGACCTCATCGTGCATCGACGTGATCAGGACCTCGTGCTCGGCACACACGGACGCGGCGTCTGGGTGCTCGACGATGTGACGGCGCTGCAGGAATGGACACCCGAGATCGCCGCGCGGGCAGCGCATCTGTTCACGCCGCAGCCCGGAGTCCAGATTCGCTACAGCGATCAGGGCGCGCACATGGGTGACATGGTGTTCCGCGGCCAGAATCCTCCTGCGGGCGGCATCATCGACTACTGGCTCGCTGCGGCCACCGACACCGTGCGGCTGACGGTGCACGATGCGGCCGGCGGAGTTGTGGCGACCCTGAATCCCACACGGCGGCGCGGCATCAACCGAGTGGTCTGGGACCTGCGCGCTGACGATCTGGTTGTCACGGCGCCAGGAGCGGCACAGCCGCCGGGACGGGGTGGACGCGGCGGCGGAGGCAATCGGCTCGCCGGCACCTGGGTCGCCCCGGGCACCTACACCGTGCGGCTGACCGCGGGTGGTGTCACCAGCGAAAAACGCATGGAGGTGCGCGACGATCCGCGCGTAGACGTGCCGGCGGCGGACCGTGCCGCATGGACGTCAATGTTGACCGACATCGCCGCGGCGTACCGGCGCGCAGTCACTGCAGCTGCAGCGGTCGCCGCGCGCACGGGCGCCTCAGCGGAACATCAGCGGCTTGCGCGCCTCCTGCCCGGGCGGATCAGCGGCCTGTATGCAGAAGTTGGACGATACGCCGGACGGCCAACAGCCGACCAGTGCGCACAACTCGCCTACTACCTCGAGGTGATAACGAGATTGGAGCAGGCGGTGCGGTGAAGGCTTACAGTTGCCGGCTGTCGAACGGCAGCGGAAACAGCTGCGCGAGTTGATGGGTGGCCGCGATGGTCGTCAGGTTCGCCATGATGACCGGAATGTCGCCGCAGTATTCCCAGAGCAGCTGACGGCACGGGCCGCAGGGTGACGTTGGAGTTGGGGTGTCCGCCACGACCGCGATGCGCGTGAATGTGCGGTGCCCCTCCGACAACGCCTTGAGCAGGGCGACACGTTCGGCGCACACCGTGAGGCCGTAGGAGGCGTTCTCGATGTTGCAGCCGGTGATGACGTGACCATCGGCGGTCTCAAGTGCCGCACCCACCAGGAAGTGTGAATACGGCGCGATCGCGCGCGTACGGGCCTCACGCGCAGCCGCGACGAGGGCCTCGTCAGAGGCGGCCAATGACACCCTCCAGCAACGCGATGAAACCGCCGCGCACACGACGCGCGGTTTCCATGACCTCGTCGTGCACCAGCGGTTGCGGCAACACACCGGCGGCCATGTTCGTGATACACGACAGGCCGAGCACTTCGATCCCCATGTGACGCGCGACGATGGCCTCACACGCGGTGGACATGCCGACCGCATCCGCGCCGAGCGTACGGAAGGCGCGAATCTCGGCGGGTGTTTCGTAGCTGGGGCCGTGCACGGCGATGTAGACGCCGTGTTCGAGCACGAGGCCCATCCCCTGCGCCACGTCATCGGCCATCGCCCGCAGCCGCGAGGAGTAGATCTCCGACATGTCGGGAAACCGGACGCCAAGCCGCTCATCGTTGGGACCAATCAGCGGATTGGTGCCCATGAAGTTGATGTGGTCGTCGATCACCATCAGCGCACCGGAGGAAAAGCGCCGATTGATGCCGCCGGCCGCGTTGGTGATGATGAGGTGCTTCACGCCGAGGCGTCCCAGCACGCGCACACCAAACGTCACCACGTCCATCGAGTGCCCTTCGTAGAAGTGCGCGCGGCCCGCCAGCGCGAGCACGGGCACCTCACCCACACGACCAGCCACGAGCCGCCCCGCGTGCCCCACGACCCGCGAGGACGGCCAGTGCGGGATCTCCTCATACGGCACCGGCACGGCGTCGGTGAGCCCCTCGGCAAAATCACCCAGGCCTGAGCCCAGGATCACGGCCGTCGTCGGGATCGTCCCCAACCGGCTCCGGAGAGACGCCGCGGCGTCCTCAATGCGTGCGTACATCGTGCGAACTCCTATTGCAGCATCGAGGCGATTGCCGCGTTGATCATCGTGGCGAGAAATCCTGCCAGCAACGCGCGGCCACCCAGCCGCGCAAGGTCACCACGCCGCTCCGGCGCCATCGCGCCGATGCCGCCCAGCTGGATGCCGATGGACGCAATGTTGGCAAATCCGGTCAGTGCGTACGTCGAGAGGACGTACCCCTGAGGCGTCAGGACGTCGCGATACTCCGTCGTCAGTTTCACGTACGCAACGAACTCGTTCGCCACCAGCTTGGTGCCGAGCAGGTCGGCCACCGCAGGCACGTCGGCCATCGGCACGCCCATCAGGATGGCTGCAGGCGCGAAGACCTTGCCGAACACGGCCGCCAGCGTCAGGCCGGGCTGAATGGCGCCCAGCATGTAGTCGAACATCGCGATGAAGGCGAGGAACGCGATGAGCATCGCGGCCACGTTGATGGCCAGCGTCGTGCCGTCGGAGGCACCCGCGGCCGCGGCGTCCACGACGTTGGCGTGTGTGCGCTCGACCTTGGTGCGCACCTCACCCGACGTCTCGGGCACCCCCGTTTCCGGCATCAGGATCTTCGCGAGATACAGACCACACGGCGCGGCCATCACACTCGTCGTCAGGATGGCCACCGGGTCGGCGCCGAGCGTGATGTACACCGCCATGACACCACCCGAGATGGTGGCCATGCCGCCGACCATCATCGCCAGCAGCTCAGATGTGGTCATCTTCGGGACGTACGGCTTGACGATGATGGGCGCTTCGGTCTGGCCCATGAACACGTTGGCCGCCGACGACAACGTCTCGGCGCCGCTCGTGCGCATCAGGTACATCATCGCCTTCGCCATCACACGGACGATGAACTGCAGAACGCCGAAGTAGTAGAGAACCGTGAAGAACGACGAGACAAAGATGATCGTCGGCAGGGCGACGAAGGCAAACACGAAGCCGCCGGGAAACACCTTCTCCATCACGGCCTGATCGGCGAGGCCGCCGAACACGAACTGCGCGCCGGCGTTGGTGAACTCCAGGAACTGCTTCACCGTGCCGGAGACCCAGGCGAAGAACTCATACCCGGGCCGCCACCCGCCAATTTCGAACTTGAGAATGAACAGCGCGAGGCCCCACTGCAGCGCGAGGCCCCAGCCCACCGTGCGCCAGTTGACGGCTGTCAACTTCGTCGAACACGCAGCCACCACCAGCAGAAACGTCGTGATCCCCAGCAGCCCGCGCAGCGTGGGGGGGATGGCGTTGGCGAACACCACGACCAGCAGGCCCAGCACCAACGCGCTGCCGCCCACCATCAGTCGCAGGCGGCGATCAGCCGCGTCCACAGCAGTCTCGGTCATCCGTCTCTCCGTCTCAGGCCTGCAAGGTCTCGAGGATCAGCGGCGTCATCGTGGTGGGAGGCGCTCCCACCACCACCGCTCCGGCCAGCCTGGCCAGCGCCGCCTCGAGCCGGGCCGGCTCACGATACAGGATTCGCAGGATGGGGTCACCTGCCGATACGGCGGCGCCTTCGGGCACCAGCACGTCAATGCCGACGCCCGGATCAATGGTCGCCTGGGCGTGGTCCCGGCCGGCCCCAAGAACGACCGCGGCGTGGCCCAGCGGGCCGGCATCCAGACGGGTCACCACACCGGATCGATCGGCGCGGATCAGGTGTTCGCCGGACGCCAGCGGCAGAAGTGACGGGTCGTCGATGACGCGTGGGTCCCCGCCCTGCGCCTCGATGATGCGCCCGAACACCTCGAGGCCACGTCCGCTGGCGAGGGCCTCGCGCACACGCGACTCGGCGTCGGCCTCGGGCGCCACGCCCGCCAGCACGAGCATGCGGGCCGCCAGTGTGACCGAGAGCGACTCCAGGTCGGCGGGGCCGCGGCCTTTCAGCGTCTCGATGGATTCGAGCACTTCGCTGGCATTGCCGATGCGGCGCCCCAGCGGCGTGTCCATCCGCGTCAGCAAGGCTTCGGTGCGCACACCGTTCCGGGACGAGATGTCCACGAGCCAGCCCGCAAGCTCACGCGCCCGCGTCAGGTCGTGCATGAATCCGCCGGAACCCACCTTGACGTCCAGCACCAGCGCACCAATCCCCTCACTCACCTTCTTCGACAGGATTGACGCGGCAATCAGCGGCACGGATTCGACCGTCGCCGTCGCATCACGCAGGGCATACAGCCGGCGGTCAGCCGGCGCCACATCGTCGGTCTGCTGAATCAGCACACAGCCGGTGGAGGCCAGCACCTCCTGCATGCGCGCCTGAGAGAGGTCCGTGCGGAAGCCCGGGATGGCCGCCAGTTTGTCCAGCGTGCCGCCGGTGTGCCCGAGTCCGCGCCCCGACATCATCGGCACGACGGCGCCGCAGGCGGCCGCCAGTGGAGCGAGGATGAGCGACGTCTTGTCGCCCACACCGCCGGTCGAGTGTTTGTCGACGGGCACGGTGCCGTGCGCCAGCCGCGCGCTCCCCTGCCACTGGAGCGTCACGCCCGACGCAATCATTGCCTGCGTCAGATGCACGGCTTCGTCGATCGACATGCCGCGGATGACGATCGCCATCAGCAACGCGGAGACCTGATAGTCGGGCCAGGAACCGTCGGTGACACCGCGAACAAACGCCGCAATGGCATCAGGGGTGAGTTCGTGTCCATCCCGCTTGGCGCGGATGATGTCGAGCGCTCGCATCCGTGGGCCAGTATATTGGAGTCGTGAGTGACGCCAGCCGTGTTCTCCTGTCGGCCATCGTCGTTGCCGTCGTCGCGTTGACCATGGCCGCACGGCGTGTGCTGCGCGAGCCCGAGGACGCGCCGGCGCGTCTGGTGGGCCAGCTGCACCTGTCACAGTGGGCGGCGCTGTGGCTCACCGCGTCGGGCGCGCTGAGTATCGGCCTGGCGATCTCGAGTCAATTCACGGCCGGCGCCAGTCTGGAAGTGGGCCTGGGCCTGGTCTGGATCTTCATCGCCGGCCTGACCTTACGCGCGCCGCTGCCGCACAGTCTGCACCTGCAGGCCGTGGCGTGTGGCGTGCACGCGATGGTCGCGTTTGCCCATCGTCCGGGCTGGCTGTCCCCCGCGCTGGCTCCGGACTGGTTGTGGATCGGCCACGCGTTACTTGATCTCTACGTGGCAACGATATGCTCCCTCTGCGCCCGCGCGCGCTGACCTGCGAGGACTCCATGCGTCGACTGACCGTATTCACCCTGTTGCTGCTTCTGGCCATCACCGGAGCGCCGAAGGCAGACGCCCAGGCCACCACACGTCCGCGGCTGGCGGTCATCCTCGTCGTGGATCAGATGCGGGCCGATTACGTGCAGATGTACGGGCATCAGTGGACCAAGGGCTTGCGGCGGCTGCTCGACACCGGAGCGCAGTTTCCCCTGGCGGAGTACCCCTACGGCTACACGGTGACCTGCGCCGGACATGCCACCATCAGCACGGGCAACGTGCCGGCCCATCACGGCATGATTGGCAATGCGTGGCACGACCGTGAGCTGCGCAAGAACGTGGCGTGCACGGAAGACGCGACCGTCACGTCGGTGCCCTTTGGCGGACGTGCCGGCTCGGAAAAGCACAGTCCCAAATACCTGGCGACCAACACGTTTGCCGACGAGCTGCGGGCGCAGAGCCGGCAGGCGCCGACCGTGTTGGGGCTGTCGCTCAAGGCGCGCTCCGCGCTCACGCTGGCCGGCCAGCCGAGTCCGACGACCTACGCCGTCTGGGAAGAAGACGACGGCACGTGGGCGACCTCGTCGGCGTACACACCAACACCGTGGACCGTTGTGGATCAGTGGGCCGCCGCCAACCCCGTGACCGCCCTGTATGGCCGCACGTGGGACCGCCTGCTGCCGGCCTCCAGTTATCTCTACGCCGATGACCTTCCCGGCGAACCCAGCCCCGGCACGTTCCCGCATCAACTGACCAGCACATCCGGCAAGGCCGACAACGCGTTCGTGAACCTGTGGGAGCGCTCGCCCTACAGCGATCAGGCTCTGGGCCAGATGGCCGCCCATATGGTCCGGGAACTGAAGATGGGACAACGGGAGGGCGTGACGGATCTGCTTGGCGTGAGCTTCTCCGCCCTCGACCTCGTGGGGCACGCCTTCGGCTCGCGCAGCCATGAAGTGCAGGACACGCTGGCGAGGCTCGACGTGACGATCGGCCAGCTGCTCGACTCCCTCGATGCGTCAGTCGGGCGCGACAACTATGTTGTGGCACTCTCGGCGGACCACGGCGTGGCGCCAATGCCCGAGCAGACGCAGGGCGTATTGCGATCCGCGGGACGGTACAGTTCAACCGCGCTACGCGGAAAAATCGAGGACGCGCTCGCGCCCGCGCTGGGAGAAGGGCCACACGTCACGAGCATCCAGGGCGCACACGTCTACCTGACACCGGGCACACTCGAGCGCGTGATGGCGACACCCGGACTCCGCGAGGCGGTGACACGGGCCATCAGGTCGATGCCCGGCCCCGGTGAAATCTTCTGGACCGATGAGCTGACCTCCACGGCCAAAACAGACAACCTCGAGTTGCAGCTCGCCCGCAACAGCTACTTCCCCGGCCGCAGCGGTGACCTGCTCGTGTTTTACGGTGCGTATTGGGTGCCGCAGTCGTCAGGCACCACACATGGGACGGTCTATGCCTACGACCGGCGCGTGCCGGTGATCTTTGCCGGCGCCGGAATTGCTCCGGGACGATACCTCGTGCCGGCCGCCCCAGTGGACATTGCGCCAACGCTCGCCCATCTGACCGGCATCACACTGGGCCGCACCGACGGCCACGTGCTGACGCAGGCGATCAAGTAACGCGGCTGGGGCGGAACAGCCCCCACGTCTCAAAGCCGGGAGCCACCGTCTTCCGGCCGACGACGTGATAGCCCACATGTTCGTAGAGGTCGACATTGCGGGCCAGCTCGGTTGTCAGCGACACACCGGAGGACTCAGGATCATCGGCCGCCATCTGATGCACCGCGTCCAGCAGTGCACGCCCATACCCGCGGCCCGCGTGTGTGCGGGCCACGCCGATCATGTTGAGGTGGTGATGCGGGGTGGCCTCCAGCTGCGGCCACATCGAGGCGTAGTGCTGGTATCGCTCGAAGGCGTCCGGCCCGAGGTCCTGCCAGACCGTCTCCACCCACACACCGAGGTCCGCCGGAGGTTCCGGCTCGGAGGGCAACGTCATGGCGACTGCACCGGCCAACACTCCCGATGCGGGATCGTGGACGCCGAGCAGCGGCCCTCCACGCCGCACGCGGCGCGTGACAAACAACTCGACCACACGGCGGAGTCGGGCATGCACATCGCCTGCCGGCCCGATGACAAAGTGCATCACGGGATAGTCCTGGAAGGCGTCCACCATCACGTCAATGACGGCGGGCAAGGCAGAGATGTCCAGTCTGGTTGCCGCGGGCATGGCACTATCATTTCAGATGCCCGCCACTCCTTTTGCGCGGAAGGTGCTGCATGCGCTCAGGCGTGTGCCTGCCGGCCGTGTCATCACGTACGGTGACCTCGCCGTGCTGGCCGGACGGCCCGGTGCGGCGCGCGCGGTGGGTCAGATCATGCGGCTTGCCGATCAGCCTGGACTGCCCTACCACCGTGTCGTGGCTGCCGGGGGCCGGCTCGGAGGCTTCGGGCGATCCCCGCACTTGAAGGCCCAACTGCTGACGGCCGAAGGTGTCCACGTGCGAAGTGGCCGAATCCGCCAATTTCAGCAAATACGTGTCCGGCCCTGAACTACCGGGCCGTGCCAGCCGTCTTGTCCGTTCGGAGCAACGTCTCACGGTGAGTGTGTCGTCTAACCCAGTAGCTGCCCCCGGAGGCGCCCACGCAGACCTGGACCTGGTCGAGCGCTGCAGGGCGGGTGTGCCTGGTGCGTTCGAGGAGCTGTATCGGCTGCACTCGCCGCGCCTGTTTGGCCTGGCCTGCCGAATGGTCGGCCGGACGGACGCGGAAGATCTGCTGCAGGACATCTTCCTCACGGCGCACCGGAAGCTCGGGTTGTACAAGGGTGAATCGTCGCTGGGCACGTGGCTCTATCGACTGGCGACCAATCTCTGCCTCGATTTCATCCGCAGCCGGGCGCACCGCACGGCGCAGGCGACCGAGTCGTACGACGTCGACAACGCGCCGACGCTGGCCGGCGCCAGGGGGCCGATTCTCGGCGTGCTCGATCGCCTCGATCTCGAGCGAGCCATCGCCGAACTGCCGGACGGATGCCGTGAGGTCTTCGTCCTGTACGATGTGGAGGGTTTTGAGCACCGCGAGGTGGGCGCCATGTTGGGTATTTCAGACGGCACGTCCAAATCACAACTGCACAAGGCGCGTCTGCGCCTGCGTGAATCCCTCGCGCGCCGGCACTCCGGGGACCACCGATGACCTGCGACCACGTTACGCTGCGACTCAGTGAGTACCTCGATCACTCGCTGACGTCCGACGAGCGGCAGGAAGTTGCGGACCATCTGGCGACGTGTCTCACGTGTCAGGGTCTGCTCGACGATCTGAGCCGTATCGCCCACGATGCGCGCACGCTCGGACCGATCACACCGCCGGCCCATCTGTGGCTCGAGATTGCGGGCCAGCTGCGGCTCGATCAGGAACACGCACCCGCGACACCGGCATCGGCATCAGCACCCGTGACGACGCGGCGCGCACTCGCGTCCTCGCGCGGTTCGGACATGTGGCAGTGGTTCGGCCTGGCGGCCGGGCTCATCCTTGTGACCGCAGCCGTGTATGTGATTGCGCGTCCCGATGCTCCACCACCCGACACGGCGGTCGTGAGCAACGCCGACGCGCCGGTCACCGTCGAAACGTTCGAGGACACGCTGCGACGCGCGGAAGCGGAATACGAACGCGCGATCGTCATGCTCGAACAGATCATCAACGCAGGGGGCACCTCGATGACGCCGGAATCGCTCGACACGCTGAAGAAGAACGTGACGGCGATCGACACGGCCATCGCCGAGAGTCGCGCGGTGCTCACGGACAACCCCGCGAGCCAGCCCGCGCGGACGAGCCTGTTCGATGCGCTGGCGAGCAAGGTGAATCTGCTGCAGAGCACGGTGGTCCTCATGAATGAAATGCGCAAGGGAGACGCCGGTGGCGCCGCTGACGCGGCCGCCGGTCTGGACAAGAAGACGTCGTAGCGAGGACACATGAAGACGCTCAGCAGACTGGCGATTGCCGCCATCCTCACCGCCATTGCCGCGCACCCCGCTGCCGCCCAGTCGGCCGATGTGCGGGTGCGCGTGGACACACAAGCCGTGCGTGAGGCCACGCAGGAACTGCGTGAGGTGCTTCAGGAACTGCTCGGCCCCGAGACGCGGCTGGAACTGCAGCGTGAGCTGCGAGGCCTGTCGAGGGAACTGGCTGCGGCCCTCTCGGATGTCGGGCGGGATTTGTCGAGAGAACTCGGGCGCGACTGGTCGCGGGAGTTCCGGGGATGGGGCGACGCCTGGGGTGGATGGGCCGAGCAACGCGACTTCCGCGCCTCGCAGAACGACACTGAACGTCGCAACTTCACGATTGGTCCCAGTGGCGAACTCGACCTCGAGAACATCTCCGGCAACATCCAGGTGCAGGCCGGACCAGGACGTGAGCTGATCATCGAGATCCGCCGCCATGCACGCGGCCGCACCGAAGCCGATGCCCGCACCGGCCTCACACGTGTGCGCGTCGAAACGGTGCAGCGCGGCAACCGCGTGACGGCCCGCACGCAGTATCCAAATGAGCGGCAGTCCAGTTACGGCGTCAGCGTCGACTACATCGTGACGGCCCCGGCCGGCACACGCGTGACGGTCAACACACTCTCCGGCGACGTATCGGTTTCCGGCATCCAGGGTGAGACCTCGGCGACGTCGCTCAGCGGCGACATGACTGCGGTGGATGTGCCCCGCCTGGTCTCAGCCAAGACCACCTCCGGCGACGTCACCCTGCGCAACGTCGGCGAGGATGGCGGTCAGGTCAGCGCGGCCACCACCAGTGGCTCTGTGGAAGGTACGGGGCTCCGCGGCCGCCGCCTGGATCTGTCGAGTGTCAGCGGCGACGTCACGGTGCGGGACGTGCAGGCCGGCGACGTCAAGCTCGGGTCCATCTCCGGCGACCTGATCTTCGACGGACGCCTGCAGGCCGATGGGCGCTACTCGTTCACCTCACACTCGGGTGATGTGCGGCTGGCGATTGATGAACGCACCGGCTTCACCCTGGAAGCGTCCACGCAGAGCGGCACGACACGCACCGACATCCCGCTGCAGGTCACGCGGTTTGGTGAAGGCCGCCGGGCGAGCCGTCAGCTGCGCGGCACGTTTGGCGACGGCGCCGCGGTGGTCTCGGCCACCAGTTTCTCGGGCGACATCGTCATCGTGCGCCGCTAGGCGCCGGCACACGTTCAGGCGTACAGACGAAGGGCGGGCTCAACGGCCCGCCCTTCGTGCGTACCCGAGTTGGGTCGGCCTTACGAGCCGACGACCAGATGAATGAGGTAGTGTGACCCGCCGCGGTTGGCCCATACCCGCAGGTATTCGCCGCCCTTGAGCAGTTCGACCTTGTTGCTGTTGGCCGCCGGGGCCGTGCCCTTGACCAGAGCCTTGACGTCCGCCGAGGGGATCACTGAAGCGAGTTCACGCCCCTTGACGTCGCCGCCCTGCACAAATTCAATCCACTTGCTGTCCGCCTGGCCCACCACCTGCTGGACCGGGTCGTTGGACACCCGCAGGGTGTAGCTGCCGGCCGGCAACGTCTTGCCGTCCGCCATCACCGCACGCGACAGCCGCACAGTCCCGAGCGAGGTCGCAGCGGACTGCGCCGCCACGCCGACCTGCATCCAGGCCACGGCAGCCACCATTCCCGCCAGTACCGAAAACATCGCTCTCCGCGTCATCAAAAGCCTCCGGCAGAGATTATCGGCCGAGTGGCCTGAACCCTGCAACCCACCACCTACATGGCCATCAGGTCGAACTGCTCGTGGTGCAGCTGGTCGTCAGGACGCAACGTGACGGCCCGGCCGACCGTAGCCTCGAGTTCCTTGAACACGTTGCGGCTTTCTTCCCGCAGCGCCCGGGCGACCTCGGGATTCACGCGCAGCACCAGGCTGTAGCCGTCGAGATCGGCGGCGACCTTTTTCACCTCGGTGAGGATGTCGTAGCAGATGGTCGGGCTGGCCTTGATGCTGCCCGAACCTGAACAGTACGGGCACGGCTCGGTCAGCATACGTTCGAGGCTGCTCTTGACACGTTTGCGCGTCACGATGACCAGGCCGAAGTCGTTGACCTGCACCGCCTTGGAGGGCGCGCGGTCACGCCGCAGTTCCTGTTCGACCGCCTGGAAGACCTTCTGCCGGTTCTTCTTGTCCTCCATGTCGATGAAGTCGAGCACGATGATGCCGCCCAGGTCGCGCAGGCGCATCTGGCGCACGATTTCCTTGGCCGCTTCCAGGTTCGTCTTGACGATCGTGTCTTCAAGCCGGCCGGCGCTCTTCTTGCCGACATACCGCCCCGTGTTCACGTCAATGGCGACCAGCGCTTCGGTCTGGTTGATGACGATGTAGCCGCCCGACTTGAGCCACACCTTCGGACGCAGCGCCTTGTCGATCTCACTCTGGACGCCGTACTCCTCGAAGATCGGGTAGTCCTTGTCGTAGTACTTCACCCGCCCGACCATGTTCGGCATGATGCGGGTCATCAGCGCCGTCACCCGCTTGAACTCCGTCTCATCGTCGAGCCGGATGGCCGTGAACTGCTCGGTCAGGAAGTCGCGAAGCAGCTTGGCGACCAGGCTTTCTTCCCGATACAGCACACACGGCGGACGCTGCGTCTCCTTCCGGCGCTGCACGTCGGTCCAGACACTCTTGAAATAGTCGAGGTCCGAGAGGATGTCTTCCTCGGGCCGGTTCACGGCTGCGGTGCGGATGATGACGCCGCCGGGCAGGCCGTGCTCCTCCTTGAACTTCGAGACGATGCCCCGGAGGCGCCGCCGTTCCTCGCGCGATTCAATCTTGCGCGACACGCCGATGTGGTCGACCGTCGGCATGTAGACGAGGAAACGGCCGGGCAACGAGATGTGTGAGGTGATGCGCGCGCCCTTGGTGCCGAGGGGCTCCTTGACGACCTGCACCACCACTTCCTGCCCTTCGCGCAGCAGGTCTTCGATCTTCACCTCGGGCGCGTCCTGGCGGTCGCGTTTCCTGTTGTCGCCGCCGCGTGCGGCCGCCGGCGCCGCCTCTGCGGCAGGGACGTCGCCGCCCTCGACCGCCGCCGCCGCTTCCACGGCTGCGGCTTCGAGATCCGGCGCTTCGGCCACCGGCGTCTCGTCATCGTCTTCCAGGCTTTCGGCAGACGGATCGATGACGTCGCTCACATACAGGAACGCGTCCCGTTCCAGCCCGAGATCCACGAAGGACGACTGCATGCCCGGCAGGACCTTGGAGACGCGCCCCTTGTAGATGTTGCCGACGACGCCGCGCGTCTGTTCACGTTCGATGAAGACTTCGACGACCTGATCGTCCTCGAGAATGGCCACACGTGTTTCGTGCGGCGTCGAGGAGATGACCATCTCCTTGTTCATGGAAACCGACCCCTAATTCGTAAACCGCCGCATCCGCACGTTGAGGATGAGGCCAACTCCGGCAAGTGTCGCCACCAGCGACGACCCGCCATAACTCATGAGCGGCAGCGTGAGCCCCTTCACCGGGGCCAGGCCTGCCTGCATGGTGATGTTGTACACCACCTGAAACACGAACCAGGACACGATGCCGGCCACCAGATACGCGCCGATGCGATCTTTGGCCAGCTTCGCGGCCTCCAGCGCCCGCAGCACCACGAACAGATACAGCCCGAGCACGACAATGACCCCGACAAATCCGTGCTCTTCGGCAAGCACGGCAAACACGAAGTCGTTGTGGGCCTCCGGCAGGAAGCTGTAAGCCCCCTGCGTGCCCTGACGGAATCCTTTTCCAAAGAGCCCACCGGACCCGACCGTGACCTTGGCCTGAATCTGCTGCCAGCCCTCCCCTCGCGGGTCGCTCTCGGGATTCAGGAAGGTCTCGACGCGCTGCCGCTGGTAGTCCTGCAGCCCCCACGTCCAGACGATCGGCGAGAGCAACACGGCGACCAGTGCCCCGATGAGCACCCATTTCATCCGCAAGCCGGCGAGGAACACGATGCCGATGTACACAGGAAAGAGGGTGACGCCCGTGCCGAGGTCGGGCTGCAGAAAGATCAGGGCCGCGGGCAACCCGACGATGGCGGCTCCACCAACCAGGTCAACCCACGATCGCGCGCTGCGGCGGCCGTCGCCGTACCACATGGCCAGCACGAGCGCGACACCCAGGCGCGCAAACTCCGACGGCTGCAACGACCCCACGCCCAGGTCTATCCAGCGCCGCGATCCCTTGACGACGGTGCCAAAAAACAGGACGCCGATCAGTGAGGCGATCAGCACCAGAAAGATCATCGGCGACCGCTGCGACAACGTCCGATAGTCGATGGCTACACAAAGCGCAAGGGCGACTATGCCCACCGGCACGGCGTACAACTGGCGCCAGAACTCTCCGCCGGGCTGATTGGCCGCGATGTTCCAAGTGACCGAATAAATCGTGGCCAACCCGATCGTAGTCAGCGCCGCCACGGCCGCCAGCAGCGGCCAGTCCAGGTGCGGCACGACGCGGCGATCCACTATCACCGAACGACGACTCCGGATGGTGTCGGTGGTGCAGGTGCCGCCGGTCGTGTCGGTGGTGCTGGTGGTGCGGGTGGCGTCGGCAGCGGCAATCCGTCGCGTTTGGCGCGGTACGTCTCGATCAGGTGCCGCGCAATGGGGGTCGCCACCGCACTGGTGCCGCCATGTTCGGTGAAGATCACGCCGGCGATTTCAGGATTCTCCTTCGGCGCAAAAAACACGAACCACCCGTGGTGACGCAGGTCGCGGTCGGTCTTGCCCGCCAGCGCCTTCGCGGCGTCGAGCGAAATGACCTGCGCGGTGCCCGTCTTGCCCGCGACGTCGAAGCCATTCACGCGTGCGCCTCGCGCGCTGCCGGTCTCGCCGTTGACGGCGAGCCACAAGCCGTCACGCACGGCCTCCAACGTTTCAGGGCGCAACGGGGCAGGCGCCGGTGTCGTGCCCTCAGGTCCGTGTGACGCCACCGGCTTCCAGCCCTCGCCTTCGTCCACAGCGCGAACAACGTGCGGAGTGATCGGGCGGCCGCCGTTGGCCACCGTGGCAATCATCCGCGCCAGCGCGATCGGTGTGGTGGTGACGTAGCCCTGGCCGATGGACACCGAGATCGTGTCGCCTGGATACCAGCGCTCGTTGAACCGCCGCCGCTTCCACGCTTCCGACGGGATGACACTTTCGTCTTCGCCCGGCAGGTCAATGCCGGTGCGCCCCACCAGCCCGAGACGGTCGGCCCACTTGTGGATGGTGTCCACCGACAACATTTCGCCGAGGCTGTAGAAATACACGTTGCAGGAGTGTTGCAGCGCCTGGCGCAGATTGAGGCTGCCGTGACCGGACGCCCGCGCGCACGCAAACGAGTTGCCGTAGATGACCTTGCTGCCGGCGCAATAAAACTGGGTGTCGGGCGTAATCAGGCCCTCTTCCAGGGCCGCCACGGCCATGACGATCTTCCAGGTCGACCCTGGCGAATAGGTGCCCTGCATGACCCGATTGCGCATGGGTTTGAGCGGATTGCCGATCAGGTCGTTCCACTCGCTGCGGTCGATGCCCCCGGCAAACACGTTCGGGTCGTAGGACGGCACACTCGACATCGCGAGCACTTCGCCCGACCGAGGATCGAGGACCATGCCCGCGCCGTTGTACCCGTTCACGCGGAAGCCTTCCTCCAGCGCGCGCTGCAGGTCGGCATCAATCGTGAGTTGCACACGGTGGCCGTCCACGGGCTCTTCGTGTTCAAGTTCCTCGATTTCGCGGCCGCGGCTGTTGACCACCACAAACCGGTTGCCGTCCTTGCCGCGCAGCAGGCGGTCGTACATCACCTCCACGCCGGCCTGACCGACAATCGCGCCGGGCTTGATGTCGTCGGTCAGCTGCGCCTCCTGCGCCTCGTTCACATACCCGAACAGGTGTGCGCCGAGCCCTCCTTCGGGATACGTACGCGTCGGCACCTGCTCGACGACCACACCCGGCAGGTCAATGGCCCGCGCCAGCACGGCCGCCACCTGCGCGTCGGTCGCGTTTTCGATCACGACGATCGGCCGGAACGCCGGTTCACTCATGCGCCGCTTGACCGTCGCGCGCACGTCCGCTTCGTTCACACCCGTGAAGGTCGCGAGCTTGGTCAACACTGCGTCCAGATCGACCGTCTGTTCGCGCACGACCGCGATCCGGAACGCGCGCCGGTTCTGCACGAGGATCTGGCCATTCCGGTCGAACAACACGCCGCGGGGCGCGCGCAGTTCAATCGTGCGGGTATGGTTGTTCTCCGCGCGTTCGCGGTATTCCTTGCCCTGCAGGATCTGCAGCCGCCAGAACGCCGCGGTCAGCAGCAGGAACACGACCACCGCGCCGACACGCAGGCCGACCAGGCGCAGTTGCAGATTCTGGCGATCTTCGTAGGCTCCGGCAGTCAACATGTCTTCACCACCGACGTTTCGACAATGAGGGGCGCGCCGCGTCACGTGTCTGGCGGACGGCGCCCGGCAGCGACTCGGTCAGCTGGAAGGCCAGCAGCGCGGCCGCGCCATTGATGAGTGTCTCTATCAGCATAGCGATCCCGCCGACGTCAGACCATCGTCCTTCCACGACCGCGAGGAGCGCAAAGACCAGCAACCGGTGCAGGACGGTCACCACGGCGACGGTGGCCACTCGAGCCGGCGCGCGCGTCACGATGAACTGGGCTCCCGCGATACCTGCGCCCAGGCCGGCCACGGTTTTCGCCAGAGCGCCCACCCCTACGATGTCGCCCGACACGCCATCCTGGATGATCCCGCCAATCGTGCCGGCCCACATGCCCGACACGGGCCCCCAATACAGGGCCGCGTACACCACCGCGACCAGGACCAGGTCAAACACCCAGCGCCCACCGGCATATCGCGCCAGCGCCATCTGCAGCGCCAGGCCGACGCTGACAACCAGGAGCACCCGCCACGCGTTCATGGCCGCACCTCGCCCTCGCCCGCGCCTGCGCCAACGGCTTCAGGCGCCGGACGCGCAAGCACCACCAGCACCACGTCGAGCCTGGTGAAGTCCACCGCAGGGCGCACGGCGAGATCGCTGTACACGCCGCTGCCCTTCACGGCGCGTTCAACCGTGCCGATCAGGAACCCACGGGGGAAGATCCCGTCCTTGCCCGAGGTGTAGACCATCTCGCCTACACGCACGTCCTGCAGCACATCCACGTACTGCAGTTCCAGCGGCGGGTTACCGGCTCCACCCTGGACGATGCCCGTCGCCAGCGATGCGCCGGTCACCGCGCCGGCCGCCGCATTACGTCCGATCAGCAGTTGCACCTGCGCGGCCGATGCCGTCGTGCGCAGCACACGGCCGACCACCCCGAGGTGGCCCAGGACCGCCATGTCCACCAACACGCCATCGTCGGCCCCGCGATCGATGGTGATGATGTCGGCCCCGGGTGCCGGACTGCCGGCAATCACACGAGCAGCCAACGTGGGCGCGACGAGGCTCTGCTGCAGCCGCAGCAGGTCTTCAAGTTCGCGTGTTTGACTGACAATGGCAGCCTGCGCCTGGACGACGCCTTCCAGTTCGAGCACACGGCGTTCGAGCGCGTCGTTTTCTGCGGCGACGCCCTGAAGCGCCACGTAGTTGGACCAGAACGATCGGCCGACGTCGGCCACGCCGGCGGTCATCTGCTGCACCCACGCAAACACGCCGAACGCGGCGGCCTGAATGACCGGCACGCCGCTGCGGGACTGGACCTGCGCTGAAATCAGGATGACGTGCAGGAGACTCAGGACGACAAAAAGCGCGAACGTCCGGCGGAAACTCGTCAACGATCAGTCCAGCGAGATCTTTCTCAGCAGTTCGAAGTTCGACAACATCTTGCCTGCGCCCAGCACGACGGTGGACAGCGGATCTTCCGCCGTGGCCACGGGCAGCCCCGTCTCTTCGCGCAGGCGTTTGTCGAGGTTCTTGAGCAACGCGCCGCCGCCGGTGACCACGATGCCGCGGTCCACGATGTCGGCCGAGAGTTCAGGCGGCGTGCGTTCGAGCGCCACACGCACCGCGTCGACAATCACGTTGACCGTTTCGGCCAGCGCCTCACGGATCTCCTCGTCGGTGATGGTGATCGTCTTGGGCACACCCTCGATGAGGTGGCGTCCCTTGATCTCCATCGTGATGCGCTCGTCGAGCGGGAACGCGGACCCCAGTTCCATCTTGATCTGCTCGGCCGTGCGTTCACCGATGAGCAGGTTGTACGTCTTCTTGATGTACTGGATGATCGCTTCATCCATCTCGTTGCCGGCCACACGGATGGCCTTGCTGTAGACGATGCCTGCCAGCGAGATGACGGCGATGTCGGTGGTGCCGCCGCCGATGTCGACGACCATGTTGCCCGACGCATCTTCGATCGGCATGCCGGCGCCAATGGCCGCGGCCATGGCTTCTTCGACCAGGTACACCTCGGATGCCTTGGCGCGATACGCGCTGTCTTTGACGGCGCGTTTTTCGACCTGCGTAATCTCGGACGGCACGCCGATGACGATGCGCGGTCGCACCCACATCGTGCGGTTGTGGGCCTTCTTGATGAAGTGGGCCAGCATTTTCTCGGTCACTTCGAAGTCGGCGATGACGCCGTCCTTCATCGGTTTGATGGCGACGATGTTGCCGGGGGTGCGCCCCAGCATCTCCTTCGCTTCACGCCCGACGGCCTCGATACGGCCCGAGATCTTGTTGATGGCCACGATGGATGGCTCGTTGACCACGATGCCCTTGCCGCGTGCGTAGACACACGTGTTGGCAGTGCCGAGGTCGATGGCCAGGTCACTTGAAAACAGAGAAAACAGCGATCGGAGGTTCAACGTAACTCCTGTACTAACTCATGGTGACGCAGCAGGCCGGTACCGGCAATGCAAATTCCATTGCGGCCGGCCTCTTTCACGCGATACATCGCCGCGTCAGCCGCCTGCAACAGGCCGTCAGCGGTCGAGGCCGCGGCCGGCATGGTGGCCACCCCGATGGACGCCGTCAACCGGCTGCCCGGTCCACGGTCGGCCAGAAAGACATACCGGGCGATACGCTCGATCAGCCGCACGGCCACGGCCTGGGCCCCGTCTTCGGCGGTCTCGGGGAGCACAATCGCGAACTCGTCGCCACCAAATCGGGCCACCACGTCGGTCTCACGGGCCGACCCGCGAATGACGGCCGCTGCCTCGACCAGGGCCCGGCTGCCCATCAGGTGTCCATGAGCATCGTTGATCTTCTTGAAGCCGTCCAGGTCGACGAACAGCAACGAGAGAGCACGCCCGCTGCGCACCGCGCGTTTCGCTTCCTTCCGCAGGACCTCGTAGAGGTACCGGGAATTGTAAAGCTGTGTGAGGTCGTCGGTCACCGAGAGCGCCTCGGCGCGGACCACCCGCAAGGCGTGCGCCAGGGCGTAACCGGCGGGTTCCACCAGCCGGCCAAACGCGGCCTTCAGCGCCGGCGTCCACTTCGGCACACGCCGGGCACGGCCGTGGTCAATTCCGACGAGCACACCCACAATCGTGCCGTTCACAGTCAGGGGCCAGCCGACGGCCGCGGCCTCCAGCGCTTCGCCGAGTCGGGCATCACCCGCCACCCGATCGGTCGCGTAGGCCTCCCCCCGCTGCACCACCGCATCGGCAATGGCCTCGACTGGTGCCTTGAGGGAGTTGTCGGTTTCCCGGCCTGAGAGCCAACGCACCAGGCCGTCCGCATCCACCGCCACCACCGACCACGTCGCCAGCGGGAGCCACACGGACACCCGGGCCACCAGCGCCGCAGCCACTGCGACCGGGTCGGTGGTCTCGTTCGCGGCGTGCAGCAGGTCGCTGAGCACGTCAGCCCGTTTGGCGGTGGCCGTCAGCCGCGCGGTCGATCGCTCCAGTCGATCGGCGAGATCCACGGCGCCAGGCAGGCCCAGCGCCCGTTCGACCTCCGCCCATCGCAGGGGCGCGGTCAGGTGATGCCGGAATCCGAGCGAACGCGACAGGTCGGCCAGGTGCCGATCCCCCACCGCGGCATATGACGCCGCCGGCGCCTTCGCCAGCAGCGCGGACACGACCCGGCGGTCCAGCCCGGCGTCCGCGGCAATCTCCCAGAGGATGCCGCTCGTGCCGCGCGGCGGCGTGACTCCGGACGTCTGCCGCGCGATGGTCAGTGCCACCCGGCGTGTGCGGCGCAACGGCGCCACGTGCCGTTCGACACTTTCCCCCGGTTGGCCGCGATGGAACACGGCCAGCGAGATGCTGGATGTGGCTGGAGTTGTCTGGCGTGCGGTTGACGCCCGCTGTCGTCGTCCCGGCATCGTGTCGGCGTCCCCGAAATGCGGCCGAAACGGCCTGCCAAACCGCCCGACTATACCACGCCAAGCCCTTGATTTTGCTGCAACTTGGAGCGACATGGCATAATGACCTTCTTTCGGACCGTGGAGACTTCCCGACCATGACGATGCTCGATCGGATGCGACGCCACAGAGGCTGGCTCAAGTGGAGCCTGGGCCTGGTCGTCGTGACCTTTGTTCTGCTGTATGTGCCCTCGTTCCTGGACCCGCTTGCCGGGACCGGGGCCAACCCGAACGACGCGATCGCGACCGTTGATGGGCGCAAGATCACGGTGGGTACCTTCCAGCGCGCCTACCAGATGCAGTTGATGCAGGTGCAGCAGGCCTACGGCGGCCAGCTCACCGACGACATGATTCGCCAGCTGGGCATCGCGCAGCGTGTGGTGCAGAGCCTCATCGACGAAGAAGCGATGCTGGCCGAAGCCAAGCGGCTGGGCCTCGAAGTCACCGACGCCGAACTCGCCGAGCGCATCAAGAGCATGCCGGGGTTCCAGCAGGATGGCGTGTTCATTGGTGACGAGCGTTATCGGCAGGTGCTGCAGATGCAGCGGCCGCCGCTGCGCGCCAGTGAGTTTGAAGACTCGCTGCGCCGCAGCCTGCTGGCCGAAAAGCTGCAGGCCGCCGTCACGGGCTGGGCGCACGTCTCCCCCGCCGAGGTCGAGCGGGAATACCGGCAGCGCAACGAAAAGGTGAAGCTCGAGATGGCCGTGCTGCAGGCGGAGAACTTCCGCGCCGGCATCGAGCCCACCGAAGCGGAAATCAGCGCGCACTTTGCCGCCAACCAGGAGTCCTATCGCGAGCCCGAGAAGCGCCGCGTGCGGTATCTCTCGATTGATGCGGACGCGCTGCGGCCGACCATGACGGTGACGCCGGCCGAGGTCGAAGCGCGGTACCGCGACAACATGTCGATGTACAGCACGCCCGAGCAGGTGCGCGCCAGCCACATCCTCTTCAAGACCGAAGGCAAGGACGTCGAAGAAGTGCGCAAGCGCGCCGAAGCCGTGCTCGCGCGTGTGGGCGCCGGCGAAGACTTCGCGGCCCTGGCGAAGGAATTCTCAGAAGACACGTCGGCGGCCAACGGTGGTGACCTCGACTTCGCCGCCCGTGAGGCCTGGGTCAAGGAGTTCTCCGACGCGGCGTTTGGCCAGGACATCAATGAAGTGAGCGGCCTGGTGCAGAGCCAGTTCGGCTTCCACATCATCAAGACCACCGACAAACGTCCGGCGACCACGCGCACACTCGCTGAAGTGCGTCCGCAGATCGAAGACCAGATCAAGTACGAAAAGGCGCAGCAGGAAGCACAGAAGATTGCGGATGAACTCGCGGGCCAGATCGACGATCCGTCCGACCTGGATCGTGTCGCGCAGGCGCGCGGCCTGACCGTTGGCGACTCGGGCCTCTTCTCACGCGAAGAACCGCTGGGTGGCCTCGGCTTTGTGCCCACCGTGGCCTCCGCCGCCTTCACGCTTGAACAGGGCAAGGTCTCCGGCCAGCTGCGCACCAATCAGGGTTTTGCGTACATCGCGCTGGTGGAGATCGCGCCGCCGCAGGTGCCGCCGCTTGACCGCGTGAAGGACCGCGTGCGTGAGGATCTCGTGCGCACCAAGGCCCTCGACGTCGCCCGCACCCGCGCCAACGCCCTGTCAGCCGCCGCACGCCGCGGCAGCTTTGCGGCCGCCGCCAAGGCCGCCGGCACGGATGTCAAGACCACCGAACTCGTGAACCGTGGTGCGGCGCTGCCCGACGTAGGCGTGGCGCCTGCCGTCGACGACGCGGTGTTCGCGCTCGAGCAGGGCGCGGTCACCGACCCGATCAACACCGCCAACGCCATCGTCGTCGCCAAGGTCGTTGAGAAGGCCACGGCCACGACGGAAGGCCTGGAAGCCGAGCGCACCCGGCTCTCCGACGAACTCATCCAGCGCAAGCGGCAGGAGTTCTTCTCGGCCTACATGACAAAAGCGCGCGCACGCTTCACGGTCGAGTTCAACGACACGGCGCTGCGCACGATTCTTGGCGGCGTCTAACCACCGCCCCACCCACATACACGACGCCCCGGTTGACCACACGGTCAGCCGGGGCGTTTGTCTTTTCAGGATGGCCCGTCAGGCCGATCTGGTGCTGCTGCGGCCGTACTGCTGCGTCGCGTAGCCAACGATCAAGCCGAGCACGGAGCCCGGCAGGATGATCTCGACGTAGTAGTGCTGCCCGTTGACCGACGGTTGCATCGCGACCAGCAGCGCAAACAAGCCGGAAATCAAGACGCCGGCGATCATGGCAGCGGCCGATGAACGCACCTTGGTGGCTACCCAGCCAATCAACACGCCGGCCACGAGGCCCTTGAACGTAGACCCGATCACGATGCCCATGATCTCGGATCGCAGTTCGGGCGCGGACACCCACGCCGTCAATCCGTCAAAGACACCCAGAATTCCGCCGAGGACCAGACCCAACACAGGTTTTTTCATCACACGCTCCTTGTCCGCCCTGTTACGAGAACGGCGGACGGACGTTTGTCAGCGGGCCTGAATGTACGCCACAACCACGCGCATGACCAGATACGCGGCCAGCAGCAGGATGAAGGTCAGGTGGGCGGCGCCAAAGCGCAGCGCCCAGTCGAACACATTCTCTGGGAGCGCGTCGACGGCCTGGTCGGCGCGGTACCGCGCCAGGTCGGCAGCCAGGCCACGGGCGTCGGTGTAGCGATCGGCGGGTGCCGGCGACAGGCACTTCGCGATGATGGCGCGGAGCCGGCGCGGCAGGCGGGGCCTGGCGTCGAACAGCCACTGGAGCAACGCGCCCAGTGCATACACGTCGACAGCCGGTCCCGCGGCACCGCTGCCGGCACCCAGCTCAGGGGCGGTGAAGCCCGGTGTGCCGACACGCGCGGGCGTCTCGGACGCCACAGAGTTCATCAGCCGAGCGACGCCCCAGTCCATGACAAGGACTTCGCCAAAACGGCCGACCATCACGTTGGCCGGTGACAGGTCACGATGCACCACCCCGCGGGCATGGGCAAACGCGACGGCCTCCACGACTCGTTCAAAGACGGCGAGGCGCGCGGCATCGGTGCCCAGGCTCGCGGCGGCCTGTGTGAGCGTCGTGCCCTGCACGAGTTTCATGACGTAGAACACGCGGCCGTCTGCCAGGAGGCCGACATCGTGCACCGGCACAATGCCTGGATGTTCGAGGCTGGCCAGCACCTGCGCTTCCCTGCGCAGGCGCGCGTCGAGGTCGTCACCGGCTAGCGGTGCGTGAGACACCTTGATGGCCACCGCGCGGCCGAGGTGTCGATCCTGCGCCTCAAAGACCCGGCCCATGCCGCCGGAGCCAATCGAGGACGTCACGGCGTACCGGTCGTCGGCAAACACCGGTTCAGCCACCACGCCACGGAGGCGCAACACGAGGCGGTCGCTGAAAAACGTCAGAGCGCGCCCTCGTGGCCGAACAACGCGCGTGCCTCTTCCAGAAATTCCTCGTCGGTGGCGACGACATGTCGCAGCCGCGTCAACACACACTGCCTGAAACGTTTGCGCGCAGCGTGCAGATGATTGGTGACCTGACTGGGCGTGATGCCCAACTCCTGGGCGACGGCGGCATACGAGGGTTCGTCTTCCGCGAGGTCGTGACGCGCAAAGGTGCGGTACACCTCGTCGCGTCCTTCGCTGTGCAGTGCCGCGCGCAGGTCGTCAGCCGCCGCGGTCAGCAGCGCGCGGACGGTTTCCACGTGGAAGAACCGATCAAGGTCGGAGAGATCCGCCGACAGGCGATCGAGGTCACGTTCCGCGCCGGGAAAGTCCAGCGACAACGTCTCGACTCCCCCACCCCGCTTCTGGGCGTGTTCGGCCTTGCGCTGGTTCTGCAGGTACCGGTCGAGGCACGTGCGCAGGAATGTCCGAAACCGCGCCTTGGTGGGGTCGTACTTTTCGAGGTAACTCTTCTCGAACGCCGTCGTGAAGAAGCCCTGGACGATGTCCTCGGCCTCGTCGGGGTTCAGGCGCCAGTGCAGCCGGAGGTAGTGGTAACTCGGCCGCCAGTAGCCGGCCGCGAGGTCTCCCCACGCAGCATGCCGCACCTGCGCGTCACCGCTCCGAATCCGTTCAAAGACCGACGCGTGGGTGACGGGAAATGCGGCCACTCTCAGTGCGCCGGGACGAAGATGTTCGGCATCAACGCCAGCGACTCGCCGCGGCGGAACAGGCGGAAGCGCTCGACCACCGAGTCGATGACTCGGGCCTGCGGCAGCGCCGGACCGGACAACAACATCGAGAGCCGCGCGGCGGTGCTGCTGACACCAAGCGGATTGGCCAACACGTCGTAGAGGCCACGCTTGGGCGGATACACCACGATGCCGACCGAATCGTCCTCTGCGAGTTTGGCGTGTTCCCGGGCCAATTCCATCGCGCGGTTGAGGCCGCCCAGTTCGTCGACCAGGCCCAGTTCACGCGCCTGGCTGCCCGTCCACACGCGACCCTGTGCCACGGCGTCGATTTCGCGGGGTGTGGACTGCCGGCCTTCGGCCACGCGCTGCACGAACAGTTCGTACGTCGCGAGCATCTGCTCTTCGACCTTTGCGCGTTCGGCCGGCGAAAACGCCTTGAACGGCGAGTAGATCTCCGCGTACGGGCCTTCACTCACCGAAGCCGTATCGACGCCAATCTTGTCCATCGTGCCGTCCAGCACGTACTTGCCGGTCACCACACCGATGGAGCCCGTCAAGGTGCCCGGCTGCGCCACGATTGCGTGCGCGGGTACGGCCATGTAATAGCCGCCGGATGCCGCGACGTCACCCATCGAGACGATGACGGGCTTCACCTGACGTGTGAGCATCAGTTCGCGCCAGATGACTTCGGAGGCAATCGCCGAACCGCCGGGGCTGTCGATACGAATGACGATGGCGCGGATGGCGCTGTCGGCGCGCACCTTGCGCAGCCAGTCGACAAAGGTGTCCGAACCCAGCACCGATCCGCTCACGCCGTCAAACGACGACTTGCCGGACGCAATTGTCCCGACGGCATACAGCAGCGCAATCTTGTTGGCGCCGGCGGTGGACATCGGGGCTTCGCGCACGTAGTCCTGGCCGTCGAAGCGGCGTGTCCCCTGCACCGGCGGGGCATCGTCAATCTGATCGTCGTACGCCACATCGTCAATCAGCCCGGCGGCCTTGGCCTGCTCGGCAAGGAAGGGGCCTTGTTCAATCGCGCGACGGATGTCGTCGGCCGGCCGGTTGCGTCCGGCGGCAATGGCATTGATGAGGTGCTCGTACGCTTCGCGATTGAGCGACTCGGTCATCTGACGATGCGCCGGTGTGAAGCCACGTTCGGTCATCGTGTTGGCGGCTGTTTTGAAGGCGCCGATCTGGAGCAGGTCCGGGTAGACGCCGAGTTTGTCGAGTGTGCCGCGCAGGAAGAGTTCGTAGGTGGCCATGCCGGACACGTCGAGGGTGCCGGCGGGCATCATCAGGATACGTTCGGCGGCCGAGGCGAGGTAGTACTCGGCGGCGCCGCCATATTCGAAGTAGACGACCAGGGACTTGCCCGACGCGCGGAAGGCGGAGAGCGCGGCGTGCAGTTCCTGCAGCTGCGCCCACATCGCGCCGGAGACCTGCGGCATCACAACCATGCCGCGGATGCGCGGGTCGGCCTGGGCTTTTTCGATTGTGGCAATCAGCGACCGGAGCGTGGGCTGCGGTTCGGCGAAGGGGAACAGTTCAATCGTGTCGATTTCCGGGAACGGCGCCGTGAACTTGAGGAACAGGGTGGCGTTCTGGGGAACCGTGGCCTGGGGCCGCGTCGGCGCGAACACGAGGGCGACGATCAATACGATCGCGGCCGACGCCATCATCGCCAGGAAGATCAGGAACAGGACGAGTGCAAGGCCTCTTCTGGATGCCACAAGACGAGTATAGGAGACTTGGGCTATACTTACGACTTCCGGCCACGGCCGGACCTGCCGGCAAGACCCCTTCGTGCGGAAGTGGCGGAATTGGCAGACGCGCTAGCCTCAGGAGCTAGTCCGGGCAACCGGGTGAAGGTTCGAGTCCTTTCTTCCGCACCACTCTGAAAACATCTCAAAACTCGTCACGACGCCACTGTGGCTTCGGCCGCCTCCACGGTGAAACGTGTCGGCGTTGTCCGCATCTCAGCAGCACCATGAAGGACACCACAACATCACCGTTCTCCGAGCCCGCCTCCGTCGCAGGATACGCCGACCGGACGCATCGTCTCGTTCCCGGCCTTTCGGGACTGCATCAGATGACGGGCGTGCTGCTGGCTGAGGCCGCTCCAGTCGATGCTCGAATCCTGGTTGTCGGCGCCGGCGGCGGGATGGAGCTCGCGGCAATGGCGACAATGCAGCCCACATGGCGATTTGACGGGGTGGACCCGTCTTCAGAGATGCTGGCGATTGCAGCCACCAACCTGGGTCCTCTGGCATCGAGAGTCTCGTGGCATGAAGGCTACGTCGACACCGCCCCAGAAGGCCCGTTCGACGGGGCCACTGCCCTGCTGGTGCTGCACTTCTTGCCAAGGGAGGCAAGGCTCCGGACGCTGTGCGACATCCATCGTCGCCTGAAACCCGGCGCGCCGCTCATCGTCGCGCATCACAGCTATCCCAGTGAAGCGGACCAGCAGCGCAGGTGGCTCAGGCGCTTCGTCGCGTATTCAGAGGTGTCCGGTACTCGTGTCCCAGATGCCGACGCCACCATCGCAACCATGCAACGGTCGCTTCCGGCGCTCCCTCCGGAGGAGGACGCCAAGCTACTCAGCCTTGCCGGCTTCCAGGATGTCGAACTCTTCTATGCGGGTTTTACATTTCGCGGGTGGGTTGCCCGTCGCGACTGAGGCGCAGCCCACGGCCCTCTACCGTTCCCGCATCGCCGCCACAAACCGTCGCATCGCTTCGCGCTGCACCGGCCCGAGTTTGTCAACGTCGGCGGTCAGGCCGGCTTCGACATGCAGCGTGGCGCCGGCGAGGCCGTGGCGCCGCGCGGCGCGGGCCTGACGTTCGCCATACGCGGGGTCATTCGTACGTGCGCCGGGCCGCGCCACCTCCGCGATCCCCAACGCCTCATCGTCAATCACCGGAAGACCGAAGGTGCGTTGCGCCTTCGCCATGATGTCGGCGTTCTCTTCGGGCGACTTGCTGCGATCGCCGTGATGTGTGATGTAGGAACACACGGACGCCTGTGGCGCTTCCCCACCATGTGTGCTGCCGCAGCTGGCGGCAAATGCCCTGGGAATCAGCGCCTCCAGCTCGGCAATGAACGCGGGGTCCACCAGCGCCTCCACCTGCCCGCCATGTGACGATTCGTTGGCGATCTCGATGCCGCCGATGACGTCAGTGTGCTGCTGCGCAATGGCCACAACCGCGCGCAGGTGCTCCCGCATCTGGTCACGTGTGAGCCCGTAGTCGCGTGTATCGGCAAACACCACGACCTCGGCTTTGAGTCCGGCCTTGCCGAGCGTCGACAGGGTCAGCGGCAGTTGCCGGAGCCCGTCATCGAGCGTGCGCTTTGTGCGATGCACGGACGACACGATCACGCGCGCGACCGTGAACCCTTCGCGCGCCATCATGTCGACCCAGCGGCGATCCCCGGCCTCGAGGCGGACACCCAGATCAAACGACGTGAGGCCAATCCACGGCGAGGCCGGCGCCGGGCGTTGCTCCGCAGTGGTCGTGGATGCAGCCCCGCAGGCAGCGACAACAAGCAGGACGAGCGCGGACAGGTGTTTCATGGTGCTGACTGTTCAGACGACACCGTCAGCGACTGGGACTGTCTACTCGGCGCGCAGCGATTCCACAGGATTAACCCTGGCCGCCATGCGGGCGGGAATCCACGCCACGACCATCGTCACCACCACGATCGAAAGCCCAACGGTGACAAAGACCAGCGGCTCGCGTGTTGAGGTGTTGAAGAGGAACGTTTCAAGAATGCGGGAGCCATACGCGGCAGCCGCAAGGCCGGCCACGACGCCAACCAGCGACGGCCACACCGCATCCATGGCAACGAGGCGCACCACCTGCGCCGCATTCGCGCCAAACGCCATGCGCACACCAATCTCATGCGTGCGCGCGGTCACGGACGACATCGCGATACCAGCGACCCCGACCAGGGCGAGGCTCAAGCCGAGGACGGACACGAGCACCAGCAGGCCACGGCGTTGCCGGGGACGCTCGATGTTCTCGCCCAACAGCGCTTCGCCGGGCCGAATGCGTTCCACAACCGCGCGCGTGCCCATCGATGCCACGACCGCGCGAATCTCTGGCAGTGTCGGCGCTGCAGCGTCCGCGCGGAAGAGAATCGACGGCGGCATGAAAGTGTGCGGGTGTAATGGAGCGTAGACGGCGGACTGCGGTTGTGACCGCGGCCCCCAGCCCCGGATGTCGTCAACGACGCCAATCACGGTCAGCCGTTCATTCACGTCGATGACGGTGCCGACAACAGTCCGCGGATCAACACTCAGCGCTCGCGCAGCAGACATGCTGAGCACCGTCACCGGCTGCTCACGATCACCGTCGCCGAACCAACGCCCCTCTCGAACGGAGAGTCCGAGCGCGCGGTCGACCCCGGGAGTCACCCCGACGAGGCTGATGTCGAGGTCCTGACCTGGCTGTGCCGCCAGGAACCCAATCACCTGATCACTGAGCGGCACCCAATCGGCAGCACCGACCGCCGTCACACCCGGCATCTGGCGCATCCGTTCCACCAGCGCCGGATAAAACGTCCGCCAGACCATCGGATCCGCACTCGTGGGGACCACCTCGAGCGCGTAGAGACCAGCTGGCTCGAACCCGAGATCGACATCAAGCAGGCGGTTGACGGTCTGCACCAGCAGGCCGCCGCCGGTCAGCAGTACCGCGGCAAGCGAGACCTGCAGGAAGACGACGAGTTGCCCCGGTCGACCGCCCCACCGGCGACGAACGCCGGCACTGTGCCCTGATATCCACGACCGGAGATCGAACGAGGACAGTCGCCACGCCGGCACGGCCACCGAGGTCCACGCGGTCAACACGCCGATGACAACCGTCGCGGCAAAGACCCTCCAATTGACCGAGACAGCTGTGTGCGGCGGCAGGTCCAGCGGCAACAGGGCGACCACATTTTTGATGGTCATCCACGCGGCCAGGGCGCCCAGCAGTGATGCCACCACGCCCAGGCACGAGGCCTCGACGAACTGCTGCAGCATCAACCTGCCGCGGCCGGCCCCCATCGATGCGCGTACCGCCAGTTCCTGACGACGAGCCGCGCCTTGCGACCCCACCAGCCCGGACACGTTGACGATGATCAGGAGGACCAGGACGCCCACTGACGCGACGACAAACGACATCGCCACCCGTGATTGCTCGAGGACGTCGTCGTACACCAACGCCAGCTCGATGGCCTCAACGCGCCCGAGCGACGGATTGCTGGACCAGGATCGCGCGCGCGCAGTGAGGGCTTCGGCTGCTGCGGTAACCGGCACGCCGTCCGCGAGCCGCGCCACAACATCAAGTCCCATCCCGCGGCGCTCTGCACGCTCGCCCACAGACGGGAGCGGTGTCCAGAGGTGTGTGTTGCGGAAGAAGCCGGGCGGCAGGATGCCGACGACCGTAACGGCCTGGCCTTCAAGCACCATCGAAGAGCCGACGATGGCAGGGTCGGCGCCGAGGTGTTGCCGCCAATAGGCGTGGCCAACGACCACCGACGAGGATCCACTCGTCCGGGTGTCGTCATCGGTGAAGAACCGGCCGGCGAACGGCTGTGCCCCATGGGTCTCGAAAAATCCTGGAGTGGCGCGCTGCACCGTGGCGCGCTCGGGTTCGCCGCGGTCAACAACCAGACGGTCTTCGAACGAGAGGTAGCCGCCAGCCGCCGCAAGTACATCCGTGGCCTCCTGCAGCGACAGCGCTTCCTGCACGGATGGCGTCAGTACATCCGTCTCGCCATTGGGCTGCACCGAGCGGACCTGCACGGACACGAGGCGATCGGCTCGCACGAACGGCAGCGGCCGGATCCACGCGGCGTCGACGATGGCGGCCAGTGTGGCGATGAGCGCAAGTCCAAGCGCGAGTGTGGCCCCCGTGGAGACCGAGCGTGCCGGATGACGGCGCCAGAGGCGCAGGGTGTAGCGGACATCCTGGCTCAGCTGGTCGTATCTTTTGCGTCGCATTTGTCAGCTCTCAAGGACGCTCAGCTGGACTCGTCAGCGACCGCAGCGGGCGGAGCCAAGCCGGTCGAGAATGCCCAGATACTGCGGGCGTGTGACGGCAGTGGCGTTCTGGCGCGTCTTGTGCGCGACGACCATGTCGAGTTCGGGCAGCACGGTGATGAATTGGCCGATCGCGCCGATGCCGGTATACGCGTTGCGGTGGATGCCGGTGTTGAACGGACCGTCCCAGATCCACCAGAGATAGCCGTAGCCAAAGGGGCCTTCGCGGTACGACGCCGGGTTCATGTCGGCGACGCGCGTTTCGACGGTCACCATCTCCTCCACCCACTCCTCCGACAGGAGCCGCGTGTTCCCCCAGCGTCCGTGCCTGAGCATGAGCAGTCCCAGCCGGGCCATGTCACGTGTGGAGAGGTAGAAGTGATACGCCGGATGCTGCGACGCCTGTGGGCGCCGGGCCTTGCGCTGCGCCTCGAGGCGGAAGTCCTGAAACTGCATCGGCCGCGCGAAGTCCTGCTCGAATGCCGCGTAGATGTCCTTCCCCGTCGCCTTCTCGAAGATCGTGCCGAGCGCGTTGAAGTCCCAGTTGTTGTAGAGGAAATACGAGCCCGGCTTTACGGTGCCCCGCGGACCGGGCGGCTCACCCGACGTGCTGCCACACCCCGTGCACGCGGCATTGGCGGCCTCGTGATACACGCCTGACCGCGCCGTGAGCAGATGCCGCACAGTGGCCGTCTTCTCCAGCGGCAGCAACCCGTCGACATCATCAATCCCCAGGTCGGCCATCGTCGCATCCAGCGTGATGGTGCCGTCCGCGACGTATTTGCCGAACATCATCGCGAGGATGCTCTTGCGCACCGACGCCAGATACGTGACCTCGTCCTGCGGCCCGTAGTCGAACAACACCTTGCCGCCCACCACGACCGTCATGGCCGTCGTGCCGAGTGTCTTCAGGTGTGCGGTCAGGTCATCAAGCGGCGCCTGGCAATACCCCGCGGCCGTCGGTGACGTGTGCCTGTCCCATGTAGCGCCGGGCGCGACGGGAGCTTGCGCCGACACCATCACGGCGGCGGCCAGGCACAGGGTGACGCCGAGAAGCCATGCACGTTTGAGCATGGCGCAAGTCTACGTCAGGGCTGCGGAGTTGGACGCACCCGCAGCTGCGGCCACTCGACCTGTTTGTCTGGGCGGCCGTAGCGGAACCACATCAGGGACAGGAGGGAGCCCAGTACGCCAAAGATCAACGAGACAACCAGGCCGGCCACAAACACACCACGTGCACCGGAGCCGGGCGCACCAAACGGCGTTGGGTCGGCTTCAAACCAGAACATCAGGGCTACACCCAGTGCGAGCAGTGCAATCGGCACGGCGGCCGTCGCGAGAAACCGACGCCACGACCGTGCGGTCCAGTGCGGTCGGCGGCGTTTGTAGCCCACGCGCGCCTGCCACGCCAGGTCCGTCATGATCAGTACGGACACGGTGACCGACGCCACCTGTCCTGCGGTCGAATCGCCCAGCACGTGCCGTAACACCATGAGCGGCCCGATCACCACAAACCGGTTCCGCTCCCACCACGTCTCGTCGGTCATATCCCCGCCAGAGACGCTACCACGGCCCACTTGACGGAACATCGTTAAGTGAATTAACGTCGTTAACCAGCGATGACGAGCGCAGACCGACGAGCCCGCCAGCAGGACGCCCTCCGGCAGCAGATCCTCGATGCCGCCCGCACCATCTTCATCCGCGATGGATACGAGGCCCTGACGATGAGGAAGGTGGCGCAGGAGATTGACTACTCCGCCACCGCGATTTACCTCCACTTTCAGGACAAGGCAGCCCTGGTCGATGCCATCTGCGAAGAGACCTTCACGGGACTGGTTGCGCGCCTCGAACGCCTGCAGAAAAAACACACCGACCCGTTCGAGTACCTCAAGGCGGGCCTGCGCACGTATATCGAGTTCGGCCTCGCGCATCCAAGCCACTACACGGCCACGTTCATCCTCGCGCCCAAAAACACGGGCTACAACTACGAACAGTCCGCCGGCAAAAACGCCTTTGAGTTTCTGCGAGGAACGGTGGCCGCCGGCGTCGCGGCCGGCCGTGTCCGCACTGACGATGTAGACGCGACGGCACAGGCATTGTGGGCCGGTGTCCATGGCCTCGTGGCGCTGCTCATCAGCAAACACGAGTTCCCCTTTGTCGGGCGCGAGCGGCTGATCACCCAGACGATCACGCTGCTGGTCGACGGGCTGGAGGCGTAAGTGGCGTCCCTCGCGATCCGCAACCTGCTCCACGACCGGGTGAGGCTTGCCGTCACCCTCGTCGGCATCGTCTTCAGCGTCGTCCTCTCCGCCATCCAGCTTGGCCTGTTCATGGGTTTTCGGACGGCCACCGCGGACGTCATCACCAACAGCCAGGCTGACGTGTGGGTGATGTCGCGCGGGGTCACACATCTCGAATCCGCTGTGCCGTTTCCCGAGCGACGCCTGTATCAGCTGATGCAGGTGCCGGGCGTCGAACGCGCGGAACGCTACCTGGTGAACTTCAGCCAGTGGGAACGGCCCGATGGCGCGGAGGAAGGGATCATGGTCATCGGGCTCGAGCCCACGGCCACGATGGGGCTGCCGTGGAACCTGACGGCCGGCCGCGTGGAAGACCTGCTCCAGCGTGACGCCGTCATCGTGGACGAGTTGTATCTGGCGAAGCTCGGCGTATCCGGCGTGGGCGACACCGCGGAAATCCGCGACCGGCGCGTGAAAATCGTGGGCACCACACGAGGCATCCGTACGTTCACCACGGCGCCGCCGGTGTTTGCGTCGCTCAACAACGCACATCGTTTTGTGTCGGCTCCCGATGACCGGCTGCTGTACACACTTGTGCGCACACGTCCGGATGCCGACCCGGCGACTGTGGCTGCGGCGATCACGGACAACGTCCCCGGCGTGGACGCGCGAACCCGTGAGCAGTGGCGCGCGGCCCAGGAGTACTACTGGATGTTCGGCACCGGCGCCGGCATCACGGTGCTGATTGCCGCTGCGCTGGGCCTGCTGGTCGGCGTGGTCATTGTGGCGCAGACCATCTACGCGGCCACCGTGGACCACATCCGCGAATACGGCACGCTCAAGGCCATGGGCGCGACCAACGGCTACATCTATCGCGTCATCACCCAGCAGGCGCTGCTCAGCGGCGTGGCCGGCTATGTGATCGGCATCACCATCGCGCTGACGATTTCGCGCGCGTCACTGGAAGGCACCACGGCCATTCTCATCCCCTGGCCCATGGCCGCGGCGCTGGCCGTGGTCACGGCCGGCATGTGCCTGGTGGCCTCCGTCGTGTCCATCAACAAAGCCACGCGGATTGATCCCGCGATGGTCTTCAGGAACTGACATGGCAACCGGCATCCGTGTGCAAGGCGTGACCAAAACCTACGGCGATGGCGCCACCACATTTCAGGCGCTCAAGGGTGTGGACCTTGACGCGCACCCCGGCGAGGTGCTGCTGATGGTAGGCCCCTCAGGCAGTGGCAAAACGACGCTGCTGTCGATCATGGGCGCAATCCTCCGGGCATCGTCCGGGCGCGTGGAAATTGCGGGGCGCGACATTGCGGGCCTGCCCGAGCGCGACCTCCCCGCCGTGCGCCTGGCGCATCTCGGCTTTGTGTTTCAGGGCTTCAACCTGTTCCCCGCGCTGACGGCTGCTGAAAACGTGGCGATTGCGCTGGACGTGCGTGGTGAACGTGGCGCCGGCGCCATGGCGCGAGCACGCCGGGCGCTTGATGCGGTGGGACTCGCGGACAAGGCCGCGTCCCTGCCACGCGACCTGAGTGGCGGACAGAAACAACGTGTGGCGGTTGCCCGCGCGCTGGTCGGCGAGCCCGGCATCATCCTGGCCGACGAACCCACGGCCGCGCTTGATCACGAGTCCGGCCTGCGCATCCTTGAACTGCTGCGCTCGCTGGCGTCCAACGACGGCCGCGCGGTCGTCATCGTCACACACGATTCCCGCACGTTTCCGTATGGCGACCGCATGGTGCGCATCGAAGACGGACGTGTGCAGCCTCAGGAGATTGCCGCATGAAACGCACCTACTGGATGATGGCCGGCGTGGCCACGTTGGCCCTGTCGACGTGGGGACTCACCCGCGCGCAGGACACCACACCCGAGCCAACTGCCAACACCTCCGCCGGCGCGTTCATCGTGGCACCCGGCAAGGTGGAAGCCACCAGCGAAGACATCGACCTGGGCTTCGAGATTCCCGGACGTATCGAGGCTGTGCTGGTGGACGAAGGTGACCGCGTGACCGAGGGTCAGGTGCTGGCGCGGCTTGACGACAGCGTGCAGCAGGCGGCGCGGGCGTCGGCCGTGGCGCGGCTGGCGATGGCGCGGGCGGAACGTGACCGCGTCGTGAACGGTGCCCGCACCGAGGAACGGCGCGAAGCGGATGCGGCTCGGGCACAGGCGCAGGTGGCCTTTGAGCAGGCGCGTCTCGAGGCGGACCGTCGTCGCAACCTGTTCACCGACGGTGTCATTGCGCGCGAGGAGTTCGAGCGGGCGGAACGTGACGAGCGGCTCGCCAAGGCGCGCCTGGACGAAGCCACCGAACGTGCGCGCACCGTGCAGGCGGACGCGCGCACGGACGAACGTGCACGCGCGGAAGCCGCCGTGGCGCTGGCCCAGGCGCAGATAGCCGAAGTGGATGCGCAGTTGAGCAAGACGACCCTGCGCGCGCCGCAGGATGGTGTGGTGGTGCGCCGGTATCGCCGCACCGGCGAGACCATCTCCTTCGATCGTCGTGAGACGCTGGTGTTCACCATGGCCAATCCCGACACCCTGCGGGTGCGGGTGGACGTGGATGAAACCGAGATCTCGCGTGTATCGGTGGGCCAGCCCGTGGAGATCACCGCCGACGCCTATGGCGATCGTGTGTTTCGCGGCGTCGTCTCGCGCGTGAGCACCGCGCTCGGCCGCAAGACCATCACTACTGGCGACCCATCCGAACGCGCCGATACCAAGGTGCTCGAGGTGCTGGCTGACCTGGAACCGGGAACGGACCTCCCCATGGGTCTGCGGGTGGACGTAAAGATCCGCACGCGGTAGCGCCGCCGGTTTCACGCCGATGTGACGCAGGTTTTTCCCACTCGTAACCTGCGCCGGGCGGAAACCATGCAGAATCAAGGTGCGTGACGACGCGCTGTCGGGTGGGACACGCCAGGGTATAC
The DNA here is from genome assembly GCA_045862915.1 of Acidimicrobiia bacterium. Classification (GTDB taxonomy): domain Bacteria; phylum Acidobacteriota; class Vicinamibacteria; order Vicinamibacterales; family SCN-69-37; genus SYFT01. The sequence continues at coordinate 47,877 of BTVE01000017.1, forward strand.
CTGGGTGCCATTCGAACGGCGCGAGTCACGTGCACGACACACGGAGCCGGTCGCCAGGGCTCACTTCCGGAAGTCGAGCCACATCTCGTACACGTCGGGGTTGAGGCACTGCATTGCCTGATGGCCGGATGAGAACTCGCGTGCGCCGATTACCTGACCGTACAGGACCCCGCAGTTGACGGAATCATCCGGGCGCAGCCGCGCGCGTATCGCACAGGCCGAGCCCGGGCGACGATCGAGCCTGCCCCCGGACCACGACAGTTGTGTGCCCTCGTAGTCGGTGCCAAATCCGGTCATTCGAAATGGCCGGCCGTTGAGCTGCTCAAGGGTTCGCAGATCAAGGCCAACAGTCACTCCTGATGGCGTGCGCCACTCGGAGCGCTCGCCTTGCACACGAACCACCTTCGGCCGGGCCTTGGCGGTGACGTCGTGCCACAGGATTTCAACACGCCGTTCAGGTGTGCTTCCGAACAAGACCGTGCCGGTCTCATAAAATCCCTCGCCGAGATAGATCTCGGCGGCAGCCACGGCTTCGGCGCCAAATCTGCGCGCTAGCGTGTCGGCATTGTCATCGACAACAAAGGAACGCTCGCAGTCGAACGACAGCAGACCTTCGACCTGGCTGGCGCCACTCGCGGCTGCCAGTGCGAAGAACAGCCCCGACAGCACGAGTTGGAAAAGCGGGCGGATTAGCCGAGGTCTCATGTCCACGTCGCGTCGTCTGTGACTAGCGCTCAGTGTTGACGTCGAGCCGATCAAGCTCCTCATCGGTAACGGCTTCTTGGCCCACGAATGGTGCGAGTTCGTCCGCTGTCAGCAGTCCCTTCGCCTGCAGAAGGCCCACGAGGCCATCAAATCGGGACTGCAATTGTTCGAGATCCCGGACTGTGGCATCAAGTCGATCGGCTTCGCCCATTGATGCGGCGCTCAGCATCTGGTTCATGAATGACATAACTACCGAGATTGGAACACGATTTCTGTCGAGACGCCGGCATCCAAGCGGTTGACCACATAGGTTCCGATCTCGCCTGGAGTGACACTCTCCGTCTCAGAGACAATCGGCATCCAGGCCGGCATGTCGATCAGGCGCTCACGCGCCCGTGTTGCCGAGTGGGCGACTTCACTTTGTGACCGGGCCCACACGATGACCACGTGTTTCGGGGCATCGGCACGAAACTCGAACGTGCCAGGCACCGTGTAGACGGCATCGGACATCACGATGCCGCTCCATCGGCCTCCTCCGCTCCAACGGTCGTCCTTTGGCGTCAGTTCCCGCCCCTCGGAGAGTTCCCATACCGTCAGGAAGCCGCCGCCAATGTTGTTGCGCAGGTGAATTGTGAACGAGCCAGGCATCACGCGGGCCTGTTCCGTCGTCACCCTTACGCCGCCTTCAGTCTCAAGCCAATAGTGGATACCGCAGTGGTAGAACGGCACGCCTGGGTCATAAAACATCTGCTTGGCGCCTGGAAACGACTGCGCCACCATCGTCGCCGTCAATGCGAGAGCAATGAGAATCGGTGCCATCGCTGGCCTCCTACGGACGGTCCTTCACGTCAAGCCATGGCCACAGCGCGCTGTCGGGCTGTTTCCGCGGCCACGTCGACAAGAGCCGAAAAGCAGGACGGGAGCCCCGCAGGTTTTGGACCACGAGCTTCTCTGCGGCGGCTATGCAGACCCGCCGCATGTGGCCAGGCCGGTCGGCCTCCAGAGGACAGACGTCAAAGTCGCCGAAGACGTAGCTGTGGTCCGGCGAAGTCATCGAAAGATACCGGCGAACCTGCGCGGGCATTTCATCAAAGTCGTTCTCGACGGCCACGACTCGTGTGGTTCCAATGAGCCAAACGGTGAGGCCGACGCCGTTTTGACTCGACAAGCGTCCGTGACGTGTCGAGCACGGCTCCACCGGTTTGGCCGGACACCGCCAGGCGGCAGCGCTCACAACACTGTGGTTCAGCACGAGCACCACCGCAATCGCGCCGACGAGGGGACGAATGACCGCAGAAATCCGGTCCGGCCACGAGCCGAGAGCGCCGCGCAGGAGTCCGACCAGTGCGTCCATCCGTCCTCCTTCAGGATGTGTGATGCCTGGAGTGTATACCGCCCGACTTTTTGCGCGCGAGGAAGTAGTGATTCGCGCCTTCGTCCTCGAATTCGCGCACGAGTGTGAGGCCGGCGGCGTCAAGTGCGGCCACGTATGCGTCCGTCCCCAGGCTGTATGACGGATTACCTGTCAGGATGTCGGTCCACTGTGCCGGCTGCGCTGGAGCTGTGAACAGGAACACACCACCGGGCGCCACGGCAGCGGCGACCCGTCGGATGAGTTCGCGCTGCTGCTCTGGGCGCAGCAGGAACATCACGCCGACGGCAACGACGGCGTGAAACGTGCGGCTGAAGAGTGACGACGATGAGATGTCTTCGCAGGCGGTTGGGAACTGCGGAAAGCGCGCACGCAAGCGGGACAGCAGGGGTCTAGAATGGCCGCATGACCTCCCGTGCGCAAGCGCTTCTTCGAGAAGCCCTGACCCTGCCGACGGACGAGCGCGCGGACGTGGCCGCCGAACTGCTGGCCAGTTTGGATGAGGCTTCGGCGGAAGATCCGGCGGAAGTCGAAGCGGCCTGGGCTCAGGAAATCGAGCGACGGGCCCGCCGTGTCATGAGCGGCGAATCCACCGGTCAGCCGTGGGAAGAGGTGCGATCGCGCCTGCTTCAGCGGCTGACTGAGCGATGAAGCGATCGGCCGCACCGAACCCGAGGCCTCGGTCGAGCTTGAGGAAGCCGCCATGTGGTACGACGACCGGCGTGCCGGCCTCGGCGTAGAATTTGTTGAGGCATTCGACGCGGCCCTCGAACAGATCAGGCAGTGGCCCGAGATCGGTCACTTGATACCACGCGTCCCGGCCGATGTGCCCGCCCGACGGTTGCCGCTGAGCCGCTTCCCGTACACGTCGCCTACGTCGAGTGGGATGGGAATATCCGTGTGTTGGCCGTCGCGCACGACCATCGCAAACCCGGTTCAGCCGCGCGCTGACAAGCGTCAGCGGCGCGTCGGCTGCATTTGGGTGTTATGCCGTCTTTCTCGACTTGCGTCCGCTCACCACATCCAAGACTGCTTCCGGATGTTTGGCTGCTACGCGAAGCAAGACTCTCGCCGGGCCTTCAGGACTTCGTCGCCCCTGTTCCCAGTTGCGAAGTGTGGCGACGCTGATCCCCATGAGTTTTGCGAACTTGTCCTGCGACAAGCCATAGGATCGCCGAATCTTCTGCGCGTCGGGCTCGGTCGCTCCGAACACACGGCTGGGGGCCCGTTCGCCGCGAAGAATCGCGCCACCCTGCCGCACACTCTCGAGCAATTCGTCGAATACGTCAGCCTTCATTTCAGTTCACTTTCCGCAACCAGACGGAGCTGCTTCAACTGGAGCGCGCTTAGGTTGTCGCGCTCTTGCTTGAGAAACACGAAGAGCATCAATAATTGTTGACGCTCGGGAAACCACCGGTAGATCACCCGCGTGCCGCCGCGTTTTCCACGACCACTGCCAACCCAGCGCAGCTTCCGAAGCCCGCCCCCCCTGGAATCACCGGTCCGGCACCGGGCGAGGCGACCAACGCAGCCTGTAGTGCCCGGTACTCGTCATCGGTCAGCGCCTGGAGGACACGCTTTGTGAAGATCGGGGTCTCAACGATGACCACGCCACAGTCTACGCCATTGGCGCATAGCGTGACAACCGCTGATCAAATGGTCTTGATCGGCATAACGCTGGCGTTCACCAGCGGCGGCTCATCATGGCACCGGCGGCCGTCTGGTGCAACGCAAGTTAGACGGAGCGATCGGCGAACCGAGCCAGTAGAATTCGGTCGATCTCCCTCGGTGTTGCCTGAATGCCCAGCTTTTCGCAGGCCCGCTGAAGGCCGCACGCGGAAGCAACGAATTTTGCGTATTCTCGGTCGGCCGATCGCGGCACTCGAACGGGAACCGGCTCTGGGGCCAAGCGCCGCATGGCAGTCACAGCCCTAGAGTCGTAGATAAAGAACGCCTCGGGCAGATGGAAGTGGAGATACTTCGACGCCAGGGATCGCTTGCCCTTGTTCGTTAACCGTTTGAAAAGTTGAACCAGATACCCGTGGGCTTCGAGTGCAGCCACAACTCTCGCTGGATCTGCCGAGTCGAGCCGCCGCACGGATGCGATGTGGCTGTCGAGCTTTGATCGCCGCAGCGCAGGCGCCACCACGGACACGTAGAAGTCGTCATTTGAGGCCTCGCTAGAGATCCCACCCGACCGCGCGCGTTCTATTGAGGCGGCATAGGCCCGACCAATCAACCAGACCTTCGCGACAATCTCGGAATCATCAGTGTGCCCTGGGCAGGCGGCGCACAGATCATAGAGAACACGGTTCCCCAGTGACCAGGCATCGGGCTGGCCGACGATTCGATTGATCTCAGTCTTGGTGATCGACAAGTTGATCTTCCGTCTAACGCTGGGCATCAGCCGCAGCGGCACCCATTCTGACACGCGCCGCTGACGGCTGCATGCCGTGTTAGCCCGCTCGTTCGAAGAATGGCTTGAACTGTACGATCACCTTCTCCTCGACGTACCGGATGAGGGTGTGCGCGAGATCGAGCACGGAACGACCCTGCCACGAATCATCCGACCTCAAGAGGAAGTCCGAGCTCCCCGCGGTCTGGATCCGATGATTTGGCTCGACAAGCTCGACGGGCATCGGAACGGGGATCAGCCACGGTCCGTGTCCGATCAGTGGGCCCTCGGACGCAAAGTGAACAACTTCGCCGTTCGCTCGATGAAGGGCGAAGCGCACCTCCTTCGAATAGCCGACCATGATGTGTGTGGCCCTGTGCTTGTCCTGATTGCACAGGACGTTTAGCAAGTGCAGCGGATCCAGCTCACTGCTACTGCCCCCCCTCATGAATGGCTGCAGCCCCTTGACTAACCGCCGAGCGTCAACCGGAACTCCTGCGAGGACGTCCTCCTTGGTCCCCTGCTTCGTTTTTCGCTCGTAGCTCGACTCGTTCTCGTAGATCGGAAAACACGTCTTCCAGTTAGGCGTGCCGCCGGCCTTCTGCACCAGCGCGTGGATCATGGCGTCGAGAGCAGATCGAAGGTTGTATAGAAAGTCGCCGAACACGGTGCCGTAGGTCAGCGCTGCATACGGGTCCTTGAAATACACAACCACCCACACATGTTGTGCATCGGACTTCAGGACGATCACCGGCCGATGTTCCCTGCCTAGCTCAAGGAGGCCCTTCGTAAGATCTGTCAGGTGATAGTGTGCGCGGCGGAGCTTTGCGTCGACGCTTTCCATCCCAAGGGTGGGCTCTCTTGACATGTCCGCCTCTCGGTTGGGCCTGACTCCCCAGGATCTTCGGCTTGACGGGCTAACGCCGGGCTTCAGCCGCGGCGGCTCATAATCGCACCAGCCGCCGACGGCTGCAAGCCGTGTTAGGCTGCGTTTGCGAATATGTCGAATCGGACATATACTAGGCACCGTGAGCCCGCAGGACAAGCCGCTCGTGTGGCTCAAGGGGGAGGTCAAGACACCGCCCTTGAGCGACCAGGCTCGAATTGAGGCCGGGTTCTTGTTGCGACGGCTGCAGCGAGGTGAATTGATTGGGTTGCCCGCCTCCCGACCGATGCCGGGAATCGGCACCGGGTGCCACGAGTTGCGGGTACGTGATGGCGATGCGAACTGGCGACTGATGTACCACGTGGCGAACGACGCCATTGTGGTGCTCGACGTGTTCGCCAAGAAGACCCAGGCGACGCCGGGAGTCGGTATTGGACGGCTGCCGCAAGCGGTTGGCGGCCTACCTGAAGCTTACGAAGGGACCACGCAATGCGCGCTGAGAAGAAGCGGCAACTGGAACGGGCCGGATGGGCGGTTGGCGACGCCGGAGACTTTCTTGGACTCTCGGCCGAACAGCGCCGGTTTATCGACGCGAAACTGGCCCTCGCTGATGGGCTGCGACGCCGCCGTGAGCGACTGGGCCTGACCCAAGCAGCGCTTGCCGAACGGTTGGGCTCGAGCCAGTCGAGAGTCGCCAAGATGGAGGCGGCCCATCGATCGGTCAGCACTGACCTACTGCTCAAGTCGTTGTTTCACCTGGGGGCCGGCCCGAGTGACGTGGCCAAACTCTTGACCACGAAGGCACGCAGCCACGCAGCCTAACGCTGGGCATCAGCCGCAGCGGCGCTCATTC
>BTVE01000018.1:0-49814 GCA_045862915.1 Acidimicrobiia bacterium
GATACCGTCCGACCTGTCGAGGCAGCGTTGGTGGCCCGCTCAGGCTTCATCTCCATGACAGGCTCGAAGCCGTGACGCATGGACCAGTCTCTGAGCGGGCCGTCCTCATCCGTCGATGAGAATCACAACATACAAGACATGGAGTGCATGGAGAAAGGCTCCTTAAGAGAATAACTCCATGACCACGCCTCCATGGTGAGTACTACTCGATGCGCTTGGGCCGCATGTTGGCCGCCAGCACCCGCTTGCGCATGCGCAGGTGCTCCGGCGTCACCTCGACCAGCTCGTCGTCATTGATGAACTCAATCGCCTGCTCCAGCGAGAGCTGCCGGGCGGGGATCAGCCGGATGGCCTCGTCGGCGCCGGACGCCCGCATGTTCGACATCTTCTTTTCGCGGACGATGTTGACGTCGAGGTCGTTGTTCCGCGAGTTCTCGCCGACGATCATGCCTTCGTAGACCTGCGTGCCCGGCGAGACGAACATCTCGCCGCGATCCTGGAGATTGGCGATGGCATACGCCGTGGCCACACCGGCGCGGTCGGAAATCAGAGCGCCGGTCGGACGCGAGGCGATGGGGCCGGACCACGGCGCCCAGCCCGAGAACAGGTGGTTCATCATGCCCGTGCCGCGTGTCTCGGTGAGGAACTGCGAGCGGAAGCCGATGAGACCGCGCGCCGGAATGCTGAACTCGAGTCGCACGCGGCCCGATCCGTGGTTCACCATCTTGGTCATCGTGCCGCGCCGCTGGCCGCACTGGGCAATGACAACGCCCTGGTATTCCTCGGCCACGTCGATCACCAGTTCTTCGATCGGCTCCATGAGCACGCCGTTCTGCTCCTTGGTCACGATTTCCGGGCGCGAGACCTGCAGTTCGAACCCTTCGCGGCGCATCATCTCGATGAGGATGGACAGCTGCAGTTCGCCGCGGCCGTACACCTTCATCTGTTCCGGGGAATCCGTGGGCTCCACCCGGATGGACACGTTGCCGATGAGTTCGCGGTCGAGCCGGTCGCGGATCTGGCGTGAGGTGACGAACGATCCGTCCCGTCCGGCCAGCGGCGACGTGTTCACGCCGAAGATCATCGACACCGTGGGCTCGTCGATCGCGACCGTCTTGATGGCCACGGGCTGCTCGGCATCGGCGATGGTTTCGCCGATCATGATGTCCTCGATGCCGGCGAGACAGATGACATCGCCCGCGGCAGCCGAGTCGGCTTCGACCCGCTTGAGGCCCTCGAACGTGTAGAGCTTGGTGACGGTCGTCCGCTGGATCGATCCGTCGAGTTTGCACACGGCGATGGGATCGCCGACCTTGACGCGTCCGTGGAAGATCCGGCCGATGGCCAGGCGGCCCAGGTAGTCGCTCGAGTCCAGGTTGGCCACGATGGCCTGCAGCGGGGCGTCCATGTCGCCACGCGGCGCCGGGCAGTGCGCGATGACCGCGTCAAATAGCGGTCGCAGGTCTTCCCCCGGCGTCTCCAGCTTCGTGGTCGCGGTGCCGGCTTTGGCGTTGGTATACAGCACCGGGAACTCGAGCTGCTCCTCGGTGGCGTCGAGATCGATGAACAGGTCGTAGACCTCGTTGAGCACGGCCTGGACGCGGGCGTCCGGACGGTCAATCTTGTTGACGACCACGATGGGCGTCAGGCGGCGCTCCAGCGCCTTGCGCAGCACGAAGCGGGTCTGCGGCAGCGGCCCCTCGGACGCGTCCACGAGCAACATCACGCCATCCACCATCGACAACGTGCGCTCGACTTCGCCGCCGAAGTCGGCGTGGCCCGGCGTGTCGACGATGTTGATGAGGCAGTCGCCGTAATGCACCGCCGTGTTCTTGGCAAGGATCGTGATGCCGCGTTCGCGTTCAAGGTCGTTGGAATCCATGACCCGTTCGACAACGCGTTCGTTCGTGCGGAAGGTCCCGCTCTGGTGCAGGAGGGCATCCACGAGCGTCGTCTTGCCGTGGTCAACGTGGGCGATGATCGCGATATTCCGTCTGAAGGGGGTAGCGATCTGGGAGGTCTGGGGCGAAGAGGCCATCCCCCGATGATACATTCTTGCGCGATGCGGGTTCGTGTCAGTGCTGCGACGGTGGTGGTGGGTCTGCTGGCCCTGGCGTCGCCTGCGCTCGCCCAGCCGGGCGCCACCGGACTGGTCGCCGACCTCAACGCCCAGGCCAAGGCGCTCCACGAAAGCGACCCGGCCAAGTCCCTGGAGGTCGCCAATCAGGCCCTGCAGGCCGCTCGGGCGGCCGGAGACGTCCGGGGGGAGGCTGAAGCCCTCAACTACGTCGCCTACGGCCACAGGCAGCAGAGTCATCTGTCGCTGGCGCGGGAGGCAGCGCTGGAGTCGGCGCGGCTCTACGCCGGCGTGGGGGATGCGGTCGGGGAGTCTCAGGCTTACAACACACTTGGCCTGATCGAGGCTGACGATGGCCGCCTGCCCGACGCGCTGGAGTATCACCTGAAGGCGTTGCGGATTCGTGAAGCCTCCGGGGATCGCGAAGGCCTGTCGTACACCTTCAACAACCTCGGCAACATCTACCGCAGCCTGGGGGACTACACACAGGCGCTCGACTACCATCAGCGCGGCCTGGAACTGAAGATCGCGCTCGGCAATCGCGAGAGCGAAGCGTACTCGCATCACAACATCGGACTCGTGTACTTCGCCATGGGCGAGTTTCAGCGGGCCGGCGAGGCGTATCGCCGCGGGCTGTCGATCCGTGAGGAACTGAAGGACACGCGGGGTATCGCCGTCTCCCTCAACGCCGTCGCCTCGGTGGAAGCAAAGACCAATCCGAATGCCGCACTGCGTACGTATCAGCGCGTGCTGTCGCTCCGCCGGCAGGTGGCGGACGAACGCGGTGAAATGGCCACGGACATCGCGATGGCCGATGTCTACCGCGACATGGGCCAACCCACCGACGCGCTGGCCGCCTACGAGCGCGCCCTCGCGATCGGCGGCCGCATCGACGCGCCGCTGATGTTGTCTGCGGCCCTCAAGGGCGTCGCCGACATCGAGGCCGCGCGCGGCAACTTCCGCCGCGCCTACGAATTCGAACTCCGCCACCACGAGGTGCGCGACGAGATGTTCAATCAGGAGAACGCCGCGCGGCTGGCGCGCCTCCAGGTGACGCACGAAACGGAACAGCAGGAGCGGCTGATCCAACTGCAGCGCGCGGAACTGGCGCAGGTGCGCACGATGCGCACGGCATTGGCCGTGACGTCAGGTTTGGTGCTGCTGAGCCTCGGCCTCGTGCTGGCCCGGTATCGCCTCAAACAGCGGTCTGAGGCCCGGCTCAAGGCGCAGGCCGAGGAACTGCAGGAAGCGCTGGACCGCGTGCAGACGCTCAAGGGCCTGCTGCCCATCTGCGCGTCCTGCAAAAAGATTCGCGACGACAACGGGTACTGGACGCAGGTCGAGCAATACGTCACCGCCCATAGTGCCGCCGAGTTCACCCACTCCATTTGTCCGTCCTGTTTTGAGGGGTTGTACCCCGAAGGGCAGACGGCCCATCACGAGGCGTAGCTGGTTCATGTCCGAGTCGTCAGAACCCCGTCGTGCTTTTCTCACCCGCGTCGTCCTGGCGGGTGCCGGGATGGTTGGCGCCGCCATCGCCGGCCTGGCCGGTGCAGTGGCCACGCCGCGCGTGCGCGAGGCCGCGCGCCGCTGGCGTCCGGCCGCGTCGATGTTTGATCTCACGCCCAACGGTCCGTTTGTCGCGACGCTCGCTGAACGCCATGCCGACGGGTGGCACGAAACGCGGAAGGAGTCCGTGGTTTTCATCGACAAGGTGGGTGAGGACTACGTGGCGTTGTCCGCCACCTGCACACATCTGGGGTGTCGAGTCGCCTGGGATGCGGCCGAGTCGCACTACAAGTGCCCGTGCCATGGCGGCGTGTTCAGCCGTGAGGGCGCAGTCGTATCCGGCCCACCGCCCGAAGGCCTGCGCCGCGTGCCGGTGCGCCTGAACCCCGAGACGGCCAATCTCGAGGTGGAAATCTGATGCGGGCGGCGCTCGACTGGCTCGATCACCGCAGCGGCTTCCGCGCGATTCGACATCACCTGCTCGACGAAAAACTGCCGGCCGGTACGGGATGGTGGTTCACGTTCGGCAGCCTGCTGCTGTTCGGCCTGACGCTGCAGGTCATCACCGGCACCCTGCTGGCGCTGTTCTACGCCCCGACGCCCGACCACGCGTGGGACAGCGTGCGCTACATCACCACCGAGGTGCGCGGTGGGATGTTGCTGCGCGGGCTGCATCACTGGGGCGCCAGCCTCGTTGTTGTGACGGCGATCGTGCATCTGATCCGTGTGGTGTTTTTCGGCAGCTACAAGGCGCCGCGCGAACTCAACTGGATCGTCGGACTGGTGCTGCTGCACGTCATTCTGGCGTTTGGTCTCACCGGCTACCTGCTGCCGTGGGACCAGCGTGCGTACTGGGCGACCGTGGTCACGATCAACATCTCGAAGTTGACGCCCGTGGCCGGCGAGTGGATCGCGAACCTGTTGCGCGGCGGTCCGGACATCGGCGCGCTGACCTTGACGCGCTGGTATGCGGTGCACGTCCTGGTGCTTCCACCGGTCCTGTTCGGCCTGACCGCCCTTCACCTGTATCTGATGCGCCGGCATGGGATCTCCGGGCCTGTGCGGCCGGTCGGCGGCGAAGCGCAGACGTTTTTTCCCTACCAGGCGGCTCGTGACCTCACCGTGGCGCTGGTGGTCGGCATCGGTCTGGCGTACGTCGCGTGGAACGGCGCGCCACCGCTCGAACCTCCCGCGGACCCCACCTCCAGTGACTACATTCCGAGGCCGGAGTGGTACTTCCTCGGTCTGTTTCAGCTGCTCAAGTACTTCCCGGGCAAGCTCGAGATCGTCGGCGCCATCATCATTCCCGGCGCCGTCATGACCTTCCTTGCGCTGTTGCCCTGGATCGATCGCGCGCGCACCCGGGGCCTTCGGGAACGGCGTGTGCTGCTTGGGCTGTTTGCGACGGGCCTGGCCGCGGTGACGACACTGACCGTGCTGGGGGCGATGGACAAGCCGCCGTCCTCCGGCGATGGTTGGAATGTGCGCGAACAGGCGGGCGCCGTGTTGCTGCAGACCGGCACGTGCACCTCCTGCCATTCCGACTCCGGAATTGTCGCGCCCGTGAATCCGATGCGGGTGTCACGCCCACGTGATTGGGTGGCGGCCCACATCGCCGACCCCGAGATGATCGCACCAGGCCTGCGCACGGCTCCCGTCACGGTGGATCAACACGAGTTGGCGGCCATGCTGGCCGCATTGGCGCGCGGCCGATCCGGCAGCGCATTGCCCGCCGCCGACGACGACGGCCGGATGGCGGTGCTGTTCAACCGCAACTGCCTGCGGTGTCACGAACTGGGTGGCGTCGGCGGCAAGGACGGCCCGGCGCTCAGCACCGTCAGCCTGGAGTTTGACCAGGCGAAGCTCATCCGACAGATCACCGCTCCGCTCGAGGTGAAACCCGACGGCGAGATGCCGTCTTTTGCCGGCAAGCTCTCCGACGAGGAGATCGCCGCGCTGGCCAGGTGGTTATTGACGCGATGACAGCGACACGACTCAATCTCGCTCACCTGCTCGACCATACAGCGCGCCTCGTGCCGGGCCGCGAGGCCGTGGTCTCCGGCCAGATGCGGCTGACCTACGGGCAGGTTAATGCCATGGCCAGTCAGGTCGCCAGCGGTCTGCATAACCTCGGCCTCAAGCCGGGTGATCACATCGCGCTGTCGTGCCCGAACGTGCCGTACTTTCCGGTCGCGTACTTCGGCATCCTCAAGATGGGTGGCGTGGTGGTGCCGCTCAACGTCTTGCTCAAACCGCGCGAGATCGCCTACCACCTGAAAGATGCCGAAGCGAAAGCGCTGCTCGTGTTTGAAGGCACGCCGGAACTGCCGATGGCGCAGATGGCCCGAGCCGCCTGCGATGAGGTGGAGACCTGCAGTCATCTCATCGTGATGACAGCCAACCCCGCCGCGCCGAGTCCGGTGGATCGCGCGATGACCTTCGGTCAGCTCATCCACTCGCAGCTGCCGACGTGGGCCACACACGCCCCGGCGCCAGATGACACGGCGGTGATCCTCTACACCTCGGGCACGACCGGCCAGCCCAAAGGGGCCGAACTCACGCACTTCAACATGGTCACCAACGCCCTGGCGTCGCGCGACATGTTGGCCCCGCTGCTGGATAGCCCACTGGCCGACACCACACGCAACCTGATCACCCTGCCGTTGTTTCATTCCACGGGACAAACGGCGCAGATGAACGCCAGCGTGGCCGGCGCTCAGACGATGGTGCTGATGCCCAGGTTTGATGCCGGCGGCGTGCTCAAGACGATGGTCGACGAGCGGATCACCAGTTGGGTGGGCGTGCCGACGATGTATTGGGCGCTGCTGCAGCACGCGCGTGCCCACGATGTGGACACCTCGGCGGTCGCGTCCACGCTGCGCGTCTGTGCGTCGGGTGGCGCGCCGATGCCGGTGGCCGTGCTCACCGACTTCGAAGCCACGTTCGGCGTGCGGATTCTGGAAGGGTACGGTCTCTCGGAGACGTCACCCGTGGCGTGTTTTAACCAGATGTTCCTGCCGTCAAAACCCGGCACCGTCGGATTGCCGATCCTCGGTTGCGAGGTGCGGGTGGTCAACGATCAGGACGAGCCACTTCCCTCGGGTGAGCGCGGGGAGATCGTCATTCGTGGCCACAACATCATGAAGGGCTACTACAAACGCCCTGCCGAGACCGCCGACGCACTCAAGGGTGGATGGTTCCACACCGGCGATATCGGTGTGATCGACGCGGACGGATTCGTGTCCATCGTCGACCGCAAGAAGGACATGGTGCTGCGCGGCGGATTGAACGTGTATCCACGCGAAATTGAAGAGGTGCTGATGACACATCCGGCGGTGTCCCTCGCCGCCGTCATCGGTATCCCCGACGAGCGCCTCGGCGAAGAGGTCAAGGCCTTTGTGGTGCTCAAGCCCGGTACGTCAGCCACGGCGGAGTCGATCGTCGAATGGAGCCGCGAACAACTCGCGGCCTACAAATATCCACGCGTGGTGGAGATTCGCGACTCTCTGCCCGTGGGACCAACAGGCAAAGTGTTCAAGAGAGCGTTGCGCGAGTAGGACGCGGTAAGGGGCGGCAAGAGGCGGCGATAGGATGGAGCAGCTGAACAAGAAGATTGCGTTCATCCGCGAAGCGGATCGCCTGAAGGCGATCTGGCGGCGGACCTCGATTGGCGACCGATCGCGGCATGAAAACTCGGCCGAGCACTCGTGGCACCTCGCGCTGATGGTGCTCGTGCTGGAGGCGGACCTGCCGGCCGGCGTGGATCTCCTTCGCGTCGTTCGGATGTTGATCGTGCACGACCTCGTCGAAATTGATGCCGGCGATACGTTTGCCTTTGACGCTGTCGGCCACGCCGACAAGGCGGACCGTGAGCGCGTCGCAGCAGATCGGATCTTCGGCTTGCTCCCCGATTCGCCTCCAATGGACCTCCGCGCGTTGTGGGAGGAGTTCGAAGCCGGCAGTTCCCCCGAAGCGCGCGTCGCGGTCGCGCTTGACCGCTTTGGCGCCCTGCTCCAGAACACCCAGCAGGACGATGGCGGGACGTGGCGGGCGCATGGCATCAGCCGAGACGCGGTGATGCGACGAATGGATCCCATCCGCGAAGGAGTGCCGGCGCTCTGGCCCTACGTGCTCGAGACCATCGACCGCTGCGTTGAACGCGGCCACATCAGCTGAGCATGCGCGTCAGGCTGCCGCATCCGTTTGTCCTCCTGCTTGGCGGCGTCGTGGTCGCCGCGGCGCTGACGTGGATGATCCCGGCAGGGCAGTACCACCGGCAGCTGGACGCGGCGACCGGTCGTGAGGTCGTGGTGCCCGGCACCTACGAACTCGTGGAAGCCGCACCGGTCGGTCCCATGGACGCGCTGCTGGCCGTACCCCGCGGGATCGTCGCCGGCGCCGATGTGATCCTGGTCGTGTTGTTCGTGGGAGGGACGTTCGCATTCCTGGAGTCCACGGGCGCACTGGGGCGCCTGCTGGCCGGCCTGGTGGGCGGGAGGCTGCCGCCACCGGCGATCGTCGTTGTGGTGAGCCTCGTCTTTGCGACACTCGGTGCCCTTGAGAACATGGGTGAAGAGATCGTGGCGTTGATCCCGATCCTGCTGATCCTCAGCCGGAACCTCGGATACGGAGCCGTCACCGCCGTCGCGATGAGTGCGGGGGCAGCGATCGTGGGCTCCGCATTTGGTCCGACCAACCCATTCCAGACGGCCGTCGCGCTGCGACTGGCGGAACTGCCCGCGATGAGCCAGCCGGCGTTGCGGTTAGTCATGCTTGGCGCGTCCGTCACCATCTGGATTGCCTGGACGTTATTCATGGCGCGTCGCGACGATGTGCGGCCGGAGGTGGCGTCACTGCCTGCCGATGGCCCGACGCGCAGAGATGGTGTTCTGCTGATGATCGCGGTGCTGCCGTTTGTGCCGTACGTCTACGGCGTGCTCGCGCTGGACTGGGGCTTCAACGAACTCTCGGGGCTCTTCCTGCTGGCAGGGCTGGCAATCGGACTGGTCAGCGGATTGTCCCTGTCGGAGTCCGCCGTGAGGTTTCTGAAGTCGATGGAGGGCATGCTGGCCGCGGGGCTGTTCATCGGTGTGGCGCGGGCGATCTCGATCGCGTTGGCGGATGGGCAGATTCTCGACACCATCCTGCACGCGCTTGCGACGCCGCTGGCCGAAACCTCCGGTGTGGTGTCGGTGCTGCTGATGGTGCCGGCGCAGGCGTTGCTCCACGTGCCCGTGGTCTCTGTCAGCGGTCAGGCGGTGCTGACGATGCCGATCATGGCGCCGCTGGCGGACCTGATCGGTGTCTCGCGTGATGCCGTCGTGATTGCGTATCAGACGGGCGCAGGCTTGTGCGAGATGATCACGCCCACCAACGGCGGGCACATGGCGGTGCTGCTCGGCGCACAACTGCCGTGGGGACGCTGGCTCCGATTTGCGATCCCCGGTGCGCTCCTGGTGTCCATCGTCGGCGTGATTGGTATTCTGCTGGCCGCTTGAGCGGAGGGAGAAATGTTGCGAAGACGTCTCACGATTGCTGCGGTTGTGTGCGTGGTGCTCGCGTTCGTCCCGGCGCGGCCGACGGGCACTCAGACCCAGGTGCCGCAGGAACTGCGCACACTGGCTACGAAGGCGCTCGCACGGATTGATGGCGAACAGACACTTGCCGGTCTGACTGCGCAAGTGGAGGTCATCCGCGACCGGTGGGGCATCCCGCACATCTACGCGCAGAATACGGACGACCTGTTTTTTGCGCAGGGTTTTGTGATGGCGCAGGACCGCCTCTGGCAGATGGAGTTGTGGCGTCGACAGCGTGAAGGCCGGATGGCCGAGATCGTCGGGCCTGGCGCGGTTGCCGCCGATCGCCAGGCCCGGCTGCTCAAGTACCGGGGACCGATGGACGATCGGGAATGGACGTCCTATCACCCCGAAGGGCGGCGCATCTTCGAGGCGTACGCGGCCGGGGTCAACGCGTACATCGCGGCCCATCGCGACAACCTGCCGCTGGAGTTTGTGCTGACAGGTGTGGTTCCTGATCCCTGGACGGCCGAGACGGTGGTGTTGCGGACCGCGTCAGTCGGCGACGCCAACACGGAACTGACACTTGCTCGCGCGGTTGTGCGCCAGGGGCGGGAGGCTGCCAACACGCAGCGCGCACCGGACCCCTGGGACGATCTCGCATTGCCCGAGGGCCTCGACCTGTCGATCATCGACGCCGATGTCACCACGGCTGGTCCGCGTGGCGGCGGTCGCGGTGGCCGAGGGGCCAGCCAGCCGGAAATTCTTCCTCAGTATCGTGCGCTTGTTGGCGGCGCGACTGGTCGCGGCGGCGAGGTGGCTGCCCGGCTGCAGACATCGGCGCCTCCTGATCCTCCTGGCTCCAACAACTGGGTCGTGAGCGGCAGGCTGTCGTCGACCGGCAAGCCGGTTGTGGTCAACGATCCACATCGGACGGTCACCCATCCATCACTGCGATACGCCGTGCACCTCGTGGCACCAGGCTGGGACGTGATCGGCGCCGGCGAACCGCCATTTGTCGGCGTTGCCATTGGCCACAACTCCCGCCTCGGCTGGGGCCTCACCATCGTCGGCACCGACATGGAGGATCTGTACGTCGAGGACGTGAATCCGGAGAACCGAAACGAGACAAGGTTTCGTGGGCGCTGGGAACCCATGCGGATCGTCCGCGAGGAGATTCGCGTCAAGGGGAGTGTGTCTGAAACGGTGGAACTCAAGTTCACCCGGCATGGGCCCGTGTTGTACGAAGACACGGCTCGGCACAAGGCCTACGCCTTGCGCTCAGCCATGCTCGAACCCGGGACCGCTCCGTATCTCGCCAACCTGCGGCTGGCGCAGGCGCAGGACTGCAAGGAGTTCCTGACACAGGCGATGTACTGGAAAGCGCCAAGTGAAAACCTGATCTGCGGCGATGTTGACGGCAACATTTCGTGGCAGGCGTCGGCGCTCACGCCGGACCGTCGCGCCACGACGCCCGACGGTCGATCGTGGGTTGGCCGGCTGCCGGTGCCCGGCACGGGCGCCTACGAGTGGAATGGGTTTCGACGTGACCTTCCGCGTGAACTGAATCCCGCGCGAGGTTTCATTG
Organism: Acidimicrobiia bacterium; assembly: GCA_045862915.1. Lineage (GTDB taxonomy): Bacteria > Acidobacteriota > Vicinamibacteria > Vicinamibacterales > SCN-69-37 > SYFT01. The sequence goes on from BTVE01000018.1 coordinate 10,691, forward strand.
CGACGGCCAACAACAACGTGCAGCCGAAGGACTACACACCGCCGCTGATGTTCAAGTCATCGGCGAACCTGCCGTACGACCGCATCACACGACTCCTGCAGCTGTTCGATACACCACAGGCTTTTACGCTTGATGACCATCGGCGCATGCAGCTCGACACCAAGCACCTTCGGGGCGAAGCCGAAGCCGCGTTGTTCCGTGGCTGGTCGTCGGAGAACCCCGAGATCGAACGGGCGAGACGCCTGCTGGCCGACTGGGACGGCATGTTGCACAAGGACAGCGCCGCAGCCGCGATGTACGACGTGTGGCGTGGCGCATCAAGCGCAGCCGAACGCGACGCCACCCGGCCCGCGCCCGCGCGGAAGGTGGAACATGAGGCCTCCCTCGCCAAGGCCGTCGCGGAACTGACGACAGCGATGGGCCCGGACTGGTCGCAGTGGCGATGGGGGCGCATGCACACGCGCTCGTTCGCGTTTCCGCTTGTGCCTGCCTACAGCCTCGCGACAGTGGAACGTCCTGGGGGCACAGGCACGCTGGCTGCCGATGGCGCAAGTTTCAGGGAAATTCTGGATGTTGCCGATTGGGACCGGTCACTCATCACCAACGTGACCGGCCAGTCCGCGCAACCCGAAAGTCCCTTCTTCAGCAACCTCCTGCCGCTCTGGGCGAACGATGAGTACTTTCCGCTCGTGTACTCACGCGCGCGTGTGGACAAGGAGCGCGCCCACACGCTCGTGCTCAGGCCGAGGTAGGTGCCGAGGTGCCGAGGTGCACGTCGCACGTCGCACTTCGCACTTCGCACTACTGAATCTCGTACGTATAACACCCCGGCAGCACGAGCGCCCGCGTCACGCCGGGCACGTGGCTGAAGGACAGGCTTTCCGGTGAGCCGCCGCCCGTGCCATCAAACCGTACGGTGCGGATCTTGTCGCCGTAAGTGTCGTAGACGTACGTGTACGGCGCCGCGAGGCTGACCCATAAGTTGCCCTGGGGATCGAGGGCCGCCGTGCGAATGGTGGCCGGCACGATGGGATAGACGCCGTCGCTGCTCTTGCGCGTAGGCCACGTCGTCGGGAACGCCTGCACGTAGGGATCAAGGTGTGAGCCTTCGATGTGGCGTTCGTACAGCAGTTGCCCGTCCGCGTCGTACTTCCTGAACAGGGGGCGACCCGTCTGGAAGACAAACGTCGTGGTGCCATCCGCTCCGCGCAGGGCGACGCCCAGGTTCATCGCCAGATGCAGGTTGCGGTCGGACTCATGGCCAGAAGCGCGCAGCTGGCCGATTTGTCGGACAGGATTGCCGTCGAGATCCAGCTCGGAGACCAGCGCACCTGTCTCCGGCGCGTTGATGATGAATCGATCGCCGGTGAACTGCATGCCGCCGACGCCGTTCAGTATCACCGGTCCCAGGGCCAGCCGTGGTGCGGCCATCGTCGGTCTGAGGAACGCGCGGAGTTGTGCCCCGGTCACGGTGAAGACCTGCAGGCGTTCCTGCCGGAACGGCGCATCGGACACGGCCCATGAACCATCAGGCGCCAGCGCGAGTGCTGCGGGTTGCAGCGCTTCGCCTTCCTTCATTCCGGCTTGCACGAGTTGTGTCAGCTGTTGACCCGTGCGGTCAACCGCGTACACCGTGTGCTGACGGCGATCGAGCAGCAGGTATCGGCCGTTGAGGTCCTGCACGAAGTCGACGGGAGAGAGAAGTCGATCGCAGATCTGCTGGGAGAGCCCGTCCGAGGGGGTGAGCACGTCGGCGCGTCCTTGCGACGCCGCCGGCACGACGGCAGCGCCAATGAGCACCATGGCGGGCCACCATCCGCCGCCTCTTGCTGCCACCCTGCCGCTCCCTGCCGCCCCGTGCCTAATACTTCGCCGTCTCCAGAATCGCGGCGAGCACGTCCGCTGACCCAGGGAGGATGACTTCTTCCAGATCGGGGCAGTATGCCACCGGGCAGTCCATGGCCGCCACACGGCGAACCGGCGCGTCGAGGTATTCGAACAGGTCGCTGGCCGTGCGGGCGGCAAGCTCGGCGCCAAAGCCGCACGTGAGTTGATCCTCGTGTGCAATGACCAGGCGGTTCGTTGCCTTGACCGCATCCGCGATGGCGTCAAAGTCGTACGGCATGATCGTGCGCAGGTCGAGCACCTTGACGCTCACGCCCTCTTTTTCCGCCTGCTGTGCCGCCAGCAGTGTCCGCTGCACCAACGCGCCCCACGTGACGACCGTGACGTCGGTGCCTTCACGTTTGGTGGCGGCCTTGCCAAACGGGATCATGAACTCCGCACCCGGGTACTCGCCCTTGTTGTACGTCTGACGGTACAGGTGCTTGTGTTCGAGGAACATGACCGGGTCGTCGCACCGGATTGCGGTCCGCAGCAGGCCCGCAGCGTCCTGTGCGTTGGAGGGGAACGCGATGCGGATGCCCGGGCAATGCGCAAAGATGCTCTCGCCCGACTGGCTATGGTAAGGCGCGCCGCCGCGCAGGTACCCGCCAATTGCGGTGCGTACGACCATCGGGCACGAGAAGTTGTTGCCCGAGCGGTACCGCATCATCGACATCTCGTCGCGCAGCTGCATCATCGCCGGCCAGATGTAGTCGAAGAACTGAATTTCGACGATCGGCTTGATGCCGCGTGTCGCCATGCCCACGCCGCGCCCGACGATGTTCGCTTCCGCCAGCGGCGAGTTAAACACCCGCGTGCCGCCGTACGCCTTCTGCAGACCGTGCGTCACCTTGAAGACGCCGCCCTTGCCCTGCACCTCGTTCAGTTTTTCTTCGTGCGTCGCGTCGGCCACGTCTTCGCCGAAGACGACGATGCGGGGATTACGCCCCATCTCGTCCTTCATCGTGCGATTGATCGCGGAGACCATCGTGTCGGGTTTGCCTTCCGGCTGCGCGGGCGTGTCGAAATCCGAGCTGGTTGGATCCACGTCCGGCGAATACACGAAGAGGCCGGCGGTGTCTTTCGCCGGCTTGGGCGCCTTGATGGCGGCGTCGGCCGCTTCGGTGACGGCGGCGTCGACGTCCTTGGCGATGGCTGCGAGATCGGCGTCGGTTGCGAGTCCTTCCGACGTGAGGAAGGCCGCAAACTTCGTCAGGGGATCACGCTTCGCTTCTTCCGCGCGTTCGGTCGCCGTCTTGTACAACTTCTCGTCGTCTGACAGCGAGTGTGAGTAGGGCCGGATGACCTTGGCGTGAATGAGCGCCGGTCCCTGATGGGTGCGGCAGTAGTCGAGGGCCTGGGCCGCTGTGCGGTAGCTCTCGAGGAAGTCCGTACCGTCGCAGCGGAAGATGCCAAGACCGGGGAATCCTTCGACCAGCTTCGACATGTCGCCGCCGGCGGTTTGGACTTCAACAGGCACCGAGATCGCGTAGCCGTTGTCTTCGATCATGAAGAGCACCGGCAGCTTGCTGACGCACGCGGCGTTGAGCGCTTCCCAGAACTCGCCTTCACTGACCGTGCCGTCGCCCACAGACACGTACGTGACCTCATCGGGCTGGAACTTCGCTTCGCGGCCCGGAATGTTCTCGACCTTTTCGTAGAGACGGCCGGCTTCCGCGCACCCAATGGCCTGCAGGCACTGCGTGCCCGTCGGGCTGCCCTGCGAGACGATGTTGAGCTGCTTGTGGCCCCAGTGGGAGGGCATCTGGCGACCGGCGCTGTTGGGATCGTCGGCCGCGCCGACGGCGCTCAGGAACATCTCGAGCGGCGTCATGCCCAGCGCGAGGCACAGTGCGCGATCGCGGTAGTACGGGAAGAACCAGTCATGCCCGGGCTTCATCTGCATGCCCGTCGCCGTGAGGATGGCCTCATGGCCGGCGCCGCTGATCTGGAAGAAGATCAGGCTCTGATTCTTGAGCTGGATCTCCTTGTCGTCGATCCGGCGCGAGGTCAACATCGTCCGATAGGCCTTCAGCAGATCGTCGCGCGTCAGGCCTTCGTAGGTGGCAGCAGCGGGGGAGGAGGCGCTGGACATAGAACCTCCCAATTCTATACTGGCGGGATGCAGGCTCCGCTGGTGTTCCGCTGGGAGGAAGTGCCCCTCGACCGTGTGACCGAGATGGTCGCGCGCAAGGTCGTGCGGACTCCGTCACAGCAGCTGCGCCAGACGTATTTCAAGCGCGGCGCGCTGGTGCCTCGACGCGCGGCGTCGTCCGAACGGGTGATCTACGTCCTGCAAGGGGCGTTGCAGTCACAGATCGACGGTATTCCACGCATCGTGCGTGAAGGGGAGGTCCTGATCGTGCCGCCGGGCGCCACGTTGCAGGCGGAGGCCCTGGACGACACGTTTGTCCTTTCAGTGCACGCGGTGGATGTAGTCGGGCCTGGGGCGTGACGGGGGCCGGGTTGGCTGCGAAGGGCGACGCGGGGTCTTGAGATAGAACCACCCCGCGACCAGGCCGGCCAGATGCGCGATGTGCGCAATGTCGCTCGCGCTGTTGCTCAACGCCGACAGCAAGGAGATCCCGCCGGCGACCAGCGCAAACACCCGCGCCTGCATCGGGATGAGGCCGAAGAAGTACACCATGCGATGCGGGAAGACGAGCGCCCACGCCATCATCAGGCCGTAGCCTGCGCCGGAGGCGCCAATCGTCACCGCGTAGTACGAGGACGCGGCAAAGGTGAAGGGCAGGAGCGATACCGCCACCGTCGCAAGCCCTGCGCACGTCCCGACGAGCAGGTAGTACTTTGCGAAAGCTTCCGTGCCCCATCGGCGCTCAAGGTCAACGCCGAACATCCAGACGAACAGCATGTTGAAGACCAGATGCCAGACGTCCAGATGCAGGAACTGATACGTCACCACCTGCCACACCCAGCCGCGCGAGAGGACGAACTCCGGCACGACACCCAGCATCGGTGTGACCGAGGGCGCGATGACCTGCACCACGAACATCGCGATATTCGCGATGATGATCACCTTGACGGCCTGGGAGATCCCGCCCGGGCCGAACTGGACGACCTGCTGATTCGTGAAGGGGGTCACGAGGCGATCGTACCAGACCGCCCGCGGAGCTTTGCTGCGACGCGCGCGTAGGCCTCGAGGAACTCGTGGAGGCGCAGCAGCCAGGCCGACGCAGCGAGCGCGACCAGTCCGATGGCAATCGCGAGAAACACCACCAGGCCTGAACGCACCGTGTCGAGGAGATCGCCGTTGGCGGAACCCATGGCCGGCAGCCGGCCATCAAGCCAGCCGACTGACGCCCAGGCCGCCACACCCATCACGAGCGAGGCGATGAGGATCTTCGTCGCCGACAGGAGGATGCGGGCGCCGTCGAGCCCTCCCAGGCGGCGGGAGAGGAGAAAGAACAGACAGCCGGCGTTGAAGAGCGCAGCGATCGCCGTGCCGAGCGCAAGGCCAGGGAATCCAATCAGTTTCACGAGTGTGAGCGTGCACGCCAGATTGACGGCGACCGATGTCAGGCTGACGGTCACAGGCGTGCGTGCGTCGCCAAGCGCGTAGAACGACGGCGAGGCAATCTTCACTGCTGAATACCCGATCAGGCCGGGCGCATAAGACAGCAGGGCGCTGGCCGTGAGCTGCGTGCTCTGGGCATCAAAGGCACCACGCTCAAAGATGAACGCGACGATCGGCACGGCCAGCACCATGAGGCCGATGGTCGAGGGCACGTTGAGCATGAGCATCATGCGCACCGCGCTTGAAATCGTGCGCCGCATCTGCTCGGTGGACCCGGAGTTGGCCTGTCGCGCGATATCAGGCAACGCTGCGGTCGCAATCGAGACGCCGAAGATGCCAATGGGCAGGTACATCAGACGAAACGCGTACCCCAGCGCCGAGACGGCGCCTTCACCGACACCCACCGCCAAGCCCGTGTTGATCACGATGTTGATCTGGGCTGCCGCAAGGCCAAGCGTGCCCGGCCCCATGAGCGCAAGGATCTCGCGGACGCCCGGGTCGCGGAAACTGACGACGGGCCGGTAACGGTACCCTTCGCGGTAGAGCAGCGGCAGCTGAATGAGGATCTGGCCGAGGCCTCCCAGCAGCGTGCCGAAGGCGATGCCGACGATGTCGGGCCAGCCCCACGCGCGGGCCACCGGCACAAACGCGACCGCACTGATGATGACGCCCACGTTGAACGCGGCCGGCGAGAGGGCCGGCACAAAAAACCGCCGCAGGGAATTCAGCATGCCGCCCATCGCGACGGCAATCGCCACCAGCGTCAGGAACGGCATGATGATCCGCGCAAGTGTGGTGGTCAGCGAGAGCATCTCGGCGTCGTTTACGCCGGGTGAGTCCGGCAGCAGCGACAGCAGCGGTTCCGCGAACAGGATGCCGATGATGACCAGCGTGCCGGTCACGACGAGGAGGGCGTTGAGGACCAGGTTGCCCAGCCGCCACGCGGCCTCGCGCCCCTGCTCCTTCAGATACCGGGTGAAGGTGGGGACAAAGGCGGCCGTCATGGCGCCTTCGGCAAAGAGGTCCCTGACCAGATTGGGGACCCGCATGGCGATCTGGTAGGCGTCGTTGGCCAACCCCGTGCCGAACAGGTGGGCCATGGCCTGATCCCGGACCACCCCGAGAAGGCGGCTGGTCATGACGGCCGCACTGACGGTGCCGGCCGACCGCGCGAGGCGTTCAGACATGGAGGGAAAAAAGAAGGGGCCTCAACCCCTGCGATTGAGGCCCCTGCCCGGAGGATGGATGAGAGGCACTTGCGTGCCTTTCATGAACCTTAGACTGGGGGTGCCTCAGAAAAGTTTGGGCCACGAGTGATGACAAATCAGTGACAGGGCAGTGACTCAGCCGGCGGCCAGTCGCTGCTTGACCGCATCCGCGAGCGCGCGCCCGTCCACCGTCTGGCCGGCCAGCGCCGCCTGCGCGGCTTTGATCACTCTTCCCATGTCTTTCACGGACGTGGCTCCGGTTTCGGCCACAGCCGCGTCGACCGCCGCCGCGATGGCCTCGGGGCCGGCCGCCGGGGGCAAAAATCGCTCGAGGAACGTCAGTTCGGCCTGCTCTTTATCGGCCAGGTCCTGCCGTCCGCCGGCAGTGAACTGGTCAATGGAGTCCCGCCGCTGCTTGACGAGCTGGTTCACGACCTGAAGCGATTCCGCCTCGTCCAGCGCCCGCCCCTTTTCGACTTCGCGATTCATCAGGGCAGCCTTGAGCATGCGCAGGGGGGCCAGTGCGGCCTGATCGCGCTGCTTCATGGCGTCGGTCATGTCACGGCTGACACGGTCCAGGAGCGTCATGACGGAAGCATACCGCGATAGAGCTCGGCGTACCGGTCGGCGATGGCCGTCGGGCCGAACAGGGTCTGCAGCCGCGCCAGGGCGGCTGGAGTCACACGGCGTGGCCGATCGAGTGTCCCCACCAGTGCATCAGCGAGGGCGGTGCTGTCCCGCTTCGGCACCACCGCCACATCGTCGCCAAAGATGCCGTGGAGTTCGACGCCGCCGGGATGATCGGCGGAGACGACCGGGGTGCCCGCGGCCAAGGCTTCGACGGCGACGGTCGGCAGGGCCTCGAGCAGGGACGGCAGCGCGAAGACGTCGGCTGCGGATACGTATCTGGCCACCAGGTCGTTGGGAATGAGGCCCGTGAACGTCACCCTGTGCGAGATGCCCAGCTGCGCCGCCTGCGCCTGCAGGGAGTCCCTCAGCTCGCCGGTGCCGCAGATGATGAGGCGCGAATCCGGAACTCGCGGCAACACGGACGCAAACGCCTGCAGCAGGTAGGTCTGACCCGCGAGCTCATGCAGGCGTTTCACGTTCACGACGACGCGGGATTCGGCAATGCCGAGATCCTGCCGCACGGAGGCCCGCGCGGCGTCGTCGAGCGGTCTGAAGGTGTCGGACACGGCCGGGTAGAGCACCGTCAGGCTGGGCCGGTCGAGGCCGAGCTCACGCGCGCGGTCGAGCAGGCCCTGGCTGTAGAACGTGACTGCGGACGCACCCATGTAGGCACGCCGGAAAAAGTCGACCGGCCACCGGCGCTCGTAGTGCCAGATCTCGGTGCCGTACAAGGTAAGCAGCACGGGGATGCGTCGGCGTCGCGCCCATCGCGCGCCGGTCTCGATGAGCAGGCCGTTGGAGTGGAGATGGACGACATCTGCGCCATCGGCCACCTGGTCGAGCACCCGGGTGTACGCGCCGGCGACCGCTGCGGCATCCAGCCGCAACTTGCCGAGCAGGCCCTCGCGCACGCGCCGGGGCACCCACGTGACCGCACCCGCATCGAGCGATCCCGGTGCGCCGCCCTGTCTCGGCGGGTGTGCCACGAACAACACGTCGTGACCGCGATTGGTCATCCACGCCCCCAGCTGCGCGGGAAGGATCGCGTTGGCCGCTTGGTCAGGCGGCAGGTGCGGCGTCAGATGAACGATGCGCATGGGCCAGATACTCGCGGAAGGTGAGGCCTTCGGCGCCGAGTTCCTCGCGCGCGAATGTGAGGAAGCCGCCGAGACGTTCGTAGAACGCGTCGAGCTCTCCCTGGGTCCTGTTGTACGGACTGCCGCCGACGATGGCTTCCGAGGAATGGAACAACAGGTTGAGGATCGGCGCGCCCGCCCGCACGAGCTGCCGGCCGAGCGCGTTCATGTCCGCCGTGGAGCTGTACGACGGACGCAGCCAACGGACCTGGGCGAGCCGCGCCAGACGGAGCAGTCGCTTCGTGTGGTAGTTGAACGGTGCGCGCGCGTAGGCGTGGGCGAGCCAGGCCGGCACCGGCCGGTTGAGCGCCGCGGAGATCGGCAGTTCAAGGACGTTGCTCGTGCCGGGGCGTGTGGCGTTGTCGTAGGCGAGGTAATACGGCGTGAGCGGCGCCTCGACGAAGTCGGGTCCGCCCTTGTGCGCTTCGTAGAACAGCGGCGCCACACTCGAATCGATCAGATAACCCTGCTGTTCCAGTGAGGACACGTGGGACGCCGAGAAGCCGAAGCGGCCGGACCGGTACGAGACGGGGCGTGTGCCCACGGCATCGGTGATGGCCTCCGTCAACGCCGCCAGCTGCGCATCAAACTGATCGAGCGGCAACTGCAGCGCGTAGGGATGTCGGCGGATGTCTTCGTCCGTGCACGGGGGAGTCTCCCAGGCGTGATGGTGTGCCCCGATTTCACATTCGCCGCGGTCGTGCAGCCGCCGCAGCACCTCAGCCGAGCGAGGGTCGGTGGCCACGGGCCACGTGATGACGTAGGTCGGGCGCACGCCGTGGCGCAGAAAAAATTCGTGCAGTCGATCAAGCGCGTAGATGTTCTCGAATCGCTGGTGGAGGCGCGCCTGCGCGTCCCACTGATTGTCCCCTTCCGTGTCGATCGCGACGAGCAGGGCGGGCCGGGTCATCGGTCCTGATCCGAGTCGCCCAGCGTGACGTGCCAGGTGTCCGTCTGTTCGTAGAACGTGGCGGGGACGTCGATGGCGTTGATCTTGACGACAAACTCCATCGTGGACTTGACCGAGAAATACCCTTCGCCGCGCAGCGTCTTGTTGAAGCCCGCGTGCAACGCAAACGTGCGGATCTTGTCCGAGTCGGCCGCGCGTGCCTCGCGATCCACCCACCGCAACAATGTCGCGAATCCACTCGTGTCAGCCGGATCGGTCAGCCAGTCCACGATGATGGTGACCCGCCCGCGTGCTTCCTGCAGGTGGCGGTAGACGATGTAGCCGCCCAGTTCGCCGTCACGTTCGAGAATCGCGATCGAGTAGCGGACGTGCGGAGCCTGGATGTACTTCCAGTTCAGATACGCCGCGTCGCGACGGACCGCAAAGGCAAACTGCCCATGGACGCGCTGCCACAATGCATCACAGCGTTCGTCGAACTGACGCACCACACGTACTTCGCCTTCCAGCGGCTTGCTGCGGGAGATGAGCCGAATCCACGGCAGGGTGATGGCGGACAGGAGTTTGTTGGCCGCCACGGACCAGCCGGGGCGTCGAAGCGCGCGGCGGCTCAACGGCTTGACGAGGCACGGCACCGGGCCGACGTCGGGCCAGCGCAGCTTGCCGAACAGGCGGTACGACGAGTCGGAGAGTCCGAGTCCGAGCGAGGCGCCGACGTTGCGGTCCCACGTCCGGAAGAGGACTTCGCCGAGGCCCTGGCGTTGCCGCTCGGGTGCCACCATCACGTCCATGCCCCAGGCGGCATCGATCTCCTGCCCCTTGACGCTCAGGCGCACGGGCATCGTGGCGTATTGGCCGATGATGGTCTGCCCTTCACGAGCCAGCCAGATCAGCGGCCCGTCAGCGGGCATGTGCGGATTGCGCTTGTACTGCCAGTCCCACCGCAGGCGGTTGGCTTCGGCCGAGTCGGTGCCGAACACGCGTCGATACAACGCCTCGACGTGGCGTTTGTCGTCCGCGCGGTATCTGCCGATGTCAGCCATCAGTTACTCGGTCCGTTCAAGGACGTACTCCATATTACTGATGAAGATGTCACGTGTCGCTTCGCTGTCGCGCAACCAGCGGCCCAGCGGGCCCTTCATGTGGCGCACTGTGGCCGTGGCGTGCAGTTCCTCGCGCACGATGCGCAGGCCGGCGTCGGCGATCTGCCCTCGCAGGCGCGTGACGGTGACCAGTTCCAGCAGGTCGTCTTCCTTCCAGATGCCGTTCCTGGCGTCCCGGATGAACGAGTTCTCGTGCGCGGGTTCCTTGAGTGTCCAGGGGGCGTAGCGCGCGAGCAGGCGGAACGTGCGGAACGCGATCCACCGGCCCGTCAGCAGGTGGAGAGGCACCTGAATCTTCAACCGCGGGAGGTGCGCTCCCGCAAACGACAGATAGGGCGCCGTCGACAGCAGGAAGCGGGCGCCTGGGGCCATCACCCGACGGCACTCACGCAAATACAGGGAGGCGTCGGCGACGTGTTCAATGACCGCGTGTGAGAGCACGAGATCGAATGACTTCTCCGCAAACGGCAGATACATGCCGTCGGCCTGAAGGAAGTGCAGGTGGGACAGCCCCTTTTCGCGTGCGAGCCGTACACCGGCATCGCCGAACCGGTTGACCGGGTCGATGCCGATCACAAAGTCTGCGTGTTCGGCCAGTGACAGCGGCATGCCGCCGCCGCCACACCCCGCATCAAGCACACGGCCACCCACCTGCACACCGGAACGGTCGAGAAACGCGAGCACCTTGGCCGAGCGGTAGTACTCGAACAGGGCGTAGTCATACTCCGAACGGAAACGGCGATCGGCGTGCTGCTTGATCAGGGATTCACTTATCTCGCGCACGTGGGTCAGGTCCGTCGGGAAATTTGTCGATGAGCGCAGCGCGATCGCGGCCCGGCGTTTCCTGAACGTCGAATTCGAGCACGATCTGCCGCTGCGGGTACTGCGCGAGGACGTCGAGGATGACGTCGCCCTCGTAACCGGCGTCCGGTTCCCCGTCCGCTTCGGTATACGAAAGTATATAGCGGGCATCGTCTCTCGACAGGCGGTCGGCGTAGTTGCCGAAGCCGCGGCCCACAAAGATCGGCCGGATCCGGTTCTCGAACGCCAGACCGTTCGCAAGTTTGCCGTGCACGAGTGTGCCCGGGGGCAGGGCGCCACCGAGCAGGCGGGATGCCTCCACGTTGTAGTACGTGCGCGCGCTGGCCCATCGGCCGTACAAGGTGAGGTCGGTGCCCACCGTGACGACGATCACGGTGGCCAGCAGGGCATTCGACGGACGCCAGGCCTCAAGCCAGGCGGATAGCTGGTCGCGGAACGACCACGCGGCCAGGCCCGCGGCGCCGGCTATCGCCGCCGAGACGCGGACCGTCCGACTGAACTCTCCCGCCAGCACGTCGTCGAGCCAGACCAGCCGGAGGAGGCTGCCGGCGACGAGATAGGCGAGCGGCACCACGGCCGCCGCCACCAGCCATTGAGCTCGGAGGTGAGTTTTCCGGCGTTCGGTTTCGAAACTCACCTCCGAGCTCAATGCCAGGGCGATGAGGGCGGGCACGAACATCACGTAGCGGCGTTCGTTGCCCGCGTCGTGCACGACGAGTTCGAGCAGCCCGATGGCCAGCCACAATACGGCGAGGCGCGCAGCCGGAGACGCCTCGGGCCAGCGCCGGATGACCGCCAGCGCACCAACGGCGGCCAGCACCATCCCCAGCCACATCCGCGAGAACACGCCATGGACCAGCGGCAGCCACGTCGCGCGTTGGATGAAGTCCTTGATGCCGTACGTCGGCTTTCGTGTAACCGTCATCTCCCAGTTGTAGAACTGGAACTCGGTCCAATGCGGCCAGATGAACAGGGCAAACACGGCCACTGCGCCGACGGCCAGCCCCACGAATGGCCACCAGGGGTTGGTGGGCTGGTGGGTTGGTGGGGTGGTGGGGTGGTGGCGGCCCTGCCAGAACCGCAGGACCAGTTCGGCCGTCAGTGCAGCGATAAAAAATGCGGCCGCCGCCTTGGTGAAAAACGCGGCGACGGCAAACAGCCCGGCGGCCACGCCGAGCCACCGGCGCTGCGCGGACGTCGCATACGCCGCCCAGCTCATCGTCATGAACGCGGTCATTGTGGATTCCATCAATGCGGCGCGGTTCCACATGACAAAGGTGAAGGAGGTCGCCAGCAGCAGGCCACCCAGCAGCGAGGCGCGGCGCCCGGCAACGGCCTGGAGTCCCATCATCAACGCGATCACGGCGAGCACGCCTGACGCCACCGGCACGATGCGCGCTTGCCATGTGCCGACGCCGGCCACTTCAAACGCGGCGTATTCAAGCGCGGTGAAGACCGGCGCGATGAACAGTGGGTTCCACCCGTCGGTGCGCCACGTGTCCCACAGCGCTTTGTTGCGCGCGTTGTGTGTCCACGCGCCTTCGTCGTGCCACACGATCCCGGCCTGGTCTGTTGTCGGTGGATCAGCCGTCAGCCACGCGCCTCGCAGCGCCAGTGCCAGCAGCACGATGGCGAGCGGGATAACGAGGCGTCGGAAGGCGTTGGAGGCAGGCATCAGGCGGAAGACGAGGGTTTCGGGATTATAGTGCTGGGGTGTCCACGCCTCCGGCACCGCAACTGACGATGGTGGTGCCTACCTACAATGAACGGGAGCGTCTCGAAGAACTCGTGACGGCCGTGTGCGAAGCCGCGCAGGCGGGCGGCCTCCTGATTCAGATGGTGATTGTTGACGACAACTCGCCTGATGGCACCGGGGCGGTAGCCGACGCGCTGGCCGAGCGGTTCCCGCTGAAAGTTGTGCACAGGTCAGGCAAGCTCGGCCTCGGCACAGCGGTGGTCGCCGGGTTTACCGTGGCTGACGCACCCGTGGTTGGTGTGATGGACGCTGACTTCAGCCATCCGCCGGCGCTGGTGCCCCGGCTGTTTGAGGCCATGCGGTCAACAGGCGCCGACGTCGTCGTTGGCAGTCGATACATTCCGGGCGGCTCGACGCCGAATTGGCCGTTCAAGCGCCGGCTCTTGTCGCGGGTGGCGTGTCTGCTCGCGCGCGGCCTGTCGCCGATTCGCGACGCCGCGTCAGGTTTTTTTCTGATTCGCCGCGACATCGCTCAAGGCACGACGATCAAGGCGGGCGGTTTCAAGATCTGCCTGGAGCTGATCGTCCGGAGCGGGGCGGCGAGCCTTGTGGAAGTGCCGTATCGCTTCGACGATCGCGAGGCGGGCGACAGCAAGATGAGCATGCGCGAGGCGGCGGGCTACGCATTCCAGCTGCGCGATCTGTATTGGTTGCGTCTTTCCGGCGGCGCTCCCAGGCGCGCGTCAAGCTATCGGCAGCTGCCTCGCGTCTGACTGAACGATGAAGATTTTCGGCACGTCGACCCTGTTGTTGCTGGTGTGGGCGTGGGGTGCGCAGGCGCAGACCCCTCCAGCGCCGCAGCTTCCTGCGTCTGCACTGTCGGTGGAAGAATCCACGCTGCTGACCCAGGGGTGGGCATTCCTCGCGCAAGGTGATTTGGTTCGTGCTGTCGAGAAGGCATCTGCCGCGATGGCAATCTCGCCGCGCAGCCAAGCCGCGCTCGCGCTGGCGATTGAGGTCGAAATCGCGCGCGGTGGGCATGCCTCAGCGTTGCGGTTCTATGACCAGTGGTTGCGTGGTCGCGCGCTGGAGGAACCGGCGGTGCTGCGGCGTATCGCCCGGGCGCTGTTGCAGGAGATTGGGGCACAACCGCAGAATCCGTCGGCACAGGCCGAAGCGCTCGCCTTACTGACCAAGGATGGTGATCAGAAGGCAACCGACGTGTTGCGTGAGATCGCTGCTGGCGGGGGTAGACCCGCTCGCTTGAAGCTCGTAGAGTTGGGGGACGCGGAGTCGCTATTCCTCCTGCAGGCGGAAGTCTCAGGCGCGCAGACCCCATCGGCAGCTGCGGTCCGAACACTGTCAAGCAGTCGGAACCCCTTGATAGGGCCTGAGCTTGTGCGCCTCCTTGCTCACGTACGACCAGACTTGCGCGCGGACGCTGCGGCAGGCTTGGCCGGATTGGGTGACCCGTCATACGCCCGACAGATTCAGCCGCTACTGAATGACCAGACTGCGTACGTGCGTTTCGCAGCTGGTGCCGCCCTTCTTAGGCTCGGTGACCGCTCCGGTCTGCCTGTGGTACAAGCCGCCGCGAAGTCCGACTCCCCTGAGGAGCGTTTGGCTGCTGGCGCCGCGCTAGTCCATTGGCCGGGAGCCGACTGGCAGGCGATCGTTGCTCCGCTGGCCGAGTCCGACAATGCTTTGGTTCGCATCGAGGCGCTCAAACTGCTGGCAGAAAACGGCGCAAATCCGGGGACCAGCGGACTCGAAGTAGCACTGCTAGACTCGCGGCCGGGGGTCAGGGACGCGGCATACTCTGTTTGGGCGGTGCTGGCTCATACGCTGGATGACATCAGTCGAGCGAAGCGCCTCTTGGGGGCCCCTGATCGGTCTGCCCAGTTGTCGGCTGCGGCGGCCATTCTCAAGATCACCCGCTAAAGTCCGACCCGTCCCACGCCGACAATAACCTTTGCCACAGCCGAAAGGCTCAAGGGAGCTGGTACAATCCGCTCGGAGTTTGATGATGAAATACGCGCAGAAGGTCTCCGCCCGACTCATGTTTCTGTCGGCCGCTGTCGTCATGTGTTTCGCTGGCCAAGCGGGCGCACAGGGCGTCACTCGAGGCAGCGAAATCGTTGTTCTAGGATCGGCGGAGAGTCTCGGGATTCCTGCAGTCCAAGGGTCCGACTCGGCGTACGACCCGACTTCGGACAGATATCTCGTTGTCAGCGGCTATTGGGCTGTGCACGGCTTCTTTGTCAACACCGCGGGCACGGTGGTCGGTGGCCCGTTTCAGATTCAAGGGCGGGGGACGAGAATTCCCTCATACCCGAGGGTCGCTTTCAGTCCGAAGGCAAATGCTGGGCAGCCTGGGTTCTTGGTGGTTTGGGCAGAGGAGGCTGGCGCGTCGACCGAGCTGACCGGTGTGGTGGTGTCCAGCTCAGGAAGCGTAGGGACGCCCTTTGTCATTTCTGACGCTGGCAGTCCGCCTTGGACCAATTTCGGCGTCGATATCGCCTACTCCGAAAGAAGTGATCGATTCTTCGTTGCTTGGCAAACGACGGGCTTCCACGTGAAGGGGCGGCTTTTGACGGGGACTGGCGCCGCAGTAAGCAGTGTCATCAACCTCTTCAGCGGAGGGCTTGGGAAAACCCCTGGGGTCGCATGGAATTCGGTCGACAACCGGTTCGGCATCTCGTACAGCGTCGAGAGTGGTACCACCTCTGCTATGGGTTTTCGAGAGGTTTCGGCTGATTCTGCTGCAATTACGGCTGGCGAGACCTACCATTCGGTTCCTGGCGGTTTGTCGATGATCACAGACATCGATCACAGCGCAGGCGCGAATTCCTACGTCGCGACTTGGTTCCAACTACCGCCTCGAGGCGGCGGCGGGTCGCAGACGTGGGTGGCGGAGATCAAGGTCACTTCCGGTAGTGTTTCGATCCTCGAAGGAATCGCGTCGATGAGAAACGGATCGGCTGATTCGTTGAGCGTTGCCTTTAGCCTTGCAACGGGGACGTACTTAGTAGTGGGAGGCGACTCCGAGAACGATAACGTCCTCGCCACTGAGCTTTCTGGTCGAGGCAGCCCGTTGGGGGTTGACAGGTTGGTAGGGCCCAATGCGCTTGCTCGGAGGGTTCGTGTGGGCGCAAGCAACGAAGTCGGGCAGTGGGTTGCGTCGTTTGGCGGCTTGAACTACCAGAACCTCTCGGTGCAACTCGTAAATTCCAGCACCACTGGCGGTGGGGGAAACGCCGTGCTCGGCTCGTCAGGCTCAAGCTCAGGCGGCTCCTCGGGCAGTAACAGCTCAGCCTGCGTCGGCAGCGCTCCCGTTTCAGGCTGGGTGTGTGTGGGCACCGACTGGTTGCCGGCGGATCATCCGCTCGCGGCAGGTGCGACCCCGACCCCGACCCCGACCCCGACTCCCACGCCAACCCCGACGCCAACCCCGACGCCGACGCCAACCCCAACGCCTTCGGCGTGTGTGGGCAGCGCGCCGGTGGCAGGTTGGGTGTGCGTTGGCACCGACTGGATCCCCGCCGATCATCCGCTCGCGGCCGGCGCCGGTTCCGGCGGTAGCTCTGGCGGCTCAGGGAGCGGCTCGGGCGGTTCAGGCAGTGGTTCGGGCGGCAGCGGTTCGGGTGGCGGCGGCAGCGTGCCAGCCAACTGCGCGGGAAGCGCTCCGGTATCGGGCTGGGTCTGTGTGGGTTCTGACTGGGTGCCTGCGGACCACCCGCTCGCCGTCAATGCGCCGACGCCAACCCCGACGCCAACGCCCACACCGACACCAGGCGCGCTGCCGGTGTGCTCCGGAAGCGCGCCGCCCGTGTCAGGCTGGGTTCGCCTCAGTAATGGTGACTGGGTTCCGCCGAGCCATCCGCTGGCGGCGCAGGCCGTTTGCCGGTCGCAGTAGCCGAAAACTCGCACTAGACTAGCGCGGTGGGTTTTCGAAAAATCGTCGCGCTGATTGTCACTCTCGTGCCGGTGCTGTCGTTGGGCAGCACCGGCATTTCTCTATCTGGACAACAGGTCGTGTCGGAACAATCGGCCGACGGTGTGTGGCAGTTCGTGGCGGAGCGGCCCGCTGGCGCCATCCCCAGGCCCGACCTGGAAGGGTCGTACGCCATGGCGCGGTTCTCAAAGGCGTCGTTCGACGCGGTTGTGGCCGTGTCGCCGCGCGATGCCGAGGGACGTTTTGAGCTGATGCTGCCGATGCCCGACGGCACGCTGGCACGGTTTGCGGCGTGGCCTGACCGCATGTTGTCGCCGGCCCTGGCAGCGGCCTTCCCAGAGATTCAGACATTCGCGGCGCAAGGCATCGATGATCCGACCGCCCGTGCCCGATTCGGCTGGACCACTGACGGCTTCCACGCCATCGTGCTTGGTACTGGCGGCTCAACCTACGTCGACCCCTACGAACGCGGCAACGCCGAACATCACGTCATTTTCCGCAAGCAGGATCATCGCCACGAGGGTGACGCCATGCAGTGCCTGCTCGGGATGGGCATGTCGCCGATGCTGACCGAATCGCTCCGGTCTCAAAACGCGTTCCCGTTCTCCCACGGGATCTCATTGCGAACGTTTCGATTGGCCCTGGCGGCTACCGGCGAATACACCTTGGCGGCCGGCGGCACAGTGCAGGCAGCGCTCAATCGCATGACCGCAACGATCAATCGCGTCAACGCGGTCTACGAGCGCGACCTCTCCGTGCGGCTGGAACTGCACACGGGCCCGTCGGGCAACGCCACGCAACTCATCTACACCAACAGCGCGACGGACCCGTACACAAACAATAACGGCTTCACGATGCTGACGGAGAACCAGAACAACATCGATGCCGTTATGACGTCAGGCGCCTACGACATCGGTCATGTGTTCAGTACGGGTGGCGGCGGCGTTGCCTCACTTGGCTCCGTGTGCGTCAACAACTTCAAGGCGCGCGGTGTGACGGGACTCTCCAATCCCACCGGCGACGTGTTTGATATTGACTACGTCTCCCACGAGATCGGGCACCAGTTCGGCGGCAACCACACATTCAACTCGGTCTCATCGTCGTGTGGTGGAGGGAATCGGTCGGGCTCCCACGCCTACGAGGTGGGCAGCGGATCAACGATTCAGAGTTATTCGGGCATCTGCGGCGTCGAGAACCTTCAGCAGAACAGCAATGACTACTTC
The DNA here is from genome assembly GCA_045862915.1 of Acidimicrobiia bacterium. Lineage (GTDB taxonomy): Bacteria > Acidobacteriota > Vicinamibacteria > Vicinamibacterales > SCN-69-37 > SYFT01. The sequence continues at coordinate 28,790 of BTVE01000018.1, forward strand.
CACGTGGAGAGTCTCGACGAGATGACGGCGTTCCTGACGTCCGGCTCTGGGGCTTCGTGCGGCACAGACGTCGCCAACGGCAATACCGCGCCGGTGGTTTCGACCGGCAGCAGCTTCACGATCCCCGCCCAGACGCCGTTCATGTTGACCGCCACCGCGTCCGACGCCAACGGAGACTCGTTGACCTATGCGTGGGAGCAGTTTGACCTCGGTCCGTCGACCTCGAGCGTGTCCAGCGCCAGTACCGATAGTGGTGCAGGTCCGCTGTTCCGCTCCTACGCCCCTTCGACGAGTGCCACGCGATTCTTTCCGAGCCTCACGTACATCCTCAGCAACGCGAACGTTCCGCCCACAACGTACAACTGCAGCGCTTTCACGTGCCTGACCGGTGAGGCGCTGCCGAACACCAACCGCACCATGAACTTTCAGGTGACGGTGCGCGACAATCGCGCCGGCGGTGGCGCCATCACCACCGCCTCGACGGCCGTGACAGTGACTACGGGCGCCGGGCCATTTGCCGTGACGGCGCCCAATACCGGGATCAGTGTGAGCGGCGGTTCCGCGCTGACGGTGACGTGGAATCCGGCCAACACACAGAGTGCTCCGGTGAACGCGTCGCTCGTCGAGATCGCCTTGTCCACCGACGGCGGTCAAACGTTCCCGACGGTGCTTGCCGCATCGGAAGCCAACGACGGTTCAGCGCCGGTGACGGTGCCGAATACGCCGACCAATGCGGCGCGCATCCGCGTGAAGGGCGTCGGAAATATCTTCTTCGATGTGTCGAACACGAACTTCGTGATTACAGCCGGTGTCAATCCGACTCCGACTCCGACACCATCGCCGACGGCCACTCCGACACCGACGCCGACACCGTCGTCGTGTCCAGGGTCGGCGCCTGTGCCAGGGTGGCTCTGTGTGAATGGCGGCTGGCTGCCGCCGGATCACCCGCTGGCCGGGGCGACACCTACCCCGACACCCACTCCGACGCCAACGGCGACACCAACACCGACGGCGACGCCGACCCCCACGCCATCGTCATGTCCCGGAAGCGCCCCGGTGTCCAACTGGATTTGTGTGAACGGAGGCTGGCTGCCGCCGGATCACCCACTGGCGACGTCGTCGCCCACGCCGACACCTACGCCTACGCCCACGCCGACGGGCACGCCCACGCCGACCCCGACACCCACGCCGTCGTCGTGTATCGGTAATGCACCCGTGTCGAACTGGCTGTGTGTGAATGGCGGCTGGCTGCCTCCGGATCACCCCCTGGCCACGTCGTCACCAACTCCGACCCCGACCCCGACCCCGACGCCAACGTCCACGCCCACACCCACGCCGACACCGTCGTCATGCTCAGGTTCGGCGCCGGTCGCCGGCTGGCTCTGCATCAATGGAGGCTGGATACCGCCGAATCATCCGCTGGCGGGCGGCGGTCGCCGGCAGTAGGCACGCCTCGTGATCGCTCCGTCCGCCCGCCGGCTGCTGCTCGTCGTCGTCGCGCTTGGCGCGTTGACGCACCTTCCGGGTCTCAACTCGCCCGCACAGGTGGTGTTCGACGAGGTGCATTGGGGCAAGGCCGTCAACGCCTATTGCTGCACTGGTGAACGGATCTTCGACGTGCATCCCCCGCACGGCAAGCTGCTCCTGACGGCCGGTGCGGTGCTCGCCGGCTACCGGGGCGGCATGTCGTTCGAGAGTATCGGCAACCCGTACGCGGGCACATCGGCTGCGGCGTTTCGATGGGTGCCGGCTCTGGCGGGCATCCTGATTCCTGTATTCGCGTTCCTGTTGGTGCTGCGGCTCGGGGGGGCTCAGCCCACAGCGTTTCTCGCCGGCGCGCTGCTGGCGCTCGACAACGGCCTGCTGCTCGAAACCCGTGTGATGTTGTTTGACGGCATCCTTGTGGCGTCGATCTTGGGTGCTCTCGTCGCGATCCTGCCTTCGGACGGCGTCGCTCGACCTGCTGGCGCTCGTGCACTCCGACTGCTTTCCGGCGCATTGTGCGGCCTTGCGGTTGGCACCAAATTCACGGGGCTGGTTGCGCCGGCGCTGGTGGCCGCGTGGATCTGCTGGACGAGCCGCGCGCAGATACGGCAGATCGCCGCGCGACTGGCGGAAGTCGCTGCCATGGCGATGCTCGTGTATGTCGCTGGCTGGATGATCCACTTTTCTCTGCTCACGCAGCCCGGCCTGGCCGACGCCTTCCATCCGACCACCGGCCAGTTCGCGACGGACTTCCGGGTCGTGCACTCGACGATGTTCGAGGCCAACTACAACATGCGCACGCCGCATCCCGACGGGAGCGGTCCGCTATCCTGGCCGTGGATGAAGGTGACGCCGTTTTTCTGGAGCGGCGGCGACCGTGCCTTGTATCTGGTCGGCAACCCCGTCGTCTGGTGGGGGAGCGCACTGCTGCTGTGGGGCATCGCCGTCGCCACGGGCCTGATGCGTGTCACGCGGCTACGGCTGGAACGACTGCCGGGCGATCGCATCCGCCTCTGGTTGCCGGTAGCGGGCTTCATCCTCGCCTACCTTCCGTTCTTCGGCATCGAGCGCACGGTCTTCCTCTATCACTACCTGACGGCCTTGGTGTTCGCCGTAGTGGTCGTGCTGCTCTGGCTCGAGCGCGCGGGATGGATTCGGCAGGGCGGGTTGCGTCAGCAGCGCCTCAGTTATGGCGTTGTGCTGACCCTTGCCGCCATGGCGTTTGTTGCCGTCAGCCCCGTGACCTACGGATTTTCAGTCGGCGGCTACGACGAGTGGCTGGTGGGCGTCCTGCGGTCCTGGCGCTGAGGCGGCGAGGGTAATGATGGCGTGGGCCGACGTCGACGCGGTGCTTCGGCCTTTGGGATTCAAGAAGGAAAAGGCCAGGTGGTATCGACGCAGGAATTCCTCAATTGACGTCGTCGAGATCCAGGTCAGCAAAGGTGGGGACTCTGTGACCGCGAATATCGGCGCCTTGGACTCCGAGATCTTTCGCATGTGTTGGGGGCAGGATCCGGCCGGCGTGATCCAAGCGTCTCACTGCACGGTTGAAGCCAGACTGGGGACCCTGGCCACGGGGCGAGACACTTGGTGGCCCCTGGGCAGTTCGGAGTTTGTGCCAGCGATCGCGATCCACGCCCAGCTCTTCCTGGAGCAGGTGCACGCGCCAGGTGGACTGGAAGACGTTCTAGCCTCGTCGCTGGAGCGGCGTGGTCTGCGCGGCGACCCTTCGCGGGTCATCTATCTCGCACTGCTCCGGAACCGGAGAGGTGATCGCAGCGGGGCCTGCCAGTTACTCGCAGACCTTCGGTCAAGAACGTCTGACGCGTGGAAGTCCCGGGTTTCGACGGTCGCTGCAGCCATCGGCTGCGGTGACTAGACCGGATCTCAGCGCGCGTCCTGCACGCGTCCACCGAAGAGGGCGCGTGACGCGATGGTCCAGGCCACCGGCCATTTCGTGAGTGCGAGCTTCATCACGTCGCCGGCGTGGCTGGCCAGGTAGGACGGCCGCAGGAAGAACCGGCGCTTGGCTCGGTTGACGGCGTCCATCACCACCTGTTCGTTGAGGCCATTGCCCTCGAGCAGGTAGTACGAATATTCCATCCGCGTCCAGTCTTCACTCGCGAGTAGACCGTCTCGTTTGGCCTTGTTGTAGAGCTCGGTGCCCGGGTACGGCACGGCGGGGTAAAAATTCGCAAAGTCCGGATTGAGTTCGATCGCGTAATCGATCGTGCGATCGAGTGCCTTCACGTCTTCGCCCGGGTACCCCAGGATGAAGAAGCCGAAGGACTTGATGCCCGCCTGGCGCATGTTGGCGAGGGCAATGCGGATCTTCTCGCCCTCGAGCCGCTTCATCATGTCCTTGCGGGTCTCGTCCGACTCCGTCTCGATGCCCAGCGCCAGCATCCAGCAGCCAGACTTTCGCAGGCGAGCGGTAAAGGCCGGGTCCTGGAGGTTGTCGGCGCGTGCGTTGCCGAACCACTGGATGTCGAGGCCTCGCGCAATGATCTCTTCGCAGATCGCGCTGAAGGACTTCACGTTGAGCGTGACCGTGTCGCCCCACAGATAGAAGAACTTCACGCCATGGGTGCGGCTCATGTGCGCCATCTCGTCCACGATGGCCGTCGCCGAACGCTCACGGAACTTGTGTCCCTGATGGACCGGCGCCACGCAGAAGTCGCACGTGTAGGGGCACCCGCGTGAGGTTTCGACGATGACGTAGGATTTGTCGACGAGCGGCAGCGAATACTGCGAGAGGTCAAGCAGGTCCCACGCCGGCATCGGCGCCGTCAGAAATCCAGTGAAGCTGCCGTGGGCACGATGCGGCACGACCTCCGCGCCCTGACGGAACGTCAGCGACGGGACGTCTTCGAGACGGTCGAGTGACTCCAGCGCTGCGAGCGCCAGCGCGCCATCTTCCGGCTCGCCCACAAACATGCCGTCGACCTGCGGCGCGTGCGCCATCGACTCGGCGGGGGTCGTCGACGCGTGAGGGCCGAAGCAGAACATGGGAGCGTTGTAGCGCTGCTTGAGTTCGGCCATGGCCGCGACGTCGACGGCCAGTGTGGGCGTGGTGCTGGGGAACAGGATCAGCGTCGGGGCGAACCCCTCACGGTCGAGGTCCGCGATGAGGTCGGCTACCGATCGGCGAGACGCGGTGAGATCGACCAGCCGTACGTCCTGACCCCGCTGGCGCAGCAGGGAGGCGATGAGTGCCAGCGTCAACGGCGGCTTCGTGGTGCCGAGCACCTCTTCGCGTTCCTGACAGCGCCCTTGCCGCGTAAACGCGATGCCGCCGACCAGCGGCGGGTTCACGAGCAGCGTCCGATCCCCAAGCATCACAGGTTTTCCTCAATCGGCTGGCCGTCCAGCTCCACCTTGCAGCAGCGCCGGCACACCGGGAACAGCCGTTCATCCACGAGCTTCTTCCGCAGTTCGCGATAGCGTGTCCCCGTCCAGACCTCTTCGAGCGACTGCTCCGTGAGGTCGCCGACTTCGAGCCGGATGAACGGGCAGAAGTATGCCTTACCCGAAAACGAGACGCGCGCATACAGGAACGGATACAGGCACCGGCCCGCGAGCGCCGTTCCGGGCGTGTAGTAATCGTCCAGGATGGCCGGCTTGACCTTGGGCCGCATGTCGAAGCGCACACCCTTGTCGCGGCACTTCGCGATGAGCGCGTCCACTTGCGTCCGCACGCGCGCGGCGTCGAGCCCCGGGTCCTCGGTCACGTAGGTCGAGATCACCTTCGGGTCATCGGTGCCCAGCAGCCGGATGGTTTCCTGCACCTCTTCCGGCGTGCTGAACATCAGATGGTTCAGGCCGATGGCGTCCACCCCGAGCTCCGCAGCAACGCCCACCATCTGGTCGAGGACTTCGAGCGTCTCGTGCGCGACGGTGGTGTTGATGCTGACGCGCAGGGGCGCATTCTTGCGTCGCGCGGCCTCCTGCAGTCGCCGCAGTCCCGCCGACGTGCGCTCGAAGGTGCCCTTCACCCCGCGCGCCTTGTCGTGCATCTCGCCGGGTCCATCGATCGACACACTGATGTGTTTCAGGAATCCCTGCGAAGCCAGCGTGGCCAGCGCCTCGGCGCGTTCATCGCTGATGATGGTGCCGTTGGTCGTCAGGTAGCCGCAGGTGTAACCCTTGTCGCGAAAGACGTCCATCACGCTGAGGATGTCCTTGCGCATGAAGATCTCACCGCCGGTCAGGCTGACCTGCAGGCCCTCTTGATCGGGGAAGGCCCGGGTGAGCACGTCGATTGGCAGCTCCTGACGCCATTCACCTTCGATGTTGAGCAGGTCACCCACGTAGCAGAACTCGCACGTGAGGTTGCACCGCATCGTGGCCTCATACACCACACCGGTCGGCAGGCGGCCGGCATCACCGGTTTTTTCGCGTTCGAAACGTTCGATGTGGCGCGCGTATTTCCGCTTGCGGTACTTCGCCCACAGACTGGTGAGTGCCGGTACGCCACGCGCACGGCGGGCGACCGCTTCACGAAATTGGGCTCGAATGGACATGCCGCGGGTTTACTCGATACGCCAGAGTTCGATGACCGGTCCCGGCCGCTCGAGTGACGGGTGCCGCAGGGCATCCTCGTTGTGCTCGAACGGCGCCACGGTGGGCCGGCCCTCCTGGCCGGATTCCGCGCGGTAGGGCGAGAACATCGTGATCAGGCGCCCCTCACGCGCCAGCGCCCGGTCAAAGGCCGCCAGCGACGGGTTCGGCTCATTGTACCGCTTCATCACGACCCACTGCACGCCCAGCCTCCGCAGTGGCTCCAGGCCGCCGGCTGCCTCAACCGACGATGGTGAGATGTAGATCTTGTCGACGTCCATCCCACCGTCACCGAGGTAGAGCAGCCGATACGACGGCATCCGTTCTTCGGCAAACCGCAGCTCGCGCGCAAACCTGGGTGGCACGTCATCCAGGCTGCCGCGGGATCGCTCCAGGGCCTCGGCCAGAGCCTGACCCGACCGGTGGATCGGCACCGAATAGGGCTGAACGAGGAGCGTCGCGCCGGCCTCAATGTTCTGCTCAATCCACCGCTGCGCCTGCGTGCGTGTGTCGTCCTGCTGGAAGAACTGCCCGAGCTGAAAGCTGGACCAGCCCGCCGGCACGGTCACGACCAGTGCCAGGGCCGCGCCGAGCCAGCCGCGCCGGGTGGCGACCCTGCTGACGGCAATGCCCGCAAACATGGTCAGCATCGGCAGCACAGGGTTCAGATACCGGGTGGCCGGCACCGTGTTGGCGATGAAGAGCAGGAACGCAGCGACAAACACTGCGGCCGGCAGAACGCGGCGCCAGGCCGATCCGCTCATGACCAGCCCCGCCACGGCAAGCAGAGCCGTGACCGGAGTCCCGAGGGCAGCCCCGCCGAACAGCCAGCCGAGATAGGTGCCGAGATGTCCGAACATGCCAACCGAGGTTGTTGCGCGATCCATGACGATTGCGCGGTTCTGGGTGATGTCGGTCCACGCGGTGCGCCACTCCGGAATCAGGAATGGTGACGCGGCGACACACACAAGCGCGGCAATCACGCCGGCCTCGACAAGTCCACGCAGCCGTTGCGACCACGGTTCCGGCGTCGTCAGCCGTTCGACCACGATCATCAGCGCCGCCAGCGCTGCGTAGTAGTGCGTGGAGATCGCCAACCCGGCCGTCGCGCCCGCCCACCACAGGCGCCTGGACGAAGTCGAGAGCAGCGCGAGCGGCACGAGCGAGATGAGCAGTGTCACCGGGACGTCGTGTTTGACGTAGTGTGCGTCCTGCACGGCAAACGGCGCCACCGCCAGCAGCGCGGCGCCCACCAGGCCTGTGGTGTGGTCACGCAGCCGGACGCCGATGTGATAGACCACCAGCAACGTTGCGGTGCCGCACACCGCGGAGAGTACGCGGCCCGACATGAACAGCGGCGTGGGATCGATGAAGAATTGACGCTCAAACCCTGCCAGCGAGTCCCATCGTCCCATCGCCAGGCCCACGAGAGCCGTCAGGCCTTCCCACGCGAACAGCACGTAGAAGTAGAAGGTGGGATACAGGAAGTTGCCGGGATTGAGCGTGCCTGTTGCGAAGGTGAGTGCGCGATTCATGATCGCGACCTCGTCCATGTTGTAGACCGCCGGCAGACCGTAGCCGATCGCCTGCACACGGAGCCAGAATCCGCCCATCACAATGACTGCAAGACACACGCGTCGCTGCGCCGGAGTCAGAAGAGCCTCCCGAGCACCCGGAAGGGCACGACGAACCGTGTCAGCCACAGGTCGACCAGACCGCGTGGATACGGCGCAATGTCGCGCCATCCCTTCATGAAGACCTGATATTGAAACAGGAGCAGGCCGTTCAGCGCGATCAACACCATCACAACCACCACTCGTGTCCGCGACGGCCGGCCGGTCGACGCGCAGAGCCAGGCGGCAAGGCCCACCGCCAGCAACGGTGTGAGCGACAGGAATCGGCGCGCGCCAAACGCCTCACCGGCCCACCAGTCCGCGACTGATGCATTCACGTACCAGGCGCTGAACAGGATGAACACAAACGGCACGACGAGTGCGCGATCGCGGCGCGCCATGCCGATGAGTCCCAGGATCGCCGGCACGACGATCGGCGTCCACGAGAGCCAGCCGTGATTATCGGAGAACAACATCGCCACGAGATTTGGCGAGGTCCATTCCATGAACGTGGCGCCCTGGGGGACGGTCACCGCCGAGCCGTAGAGCACGTGCCAGACGTACATCTGGGGCGAAAACACGATGACCCAGCCAGCGCCGGCAGCGGCGAGGGCACCCACGCGGCGACCCCAGGACACGTTCCAGCGGACTGCCTGCCACGCCGGCAGCGCCAGCCACAACGCGTCCTGCCAGCGCATCAGCGCGGCGATGCCGGCCAAGGCGCCGCTGACCGCGAATGCGCTCAGGCCGGGCGCGTCGCGCCGAGACCACCAGTGCGAGAAAAACAGCGCGCCCGCAAGCATCGACGGCGCATGTGAATAGGTGGGGGAGACGAGGGTGTAATACAGCGCGTGTGATCCGAGCCAGAGACCGCCAATGGCCCACGCGCCTCCAGCCCGCCACTCGGAGGACGAGATCCACCGCCAGGTGATCATCGCCGCCAGTGTTGACGCCCACACGCCCGTGAGTCCACCGGTCAGCTGAAGCCAGGGTTCAAATCCGTTGGGCGGGACCGCGCCGGTGACGGCCGCCCACATCCAGAGGATCGCCGTGGCGATCAGATACAGGGGCATCCACAACAAGGCCGGTCCCACCGGCATGTAGTTGCGCACGTGCGAGGTCGGCGTCAGCTCGGAGAATACCCACTCGGTGCCTTCCACCGGGCCGTCCTGCAGGCCGTACAGATGTACGTACTCATTCTGGAAATGCAGGTCGCGGTCGAACACCATCGATCGCAACTGCACGAACTGGTGCGTTGCGTCACCGGTGACGACCCGCCCTCCGGGTTTGGGGAACCCGAGAATGGCCGCGGCATATGCCAGCGTGCAGATCAGGCCCCCCGCCAGAATCGCGCGTGTCATCGCCGCAACACCCGCTTCAGCAGCGCTCGTTCCGTCGGTCGCAGGAAGCCGTTGAGCGCCAGCCACCCTGCGAAGATCGCGACAACCGTGGCACCACGGGTGAGCAGGCCCGCCCACGGCGCCATGTCGGGCAACAGAAGCCCGGCAGCGGCAGCGACCACGCCGGCCAGGACGATCTGCGCAAGACGCATCCACTCGTAGCCCACGGGATAGTGCCGGCGCGCGAAGTGTCCGGCGACCAGCGCCATGGTCATGTAGGACAACACAAATGCGGTACCCGCACCAACGAGGCCGAACATCGGCATCAGCAGGGCTCCGCTGCCCAGGCCCACACCGGCTGCGGCAAATGTGGCGACGGGGTAATAACGAGTCTGGCTCGTCAGATTCAGCCCGATGGAGGTCAGCAGGTACACCCCCTGCCACGTCAGTCCCACGGCAATCAGCGGGACGACGATCCGTGCCTGCGCGTAGGCGTCCATCGTCCACGGGTCCTTGAACGTGAGGATGCGCACGAGGTCATCGGCGATGGCGGTGAGTCCTGCCGCCATCAGCACCAGAACGGCGATGCCGTAGGTGGTGATCTTCCTGAAGATCTCCGGCGCGTCGGGCTGCCGGCCGGTGGCGTAATAGAACGGTGCCCAGCCCGTTTCGAACGCCGAGAGGAACAGCTTGACGCTTTGTCCGATGGTGCCGCTGATCTGGTAAATGCCCATGCGGTCGAGCGGCACGTACTGATTGAGCAGCAGCTTGTTCCCGCCATCGAGTGCCTGTTGGGCCAGGCCATGTGGCAGACGCGGCAGCCCAAACGACAGGCATCGGCGCAGTAGATCCCGCGAGAACGACAATCCGAGTGCCTGTTGTGTCCACGGCCACAACAGCGGCAGGACGACCACTGTGACGATGAGGTCGGCGACGAAGAGACCGGTGACGCCCCAATGCAGGAAGAGCACGAACAACACGCGTAGCAGCAGTGTGCTGACTGAACGACCGAGTGTAAACGCGCTGAACGTGACCGCCGCCTTCTGCATCCGCATCACGTGGAACGGCACGAACGTGAAGGTCAGCAGGAAGATGTTCAGCAGCACCAGTCGGAGGGCCGGCACGTAGGTCGGCGCCGCATCACCGAACAGCCAGGCCGCCACAGGGCCAGCCGCGGCCTGTCCCAACAGCATGAGTGTGCCGCTGGCGACCAGCAGGAACAGGCACAAGGTGCCTCCCAACTGCCGTCGCTGGTCGTCAGTCTCGCAGTCGAGGTAGTACCGCATGAACGCGCCATCGAGGCCGAAGCGGAACAGAATTTTCGACAGCGTCTCCACCACGAGCAGCATGGCCAGCGCGCCGTAGTCGGCGTGTGACAACACCTCGAGGTAAAACGGCAGCAGCAGGTAGCTGACCGCCGTGACGGCGACATCGCCGGCACCGTAGATGGCGACGTCTTTGGTCAGCGAGCCGAGCGTTTTGCGCACGGTCGTTCGACTAGGGGCGCTCGAAGCGCATCAGGTTCAGGAAGCACCAGCCCGGCACGGGCAGCAGTCGCGTCAACATCCGATGCACGGGCCGCAACTTTGCTGGATGACGCCGGATGTACTTGGTCAGCACCGGCACTGTCGGGAAGATGCCGGAGCGGTGCACCAACCGGAATCCGGCCCGTCGCGCGAGGTCGATGTACTCGCCGGCCGGACGATCACCGGGATGTTTCTCGAGGCTCGCTGTGTGAATGAGGCGCCCAGTGAGGATGAAGTGCACACGCGACTGCAGGTGCGCAAGATTCGGGATGGAGACGTACAGCTGGCCTCCAGGGCGAATCACGCGGAAGAGTTCTGCGAGTGCACGTGGCTGATCCTCGAAAGTGAGGTGCTCGAGCACATCGAGGCACGTCGCGGCATCAAACGACGCGTCTGCGTAAGGCAGCGGGATCAACGACCCGCGACGGACGAACCGGGACTCGTAGTTGGGATCGACGCCCTCGATGGCCAGCCGGCCGTGGAACTCCTCGACCAGGACCCCTTCACCGCAGCCGGCGTCGAGCACCTTGGCGCCGACAGGGAGCGACGACAAAAATGCCCGCACACGTTCGAGTTTGGCCAGGTAGGTCGGGTAAAACTCCCAGTCGTGTGACGGGTCGCGGTGGTAGTCGCCACGCAGCGCGTATTCCCCGGTTGCGTCAGCGCTCATCAGCCCGAAATTGTATCAGCGCAGCCACTGCAGCCAGTGGTCCACACCCACCCACAGCGCGGCGAGCCCGAAACCTGCCGCGGCAAACATCCCCGTCCGCCCTTTGCGGCTGAGCGCCGCGATCCCAAGGCCGGCCAGCACAATCACCGCCGGCGCCGTCGTGAAGATGACGCGGCTGATGAACTCTGCCGCATACCGCTGAAACGGGCGATCCACCGGGGTCAGCACGACGCTGCCGATGCAGACAACGGCGGTGACGACCCACGCCAGCACGGCGACGTCCAGGCGGTCGCGCCACGAACGCCGGCTGAAGACAACGGCACCGGCGAGGGCAGCCAGCCACAGCGGCCAGCCGACGTCGGACCATAGCAGTGCTGCGGCCTCACCCGCGCGGTCGGCGAGCCCCACCGGATCGAGCCCGGTCGAAGACGACGAACTGCGCATGACGAGCGCCGATCGGAACGCCTCCGTGAAGTGCCGGTAGAACACCGCGACGGCGACGATCGCCGCGGTCATCGCGCCGGCGGCGACCGTCCACCCTGCGCGCCGCACTCCCGCATCTCCGCGCCACCAGTAACCGAGGCACAGGCAGCCGAGCACGATGGCCAACAGCGACAACGTGCTGATGTGTGAGAGCAGCGCCGCCGCCGTGATCGCGGTGAACATCACAACCGGGCCCGGACGCGCCCACTCCAGCCTGGGAATCACCGCAGCGGCCATGGCCGCCAGCGCCAGGGCCTGCGCGAAAGCGTTGGTCATGTTGGCATTGCCGGTGATGACAAACGGCAACGGCAGCAACGGGAACAGCAGCGCAGCCGCGACCGCGGCCCGCCGGTCGTGCCACAGACGCGCCACCATCGCATACAGCAGCAGGCCTCCGGTCGCTTCCGCCGTCACGATGATGATGCGCAGCAGGGAGACGATGTCGGTGGTCAGGGCCGTGAATGGCGCCGCAAACACGTAGAGGCCAATGGCGTACGGCATCTGCACGCCGGATGGCAGCGTCTGCGAGAAGAAGTAACGCCCCTCAAGCACCCACTGGACACGATGGGCGTGGAACACGGCGTCAATGAGCGGCTTGTCCGGATGCAGCAGCACCAGGATCTTCAGCACCGCCACAGCCAGCGTCCATGCCAGGGCCACGCGGGCCTCGGCGCTCCACTCGCGCCCACGGACCCGCCACACCAGGGCCGCTGCGACCAGCAGGGCTGCGCCTGTCACGGTGATCCAGAGGCCCCGAGTGAGAGTTGGGGCATACGGGCCGCTGCCGATCGTCAGGGGGACGGCATGCCCCAGTGCGAAGACAGCGAGGGCGCCCAGCAGGGCCGGCCAGGACGCGCCCAGCAGAGCCAGCGCAAGGCCCAGGGCCGCGCCTCCGACGACCGCGGCGGTGCGGACCTGTGACGGCGGTGCGGCAGCGCCGTCCGGCGCACACGCCCAGCGGTCAACCATCACTCCCAGGTCGCGTGGGTCACTGCCGGGGCGGAAGGTATTCGACACGCTCAGTCCGAGTGTTGCGCCGCTTCCGCTGCGGGCTGGCAGGGTCGTCGAGATGTCCTGATAGTCGTTGGTCGTGGAGGTGCGCGCCGCGATGACGCCGTCGACCGTCAACGTGGCGTCAGGCAGGGTCGCGGCGTCAGAGCGGCCGCCTTTCAACCGCACCACACACGTCCACGGCACGCTGCGGTCAAGACCGGGCAGCGTCAGGGCCGCCGCGCCTCGGCTCCAGGCGTAGGTGTCGTCGCTTACGCGCTCGGCGCCATACATGCCGCTGAGCAGCGGCGACCGCTCGCGATCGAACTCGATGACGAGGGGCGCGGTGAACTGGTACGAAATCCAGACCGCGGCGAGACCCAGCAGGCCGCCTAGCGCTGCGCCGGCGAGGGCGCGTGTGAACAGTCTGATCACTCAGGACGGAAGGGGTGCCTAACGGCCTCCGCCTCCGCCACCACGGCCGCCGGCCGGTCGAGGTCCGGTGCCGCCCGGGCCGGCCGTGCCGCCGCCAGCCGGCGGCGTCGGGTTGCCCGGGATGATGACCCCTGGGACCGTTGATGTCACGGCGCCGCCAGGACCGGTGCGCAGATTGGGATTCGTGTTGGCAGGGTTGCCGGGCGTGCTCGGTGGGAGTTCGCCGACCTGCCGGACGGGCGGGATCTCATCATCGACAGACCCCTGAATTGGCTGCGGCACCGCCTGAGGCTGGGGCGCCTGCTGAACTTGCTGCACCGGACCCGGCGATGCCGCCGATACGCCGGACACGGCCACCGTACGCGTCGGCAGCACAAACACCGCCGCAAAAGACGAGGCCGTGGGCGCCGGCGCCACCCGCGGAGCTGCGCCATATCCCGGGACGTCGCGCAGGAGGCTGCGCAGCACCTTGGCTTCCGGTTCGTCGTGGAATTCGATGATGGGGATGATCGCGCCGCCGAGCTTCTCGACGTTGATCATCCGGCTGCCGCCCTTGCGGCCCCACTCCATGAGGATGTCGCGCACGGTGACGTTCTGCGCGACGATGCTCACTTTGCCGTCGTTGAAGGTCACCTCAAGCTGGCGCGGGCCCATCGCCTGAGCGCCGAGTCGGGCGGCACCGATGCCGGCCAGCAGCACGCCGACAGCAATCGCGAGTCTGGTTCGTGGCATGGTCATGACCTCCCGCTGTTGGGCCTACAGGCAGTATACGCCCCCGGGCGACCGGCGTCAGCCCGCTCTCAGGTTGGACGAGGCAGGCACGGCCTCGGCCGGACCCTCACCCATTTCCCGGATGAATCGGTAGTGGGACCGAATCGCTGCCCCGAATGTCGCGTGTTCGGCGCACACCACACCATGGGCCGCACACACATCCTTCACGATGCGTGACAGGGCCGGGTAGTGGATGTGGCTCACCTTGGGGAACAGATGGTGTTCCCGCTGAAAGTTGAGCCCGCCCAGCAGAAAGGTCAGCACCGGGTTGCCGGGCGCGAAGTTGGACGTCGTGCGGATCTGATGCACCACCCACTCGTGCCGATCCAGCGGCTCGTCGGCCATCAGGTGGTCGACGTTGTCGACCGAATGGGCGGACTGAAACACCAGGCCAGAAATCAGGCCGACCAGCCCGACCACGAACAGATATCCCGCGACCACCTGTCCTGCCGTATGCGACTGCAAAGGAATGACAAACGCACACACCAGAAAAAACGCCTTGCCGGTCAGTAGCGCGGCGATCTGGCGGGGCCGGGGATACGGTGCTGAGAGCCCGTCCGCCTTGCCGAACCACAGCCGCTGGAAATCGCTGTAGAGATACCGATAGTGAATCGCGCAATACAGCACCCACAGATACAGGTGCTGATGGCGGTGAAACCAGCGCCACTCGTGGTCCGCGCTGAAGCGCACGAGGATGCCGGCCTGCAGGTCCGCGTCCTGGTCGGACACGTTCGTGAACACGTGGTGATTGTGGTTGTGCTTGTCGGCCCAGAAGTACGAACTCGCGCCCAGCAGATCCAAGGTGAACCCAAGCACGGCATTGATGGTTCGGCTGCGGGAGAAGCTGCCGTGGTTCGCATCGTGCTGCACGTTGAATCCCACGGCCGCGATGGAGAGGGCCAGCGCGAGGCCGGCGACGCCCGCTTCGGCCACCGACTGCGACCAGAACACGAGCCACGCGTACGACACGCCGACCAGGCTGATGAACAGGACGGCTTTGCCGTACATCAGCGGATGATCGAAGGTCCGTTTGTCGGAGAGGTATGCCTGGACGCGCTGATCGAGCACACGTTTCAGGACAGGAGCAGCAAACGTCGAGGTGCAGGTCAAGTGCGCTAAGGCTACCACGCCCGCGCCGGCGCTACCGCAGCCGCGTGATCCAGAGCGGAGAATCCTTCTTCGGAAGGTCGCACGATCGGCAGATCTCGGGGCCCCCGCTCTCAAGGTGCTGGCGCCGCACGTCCTGATACGCGGGCGAGTTCCAGATCTGGGCAATCGACTGCGTCCGCAGGTCGCCGAGGATGTGGCGGCCGTCAAAGTCCGCGCAGCACAGCGACACACGGCCGTCCCACAACACGGTGAACGTTTGCCACATCCGGTAGCAGGGGAAGGTGACGTCCGACTGTGCGTTGAGCGTGCCCGCCCAGTTGTGCAGGTCGGTGATGTGAATCTTGTCCGCGACGGTTCGCCAGTGGTCGATGAACTGCTGTTCGTCGACGGAGTTGTTCTGCCGGACAAACGAGAGGATGAGCTTGGGCCTCACCTTGCCGGCGGCATTTCGCAGTTCTACGAGCGACTCGATGTTCCGGATCACATCGTCGTAGCTGAGATGAATGCGGGTGCTTTCGAAGACTTCCTTGCCCGACGCGTCGACGCTGATGTTGATGGCGTCGAGACCGGCGTCAATCATGCCCTGCGCGATCTCCTCGGTGATCAGCGAACCGTTGCTGATCATGCCGACTTCGGCGATACCGCGCTGCTTGGCGTAGCGCACCTTCTCGACCAGCTGGCGATCGAGAAACGGCTCGCCGTAGTTGTGGACGCGCACATGGGTGATTCCCAACTCGACGCACTCATCCACGACCTTGGTGAACAGGTCCCACTCCATGACGCCCTGCCGCCGATGCATCTCGTCACGTGGACAGAACACACACTTGGCGTTGCACAGGTTCGTGCTTTCGATCTGGACGATGTCCGGCCAACGGGGCGCGCGGGTGCGGCCCGTGGCCAGCATGGTCTTGCGGACCAGGCGGGCGTTGTTGAGCAGCAGGCGTTCAGCCGACTTGCGGGCGCGAGAGCGGATACCGGCCACGTCCCTATTATCGCCGGGCCGCCACGCCCTGTTCATGGGCGATGACACGCGAAAGGATCTCGTCCAGTCCAACCGTCGGGCGGTACCCCACGGCGGCGGCGATTTTGGCCAGCGCCGGCACTCGCCGGGGCATGTCCTCGAAGCCGGCTTCGTACGCCTGGTCGTAGGGGATCAACACGATCTCCGATGACGAGCCGGTCAGGGCACGGACACGCTGCGCCAGTTCGAGGATGCTGACTTCTTCATCGTTGCCGATGTTGAAGACTTCCCCGAATGCGGCCGGAGTCTGCATCAGCGCGATCAGGCCGCGCACGACATCACCCACGTAGGTGAACGACCGGGTCTGAGTCCCGTCCCCAAACACCGTGATCGGCTCGCCGGCCAGCGCCTGACGAACAAAATTCGGAATCACCATTCCGTAGCGGCCCGTCTGCCGTGGACCAACGGTGTTGAAAAGGCGCACAACGATCACCGGATGGGCGAATTCCTTCCAGTACGCCAACGCGAGGAATTCATCCAGCGCCTTGCTGCAGGCATACGCCCACCGGTGTTTGTGGGTGGGGCCCATGACCAGGTCCGTACTTTCCGTGAATGGCACCGCGGTGCTTTTGCCGTAGACCTCCGAGGTCGAGAACACGACGACCGGTGTGCGCTTTTTGACGGCCTGCTTGAGCACGACTTCCGTGCCATGTACGTTGGTCTCAATCGTGCGGACCGGCGCTTCGACGATCAGCTTGACGCCAACGGCAGCCGCGAGATGAAAGATGAAGTCGGCCCGTTCAACCATCGGACCCACCACCGCGGGATCCATGACCGTCCCGATCTGACAGTGGAAGCGCGGGTGACCGTTGAGGTGCGCGACGTTGTCGAGTGATCCGGTGGAGAGGTCGTCGAGAATCTCGACGTCGTGATTGGCGGCAATCAGGGCCTCGGCCAGGTGTGAACCTACAAAACCGGCTCCCCCGGTCAGCAATACGCGCATGTGTCAGTCCAGTGCCAGGATGTGGTCGGCGGCACGTTCGGTGGCGCCGGGTTGGCTTCGCAGTCCGTACTGCGACGCGAAGGCGTCGGCGGCCGCTGCGAGGCGAGTCCGAACCTGTTGATCATACAGGACCGCGCGGAGTGCCCCGGTCGTCTCTTCGGCTGTGGTGGCCCCCAGCATGACGCCGGCATCCACAAACGGCGACAGATTGTTCGGCAGCCCGATGATCAGCGCCGGAATGCCGAGGGCCAGCCCGTCGATGGCCACGGTCGAGTTCTTCGAGACGATGAGATCGGCCGCGGCGAGCAGTAGCGCGAGGTCTGCGTCAGCGCCGACGACACGGACGCCGGGGTGGCCGGCAACCACTGGGGCATAGACCTCGGCGGTTTCAGCCGGATGGGCCTTGATGACCAGACGCACGTCGGGCAGCGGCGCAAGTCCAGCGAGCAGCATCGGCAGGTCGTCTCGAATCTCGCTGAATTTGGCCGCCAGCACAACCAGTTTGTGGTCGGCGCCGGCAGCGTCGACGTCAGCGCGCGTCGCCTGCCGCTCTGCGGGCGTGGTACCGGCGAGGCGGCGGGTCAGCACCTCCAGGCGCGCACTGCCGGTGACCTGGACAGCGTCAGCGGGGAAGGCGCCGGCGTCGCGCAGATACGCTTCGGCATATCCGTCAAAGGCGAGCGTCACAGCAGGAATCGGCGCTCCGGGATCGGGCCCCTCGGGCGCCATTTCGTCAGGTTCGTGGCGGTAATTGAGCCAGTGCCGGTAGATGAAGCCGTGTTGCAGGCCAACGCTGCGCACGCCGAGGCGCCGGGCCGCGATAATGAGGGCACGGCCGACGCCGCCGGCCTCGGCATACGTCGTGACGGTCTTCGGCGACAGCGCTGCAATGGCCGCCGCCGACTCTTCAATGAGACGAGCCGACCAGGGCCACTGCACGGTGGCGGCCCCGTGGAGTTGGTCACACAGCACCTCCCACAGGTCCACTTCGTCCACCCGCGCGGCGTCGCGAATCGCGTCGCCGCGCGTGAGGGCGCCGGCCAGCGCCTCGCGGTCGCGCCACAACGCGACCGCGGGGCGCAGGTCGGCGAGCGAGGACAGGGCCTCGAGCGGCGTCAGCGCGGCGGGCAGCGGGCCCGCCGCGGCGCCGGCGGCCGCAAACGTGCGGCGTGGCCCCACGCCAATCAGCGCGAGTGCGCCGGGGCCGCCGCGGGCGGCCACGGCGTCGAGCACCGGGCCGATGTAGGTATCGCGCTCCCGCACGAACGCCGTGTGCACGAACGCCGCTACGCGGGCGGGCGCCGGCCGCGCGCGTCGCCGCAGCAGCCGCGCGCGGACCGCCGACCACCGCACCGCCGTCGCTTCGCGGCGGCGGGCGGCGCGCCCGGACACGCCTGCGCCGGGCGTCTCGACGCGTACGCCGCGGGCCGCGCCCCAGGCGCGGGCCGCGGCGGCCACGGCCCACGGGGCACCCGACAGCACGAGCCGCGCGGGCGCGTGCCGCGTCCGTGCGGCGTCGAGGGCGCGCACGGCCAGCAGCGCCGTGTCCAGCTGCCGCTGTTTGTGCAGATACAGTTCAGTGAACCACCACAACGAGTCGGCGCCGTAGTTGAACCGCGCGCGCATCGACCGATCGCCGTAGGGCACCAGGCGCAGACGTTTGATCCAGGCGTTCGCGTCCGAGCGCACGCCGTCAGCAAGCTCCGGTGTCGCCAACTCGTGCCAGTCCACCACCTGTTCGGTGCCGGTGCCGCTCACACACGTCAGGCGGAGCCCACTCATCGACGTGCCCTCTTCCGCAAGACGTCGCGGGCCGCCGCGACCACCCGCTCGACGGTGATGCCGTCCATGCAGTCGGGGACATGGCCCCGGCAGCGTTCCGGCGGCAGGCGCACCTGTCCGCACGGGCTGCACGGCAACTGCACGCGAAGGACGTGGTGGCCGTCGCCCACAGGACCGTACCGTTGCGGATCCGATGGTCCAAATAACGCCACGACCGGTGTGCCCATCGCAGCCGCCAGATGCATCGGGCCGGTGTCGCCGGTCACGAGCACATCCAGCCGTTCGAGCAGCGCGGCGGATCCGGGCAGATCCAGTGTGCCCGCGGCATCGATGATCGGCGTGCCCTCGAGTGCACGCGCCACTCGGTCGACCAGCGGTCGGTCCGCTGGGCCACCCGTGAGCACCACCGTGACGTGGTCTTCGTCAGCCAACTCGCGTGCCACGTGCGCAAAGCGATCGAGGTGCCACTGTTTTGACTCGCGGCCGCCGGCCACATGCACCCCGACCAGTCGTGCGCTGGGTGATGCGCCGGAGAGGACAGCGTCGGCCGCCGCACGGGCCCCATCGTCGGCGCGCAGAGGACCGGGACTCGCGATGGTGACCGCGCGCGGTGTGAGGTGCGCAAGCAGCCTGGCGGCGTTGTCGGCCACGTGGGTCGCCGGGTCGTACGCAAGGGCGTCCGTCAGTAGTGCGCCGCCGCCGCCCGTCCAGTAGCCCGCCCGCCGAGGCGCGGATGTGAGCCACGCGAGCAGGTTGCTGCGGATGTCCGGCTCGAAGTTGATGACGAGATCGTAGCGACGGCTGGCCCATCCCCGCGCGTGCGCCATCAGCGCGGGCCAGGAGGCTCCGGTGCCTTCCCGTGCCAGCCACGGCACGTCCAGCACGTCCACGTGATCCACGGGCATCCACCGGGCCAGAGACGCGTTCCAACTGCCGACGGCGAGGTCAATTGACGCGTCGGGCCATGCGGCACGTGCACGGGCAATCGCCTCGCGTGTCATCAGCAGGTCGCCAATACGCTCGAGTCGCAGCAGCAGGATGCGCCGGGGCGGTGCCGACCCGCGCGCGCGTTGAAGCCACGAGAGGGGCGACAGCAGCAGGTCAGCCAGGCCAACCGCCAGCCGTTCCTGTGGGTGGTAAATCTGCAGGTGATCGAACATCAGCCCTATCGCACCGAGACCCGATCCAGCATGACACCGAGTTCCCGGGTGTCGCCAACTCCGAGGATCGCCTGCGGTGACCACACGGTGGAGACCAGCCGCAGCGTCGCAGGTTCGTCACCTTTTGCGGCCTCTGCCGCCAACGCCGGTGGGATGACCAGCTGATATTCCTGAAAGCCGTCCGCCACGTCGATGGTCCCGATTGAGGTGCCGGCAAAGACCACCTCCACACGCGGCGCCGCAGCCGCCGCTGGGCGGCCCCCGGCGCTCATTACGAGCGTGATCACACGCTCCTCACCGGTGAGACCCGAAACCGCAATCTCCGACGCATCCTGCGTCCAGCGTATCGTGCGCTCGTCGGAGCGCTCCTTGGCATGGAAGCGGACGACGTGCAGGTCATCACGTTCGCCGACATCGAGCACAAACGGTTCGGACGCGGCGCTACCCAGCGTGAGTTGATACACGCCGTAGTCGAACTCCTTGTGCCGGACAGCGGTGGGCAGCCGGTCTGTCGTGACCTCGAATTCGTCAATCTGCACCCGGTCACTGGCCGTGGGCGTGGCCGAGATATGGCGCGACAGCAGCGCGGTGCCGCCCGTGCCGACAAAAAACACCCGCTCGTACTTCTGCAGCGCGTCCCGGAGGAACTCGCGGAACACCACCAGATCGGGCCTGGGGAGGTTCAGGACCAGTACATGTTTTGCGTAGATGTAGGCGAGTGGTGTGCCCAACACGTGGATGTCCGATCCCGCGTTGCGCGACTCCATGATGACGAGATCGCGAGGGCCGAAGTGCTGCGCGAGTGTCTCGACGTACGGAATCATGTTCCGGTATTCCACGTGCGGAAGGACTGGTGCCGCCGCGCGCAGGTACGTGGTGGACGTCACTGCCAGCAGCATGGCGCCTGCGGCGGCGTGGAGGACGCGACGCCACCGCGGGCCGTCCAGACTGGGGAACGCCGCTGCACATCCGATGATCAACGCGCCCGGCAGAATCACCGGCACGAACCTGCGCGACAGCCAGAAGTGTTCAGGGACAATCTTCAGTTTGTAGAGCAGAAACACCGAGAACCCGGCAAACGTCAGCACGAACGCCGGGTGCCGCCAGAACGCCGGGCGCACATCCGTCACCAGTCC
>BTVE01000019.1:0-49753 GCA_045862915.1 Acidimicrobiia bacterium
AGGGCAACGACATTCAGACTGAAGCGTTTCATGCCTCCGTCAATTGCAAGAAGGGTGCCGCGGGCGAGGTCTTGAGATCCATGCGGCGTATCCAAGCGCGAAGGCGCCGACGATGGGACCAAGTGTGGCCGCGATCCTTGCGAGCGGAATCAGGATGCCGCGATCAAGCCCGGTAGTCGTCAGATGCAGGATCGAGATCATCGCGTCAACCGCTGCGGCGAGCCCCAACGCCGCGAGCACCTTCGGGCGCGGTCGACGTGCTGCGCGGAACAACCACACACACAACCAGACGTCAAAACACACCCAGGCCGTGAGTGCCGCGCGTGAATACCCCAGCACGTCCGTACGGTGCGTCAGTACGAGCGCGGCAAGTCCGAGCGTCCACGGCACCAGCGGTACCGCCACTGCCCACGGCGGGCCGTTGGGATGCTGCGTGAGCGATCGCCACGCAAAGCGCACGAGGCGGCCCTGCGCAAACGCGCGAAACACATCGAGCAGCATCATCGCCGCCGAACCGCGATCCCACACCAGCCAGACGAGTGCCCATCGTTGCGGCGACAGGCGCGCGCGAAACTTCCGGAGTCCCTCAAAGTCGTACAGCGGGCGCATGACAAGCGCCGCAGCGCGCAGCCACCACGGCACCTCACCGGCCAGTGGCGTCAGGCCCGGCGTGACGACACGCGCCTGGTCGCCAACCTCGCGAAAGAAGTGATCGAGGATGAGCTCGGTTGTGCCGTTGGGCGCATCAGGCGTGCGCAACATGTCTTCGAGCAGCCAGCCGTCGCGAGCGTAGATCGGCACAGCCGAAAGGCACTGCACTACGTGCATGGCGGGGCTAAAGCCCCGCCCTTCGGCTGCCTCCCGCCCCGCGGGTGCAGGGCGTTCGGCGATGAGGTAGATGTGGGCGTCGGGCTGGTGGAAGAGTTCAACCGACACGAGGAAGCCCATCGGTTCCATCGCGCGAGTCGACAACCAGGTGCGAGCAAGGCGCTCGAGTTCAGCGCGCAGCGGTGCGCCTTCCACCAGCTCATCGGGATGCACACGCCGCACGCGCACGCCCTTGGCACGCGCGCGACGCACCTGCTCGCGCAGATGGCGACTGCGTCGCAGTGTCGCCGGCCACTGCGCCGGATCGAGTTCGGACTGGAGCCCAATCCGCATGCGACGGAACGTTGCGAAGGGCGTGAGATCCTCGACGCAGAAAAACGCCGCGCGCCGCCCTGCCGCACGCGCCGCCGCCGCAAACCGTTCGGCCGCAAGCTTCACCAGAGGTGGGGCCGCCAGCGGACGGCCTGCGGCAATCCACGAACGTCCGGTATCCGTGTACGCCACTACGGCGCCTGTGCCTGCGGGCGACGGCTCGTCGCGCCACCACGTCATCGCCGACTCGAGGCCCTGGAACGAGACGGCGTCCACGCCGGCCCGTTGAAGGGCGTCACACGCTTCGGCGGCCGACGCGCGGCTGGACCGATCCGGGGATGGCATCACTCCAGGTGATCGCACATAATTTCCCGGGGAGTTACAAGTCATGACGCGTGTTTTTCTTGCCGTGGCCCTTGCCGTATCCACCATCGGTGCCGTGCTCGCACAAAACGCACAGCAGGCCTCCCAGCAGGGCGGCGACCAGTTTCTCGACGGCATCGGCGAAACGAGCCTGATCGCCCGCTACGCCTTCAACGGCAACGCCGAGGACACCTCGCGCAATCAGCTGCACGCCACGCTGCGAGGCACCGGGCCCGTGTTCGTCGAGGATGGTCCCCAGCGCCGCGTGCTCCTGCTCACCGGCGACGGCAGCTACGTCCAACTCCCCGCCGAGGCCTTTGATGGCGAAGACTCCATCGCGCTGGTCGGCTGGTTCTACCTGCCGACGCGCGGCACAGGCCCGGTCTTCGACTTTGGCCAGAACATGTCGACGCGCCTGTACGGCAGCATTGACGCACAGGGGTTCTCGGTCACGGCGGTGGTGGACGGCCAGGTGAAGGCACGCACCGCGCCGAAGACCATCACCGAGAACCAGTGGACACACATCGCGGTGGTGCTCGATCCCGCCGCGAAGGTACTCACGACGTACGTGGACGGCACACGCGCATCACAGGTGACCGACGTCACCGTGACGCCTGACCAGATCCTTCCGGCGTCTTTGTCGACCAACCGTCTGTTCCTTGGACGCACGCAGGATGATGCCGCCCCCACCATGCACGGCCGGTATCGCGATGTCCGCCTGTATCGTGTTGCGCTTGGTGACGAGCCCATCGCGGCCATTCGCCGCAACGCCATCGCCGCCACGCAGCAGGCCGCAGGCCGTGGCCGCGGTCGCGGCGGTCCCGCAGAGATCTCCACTGCCAGCATTCCCGCGACGTCTCCCTTCGCCGCGCGCATCGTCAACGTCCCCGACATCACAGTCGAAACCGTCGTCGGCATGATGCCGCGTCTGCCGTACGTGATCCCGGCCGCACATTCGGGTGGCGTGATGGCCGATGTGCGCGTGTTGTGGCCCTCGCCCACCGACAACTCCGAGGTACTCAAGCCCGGCACCTACACGGTGACCGGCCGCGTTCCGGGTACGCGCTTTCAGCCGCGCGCGAACGTGATCGTCAAGGTGCCGGTGGGTACGACAACGCCGCCGGAGCGACTTGTGGAAGCGTTCCCGCTGAACGCCGTGGTGCTCGACAAGGATGCGGCAGGGCGCGACACGCCGTTCATCAAGAACCGCGACAAGTTCCTGCGCGGCCTCGCAGCAACCAATCCCGACAACTTTCTCTACAACTTCCGCGATGCGTTTGGTCAGCCTCAGCCGCCAGGCACGGTCGCACTGCAGGGCTGGGACAACCAAACCACCCGGTTGCGCGGCCACGCGAGCGGTCACTATCTGACGGCGATTGCCCAGGCGTACGCCAGCACGGGGTACGACCCTGCCCTGCAGGCCGAGTTCCTCAAGAAGATGAACTATCTGGTCGACACGCTGTACGACCTGTCGCAGAAGTCCGGCAAGCCCGCGCAGGCAGGCGGTCCCTCGGTGGCCGATCCACGCGCAGTGCCCGTGGGTCCGGGTCGCCAGGCGTACGACTCGAACCTGCGCGCCGAAGCCATCCGTACCGACTATTGGAACTGGGGCACGGGTTTCATCAGCGCGTATCCGCCCGACCAGTTCATCATGCTCGAAAAGGGCGCGACCTACGGCACGCAGGACAGCCAGATCTGGGCGCCGTACTACACGCTGCACAAGATCCTCGCCGGGCTGCTCGACACCTATGAAGTGGCGGGCAACACAAAGGCGCTCGACATCGCGCGCGGCATGGGCGGGTGGGTGCACGCGCGACTGAGCGCCGTGCCCAACGAGACCCGCATCAGCATGTGGAATCGCTACATCGCCGGCGAATACGGCGGCATGAACGAAGCGATGGCGCGACTGTTCCGCCTCACCGGCGAGCGCCGCTTCCTCGAGACGGCGAAACTCTTCGACAACACGAACTTCTTCTTCGGCAACGCGGACCACGATCACGGACTCGCCAAAGGTGTGGACACGGTCCGCGGCAAACACGCGAACCAGCACATCCCGCAGATCACCGGCGCGCTTGAGACCTTCCGCAACACGAAGGAGATGCCGTATTACCAGATCGCCAGCAACTTCTGGGACATCGTGAATGGCGGCTACACGTACAGCATCGGCGGCGTGGCCGGTGCGCGCGTGCCCAACAATGCCGAGTGTTTCCCGGTGCAGCCCAATTCGCTCTGGGAGAACGGATTCGCGCAGGGGGGCCAGAACGAAACCTGCGCCACCTACAACCTGCTCAAGCTCGACCGGCAGCTCTTCATGTACGACCAGACGGCGAAGTACATGGACCACTACGAACGCGCCATCTACAACCACATCCTGGCGTCGGTGGACGAGGACAGCCCGGGCAACACGTACCACGTCCCGCTCAACCCCGGCGCGCAGAAACGGTTCGGCAATGCGAACATGAACGGGTTCACGTGCTGCAACGGCACGGCGCTCGAGAGCCACACGAAGCTGCAGGACACGATCTACTTCCACAGCGCCGACCATCAGACGCTGTATGTGAACCTGTTCATTCCGTCCACGCTCACCTGGGCCGAACGCAAGGTGCGTGTGCAGCAGGTGACGAACTTCCCGTACGCGGATTCATCGAAGGTCATCATCCACGGGTCGGGACGCTTCGACGTGAAGCTGCGCGTGCCGGGCTGGGCGACCAAAGGTATGACGGTGAAGGTGAACGGCCGTGAAGAACCGGTCACGGCCAAACCGGGTACGTACCTGACGTTGTCACGCAGCTGGAACGACGGCGACACGATCGAGATGCAGATGCCGTTTTCGTTCCACCTCGACCACGTGATGGATCAACCCAACGTGGCCAGCCTGTTGTATGGCCCGGTCCTGCTGGCGGCCGAGGAACCGGCCGCGCGCACCGACTGGCGTCCGATCACGCTGGACGCCAGCGACATCAGCCGCTCCATCAGCGGCGATCCGACAGCTCTGCGTTTCAGCGTCGGGGATGCCGCCTTCAAGCCCTTCTACGAAACCTACGGCCGCCACTCGGTGTACGTCCACGTGACGTTCCGGTAGACGGCTGCCGCACTGAGCCGGAGCTCAGCGCGGGCACGTCCGGCAATACACACGTACATCACCTCGTTCGAGGTGATGTACGTCGTACTGGCGCGCGGGTGTCTCGAACTTGAACGTGGACACCACCACCGGGTCGACCGCGTCAAACTCCTGCGGCAGCCCGACGATGGCGTTGGCCGCCGCGGCGACATCGCACAGGCGGGCCTCCGGGAACCGCTTGACGAGCACCGAGACGACTTTTTCGCGATCGACCATGGCCGCGCTCCTGCCTATTTCACAACCATCGTGCCGAACATGCCCGCCGCATGGTGGCCGGCAAATGTGCACACGTAGTCGTAGGTACCAGGCACGGTTGGCGCGGTAAAGGTCGTTTCGAGGCGTTCGCCGGGGCCGACCATGCCGACCATCGCCAGAATGCTGCTCTTCATACCGGCGGGGATGAAGTCCGTCTCACGCGCATTCGCCGCAGCGTCCACAAACGCCTTGACGTTGGTCTTCAGCTTCAGCAGCACCCAGTTGTGCGCCATGACGATCTTCGGCGTCTGCGCCGTGGAGATCAGGCGGAGGCGAATGCGCTCACCCGGCTTCACCGTGAAAGTCTTCAGGCTGTAGTCCATCTTTTCGCCGACGGGATCACCGACGGTGATCGACACGGTACGCGGCGCAGCGGCCGCAGCCGCAGCCGGCTTCGCGGGCGGCTTGGCCTGCGCGGCCAGCATTGCCGGTACGGCCAGGGCCGCGATCATCACGACTGTCGACGTCCATCTCTTGTTCACTGCACTCACTCCAATCCGGACGGCGGAAGTGCCGCCGCGCGGCACTAGTGCAGGGATCGTGCCGGATGTTCGCAGCGGCAGCCGGACAATTCAGCGCGCATTCTGCCGGATTCCCGGCGGCCCTCTGAGCCGCTGCCGGATATCCGGAAGTGCAACGCGACGGATTCCCGGCAGATTGCACGTTTCAGGCGCAAATGGGCTGGCAGCAGTCTTGCCTTAAGAGGCCGCGCACGCCTGCCGTGCCCGCATGACGACTGCCTCCGCCACCATCCCCGCCCCCACTGCCACAGCGGCACCGCTCTGTCGTCACTGCGGCGATCCGTGCGGTGCCCAGCAGCGCGAGCACGAAGGACACCTCTTCTGTTGCGCGGGATGTGAGTCGGTCTACCGGCTGCTGGACAGCCACGGTCTCACCGGGTTTTATGCGGGCGGCGCGGGTCTCTCGCAGCGGGAGGCCGGCCGACGTGACCCGGGGCGCTTTGCGGCGTTTGACGATCCCCTGGTCACGGCGCGCTTGGTCCATCAGGTAGGCGACAGTGCACGCGTCACCCTGCAGACGCCGACACTACATTGCGCGTCATGCCTGTGGCTGCTCGAACAGCTCTGGAAGGTGGAGCCGGGCGTTCGACGGGTGGACGCAAGCCTGCTCCACCGCACGGTCACGGTTGAGTTCGTGCCCGGCCAGACCACGCTGCGCCGCATTGCCGAGCAGCTGGCCGCACTCGGTTACGAACCGGTGATTGATGCCGAGCCGGTCACCAACCGTGTGCCGGCCGTCCGGCGCCGGCTGTATCTGCAACTCGGCGTGGCCGGATTCGCGTTCGGCAACATGATGTTGTTCAGCATCCCGCGGTATGTGAACGGCGGGCCGCTCGAACCCGAGTTCCAGCGCCTGTTCGACACGCTGAACGTCGCCTTCGCGCTGCCGGTGCTCCTGTACTCGGCGGCCGACTACTTCACCGCGGCGTTTCGAGCACTCCGCGCGCGCGCCATCACACTCGACGTGCCCATCGCCATCGGCCTGGCCGCACTGTTCGGCCGCAGCGTGTATGAAATTGCCGGCCGCACGGGCGAAGGATTCCTCGACTCGTTTGCCGGCCTCGTGTTTTTTCTGCTGATCGGCAAACTCTTCCAGCAGAAGGCCTTTGACGCCGTCTCGTTTGAGCGTACGGCGCGGTCGTTCCTGCCGCTGTCCGTGCGCAAGGTCCTCGACTCCGGCACCCAGCTGGTGCCCATCGAAACCCTGGCACCCGGCGACGCCATCGTCCTGCGCGCGCACGAGGTGGTGCCTGCCGACGCAATCCTGACCGAGACATCCGGCCTGATCGACTACGCCTTCGTCACCGGCGAACAACACCCCGTGGTCGTCCACGCCGGCGACGTGATTCAGGCGGGCGGCCGTGTCGTTGGAGGCACGCTGACCATGACGGTGGCGCGCGCCACGGCGCACAGCCATCTGGCCCGGCTGTGGACCGACCCGGTGTTCAGCACGCCGAAGGCACACTGGCTCGACACCATCCTGGTCCGCTTCGGCCGGGCGTTCACCGTCAGCGCGTTGGTGCTCGCCGCAGCCGGCGCCTTCTACTGGTGGCCGGACGTCAACATGTCCGTGACGGTCGCCACGGCGGTGCTCATCATCGCGTGCCCGTGTGCGTTCACTCTGGCGGCGCCGCTCACCCTTGGCACGGCGATGGGCGTGCTCGGTCGCGCCGGCGTGTATGTGAAGAACCCGGCCGTCATCCTCGACCTGAGCCGCGTGACATCCGCCGTCTTTGACAAGACCGGCACTCTCACGACGGGCTCGCGCGCATCGGTGCGGGATCTGGACGCCCTGCCGCCCGTCCATCGCGCCCTTGTGCAGCGGCTGGCGTTGCAGTCGATTCATCCCGTCAGTCGTGCCGTCTCGGATGGTCAGGCGGACGAAGGCGGCGTCACCAACGTCCGTGAGCACACGGGTGAAGGTCTCGAAGGTCTGGTTGACGGCCGGCATGTCGCGCTGGGCTCGGCCCCATTCATCGCGCGGCTGTCGGGACGTCCCGTCGCCCTCGGGTCGGCGACGGTCTGGGCCTGGGTCGACGGTCACTCGCCCGTGCCCATTCAGCTCTCGACGGTCGAACGCCCGGGCATGGCGGAGGCCCTCAACACACTGGCCTCTCGGGTGTCCCTCTGGCTGCTCTCCGGTGACCACCCGCTGGAAGCGGGCCGCTGGGCGTCGGTCTTTGGCGGCCAGATGCGTTTCCGGTTGTCGCCCAATGACAAACTCGCCGCGATCCGCGAGTTGCGTCGCAAGGGCGAACGCGTGCTCATGGTCGGTGACGGCCTCAATGACGCCGGCGCGCTGGCGGCCGCCGACATCGGTGTGGCCGTCTCAGACGACACCGCCTGCCTGGTGCCCGCGTGTGACGCGGTGATCGGCGGCGGCCGGCTCGCCGACGTCGGACGCGTCGTCGAGTACGCCCACCGCGCGCGCCGGGTCATCGTGCTCTGCTTTTCCGTGTCGCTGGCCTACAACGTCATCGGCCTGAGTCTCGCCCTCACCGGGCACCTGACACCGCTGGCGACGGCCATTCTCATGCCGGTCAGCTCCCTCACGATTGTCGGCCTGAGTGTCGGCCTGATGCGGCGTACGCCGCCCCTGGAGGTGACGCGATGAGCGTCATTGCCCTGCTCATCACTGCCGGCGGCGTGGTTGCCGGCGGCTTCCTGATTGCGTTCGTCTGGGCCGTACGCGGCGGCCAGTTCGATGACACGACCACACCGGCGGTCCGCGTCCTGCTCGATGATGCGCCCGCCGTTTCCCGTCCTGAGGACCCTACCGATGTCCACGTCTGACAGCACGGCCGGCCGAACACCGGTCATAGATACGTTCGCCTACGACAACCAGATCGTTGCGCGCTTCATCACGGCCACGGCCGTGTGGGGCGTCGTTGCGTTCCTGGTCGGCTTGATTGTCGCCCTCAAGCTGGTCTTCCCAGACTTCCTCGGGTTCATTCCCGAGTTGTCATACGGACGACTGCGACCGCTGCACACCAATGCGGCGATCTTCGCCTTCGCAGGCAACGCCATTTTTGTCGGCGTGTATTACTCGCTGCAGCGCCTCTGCAAGGCGCGCATGTTCAACGACACGTTGAGCAGCATCCACTTCTGGGGCTGGCAACTGATCATCGTGTCGGCTGCACTCACCCTGCCGCTTGGCTTCACCACGAGCAAGGAATACGCCGAGCTCGAGTGGCCCATCGACATCGCCATTACGCTGGTGTGGGTGACGTTCGGCATCAACATGATCGGCACGATCATGAAGCGCCGCGAGCGCCACATGTATGTCGCCATCTGGTTTTACCTGGCGACATTCATCACGGTGGCCCTGCTGCACGTGGTCAACTCCTTCGAGCTGCCCGTCAGCCTCCTCAAGAGTTACTCGTTCTACGCAGGTGTCCAGGACGCGCTGGTGCAATGGTGGTACGGCCACAACGCGGTGGCGTTTTTCCTGACGACGCCGTTCCTCGGCGTCATGTATTACTTCATCCCGAAGGCCGCCAACCGCCCGGTGTTCTCCTACCGGCTGTCGATCGTGCACTTCTGGTCGCTGATCTTCCTCTACATCTGGGCCGGCCCGCACCACCTGCTGTACACGGCGCTGCCTGACTGGGCGCAGTCTCTCGGCTCGGTGTTCTCGATCATGCTGATTGCGCCTTCGTGGGGCGGCATGGTGAACGGCCTGCTGACATTACGCGGCGCGTGGGATCGCGTGCGTGAAGATCCGGTTCTGAAGTTCCTCGTCGTCGGCACCACCGCGTATGGCATGTCGACGTTTGAGGGCCCGATGATGTCGCTCAAGAGCGTGAACGCGCTCACGCACTACACGGACTACATCATCGCGCACGTGCACGTGGGCGCGCTGGCGTGGAACGGCGGTCTGGCGTTCGCGATGCTCTATTACATCGTGCCGCGCATCTACAACACGAAGCTTCACTCGGTGAAACTCGCCAACACGCACTTCTGGCTGGCGACCACCGGCATCCTGTTCTACGCCATTCCGCTCTACATCGGCGGCATCACGCAGAGCCTGATGTGGCGCGACTTCACCGACCAGGGTGTCCTGCGCTACCCGAACTTCCTGGAGACCGTGCTCCGGATCGTGCCGATGTATGCCCTGCGTGCATTTGGCGGCACGTTGTTCCTGGTGGGCGCCGTCGTGGCGGTGTTCAACCTCTACAAGACGGCCGCCTCCGGCCGTCTGACGGCCGATGAAGCCGCGCAGGCGCCGGCGTTGCCGGCGGCCGAGACCGGTCCGTCGGCGTGGCATCGTGCGGTGGAAGCCAAGCCGGTGCAGTTCTCCGTGCTGGTGTTTGTCGCGGTCTTCATCGGCGGCGTCGTCGAGTACGTGCCGACCGCCCTCATCAAGTCGAACATCCCGACCATCGCCTCGGTGCGACCGTACACGCCGCTCGAAGTTGAAGGCCGCGACCTCTACATTCGTGAGGGCTGCAATACCTGCCACTCGCAGATGGTGCGGCCGCTGCGTGATGAAACGGAACGGTACGGGGAGTACTCCAAACCCGGTGAATTCGTCTACGACCACCCGTTCCTGTGGGGATCGAAGCGCACCGGCCCGGACCTGCATCGCGTCGGCGGCAAGTACCCCGACTCGTGGCACTTCATGCACATGCGCGAGCCGCGCTCGACGTCGCCGGAATCGATCATGCCGGCGTATCCCTGGCTGTATACGCAGGCGCTCGCCGTGTCGCACACCGAAGGCAAGATCATCACGCTGCGCAGGCTCGGCGTGCCGTATCCGGACGGGTATGAGGCTCAGGCGCTCGGCGACCTCCGCACGCAGGCACAGAAGATTGTCGACGGGCTGAAGGCCTCGAACCTCGACATCGCGGCTGACCGTGAAATCGTGGCGCTCATCGCCTACCTGCAACGGCTCGGCACCGACATCAAAGGCACGACCACGGCGGCGCTGTTCGCCACACCCGCAGAAGGAGGCCGGTGATGTACAAGGAAATCCTCCGCTCGATCGTCGGGATTGAAGTCTTCCCGATCATCTCCCTTGGGTTGTTTGTCGTGTCGTTTGCGGCCGTCGTGTTCTACGCGGTTCGGCTTGACCGGCAGCGCGCGGCGACGTTCTCGGAACTGCCGCTCGATCCCCCTTCTTCTTCCTCGACAGGAGATCTCAAGTGAGCGACCCGAACCGCGACAAGCTGCTGAACCACGAGGTAGACGGCATCCGTGAATTCGACAATGCGCTGCCGAAGTGGTGGCTGTACGGCTTCTACTTCACCATCGCGTTTGCCGTTGTCTACTGGGTGAACTATCACGTATTGCCCGAACCGTTCTACGGGCACAAGACCATTCAGGCGGAATGGGAAGCCGACGTCGCTGACGCAGCCGTGCGTTTCCCGACGTCCGCCGGTGTGGGGGGATCGATGGTGGCGCTGACCGATGCCGCCAGCCTCGCCAAGGGCGAGGAGATCTTCAACGGCATGCGCAATCTCTGCCATACGTGTCACCGCAAGGATCTGGGCGGCGTCATCGGCCCGAACCTGACCGACGACCAGTGGATGCACGGGTGCACGGTGTCGGAGATGGCCAACAACATCAAGACCGGCTTCCCGGTCAAGGGCATGCTGCCCTACGGCAGCGGCCAGCCGCTGACCGACGAAGAACTGCTGCAGGTCGTCAGTTACATCGTGGCGAAGCGGGGCACAAACCCCGCCAGTCCGAAGGCCGTTGATGCCGCGCGGGAGAAGGAGTGCCGCTGAACCGTGTTTGACGAAGACCATGAGACCTTCAGGAATGAGTTAGCCAGCGTGCACCAGGACGGCCGCCGCAAGTGGATCTTCGCGCGACGGCCGTCCGGGCCGCGCTATCGCGCACGCACGGTGCTCAGCTGGTTCCTGTTGGCGTTCCTCTTTTCCGCTCCGTTCATCCGGGTCAACGGCCATCAGTTGATCCTGCTGAACTTTCTCGAACGCCGCTTTGTGTTCTTCGGACTGGTGTTCTGGCCGCAGGACTTCTACATCCTCGTCCTGCTCGCCCTGAGCATCCTCGTTACCATCGCCCTCGTCACCACGGCATTCGGACGGGTCTGGTGCGGCTGGTTGTGCCCGCAGACGATCTTCATGGAGATGCTCTTCAGGAAGATCGAGTATCTGATTGACGGGTCAGCCGCGCAGCAGATCCGGCTGTCGAAGGCGCCATGGACATTCGACAAGATCTGGCGCCGCGCGCTGAAGACATCCATCTTCTTCGGCCTGTCGTTCATCATTGCCAACGTCTTCCTTGCCTACATCATCGGCTCGGATGAACTGATCGCGATCGTCACCGACCCGATCGACGCCCACGTGGCTGGTCTGGTGGCGATCTCGATCTTCAGCCTCGTGTTCTTCGGGGTGTTCTTCCGATTCCGCGAGCAGGCGTGCACGCTGGCCTGCCCGTACGGCCGCATGATGTCGGCGCTGACCGATCGCCACACGATCACGGTCAATTACGACCGGAAGCGCGGCGAGCCGCGCGGCCGGCTGGTGCACGGCACACACGATGCCGGCAAGGGCGACTGCATCGACTGCGCACAATGCGTCACGGTCTGCCCGACCGGCATCGACATCCGTAACGGCAGCCAGCTCGAGTGTGTCGCCTGCACGGCGTGCATGGACGCCTGCGATGACGTCATGCGCAAGGTGTCGAAGCCGGTGGGCCTGATTCGCACGACATCGGTCGAAGCGATTGAGTCCGGTGTCGTGAACCGCTTCCCGCCCCGTGTGCGCGCGTATGCGGTGATCTGGACGGTCCTGATCACGGCCGTCACCACGGTCATCGTGACGCGTCCGCCGGTGGATGTGCTGGTGCTGCGCCAAGCCGGCACGCTCTACACCACACTGCCGAACAGCGCGTTCGGGAACTTCTATACGGTGCAGATCATCAATCGCACGGGTGATCCCCACGCGCTCCAGTACCGCGTGGTCGCCCCGCGCAACGCAACACTGACACCGCTCGGACCGGTGGATACCGCCACGCCTCACGGCCTGGTCGAGGGCCGGTTCCTGCTGTCGGTCCCAGGCAGCGAATTGACTGGACCATCAACGGCCGTGTCAATCGAGGTGCTGGCCGACGGCCAGCCGCTCCAGACCATCTCGTCGGCATTCCTCGGCCCCGGCACCCCACAAGGAGATCAACGATGACGCGTCACTGGCACTGGGGCACCAAGATCGCCCTGGTCTACACCCTGTTTGCGACCGGCACATTGACGATGGTGGGGATTGCGGTCAGCCAGCGCACCGACCTCGTCGCTCCGGACTATTACGCCAGGGCGCTCAAGCAGGATGAGCGCATGGCAGCACTCAACAACGTGGCCTCACTGGGATCCTCCTTCTCGGCCACTCAGACCGAGGGCGGAGAGCTGGTCGTGCACTGGCCGCATCGGCCCGAGGGCGGATCGATTGTGTTGTACCGGGCGTCGAACGCCGATGCCGACCAGACGGTGGCGCTGGCACCGGCACAGGCGCCTGACGGATCGACCCAGCGTGTGTCACTGCAGGGCCTGCAGACCGGAGCATGGCGTGCTCAGATCACATGGTCGTGGCAGGGTCGTCCGCACTACACCGAACGGGACCTGGTGATCCGATGATCCCGACGCTGGGGGCCGCCTTCCTGCTTGGCCTGACGGCCAGCGGTCATTGCGTGCTGATGTGTGGTCCACTCGTCGCGGCCGTACAACCACGAGACTGGCGTGGTGCGGCGCTCATGCACGGCACCCGGATCAGCGTGTATGCGGCAATCGGTGCGGCGACAGGTGCGGCAGGCGCAACCATCAGCGGACTCGGCGCAGGGCGATGGCTGGCGTGGCTCGTCGCCGCCACCCTGCTGGCTCAGGCGGTCATCTCCTGGCGCGGCACCACCGGCACCAGCCCTGTTGGACGGGCGGCGGGCCGACTGGTCTCGTCCCTCGGTCAGCGAGTGCAGGCGCGTGGCGCCTGGGCGCCCGTGATATGGGGAGTGATCAACGGCCTGCTGCCCTGCGGGATGGTGTACGGAGCAGCGACCCTGGCCATAGGCCTCGCGTCTCCGGTGTCCGGGGCTGCAGCCATGGCGGCTTTTGGACTCGGCACTGTGCCCGTACTCATGCTGGTTGCTCGGCCAGCGTCCGCCCTGCTCCGAACACTGGCGGCACGACGGCCGTGGCTGGCGCCGGCCGTGCTGGTCATCCTGGCGCTGATCATCGGCATGCGCGGCGTGCCGTCCCCTGGCTCGGCGGCGTCAGCAGATCCTCACGCGGCGCACATGCACCACGCTCAGGCGTCCAATCCGCAGCGCTGAATCCGGTCGCCAAGTGTCGACCGTTTCACTCCCAGCAGCTCCGCCGCACGGGACTTGCGCCCACCCGTCTGCTCGAGCGCGGCGTTGATGAACAACGACTCGATGCGCCGCAGCCGTTCGTCGAGGCTGAAACCAGGGCGGCCAATCTCCGCAAGCATGAAGGGAAGGCCGGCAACATCGACGCCAGTCGTCGCCGCTGCGTCACTACCCTCCTGAGGCACGCCCAAGACTGTCTGTTCTGCCGAAATGTCATCGGGTTCGGGATCGATGGGCTCCGGCAGGTCGATCGTCGGAAACAAGACGCTGGGGCCGAGGCATCCCGCGCGCAGGTTCCCGCAGTCGCAGCTTTCAGCGATCCGCTCACAGGTGTTTTCCAGCTCGCGCACATTGCCAGGCCAGTCGTAGGCCTGCAGCGCCAGCATCATGCCTTCGGAGATCGGCGGCGGAGTGAGGCCACGGCGCTTGAAGAACTTCTTCAGGAAGAACTCCGCCAGCACCGGCAGGTCGTCGCGCCGCTCGGACAACTTCGGCAACGTCAGCGACAACACATTGAGGCGGTAATACAGGTCTTCGCGAAACTTGCCTTCGTTGACCATCTGCCGGAGGTCGCGTTTTGACCCGGCGACCACGCGCACGTCGATCGCGATTGGCTGGCTGCCGCCAAGGCGCTCGATCTGCCTGTTCTGCAGGGCTCGCAGGAGCTTCACCTGCATGCTCATCGGCACATCGTCGATGTCGTCGAGAAAGAGGGTGCCGCCCTGCGCGCGTTCGAATCGTCCCGGGCGTGCCGCGATGGCGCCGGTAAACGCGCCCCGCTCGTGCCCAAACAGCTCAGACTCGATCAGGCTGTCGGCAAACAACGCGCAACTCACCGCGACAAACGGCTTGTGACGACGAGGGCTGTGCAGATGAAGGGAGTTGGCGATGACCTCTTTGCCGGTGCCGCTCTCCCCGGTGATGAGCACTGACCCGACGCCCTTGCCGACCAGCGACACGTACTCGAAGATCGACTTCATCCTCGGGTTGGGCCCGACGATGATCTGGTCGACGGTGATGGTGGGCTGGCTCATTACTGCACCGCCACCACACGCAAGCGGGGCCCCGCCTGGCGCAGCGCCGTCTCGATCCCGGCCTGAATGGTGATCTGGGCGCTTGGGCAATGCGCACACGCGCCTGTCAGCCGCACTCGGGCGAGGTCGCCTTCCAGGCCCACCAGCTCAACATCTCCACCATCCGCCTGCAGGGCGGGCCGAATTCGTTCCAGCAGGTACTCAACAGCATCTCGACGTGTCACGCTTCACCTCCATGGGCCCTGTGGGCACGGACAGAGTGAAGGCACAAGACATGCCAGCTTTCCGGCAGTGCCCACTGCCGGATTTCCGGCAGTGGGCCGGGCTGGACGGCGATGGGAGCGGGGAATCCCCCGCGGGGTGGGGCTAAGTCAGCGGATTTCGCGCAAACGCCAGGTCGTCGACCACGTGGCCGCCGATGAGGTGTTCCTGGATGATCCGCTCGGCGTTTTTGGGTGTCACGTTCCGATACCAGATACCTTCCGGGTAGACGACCACGATTGGGCCGGCAGTACAGATCCTCAGGCACCCGCACTTGGTGCGGTAGTTCGGCCCATCAGGCCCGGCGATGTTGAGTTCCTTGCACCGCCGTTTGATGTAGTCCCAGGTGTCCTTGCCCTTGTCCTCGTCAACGCAGTCGGGCCCGATGCAGACAAACAGGTGCCGTTTGAGTTTGCCGACGCCAAAGGAGGCGGCTGCGGCTTCCGGAGTCGAACGCTGCTTCCCCATGTCAGCTCGTGGTGGGCAGTGACGCCTTGCGCCATTCGCCGATGCCGCCCACAAGGTTGATGACGTTGTCGATTCCCCTGGCCTTCAGCAGGCTGGCGGCAATGGACGACCGGGCTCCGGCGGCGCACTGCACGACGATGGGTTTGGATGTGGGGATTTCAGGGGCACGGTCGGCAACGACGCCGAGCGGGATGTGGATGGCCCCATCGATGCGCCCCGACGCCCATTCCCCGTCGTTGCGGACATCCACCAGGGTGACGGCATTGTGCGACAGCGATGCCTGAAGGTCTCTGGCGGTGATCTGGGGCACGGTGCCAAGCGGACGTTCCCCTTCGGCCCAGCTGTCGATCACACCGGCGTCAAACCAGCCGGCAATCTGGTCGAGCCCGATCATCGCGAGGTCACGGACGGCCATGTCAACCATTGCGCCGCTGGTGTCTTCCGTAATCAAGTAGAAGTCCTGTGTGTACGGCACCAGCCATCCGGCCCAAGTCGTGAACGAGGCGTTCAGGGGGATGTTGATGGTGCCGGGCACGTGTCCGGCCGCAAACGCAGCGGCCGAGCGTGTGTCGATGACAAGAGCGCCGGCCGCGAGGGCGGACTCCAACCTGTTCACCTGAAGCAACTCGGGACGGTTGAAACCGTGGAGCAGTCGCGGACCAACCTTGTTGACGCGTTTCATCTCGGCGAAGTACTTCGGCGGATCGGGTTGACCCGACAACACGGCCGACACGAACTCCTGTTCGGTCTTCACTTGAAATGCCCAGTTGAATCGCCGTTCATATCCGAGCGTCGAATGTGGAATGGCGCTGATGCCCTTGCCGCACGACGATCCCGCGCCGTGACCCGGCCAAATCTGCAGCCAGTCAGGCCAGTGGTCGGCCTTGCGCAACGAACCGTACAGGGTGCGGGCGCCAATCTCCATGGTTCCCGCGACCTTGGCCGCCTTCTCGAGCAGATCGGGCCGGCCGACATCGCCAACAAAGATGAAGTCGCCCGACACGATCGCGATGGGCTCGGTGGCCGCTGCGGAATCGGTCACCAGGAACGCCAGATGTTCCGGTGTGTGGCCGGGTGTATGCACGACATCGATGTGCACGGCGCCCACGGTGAAGCGATCGCCGTCCTTGAGCAACGTGGCGCCGGCCTCCGCCGCAAACGTGTACTTCCAGTCCGCATCGCCCTCGTCCGACAGCAGCAGCTGCGCCCCCGTTCTGGCGGCGAGTTCACGGCTGCCCGACACGTAGTCCGCGTGGATATGTGTCTCGGTGACATGGGTGATCCGCACGCCTTCGGCTTCCGCGGCCTTGATGTACTGGTCCACGTCGCGGTTGGCGTCAATCACGACCGCCGCCTTCGCACCGGGACACCCGATCAGGTAACTCGCCTGGGCAAGTTTCGCTTCGAAGAACCGCTTCATGAACATAGGAGGTATTGTGTCCTATCTATGCCGCGATACAAGCTTGTCCTCGAATACGCCGGCACACGGTATTCGGGATGGCAGATTCAGAAAAATGCGAAGACCGTGCAGGGGGAATTACATCGCGCCCTCGCCGAGTTCCTCCGTCGCCAACCGTTTGAGACTTATGGCGCCGGGCGCACCGACGCGGGCGTCCACGCGCGCGGGCAGGTCGCCCATGTCGACCTCCAGCAGGCCCTGCCCGAGCAGACGCTGCTCACCCGCCTGAACGACACCCTGCCGCACGACATCAACATCCTGTCGGTCGAACGGATGCCGCCCAGGTTTCACGCGCGCCACAGCGCAAAAGCGCGGCACTACACCTATCAGCTCGCCACCCGCCGATCGGCGTTCCTCAAGCCGTATGTCTGGTGGGTCAAGGACCCGCTTGATCTGGCCAGCATGCGCGCCGCGGCGGATCGCCTCGTGGGCTTTGGCGACTTCCGCGCCTTCACCGACGACGACCCCGAGGAGAAGTCGACGCAGGTGCTGCTCACCCGGCTCGAGTTCGTCGAGGCCGACCCGTTGTTGCTTGTCCATGTCTCGGGGTCCCATTTCCTCTGGAAGATGGTCCGGCGCCTGGTCGGTGTGCTGGTCGCCTGTGGCAAGGGTGAACTGACGGTCGAGGAGGTCACGACGCTGCTGGCGCGATCGACCGGCCCCAAAAGTGAACTGCCGGCGCAGTTGACTGCGCCGGCAGCAGGGTTGTTTCTCGAACGAATCGACTACTGAGGGCTTACCAGCGGACGATCAGGCGGCCCCACGTCGTGTGCG
This sequence comes from Acidimicrobiia bacterium, assembly GCA_045862915.1. Classification (GTDB taxonomy): domain Bacteria; phylum Acidobacteriota; class Vicinamibacteria; order Vicinamibacterales; family SCN-69-37; genus SYFT01. The sequence goes on from BTVE01000019.1 coordinate 17,716, forward strand.
CGGTGTACGGCGCATACGTGTAGTAGAGCAACACGTTGGTGCCGGCCGTCAGCGTGTTCTGCGCGGTCGAATCGAGCGTGAAGTCTTCGACCTTGTACTTGTCGTACCAGTACGTCACGCCGATGGCGATGCGCCGGTTGATGTTGTAGATCGCGTCTACCGTGCCGCGCCACAGGTCGCTCTTGACCGGCGGCAGTGCCACCGGCGTCGGGAGCGTGGTGGCGATAATCGCTTCTTCGGGGAGCGTGCGATTGAGGACGGCGCCTGTGATGTATTCGTAGGTCGCGCGCGTGCGGTTGTAGTCCCAGCTCATGTGCAGGTCGAGCTTGTCGGCCAGCTGCATGAGGTCCAGATTGGCAACGATCGAGTGCACGGTGTCGTCGGCGTCGGTCGCCCAGTTGCGCGACGGGTCGGTGAACTGGACACCTGGATTCGCCTGACGCGACCGCTGCAGGCTGCGGTAGTCCTCGTAGCTGTACGACGCGCTCAGACCGACCTTTTCGCTCGGCGTGCCATCAAACCCGATCGTGTACACGTCGTGGTTGTTGTCGCGCAGGCCGAACAGGCTGTCGTTGTAATCGTCACGCCCGATGGCGCTGGAAACATTCAGTGCCCAGTTCGCGACCGGCATGAACGAGGCCACCAGTGTGAAGCGGTCACGATCCCGATCCGCCAGGTCGTAGTGCCGCATGCCGGGCTGTTCGTTGGCATGGGTCAGCACGTCGACGTCAAACCCTGAACCCCGCCGCTGCGCACGTTCGTACATCGCCCGCACGGAGATGATGCCGGTGCTGAGCGTATCGAGCTTGGCGCGAAACACGTTGTCCACCGTTTCTTCAAAGATGCGGTGGGTGCGTTCATCCGCGTAGCGGCCGTAGGCCAGCGTCAGCGCGGCCGGGCCCTTCGGCGAGAACCGGACGTCGGCGTCGAAGTTGAGGCGCTTCACGCCGTAGACCTCGGTATGCGTCGGCGTGGCCAGGTTCGACAGGCTCCCGTCGTATCCGACACGCTGGGTCAGGGTGACCGATGCCGTGCGGTTGTCGTAGTCGTAATACTTCATGCGCGCGCCGAGTGCGATGAGGCTGTTCGGACGCGACGTGAACGACAGATTCAGACCGGAGATTCTGGCTTCGCCATCCAGCGTTGAGCGCGACACCGCGCTGGCGGACGGCGCCAGGGCGCTGTTGATCGTCAGCGGCAGAATCGCGCCGTTGTCATCCTTCAGCGTGCTCAGAGTGCCGTACGCCGTCAGGCGCGACTTGCTCGGGAGCTTCACCGACACCATGCCGTTGACGCCCAGCAGCGTGTTGCTCACAGGCAGCGACAGCCGCGCCGAGGCCGCCGTGCCCGAGATGTCGGTCGCGCGCAGCGGGTTGTCAACGATGGCCGAGGTGACGTTGTTGGTGAACCACGACCCGGTGTAGCCGGCACGGAGCAGGGCCGGGCCCTTCTCCACTTCCGCCGAGGCTTCGATGTCGGTCAGCCGGTGGTCCACCGGCGCGGCAAACTCAACGACCTGGCTGTGGCCCCACGCAGCGCCGTAGGGCTGTGCGCCCTCACGGTCCGCCCGGCGCACGTTCACCTTGATCGAGCTGTTGAGCGTCGGCAACAGTTCAAAGCCCCCTTCCAGCGTGTCGCGACGCGACTTCAACTCGAAGGTGGGTGAGCCATTCACCAAGGCCAGCAACGCCGCCGGCCGCTGGGTGGACGACAGGTTCTGGAGCCCCAGCTGCACCGCGTCGTCGAGGCGGAACTCACCGGCGACGGTCGAACTGAACGGCGTACGTGTCGAGGTGCTCAGCAGCATCGGGATCTGGTCCCACTGCGCCCAGCCCTTGAACTGCCCGGGCTTGGCAAATGCCGCGGTGTACCGCTGGTCCTTGCGACCGGCGTGATCAGCCGCAAAGTCCATGAACCAGCCGCTGGCCTGCACCTTCCATCGGAACGACTCGAGGAAGAGGCCATCGCCCAGATCCCGGAAGCGTTCGTGACGGGAGTTGTCACCGGTGATGCTGGTGCCGCGCACACCGAAGTCGATCGAGCCGACGAGCGCGGGAGGGACGTCCTGGGCCAGCGCAAGCGCCGGCGTCAGGACGAGGCAGAGTGTCGAGATGACAAGTAGGCGTCGCATGATGTCCCTCCTCAACGCACGAACATGTTGCCCGCGGGGTGATTCGACCCGTGGATGGCGGAGTGACAGGTCACGCACGACCGTGCGAACACACGGACGCTCGTGGCGACCAGGCCGGCGTCATAAATGGTGCTGGGGTGACGTGTGGCGACGTGACAGCGTTGGCACAACGCCGGAGGCTTGGCGACCAGCATGCGGTCGTTGGCTGAGCCATGGGCATCGTGACAGGTCGTACATCCGTCGCGGCCTGGCGCGTGTTCCCACAGGAACGGACCACGTTTGTCGGCATGGCAGGACACACACAGATCCGCCACCGAGTCGCCTTTGCGCAGCAACTTGACGTTGGTCGAGCCATGGATGTTGTGACAGGTCGAACACTGCATCTTGCCTTCACGCACAGGCATGTGACCGGAACGGTCCACCTTTGAGGCCTTGTCGCGATGACACGAGGCACAGACTTCCGTCTGGGTCTTCTTCTTCAGCTGGCCTTTCTCGGACGCGGGGTTGTGCACCGAGTGACAGGTGGTGCAGGCCACGCCGCGCGCCTCGTGCTGGCTGCCGTCCCACAGCGCATGTTCGCCGCGGCTGTGGCACGTGGTGCAGGTCGCATTGGCTTCGTCGGCCGGCATCGTCTTGAACGACCGCGGCTTGACGGCGGTCGGGTCATCCACATGCAGGCTGCCCGGGCCATGGCACGTTTCACAACCCTGCTTGGCGCCCGGCGTCCGGGGGTCAACCGCGCGGTGGTGGATGGATTCGGTGTACGAACCCACCGTGTCCTCATGACAGTTCAGGCAGGTGTCCTGCCCGACGTAGGTCGCCCCACCTGCGGCCGCGACGGCCTGGGCAGGATTCTGCGGCTGTGGGGAAAGTTCCCCGGTCACGATCGCGTCTGGCGCGCTCGCGCGAATACTGCCAAGAGCCGCCAACCATGCGATAAATGCTGCGGCAACCCAGAGTCTTGGCCCGTGTCTGCGGATGTGTTCACCCATTATGGCCTCCGAACGTACCTTCTATCGGAGACTCACATGAGCAAGAGCTGTGCCGCTACTTCTTGGAAAGTCCGAACTTCTCGATCCGATATCGGATCTGATCGCGATGGAGGCCGAGGAGGGTGGCCGCCTTCGTCTGATTGCCGCCGGCGCGATCGAGCGCCTGCACGACGAGGCTGCGTTCGACGTCTTCGAGGTTGACGCCGTTGGCGGGCAACGCAAAGGCTCCTTCGGATGCGGCGGCGGCCACGGGACTCGCCAGCGTCGCAAAGTCCGTCGCGTCCAGCGTGCCATCACTGGCCAGGAGCACAGCCCGCTCGACCAGATTGCGCAGCTCGCGGACATTGCCCGGCCAGCCATACCCTTCAAGGCGACGCACGGCATCGGCCGCGATGCCGGGTACCGGGCGTTTGAACTCCTTCGCAAAGACCTCGACAAAGTGCTGGGTGAGCAGGGAGACGTCACCGGTGCGGTCCCGCAGAGGCGGCATCTCGATCCGAAGTACGTTCAGCCGGTAGTAGAGGTCGTCGCGGAACTTGCCGTTGCGGACGGCCTCCTCGAGCTGCCGGTTGGTCGCCGCCACCACACGGACGTCCACCTGCACGTCGGACATGCCGCCCACGCGGCGAAACGTCTTCTCCTCGAGAAACCGCAGCAACTTGGCCTGAAGGGTCGGCGACATCTCGCCGATTTCGTCGAGAAAGACCGTACCTTCGTCGGCTTGTTCCAGCAGGCCGCGTTTTTGCTGCCTGGCATCGGTGAAGGCGCCACGTTCGTGGCCGAACAACTCCGACTCGAGCAGCGTCTCGGGCAGCGCCGAACACGTGATGTTGAGGAACGGTCTCGGCGCGCGGTGGCTGGCGTAGTGAATGACCTTGGCGAGCAGGTCCTTGCCAGTGCCGCTTTCCCCCGTGATGAGCACGGTCGACCCCGGACTGGTTGCCACCTTCCTGGCCAGTGCCTTGACCCGCTGCATCGCCTCGGACTCGCCGATGATGGATTCGATGCTGAAGGGCCGGGCCATGCCCGAGCGCAGTGTCCGCAGTTCCCGACGCAACCGCGTCGTCTCCAGGGCCCGCGCGACCCGCAGCGCCACGTCGTCGAGGTCAAACGGCTTGGTGGCGTAATCGAAGGCACCGCCCTTGACACTCTCCACCACGGTGTCGATGCCCTTGTGGGCGGTCAACATCATGCACAAGGTGTCAGGATCGGATTCCCGAAGCCGCCGGAGGATATCGAGTCCGTCGCCGTCAGGCAGCGAATAGTCGAGCAGGGCGAGGTCGACGCCGTGTTCCGCGCGATCAAGCGCTTCAGCCACCGATCCGGCTTCGACCACGTCGTGGCCCTCGGCCCGCAGCCGCTCGGCCAGGGACCATCGGATCAGGGCTTCGTCATCAACAACTAGGACTCGGCGGCCGGCCATGCAGCTGAAGTATAAGCCTGCTCCGCGAGTGAGACGAGCGTACCGATATCGAACGGCTTGCCGACAAGTCGATACACGCCCAGCGCAGCTGCGGTCCGGGCGAGGTCAGGTCCGCCGTGGGCGGTCATGAGGATCACGGGAGCATCGGGCCGTGTGCGACGCACATACTCCACCAGTGACAGGTCAGACACATCAGGCAGCCGGAGGTCCAGCACGATCACGACCGGTGTCTCGCCCAAGGCCTCCAGCGCCATACGCGCATCGACACCCGTACCCGCCTGGCGCACATGCCACCCGGCGTCCGCCAGACCCTCGGACACCGACCAGCGAATCAACGCCTCGTCGTCAACGACCAGTGCCGTCCTCGGCACTTTTCCCGTCATCGTGGGTAGAATTCCCCAGTGCGTCTCGGTGCTCGGGGCGATAGTTCGCCGATTACCCTCGACCGCCGTGTTCACGCTGGACTGCTATTCAAGGATTGGGCCATGAATTACCCTCCTGACGTTTCGATTGCGCTCAGGCGGTCGGCCAAGGAACTCGCCGACCTGAAATACGCCCTCGACCAGTCGGCGATTGTGGCCATCACAAACGTCAAAGGCGACATTACCTACGTCAACGACACCTTCTGCCAGATCTCCCAGTACCCGCGGGAGCTCCTGCTTGGCCAGAATCACCGGCTCCTCAACTCGGGCCTCCACCCCCTGGAGTTCTTCAAGGAGATGTACAGGACGATTGGCAACGGCGAGGTGTGGCGGGGCGAGCTCCGCAACCGCGCCCGGGACGGGTCGTTCTACTGGGTCGATACGACCATCGTGCCGTTTCTCAACGACGCGGGACGGCCCTATCAGTACGTGTCCATCCGGTACGACATCACCGAACGCAAGCGCTCCGAAGAGGCGCTACGCGAGCAGGCGTCCCTGGCGCAGCTTGGCAAACTGGCGGCGGTGGTGGCCCACGAGGTCCGGAATCCGCTGGCAGCCATCCGCGGCGCCCTGCAGGTCATCGGCCGGCGCATGGATGGCGCGTCCACTGAACACGCCGTCGTGCAGGACGTCATTGCCCGCGTCGACGCCCTCAACGACATCGTCAGCGATCTGCTGCTGTTTGCGCGACCGCGCCCGCCGGTGCTGATCGCGGTGCCCGTACGTGATGTGCTCACCGGGGTTGCGTCCCTTCTGGCCAACGACTCGGCGATGGCGGGCGTGAAGGTGGCGATAGACGTCACCGATACCGCGATCAACGCTGACGTGGATCAGTTGCAGCAGGCCCTGCTCAACCTGCTGATTAATGGCGGCCAGGCGATGCAGGGAAGCGGCACCATCCGGATTTCGTCGACCCTGACCGACACCCATTGCGCACTGGCGATTGAGGACGAAGGCCCAGGCCTGCCTCAGGATGTGCGCGACCACCTCTTCGAGCCGTTTTTCACGACGAAACACCGTGGCACCGGACTCGGGCTGGCGACCGCAAAGCGGATTATCGAGGCCCACGGGGGAACTCTCACCCTTGAGAGTCCCGCTGGTGGAGGCACGATCGCCCACATCCGGGTGCCAGTCGCACGCTGAACACAGGCACAGTCTTTGCTCCATCACGGGAGTGGAGGCGTGTCATGGTGGCTATCCGACGCATTCTCGTCCCGACCGACTTCAGTGATCCCGCCGACGCGGCGGTCCGGTACGGCCGGGCCATGGCCGAGGAGTTCGGCAGCACCCTGTATCTGCTGCACGTCGTGCCGGAACCATTCGTGTATCCCTGGGGTACGGAAATCTCAACCATGCCCCTCGTGGACCTGCTCACGCAGTCTGAGCAGCAGGCCGGTGCACGCCTGAAGGCACTGGCAGCGGAAAGCACAACACTACCCGAGCGCGTCAAGACGGCAACCGCCATCGGCACGCCGGTGGATCGCATCCTTCAGTTCATCGCCGATGAAGGCATCGATCTCGTGGTGCTGGGCACACACGGGCGTGGCGCCGTCGGCCACCTGCTCCTGGGTTCGGTGGCCGAACGCATCGTCCGCCGGTCGCCCGTGCCGGTGCTGACCGTGAAGCAGTAGCACTCAATATGTGATGCGTCGCGTGCGTGACGGGGGCGTTGGTTTCCCGACGCGCACGCGCACATCGAGCGCGCGCGCGCCACGCGTCATCACGCGCAGCGGGTTGATGTCCAGCTCCTGAATCTCCGGACACAACGTCACCAGCGCGGAGATCCGCAGCAACACGTCGCGCAACGCCGCCACGTCTGCCGCCTGCGCGCCGCGATGTCCCCGCAGCAACGCCGCGCCCCGTAACTCGTCAATCATCTCGGTCGCGTCGCGCTCGGTCAGCGGATGCAGCCGGAACTCGGCATCCTGCAGCAATTCGGCAAGGATGCCGCCGCTCGCACACGCGATGACCGGACCAAAGATCGGATCATCCGTGACACCGACGAGCATCTCGACACCGCCGCCGACCATGGCCTGCACCAGCCCACCGGTCATGGCCGGACCCAGCCGAGTTTTCATGTCCTGCCAGGCCTCGCGCATGGCCTGTTCGCCCATCAATCCAACCCGCACACCACCAACCTCGGTCTTGTGCAGGATCGTCGGGCCCACGGCCTTGAGCACCACGGTGCCGCCGATCTGCGCAGCGGCTGCTACGGCCGCATCTTCGGACGCGACGGCGATTGACGTCGGCACGGGCACCCCGGCGGCATGAATGAGCGCCTCGGCTTCGTCGGGCGTCAGCCATCCGCCGCCACGTGTCATCACAGTCGCGACAAGGTCGCGGATCGCGGTGGCGTCGAGATCGACCTCTGGCGGCGTCTCCACCGGTCGAGCCAGCCACTCGCCATACCCGGCCGCGCGCGCGAGTGCCACGGCGGCAGACTCGGGGAACTCGAAGCAGGGGATCGGCGACAACATCGGCCCGGCCCCCTGCGCCGACATGAAGATCCCGAGCACCGGCTTGCCTGGATATTCCGCGGCCGCCGCCCGAATTTCGCGCGCCACGTCTTCCGAATGTGTGACCAGAGGCGGGATAAAAATCACCAGGACACTGTCGACCTGCTCGTCGCGCAACAGCGCACGCAACGCGCGGCCGTACCCTTCCGCCGAGGCCGACGCAATCATGTCGACCGGATTGCCGACCGACGCGGCCGCCGGCAAAAACGATCGCAGTTCACTGACCGTGGCATCACTCAGGGTCGGCAGCGTGAGCCCCTGCGCCTCGCACGCATCCGCCGCGAGAATGCCCGGCCCGCCGGCGTTGGTCAGAATCCCCACCCGGCGACCTTTGGGCACGGGTTGATGCGCCAGCAGCGCCGCAACGTCGAACAGTTCTTCGAGTGTGTTCGTGCGGATGACTCCCGCCTGCGCAAACAGCGCGTCCACCACCGCATCACTGGTCGCCAGCGCTCCCGTGTGTGACGATGCCGCACGGGCCCCTGAGGACGACCGGCCCGACTTGACGGCGACGATCGGCTTGCGCCGCGCCACCCGACGTGCGATCTGACTGAACTTGCGCGGATTGCCGAAACTTTCGAGATACAGCAGGATGACGTCGGTCTGGGAGTCTTCCGCCCAGTACTGAATCAGGTCGTTGCTCGACACGTCCGCCTTGTTGCCGACCGACACAAACGTCGAGATCCCCAGATCCAGCCGTCGTGCATAGTCGAGAATCGCGAGGCCAAGCGCGCCGCTCTGTGTGGACATCGCCACGCGGCCAATCGGCGGGTACACGGGCGAAAACGTGGCGTTCACCGCAAAGGCGGGATCCGTATTGAGCAGGCCCATGCAGTTGGGCCCGACCATACGTACACCGGCCGAGCGCACACGTTCGAGCAGCGTGGCTTCCAGGGCGCGACCATCCGCACCCGTCTCACCAAAACCCGCCGAGATCACGACGAGCGCCTTGACGCCCTTGGCGATGCAGTCATCGACGGCGGCAAGCACGTGCGCGGCGGGCACCACGATCACCGCAAGGTCCACCTGTCCCGGAATCTCGGTCGTCCGGACGTACGCCTGGTGCCCGAACAGTTCGCCCCCACCCGGGTGCACCGGATACACCTGCGCGGTTGTGCCGGCCGCCAGCAGGTTGTGAAAGACCTCGCTGCCGATCTTGCCGCGTTCGCGATTGACGCCGACGACCGCAATGCCGCGTGGTTCAAAAAACGGCCGCATCGACGCGGCGGCGGCCTGACGCGCGCGGGCCGCGCTGCGGTCCAGGTAGTCCGCCGTCGGGCCAATGTCGAGCGTCACATGCAGCGCGCCGGACGGGTCATCCGTACGGCTCGACACGGCGAACCCCGACGAGGCGAACAATTCGACCACCGAGCGCTGATCGCGCGGCACCCACGCATGAAACGTCCGGGTGCCCCCCGCCCGCGCCTCATCGGCGAGCAACTCCAGCACCCGGGTGCCCACCCCGCGGCCTTCAAACCCGGTGGCCACCGCCATCGCGACTTCCGCCTCCGTCGGGCTGGCGCCGGCCCGGTACCCGGCAACAACCTGGAGATGTCCGCCGACCTCCCCGACAACCACCCGCGCCGGGGGCGTTGACGATGTGCCGAGGTCACGGAGCCACTGGCCATGGCCCTCGACCTTCTCGAAAAAGGTGGCCGGAAGTGCGGCGGCATCCTCGGATCTGGCCGGTCGCAGGTGAAGGGTTGTACCGTCTCGCAGGACAATGTCGGCTGTCATACACTGATGCCCATGGCTGATCACCTGACCGCCGCCGATATCGTGCGGCTGGCGTCAGAAACTCATCTTCGCGCCTCGCGGATGTGCCGGCCGTCGAGCATGCTCGGATGGTGGCACGAGCGCAAGTTTGTGGACGCCATCGACCACTTCAGCGGCGCACTCCGCAGTCTGCCACAACGCGAGGTCGAGTCCGCGACCGATGATCAGATCGGGCACATCGGCGCCGCCATCGACAACATCGTCAATGACGTCGAGACATTCATCGGCCGGCACGGTGGTGCGAGTCTCAAACGTGTCGAACAGGATAGACACCTGGTGAAACGCATTTATGAATTGCGCGCGTCGTTCGAGAAACTCGCGCGCGGCGTGACGGCACAGCCCGGCATGACGGATCTGCGCTGGAAGGTCCGCATGGACACCGCGCACCGGTCGTAGCCATGGCGGGCCCGGTCATCTGCGGCGTTGATTTTTCGGATCACTCTCAGCGGGCGCTCGCATGGGCCCGCGGCTTCGCGCGCGCGTTACACCAGCCGTTGATCGTGGTCCACGCGGTGGAAACCGTGCTGGCCGAGGCGGCCCGAATCACCTACGGCACCGAGGCCCTGGAAGACTCCATCCGCCCTGATCTGGAAGCGTTCGTACAGCCGGAGGCGGGCACTGAGCTCGAAATTGCCGCCGGCTCGCCGGCGGGAGCCGTGCACGGTGCCGCCCTGGCGCACCGCGCCTCGATGATTGTCGTCGGCACGCAGGGCCTGGGTCGTGCGGGCCGGCTGTGGTTCGGGTCCACGACGCTCGGACTGCTGCGCGAATCCACAATCCCGGTGCTCGGCGTGCCGCCGCGCGCGACCGACGACGCCTCCGTGTCGCGCATTGTCGTCGGCACCGACTTTTCGGAGCCGTCCACGCGTGCCGTCGCGTCGGCGCGGGACCTGGGCAGCCTGCTCGGGGCTCCGGTGACCTGCCTCCACGTGGTGAAAGCCCCCGCGGCGCACCTGCGATGGAACGAGGCGGTGGCCACCATCACCGACGCGTCCGTGCAGGACGCGCGACGCCGCATCGCCGAGGCGATCACCGACCCGGCCATCACAGCTGAAGTAAGAACCGGCGATCCCGCAGATGTGCTGATCGAGGAAGCCAAAGGTCGCGACGTCCTGATCGTGGTCGGGCTGGGTGGGGCCAATCCGAGCCAGCGTCCAGGCACCACCGCCTACCGCGTGCTCAGCGGGGCTGATGCGCCTGTGCTGGCGGTACCTTCTTCCTGATCTTCCGTTCGCCGAGCCACCACGCCGCGCGCTGCACACGTCGCAATCCGAAGCGCGTCACCGTGTGCGCCTCCAGATGTGCGATTGCCTCGTCGAGATTGTCGGTCACCTTCAACAAGTCGAGATCGCGCGGTGACACGGCGCCTTCACGCACCATCTCGCGCAGCAGGTGCATGTAGGGTTCCCAGTACTTGGTGCCCACGAGCACGACCGGAAAATCCGCAATCTTGTTCGTCTGGATGAGCGTGAGGGCTTCGTTGAGCTCATCGAGTGTGCCGAGACCGCCGGGCAACACCACGAAGCCGTACGAATACTTGAAGAGCAACACCTTGCGCACGAAGAAGTAGTGGCAGGTGACCCAGCGGTCGAGGTACGGGTTGGGCTGCTGCTCGAACGGCAGCTTGATGTTGCACCCCACCGACAGCCCGCCGTAGTCGTGCGCGCCGCGATTGGCGGCTTCCATCAGACCGGGTCCGCCGCCGGTCATCACCGTGAAGCCCATGGCACTGACGCGCCGGCCAACTTCGCGCGCGAGGTCGTAATATTCGTGTCCCTCGTTGAACCGGGCCGACCCGAACACGGAGATGCACGGGCCGACGAAATGCAGGTGGCGGAAGCCGAGGAAGAAGTCTCGCGCGGCGCGCGCCAGCAGCTGGATCTCGCGCAGCCGCGACTGCGGTCCTTCCAGCAACATCCGATCCGAGCCGTTGTCGGCGGGCGGCTTCATGGGTACAACCTCTGGCCGGTCCAGCCCGCATCGGTACGATCAAACACCTGGCGATCATGCAGGCGTCCAAGCCCAGCTTCCCAGAACTCGATGCGCGACGGCACGACACGAAATCCGGACCAGAAGGGCGGGCGCGGAACCGTCTGTCCGACGTATTGCGCGCCAAGGGCCGCCGCGCGCGCCAGCAGCACGGCCCGGCTCGACAGCGGCTGACTCTGCTTTGACGCCCACGCGCCCAACTGGCTTTCGCGCGGCCGCGATGCGAAGTAGCGATCGGCTTCTTCGTCGGGCACGGGTTGGGCGATGCCTTCGATGCGCACCTGACGGTCAAAGGCGCCCCAGTAGACACACAGCGAGACACGCTGGTTGTCCGCCAGTTCCCTGCCCTTGCGGGACGTCAGATTCGTGAAGAAGGTGAAGCCGCGGTCATCGAAGTACTGAATCAGCACCATGCGGCTGGACGGGGCCAGGTCTGGCCCGACGGTCGAAAGACAGGCGGCCTTCGGGTCAAAACCTCCCCGAGCGGCCGCCTCATCGAACCACAAACGATAGTGTGCGATCGGATCGGTCACACACTCGTGTATATCACTTTCGCTTCACACCCAGCTCGGCCAGCGTGGCGGCGAGCATCTCGCCGGCATTGGACGTGCTGCCTGACTTGTCGATCTTCAGGATCTTCCCATCGGGACCGATGAAGAACATCCAGCGGCGCGCCATGCCTGCCGGCGACAACACGCCGTAGGCCGTGGCGACGTCCTTTTCGGGATTGGCCAGGATCGGAAAGTCCGCCTCGTGTTCCTTGGCGAACCGGGTGTTGGTCTCTGCATCATCGACGCTCACCATGAAATAGGCGACGTCGTATTGCCGAATCGTCTCGCCGCTCGCCCGGAGCGACTTGCATTCGGCCGTTCAACCACCGGTAAACGCTTTCGGGAACCACGCGAGGACAACCGCCCGCCCCTTGTAGTCCGACAGCCGGTGGGTCTTGCCGTCGGATCCGGCCAGAGCGAAGTTCGGCGCCATATCGCCGACCTTGAGCTCAACTGCCGGTGCCTGGGTCAACGCGGCGGTGGTGAGGCCAACAGCCAGCACACCCGCTACGAGGCCCAATCGGGACCGCATCGTCATATACATGACTCCTTTCGACCCACATTCTAGCCGAACGGGCACCCTATAATCCCTCCCGTCCAATGGCCAACTTCTACGACCGCGTCGCCGAGGCCGCCGGCCGGTTTCCCGGCCATCATGCAATTGAACTCCAGACCCCGGATGCGCTTATACCCACGACCTATGCCGACCTCATCGGCGAGGCGGCCCAGACCGCTGCCTGGCTCCATCAGGCAGGGGTCGCGGTGGACGATCGGGTGGCCATCCTGGGCGACAACACCGCCCGGTGGATCTCGGTCTACCTGGGTGCGCTGCGGCTTGGCGCCGTCGCCGTGCCGCTCGACACGGCGTACTCGGCCTCGCAGATTCGCACGGTGCTCGACAACTCCGGAGCACGGGTCATTTTCACGACCCCGCGGTATCTCGAATCCGTGCGGGCCGCGGCGGACGGACTCACCTCCCCGCCGTTCGTGCAGTTGATGACCGACTGGCCGCTCAGCGAGCATGCTCCGCCCGACCGCGTCGACCGCGCCGACGATGATGCGGCCGTCATGCTCTACACGTCCGGAACGACGGCTGATCCCAAAGGGGTGGTGCTGACACACGGGAACCTGGAAGCGGAGCGTCAGGCGGCTGCTGACGTAGTAACCCTTGGCGAGACTGACGCGATTCTCGGCGTCCTGCCCCTGTTCCACGCGCTGGCGCAAATGGCCAACCTGCTGCTGCCACTGGCCGTCGGCGCGCGGGTCGTGTTCCTGCAACACGTGAACTCCACTGCCCTGCTGGAAGCCCTTCAGCAGCGGCGCATCACGATCTTTGCCTGCGTGCCGCAGTTCTTCTACCTGATTCACGAGCGGGTAATGGCCGAGGTGGCAAAAGCCAATCCGGCGCGGCGATGGGTGTTCCGGACGCTCCTGCGACTCAGCGGCCGGCTGCGTGAGCGCCGCGGCTGGAATCCGGGGCGTCGCTGGTTCGCGCGTGTCCACGCGGTGCTCGGGGATCACATGCGCTTCCTGGTGACCGGTGGCTCACGTTTTGATCCCACCATCGGGCGCGACCTGTACGACATGGGCTTTAATCTGCTCAACGCGTACGGGCTCACTGAAACGTCCGGCGGAGCCACCATCGTCCGGCCGGGGGACCGATTCACGACGTCAGTTGGACGGCCGCTCAAAAACGTCGAGGTTCGGATTGCGCCGCCCGAACCAGGCAGCGAACGCGAACACGAAGACGGCGAAGTGCTGATCCGCGGTCCCATCGTGATGCGTGAGTACTTCCGGCGCCCGGATGCGACGGCGGAGTCGCTGCGGGACGGATGGCTGCATACGGGCGACCTCGGGCGACTCGACGAGGATGGCCGCGTGTACATCACCGGCCGCAAGAAGGAGATGATCGTCCTCGCATCGGGCAAGAACCTGTACCCGGAGGAGATCGAGGCGCACTACCGCGCGTCGGCCGTCATCAAGGAGATCTGCGTACTCGGACTGAGCCGTCCCGGAGAGCCGGTCGGTGAGCGCCTGCACGCCGTGGTGGTGCCCGATCAGGAGGAGCTGAAGAAACGTGGCGTTGTGAACATCCAGCAGCTGATCCGGTTCGAGATTGAAAGCCGGTCGGTGCTCCTGCCGGCACACAAACGTGTGCTGACGTACGACATCTGGCTCGAACCGCTGCCCCGCACGACCACCGGCAAGGTCAAACGACACCAGATTGAACGGCGCCTCCTCGAGGCGGTCCCGTCGGCATCCGATACCGCGACATCACAATCGCCCCTGTCCGACGAGGAAGTGGCATGGCTGCAGGACCCGACCCGAGCTGAAGCGCTGGCGCTTGTCGCGACGAGGCTTGGCAAACCGCAGGTGCGGCCCGACGCCAACCTGGATCTCGATCTCGCGCTCGACTCGATGGAACGTGTGGAACTGCTGACGGCACTCGAGCGGCAGTACGGCCGGAGAGTTTCGCCCGAGACACGGGCGACCATCTTCACCGTCCGGCAACTCGTGGACGCCGTGCTGGTGGCGGCCGCCTCAGCCGGCGGACCGGATGCCGGAACATCGGACGCGGGCGTGCTGCCCGAGGCACTGTGGGATTCGATCCTGCACACGCCCATTGACCCCGCGCTGCAGGCGCAGCTCCGACCGACACCGTGGATGCGCGCCGTCGTGTTCTTCGTCATCGTCCGGACGTTTGCCGGCGTGCTTCGCATCTGGACGGGTGGGCGCCTGACCGGGCATGCACACGTGCCCACCACAGGCCCCGCCATCATCTGTCCCAATCACCAGTCGTATTTCGATGCATTCCTGGTGGTGGGGTCTGTGCCCTTCTCCACACTTCGCCAGATGTTCGCGGTGGGCGCCGCGGAGTATTACCAGACGCCCTTCATGCGCTGGTTCGCGCGTATGACCAATGTGATTCCGGTCGATGCGGACGCCAATCTCGAACAGGCGCTGCGCGCGGGCGCGGCGGGCCTGCGCATGGGCAAGGTCCTGCTGCTGTTCCCCGAAGGCGAGCGGTCGATCGACGGCGAACTCAAGACCTTCAAGAAAGGCGCACCGATGTTGTCGGCGCATTGCCAGGCGCCGATGGTGCCCGTTGCCATGGACGGGTTGTTCCGCCTCTGGCCGCGCGGACGGGACCTGCAGTGGACAAACCTGCGGCCTTCACGCGTCGCACCTGTCGATTTGTCGTTCGGAATTTCACAAACCGCAGCACCGGGGCGATATGCTGAGGCAACGCAGGCGCTGCGCGACGCTGTCGGAGCGTTGCTGACGGACCTGCGACGGAGGTCTCCATGAGCGGTCACCAGACCGGCGGCAGCATGTTCGACTTCGTCAATCAGTACTTCGATCACGCAGCGCGCTGGAGCGATCATCCCCAAGGGCTTCTCGATCAGATCAAGTCCTGCAACAGCATCTACCGCTTCAACTTTCCCTTCAGGCGCGACGACGGCACCATTGAAGTGATTCATGCGTGGCGTGTCGAACACAGCCATCACAAGCTGCCGACCAAGGGCGGCATCCGCTACGCCTCCCATGTCGATGAAGAAGAGGTGAAGGCGCTCGCGGCCCTGATGACGTACAAGTGCGCCATCGTCGACGTGCCGTACGGCGGCGCCAAAGGCGCCGTGCAGATCGACCCGAAGCAGTTCACGGTGCCGCAGCTCGAGCGCATCACGCGCCGGTACACCCACGAACTCGCCAAGAAGAACTTCATCGGCCCCGGCATCGACGTCCCTGCGCCCGACTACGGCACGGGCGAACGGGAGATGGCGTGGATCGTCGACACCTACATGGCGCTCAATCCCGGGTCACTGGACGGCCTCGGGTGCGTAACCGGCAAGCCCATTTCGCAAGGCGGCGTGCGTGGACGCCGGGAAGCGACCGGTCGCGGTCTGTTCTTCGCCGTGCGCGAGGCCTGCTCGTTTGAAGACGACATGAAGGCGCTTGGCCTGTCGAAGGGTCTGGCCGGCAAACGTGTCGTCGTGCAGGGCCTTGGCAACGTGGGTTACCACGCGGCGAAGTTCTGTCATGAAGGCGGCGGCATCATCGTCGCGCTGGCGGAATACGAAGGCGCCATCAGCAATCCGAAGGGGCTTGATCCCGACGCCGTCGTGGCACATCGCAAGGCGACGGGTTCGATCCTCGGCTTCCCGGGCGCGACCGATCTCGCCAACAGCGCGGAGGCACTTGAGCTGGACTGCGACATCCTGGTGCCCGCGGCCCTCGAGAACGTGCTGACCGGTGAAAACGCGCCGCGTGTGAAGGCGAAGATCATTGCCGAGGGTGCCAATGGCCCGACGACGCCAGAAGCGGAAGCGGTGTTTCGTGACCGCGGCATCATGGTCATCCCCGACCTGTATGCCAATGCCGGCGGCGTGACGGTCTCGTACTTCGAGTGGCTCAAGAATCTGTCGCACGTGCGTTTCGGCCGCATGGAAAAGCGGCTGGAGGAACGCGACGAGGCCAGCTTCGTCCGCGCGCTCGAAAGCCTCACGGGCAAGACGTTGTCCGACGAAGAGAAGAAGGTGCTCGTGCACGGCGCCGAGGAACAGGACATCGTCAACTCGGGTCTGGAAGAGACGATGATCGTGGCGTATCACGCGATTCGCGATCAACTGAAACGCAAGCCCGAACTCGCCGACCTGCGTGCGGCGGCCTTCCTCACCGCGATCGACAAGGTGGCGGTGTCGTACCGCGAACTGGGAGTGTTTCCGTGATCCAGCTGGGCACCGTGGGGCGGAGTTTCAACTCCGCCTGGCGCGTCAGTCGCCTCGTCGCTCTGGCGCTGCTGTCGTGGGTCGGACTCACGACGGCAGCGGCAGCGCAAGGCGTCGGGCAACTCACCCTCCCCACCGATACCGGCATCAAGGGCCGCCTGTCACTCACCGTGTCGGGCGGCCTCGATCTCGACGTGTTCGGCGAGGTTGTCACCCCGGGCCTGTCCTGCAGCGTTGAAGAAGACGCGACGCCGGAGACGGCCTGCAATCAGCAGCTGCGTATCGTCCAGCTGACGGCGCCACTGCATTATCCGGATGTGTACGTCAGCACGCCATTTCGGGTGCATGCGGCGGCGGGGTTCGGCATCTTTCGGCGCGATGAATTGATCGTGCAGTTCAGCCGCTCCCGCAGTTCGGCTGAACCGGGTATTCGTGTCGGTCGGTTGCTGTCGGCGGAAGGTGACCGCGACCTGGACGGCACGTTCACAGCGTACGATGACATGTCGATTGAAGGTGGGTGGCGCCACTACTTCAAGGCCACCGGCAAGTCGAAGAAATACGTCAACCTGCTGTTCGGGCGCCGGACAGTTGAAGCCATCAGCGCGGATCTGGCGGGCGCAGGGGCGGACGGCGACCTCGGCACGGTGCGGTTCTACGACAAGTCGACCGTGCCCACCGGCGCAGTCGTGTTTGGCATCACCTACGAGCCGTTCAAACACCTGGGCATCTTCCTGGAAGGCGGGTTCCGGTTTACCGGCAAGCTCTCGCAGCAGGACGCCGACCTCGACGCGCTCAGCCTTGGCACCATCAACGACAGCGGCAAGCGCATCTTCATGCCGGCGAACCTGGGACTCGTGTTCAGGTTCTAGAGCGGGTGCTCACCATGGGGACGTGGAGTTCCTCGTCCTGTTTGTGTGGCGCTGGTCACGCGCCACTCTCCCGCACGGAGTTCAACAAGGTACCTGAACGCGATAGTCCCCACCCGGCCCCGCACGTCGACAAGTCCTGGCCGGACAGGACTTTCGGACATGAGCCACAGCGGAAGGGTGAGTCCCTCGCCTGGTCCCTGGTTGGAGCGACAGGTAGTCGCCGCCACAAGACGAGGAGTCACGTCGCGCAATCTGTCGATGAATGCCGGCAATGGAGCCGCGCTTCCGAAGTGTCCGAGACCCAGACACAGTGCTGTGATCCTGGGCACCACGTCCTTCGACACGGCGTCTTCGAGGTGCGCAACCTGGTAACGCACCACCGCCTCGCGCACAGCATCCACCTGGACGGGATCAACGGTCGCGGGCGCCTCTTGCCGGGTTGCCGCACGTCCGTGCGAGAGGTGCACAAGGACAACAATCAGCAGGGCGCACGCGCCACGGAGACAGGCTGCAGTTGATGGCACGGTCAGGTCCCGCGGGTCACAGCCATCGATAGAGCAGGTAGCCGACGCCCAGCAGTGTGGCCATGCCGACGGCCCCCTCGGGCACCATGTCTTCATTTCGGAAGCCCTCATAACGCCCGAGGGTGACGAGCTTGAAGACCGCCCACCCCACCGCCTGGAAACCAGACTCGAAGATCACCTCGATAGTTGACTGGATCACGGGAGCCTCCTCGGGTTGCTCGGATGGTAACACCTGAGTAGACGGGGGGACGGGTCCAACGGGTCCAGCGGTTCCAGCGGGTCCGGCCGGTCCTACTGGTCCTGGCGGAGCAGGCGCCGAGCGGCGATCTGGGCGCGGTGGCGCCGCCGGGCAAGCTCGGCGTATTTGTCCTTCTGCATCAGGCGCAGGCGGGACGCCGGCTTACGGGCCGGCATGAACATGAACGCCGTCTCGGGACGGTCACCAACCAGAACCAACTGCTGCGGGGACGTGCCATGAAATCGCTGCATCACTGCCTCCGTCGTCAACAGTAGGAGGGGGGCGTGACAGGGAAGGACAGGGGCTGCGTCGGGTCCGACAGGTCCGGCAGGTCCGATTAGCCCATAATGCTCACGTGATTCGCCACAGGGACGTCTCAAGACTCGAGGGCTTCAGCGACGCCGTATTTGGCTTTGCCCTGACCCTGCTCGTCGTCAGCCTCGAGACACCGAACACCATGGACGAGCTGCGGCTGATGGCAGGCAGCTTTCTGCCCTTCGTGCTGATGTTCGCGATGGTCACGTGGATCTGGTATCAGCACAACCAGTTCTTCCGGCGCTACGACCTGCAGGATGCCTGGACCATCTTCCTGAACTCGGTACTGCTCTTCGTCGTGCTGTTCTACGTGTATCCGCTCAAGTTCCTGACGCTTGCGCTGGTCGGCCCTCTGACGATGCCGACAGAAGCGTTGCCCGACATCACGACGGTCGACGGACCGATGCTGATGGCGCTGTACAGCACCGGCGTGTTGCTGATTTTTGTCATCTTTGGCCTGCTGCACCTGCACGCGCGTGCGCGTCGGAGTCAGCTCGGTCTTGGCGAGTTCGAACTGCTTGAACTGAAGTATGCGCTTCGCGGCAACATCATCAGCGCCGGCTGCGCCGTGGCGTCCCTCGCACTCGTCGCAGCCATGCCTCACGACACCAAGTGGGCCGGCCTGGTGTACATGATGATGGGCCCACTCCACGGCTGGAACGGCTACATGGGTGGGAACGCGAAAGCGAAATTCCTCGAGCCACCAGAAGCACCGCCGCAAGGCGACGCACCCAGCACCTAGCACCCAGCACTTCGCACCTCGCACTTCGCACTATTTATGAGAAACGCCGAAGTCATTCGTCAGTGGCAGATCCTCAAGTCGATTGAGACGTCGCGCACGGGCGTCACCATTCACGAGCTGGCCGAGCAGGTGGACGTCTCGACGCGTACGATTCGCCGCGATCTTCAGGCGCTGCAGGAAGCCGGCTTCGCGCTGTTTGACGAAGGCGAAGAGAACGAAACCAAGCGGTGGAAGCTCGACGCGCAGCCGTTCAAGCTCGTGCAGGAAGGCCTCGCCGTGCAGGACGTCGCGGCCCTCTACCTCAGCCGCTCGATCGTCGAAGCCCTGTCGGCGTGGCCGCTGGTGGATGAGCTGCGCACAGCACTGGGCAAGATTGAAGCGGCGCTCAATCCCCGCACCCGTGAGTTCCTCTCGGCCCTGCCCGACGTCATCTCGACAAAAGCTGCGCCGCGCCCGGGACACGGGCCCGACCTGGTGGACGTCACACGTCGGCTGTTCGACGCGGTGCGCGGACGACGGGTGTGCGAGATGCGGTATTTCTCCGCGACCAGCGGTGAAGCCAAGTCGTATGAGATTCAACCGTATCGGCTCACGCTCGCCCAGGGCGGCGTATACCTGATTGCATGGGTGCCGCAGTACGAGGAGTTCCGGACGTTTGCTGTTGAGCGGATTGAACGCCTGAGCGTGCGTGAGGACACCTTCCGCGCCACGCGCGAACTGCCGGCCGATCTGTTCGGGTCGTCACTCGGAGTGTTTTCGGCAGAGCCCGAGCGGATCGAGATCGAGTTTGCGGCCCGCGTCTCGCCCTACGTGCGCGGGCGAGTCTGGCACGACTCGCAGGAGGTCACGGAGCTGCCGGACGGGCGCCTCCACATGGCGCTCCATGTCTCCAACGACTGGGCGCTCCGCAGCTGGATCCTCGGCTTTGGCGCGGACGCCAAGGCGCTTGCGCCAAATGCCCTGGTCACCGCGCTGCGCGAGGATCTGACGAAGGCGGCCGCACAGTACTGACCGCCGCTATTCCACAATCCCCATCCGCCTGAGCAGCGCGCGAATGGCGCGATACAGCTGTGTGTCCGACTGTGATGCCTGCCATTCGCCAAGCGGATTGGTCACCTCTTCGTCTACAGAGCGAGGAGCCAGCTCCATGTCCGATCCATCAGCCGCGCGCACACGCATACGCGGCAGCCGGAAGGTTGATCCATCCACCAGCGTGGTGTTCCAGGTGTAGATGATCCACCCGGCCGTGGGTTCACCGACGACGGGGCCCAGTTTGAGGGTGCGATAGCCTTCGGTGAAGTCCTCCGCGTCCGACAGCGAATGCTGATTGGTCACGAGCACCGTCGGGAGCTCGAGCGCGCGCTGGCCGAGCACGGTGCGGGCGGGTGACTCGGGGAGGCCCCGCAGCGACATGCGCAGATAGGGCTGGCGCGCAAAGACGTCCAACGCATACGCGTTCACGAATCCGCCGTTGTTGTTGCGCAGGTCGATCACCACGCCGTCGCGGTCGTGGTTCTCGACGTCGAGATCCAGATGCAGCTGGTCCATGGCGGCGTCGCTCATGTTGACCATGTGGACGTAACCCAGGCGGCCGCCGCTGGCCTTCATCACGTACTCACGATTGCGCTCGACCCATCCGCGGTACACGAGTCCCTTTTCGTCGCCAACACTGATGGGCTTGACGGCCACATCGCGTGTGTCGCCATCCGGTGTGGCCGACATCGCGAGGACCACACGACGCCCCACGGTGTGTGCGAGCACGTCATCAAGCGACATGGCGCTGGTGACGTCCACGCCGTTGAACCGTCTGACGTACTGGCCCACCGCGATGTCGCGCGTGATGGCGGCTGGACCAAGGCCCACCACCTCGGTGACACGCAGACGCCCCTGCGTCTCGAACTCGCGCCGATCGAAGCGGAGTCCAAGCCGGCCAACCACCGAACCTCCGCCGCCACCGCCGCTGATGCCAAGGTGGGACGCGTTGAGGTCACCAATCATCAGGCTGATGGCGCGGCGCATCTCGTCAGGTGTTGCCGCAGCCGCGACACGAGCGCCATAACGCTCCCGCGAGGCCTCCCAGTTCACGCCGTGAAACTGCGGGTCGTAGAAGTTGTCGCGCATCAGCCGCCACGCCTGTTCAAAGACCTCCTGCTTTTCGGTGGCGAAGTCCGACGTAAATTCGGCCGTCACCGCCACCGGCCGCGACTGACGTGACTCCACGGTCGCAATCTGAATCCGGCCGCCTTCCAGGTAAAAGACCTCCTTGCTGTCGGAGGTGAACTGCGCGTCCGTCTTGTTGCCGGCCGTGGTTGTGAGCTGCCGCGGAACGGGCCGATCACTCGCCAGCTCATCGAGCGCGTAGGTGTACAGATTGGTCTGCCCCACTGCGGACGCCGTCACCAACGCCAGCTTGCCGTCCGGACTCACCGTCACGCGCTGCACATCCAGCCCCAGAGGTAGGAACGACAGGCGGCGGCGGATCTCGTCGAACACAGGAGCAGGCGGTGTGGACGAGGTGGCTGGTGCGGGTGCGGCCGACGGCGCGGGGGGTGCCGGTGATGTCGCTGGCGTCGCTGGTGCCGGGCGGGAGTTCTGAATGAAGAGATCCCGGAAGAGGTCTTCGCGGAACTTTGGTGTGCGCAGCGTGAGGTCCACCCGTGCGACCTGGCCGTCTTCGGTGCGCTGACGTGTATCAAAGAAGATCGTCGTGCCGTCGGGTGACCACGCGATCGTATTGGCGTACACGTTCGACAAGCCGCTGACGGGGCGCGGCGGCCCTCCGGGATCACCTGTCGGCACCAGGTGGACGTTGGTGAACGACTTGGAGCCGATCATGAACACGGCCACCCAGCGGCCGTCGGGGCTCCACACGGGACGGGGCGAATCGATCGCGTCGGCAAACATGCCACGGGCGAGCACTCGCTCCTCACGTGACGCCACCGTGATGGCCCGCAGCTCCTTCCGGTCCCGCAGGAACACCACCTGGGTGCCGTCGGGAGAAAACACGGGCGAGAGGTCCACGCCGGTTGTCTCGGTCAACGCCGACTCGGTGTTTGTCGTGAAGTCGTACAGGTACAACCGCTGCACACCGTCCCGCATCGCCGCATACACGAGCCGCCGGCTGTCGGGCGCCCACGTGGGCTGTGTCACCAGGCCGGGCGTCGTCGTCACACGTGTCGCATCGCCGGCCTCGCGCGCAGCCGCCGCAAACAGAATCCCGCGCGCCACAAACGCCACCTTCTTCCCATCAGGTGACAGCGCGAGTTGCGAGAAGCCGTTGGTCAGCCTCATCCGTTCCGGCACCGGGGACGCCGGCACGCCGCGGAACGTGATCGGAACGCGACGCGCCTCGCCTCCCGACGTGCTGAGCGACCAGATGCCGAAGTCGCGCTCGAATACGACGGTACGACCATCGGCTGACATCGACGGAAACAACACCCGTCCATCCGTGAAGGTGGTCAGCGCCTGCCCTCGCGCTGCGTCGGTATTGGGCTCCACGGCGGCTGCCAGGGGACGCCGCCACACGTTTTCGGCGCCACGACGATCGGAGACGTACAACACGGCGGCTCCATCCGGCGTCACCATGGGCCACACCTGGCGCGAGTCGCGGTCGCTCAACAACTGGTAGGTAGGCGACGCCCCATCCAGGCCGGAGACCATCCACAATTCCGACTTGTCGATGTGGCTGCTGCCCTTGCGCCACCACTGCGCACCGGCGATGCCCCGGGCCGACACGATCAGTGAGCGGTTGTCAGGCAACGCCGACGCACCGAACTCATTCACATAACGGTCTTCCGTCACCGCCATCGGCGTGCCGCCGGTGGCGCGCACCCGATAGACGTCGTTCATCGACGCGATGTCTCGTCCTGAAGACGCGAAGTACACCCACGCGCTATCCGCAGACCAGCCAGTCAGATCCTCCAGCCCGTCATCCATCGTCAGCCGGCGCACGACGCCGGTGGCCAGCGTGAGGACGTAGATGTCTCCTCCCCCCGTGCGCATCGAGATGAAGGCGAGCGACTGACCATCTGGCGAGTAGAGCGGTCGCCGTTCGGTCGCCTCATGCGAGATGAGCAGTCGCGCCACGCCGCCGGTGGACGGCACGGTCCAGATATCGCCGCCGCTGATAAACGCGATTTCTTGTCCGTCAGGCGAAATTCCCGGTTCGGCGGCCGCTGAGGGCGGAGGCGCAGGAGACTGGGCCCGCAACAGTGGCGACAGGGACCAGACGACAAGCAGCGTGGTGATTGTCAGAAACGTGCGGAGCAGACGAGCAGGCATGGTGCCGCGATTATCTGGTACCGAGCAAACAGATGCCCAACGTCTCCCGTCTAAGCCTGCCGTGATGCGTTTTGCCGTTCCATTGCTGTCCCTCTCGCTCCTGGTCCCCGCTGTCGCGCTGGCTGACGACCCGCCTGCGCCCCGCACCGCGTCGGTGGCCGCCTACGCCATTGCGGATCAGGCGCGGGCCGTGCAGGTGGATGGTGTGCTGAACGACGACGTCTGGACCAAGGCGCCGCTGGTGACCGGTTTCGTACAGCGCGTGCCGAACGATGGTTCACCCGCGACGCACCAGACCGAGGTGAGGATCGCGTACGACGCCCAGGCGATCTACGTCGCGGTCAACGCGCTCGACCCGAACCCGGATCAAATCGTCGGCATCCTGACGCGCCGCGATGACCAGTCGCCCTCCGACTGGGTGTCGATTCACCTGGATTCGTTCTTCGATCGACGGTCCGCGTACGAGTTCGGCGTCAACGCGGCCGGCGTGAAGTATGACCGCTACTGGTTCAACGACGGCAGCAACGACCGTGGTTGGGATGCGGTGTGGGATGTGGCCGTCACCACCCATGCGGCCGGCTGGCGCGCCGAGTTCAAGATTCCCTTCTCACAACTGCGTTTTCGTCCGGCTGCTGACTCGACCTTCGGCTTCGCCGTTGCCCGCACGGTGGCGCGGCTGAACGAAACGTCGACGTGGCCGCACCTGCCGCGCAGCGCCAGCGGCTACGTGTCGTCTTTTGGCGAACTCACCGGTTTGAACGTGCAGACGCGTCAGAAGAAGCTCGAGGTCATGCCGTACGCGCTCACAGAAATGGTGACCGCGCCGGTTGCACCAGGTGACCCCTTGCGCGAATCGCCAGATCCTTCGGGCACCGTCGGACTCGACCTGAAGTATGCGGTTGCGCCGGGACTCACCTTCACCGGCACCGTCAATCCGGACTTTGGACAAGTTGAGGCCGATCCGGCCGTCGTGAATCTCAGCGGTTTCGAGACCTTCTTCTCGGAGCGTCGTCCCTTCTTCGTTGAAGGCTCGGGCACATTCCGCTTCAACGTCGACTGCAACGACGGCGAATGCACCGGCCTGTTTTATTCGCGACGCATCGGGCGGGCGCCGCAGCGATCCGTGGGTTCGCCGCAAGGCGGCTATGCCGATCAGCCGGCAAACACGACCATCCTCGGAGCCGGCAAACTGACCGGCCGTGTCGGCAAGTACTCCATCGGCATCCTGAACGCCGTGACCGGCCGCGAGTATGCGCGCGTCGCGGAGTCGCCGTCCTTCGGCATCGAGAAGACGCCTGTCGAACCGCTCTCAAACTACTCCGTCGTGCGCGTGAATCGCGAATTCGACAACCGGTCGCGCGTCGGCATCATCGCCACGGCCACCCGTCGTCAACTCACCGACGAGCTGCAGTTCCTGCCCGGCACGGCAATCACCGGCGGTGTCGACGCCGATATCCGGCTCGGCACCAACTACAGCATCGATGGCTACTTTGCCGCGTCACACGTGCGTGGCTCGGAGGAGGCCATCGCGCGTATCCAGCGCAGCACGGTGCACAGCTTCCAGCGGCCCGACGCGGACCACGTCACGTATGACCCGACGCGCACCACGCTCAACGGGCACTCCGGCCAGATCGGATTCAACAAGATCGGCGGACAGAAGACACGCTTCAACACCTACCTGTCGTACAAGTCGACGGGCTTCGACATCAACGATCTCGGCTTTCATCAGCGCGCCGACGAGGCCGGCCAGGGCACGTGGTTCCAGATTCGCGACAACGTGCCGGGCAAGTTCGTCCGCGAGTTCGTCATCAACTTCAACCAATGGCAGGGCTGGAACATGGCGGGCGATCGCCGCTATTGGGGCGGCAACGTCAACGTGCACTGGACCTTCGTCAACAACTGGCGCTTCAGCACGGGCCTCAACTACAACGGTCAGGGATTTGCGGACCGCCTCACACGAGGCGGCCCCGGCGGCTACAACAATCCAAACGTGAATCAGTGGGGCAACGTCAGCACGGATGACCGCAAGAAGGTCTACGGCAATCTCAACTTCAACTGGCTGAAGGACGGCCACGGCAGCTGGCAGCGAGGGCTCTCGCCGTCACTCACGTTCCGTCCCTCGTCGGCGATCTCGGCCAGCGTCGGGATGTCGTGGAATCGCAACCGCGCGCAGTCGCAGTGGGTCACCAACCTGGTATCCACCAATGGCCCCCGCTACGTCTTTGGCCGCCTTGACCAGACAACGATGAGCCTCACCACGCGGGTGAACTACACCATCACTCCGACCCTCTCGCTGCAGATCTACGCGCAGCCGTTCCAATCAGCGGGCGACTACTCGAACTACAAGGAGCTGGTGAACGGGCGCTCGAAGGCCTACGAGGGCCGCTATCAGCCGTTCGCCTACCAGGGCAATGCGGACTTCAACATCCGCTCGCTGCGGTCCACCAACGTTCTGCGGTGGGAGTATCGGCCAGGGTCGGCGATCTTCGTCGTGTGGCAGCAGGGACGCGATCAGTTCGTGCCCGACGGTGAGTTCCACTTCGGCCGCGGATTCTCCGACCTGTTCGACGCGCCGTCTACGAACACATTCCTGATCAAAGTCAGTCGCTGGTTGAACTTCTAGCGGCCTTCCGCTTACCGCAACACCCGCACAGGATCGACGGCTGCGGCCGCGCGCGCCGGCCACCACGCGGAAGCCACCGCAACAACGGTGATCAATGCAAGAACGATGGCATACACCGCCGGGTCGAAGGGCGAGACGGTGAACAGCCAGTCGCGCATGGCGGCAGCGACTGCGGCCGAGGCGATGGTTCCCACAACGAGCCCGACCAGCGCCAGCACGAGTGCCTCGCGAATGACACCTCGCTGCACGCGCCAGGGCTCGGCGCCAAGCGCCAGGCGTACGCCAATCTCGCGGGAGCGGTCGGCCACCGAGCCGGCGATCACACCGTAAAGGCCAACGACGGTCAGCAGCAACGACACCGCACCAAAGGCCACAGCGGTCATCGTCAGCAGTCGAGCCGGAAACAGCGGCACCTGCCGAAGGTCGGCAAACGACATGACATTGGCCGGCGTCAGGCGCACATCCTCAGCCGCGAGGGTGCGGGCGACGTTGGCGGCCACCGCAGACGGGTCGCCATCGGTGCGTACGAACAGTCCGAAGTTGCCGCCGGCCTGAAACTCCGCCGGGAGGTACAGCATCGGCCGAGGCGTTTCACCAATCGCGTAATACGCCGAATCGGTCACGACGCCGGCAACCACCCCGGATGTAGAGCCGACGACGATCGCGCGGCCGAGGGCGTCGCCATCCTGCCAGAACCGCTTCGCCATCGTCTCGTTGATGACAACAGCTGGCGCCTCGGCTACCGACGCCGGCCAGGACCCGCCGGCCACGAAGCGCAGGCCCAGCGTGTCGAAGTAGCTCGCAGACACGGTGTTGAAGTCGACCGTCACCGTGGGACGATCATCCGGTGGCGTGTATCCAGGGATGCGCACACTTTGCACATCCTCACCAAGGCCAAGCGGCGCGCGCATGGCGGTCGCGACGTTTTGCACTCCAGGCGTGCTGAGCGCCGCTGACAGCGCTCTGTCCGTCAACGCCCGCCACTCCCCTTGCGGCACCCGCTGCCGCTGCAGGCTCAGTGACATGAGGCCAAGGCGATCGGCATCGAAGCCGGGATCCGCGGCTGTCTGGCGCGACAGGCTGAACGCGAGCAGTCCGGCGACGACCAGCAGTACGGCCGAGCAGGCCACCTGGAGCACGACGGTCAGCCGTCTGCCGCGCGTCGCGTTCGCGCCGCCCACCTGCGTCCCCCCATCGGCCTTAAGCGTCGTCAGCGGGGTGCGTCTCGCCGCGCGCCACGCGGTGCCCGCCCCGAGCAACACGCCTCCCACAAGCGACACGGCGAAGGTGTACGCGAGCACGCGCCATCCCATGGCAGCCGAGAAGGACACCTGGCCCACGAGCTCGGTGGGGATATCCATCGCGCCAACGGCCCGAGTGCCCGCGATTCCGACGGCAAGGGCGAGGATGCCGCCCAACATCGCCAGCAGGACACACTCCGCCATCCATTCACCCGCCAGTCGCAGGCGCCCGGCGCCGAGCGACTGGCGAATCGCCAGTTCACGCGCGCGCGAGGCGAGACGCGATTGCAGAATGCCGGTCAGGTTCGCGCAGGTCGCAAGGAACAGGAGCGCCGTGAACGCAAAGGAGACGGCGAGCACCGGCGTGAGCCCCTCAGCATCGTCGGTCGACAGGGCCGTGGCGGGAAACGCGGCAAAGGCGACGGCATCGCTGACGCGCGCCGGCGGAAACTCCCGATTGATGCCGGCTGCGGCACGCTCGATCGCCTGCTCCGCCCTCTCCAACGTCGCAGCGTCGTCGATGCGTCCGATCATCCGGAGCCAGCCCCAGGTGCGCCGCTCAACAGAAAGGCCGCGAGGTCGAACCCAGCCCTGCATGACGATGGGCACCCAGAGGTCAACCTGGTGGGCAGCGTACGTACCGTCAAAGCCTGGCGGGGCAATGCCGACGATCTCGAATGCCGCGCCGTTGATGATGAGCCGCTGTCCCACGGCGTTGGCCGCACCGCCCATGTGCTGCCGCCAGTACTGATCGCTGATGACGGCATACGGATGCGCCAACTCGTTCTGGCTGTCGTGTTCTGCCAGCAGACGACCCGCCTGCGGCGCAAGCCGCATCACGCGGAAGTAATTACCCGAGACCAGTTCGGCGGTCGCCAGCCGGCCGCCGTCAATGTCGCCCACCTGCACCTCGACCTGCACGTGTGCCGCGAGGTCAAGCACACCGGCGGTGGTGTCGCGCACATCACGGTAGTTCGGGTACGAGGTGATATCCGCCTCGCCGTCGCGGACTTCAGCGACACGCAGCAGGCGGTCGGGTTGCGGCACCGGGAGCGGCGACAGCAGGAAGGCGTCGACAAACGTGAAGACTGTGATGTTGGCGCCCAGGCCCAGCGCAAGGGTGCACGCCACCGTGACGGTAAAGCGCGGTTGGCGGATGAGGCGACGGGCGGCGTGACGGAGCGCGCGAATGGCGGACTCAAACATGGCGTGCCTTTCAGATCGGGCGAGGGAGGACGCGTGCAGGCGCCGGCATTGGAACGCGGCGCGCCACAGTTGAATCAGAAACCAGAGGCGCCAGACCGCGTGGCGCCAGCGTCCAGAGTCTGTGAGCCGGCTGGCCAGCGTCCACTGCAAGTCGGCCACGACAGGGTCAAAGCAGGTCTCGCGAGTGGGGAACGGCACGGTCTGCCGTGCCCGGGCGATCCAGCGTTCACCCATTGGCGCCTCGGCGAGCCGGCTTCAGGGCGGCGCTGCGTTCCAGATAGAAGCTGCGAGTGGTCTCGAGCGCGCGTTCACCCGCACGCGTGAGGCGGTAGCGGCGTTCCTTCACGTTCTGGCCGGCAACGAGTTTCTGGTCGTACCACCCTTCCACCCATCCAGCGCCTTCGAGCCTCGACATCATCTGGTAGAACGCCGGGCCGGAGTTCTTCACGCCGAAACCTGCCAGCAAGTCACGCAGATCGCGCCCCGCCTGCTCGGCACTGGTCAAGGCATCAAGGACGAGGAACTGCAGGTGCGTCACCGCCGGGAGGGATTTGGACATAATGTGACATTACATTACGGCGTATTAGGTACAAAGTTCCCCTCATGGCGGGCCTGAAGGCCACGCCCTACGGCGCCTCATTTCCCCATTCCCCCGGCCTTCGCCGAGGCTGCGGCCCGACAAGCCTCGCCACCTCGCCATTCAAAGTGGTAGCGTCAGCACTGATGGGAGTGTGGCGAAACTGGCAGACGCGCAGGTCTTAGAAGCCTGTGGAGTAATCCGTGTGGGTTCAAGTCCCTCCGCTCCCACCATCCTCAGCTGCACGGCAGTGCACGCGACTGCACACGACTGGTGCACAACCGTGCTGGACGTCCCTCCGGCCCGGTGAAACCGATAGAATCGAATTGAATGAAGATTGAACTGACCGAGGTTTCCGAAACCCAGAAGCACCTGTCCTTCGAGGTGCCCCCCGATACCGTCACGACCGAGATCGCGCGCGTGGCGCAGGATTACGGGCGCAAGGCGCGCATTCCCGGCTTCCGCCAGGGCAAGGTGCCGGCGGCCGTCGTCAAGCAACGGTATCGCGACCAGATTCTGTACGACGTGGCCAACGACCTGATTCCGCGGCTTGTGGATGAGGCACTGCGTGAGCGCGGCCTCGAACCCGTGGCCACGCCGGACATCAAAGACGTGGTGCTGGAAGACGGCAAACCGCTCACCTTCCTCGCGCACTTTGAAACGTTGCCCCCGATCGATCCGGGTGACTACACCGGCATCCCGTTGACCAAACCCGCGGCGGTCCTAGAAGTGGGCGCGGTTGACGCTCTTCTGGAGCGTCTGCGAGAGCGCGCGGCCCAATGGCTGCCGGTCGAAGACCGTGGCGCCCAGGCTGGCGACGCGATCCTGATGGACCTCACCCGCAAGGCCGGCATCGTCCTCACCGACAGCCCGGCGGCGACCGATCAGCACCAGCCGATGGAGAACGTGTCCATCGAATTGGGGAACCCGGCGAATCCTCCGGGCTTCGACGAGCATCTGACCGGTGTGCGTGCTTCAGACGTCCGGGATTTCGACGTGACCTACCCGGCCGAATATGAGCCGGCCGAGCTGGCCGGTAAGACAATCGGGTATCACGCCGATATCAAGGGTGTGCGGCAGAAACAGCTGCCGGAACTCAACGACGAGTTCGCCAAGCAGGTCTCCGAGCTCGAGACGATGGAGGCGCTGCGGGAACGCGTGAAACACGACCTGCAGCACGAAGCGGAACACGAGGCGGACCACAAGGTGCGCCACGACCTGCTGCAGAACCTGGCGTCACGCATGAAGGCGCCGGTGCCGCAGGCCTTGGTCAACCGCGAAATTGACCGCCGCCTCGAAGAGTTCGTGCGGCGTCTGATGGATCAGGGCGTGGATCCGATGAAGGCGGGCGTCAACTGGGAGGAATTCCGGGAACGTCAGGCCGAACCGTCGGCGGAAACCGTCAAGAGCACCCTGGTGCTCGACGAGATTGCCCGCCGTGAACAGCTCGACGCCACCGATGAGGATGTGGACGCCGAAATCGAGCGGTTTGCAGAGCGCTCTGGTCGGACGGCCGCGGCCGTGCGCGCGCACCTGGAAAAAGAAGGCGGCGTGAGTCGTATCAAACAGGGCATCCGTCGTGAAAAAACGATGACGTGGTTGCTCGAGAAGGCCCAGATTTCCGTTTCGTGAGAGACCGACCGATGCCCCAGACGCACGCCCAACTGATTCCGATGGTGGTCGAACAGACCAACCGCGGAGAACGCGCGTACGACATCTTTTCGCGCCTGCTCAAGGACAACATCATCTTCATCGGCACGGCGATTGACGACACGATCGCCAACCTCGTGATTGCGCAGATGTTGTTCCTCGAGGCCGAGGATCCCGAACGCGACATCCTCCTGTACGTAAACAGCCCTGGCGGGTCGATCACGGCGGGCCTGGCGATTTACGACACGATGCAGTTCATCAAGCCGTCGGTCCAGACGTACTGCATCGGCCAGGCGGCGTCGATGGCGGCGGTGCTGCTGGCGGCCGGCGCGCCCGGCAAACGTTTCTCGCTGCCCAACTCCCGCATCCTGATTCATCAGCCGCACATGTCCGGGCTGGCCGGTCAGGCCAGCGACATCGACATCCACGCGCGCGAAATCCTGCGCATGCGTGAGCGTCTGAACGAGATTCTGGCGAAACACACGGGCCAGGCGCTCGAGAAGATTCAGGACGACACCGACCGTGACTACATCCTCGGCGCGGGCGAGGCGAAGGACTACGGTATCATCGACGATGTCCTCGACCGCAGGGCGTAACCCATGACCAAAAAAGCCGGCGAGACCGACGTCCTCCGCTGTTCGTTCTGCAACAAGGATCAGAACGACGTCCGCAAGCTCATTGCGGGCCCCACCGTCTTCATCTGCGACGAGTGTGTCGAGGTCTGCAACGACATCATCGCCGACGACAACAAGTTCGATCGCTCCGGCACGCGCACGTCGCTGCCCACGCCGGTCGAAATCAAGAAGTTCCTCGACGAATATGTCATCGGCCAGGACCAGACGAAGAAGAAGCTGGCCGTCGCGGTCTACAACCACTACAAGCGGCTCGAGATCACCAAGCAGTCCAAGGGCCGTAACGAAGTCGAGCTGACCAAGTCGAACATCCTGCTGATCGGCCCCACGGGCACGGGCAAGACGCTGCTCGCGCAGACGCTCGCGCGCCTGCTCTCGGTGCCGTTCACGATCGTTGACGCGACGACACTCACCGAAGCGGGCTACGTCGGCGAGGATGTCGAAAACGTCATCCTGAAACTGCTGCAGGCAGCGGGCGGCGACATCGAAAAGGCGCAGCAGGGCATCATCTACGTCGACGAAGTCGACAAGATCTGCCGCAAGGACGAAAACCCGTCGATCACCCGCGACGTGTCTGGCGAGGGTGTGCAGCAGGCGCTGCTGAAGATCC
>BTVE01000020.1:0-49280 GCA_045862915.1 Acidimicrobiia bacterium
TGCCCGACCGACGCCATCGTGATGATGAAGTCGTTTGATCTGGCGACGGCCGACCGGCGGTCGCTCCTGCTCGACAAGGATCGCCTGCACGCGCTGGGCCGTCAGTTTGAACCGTCCTGGGCCACCGGGAACCGGCTGCGAGACATGCAGGCGCCACCCAAGAAGGAGAAGGTCGAGAAACCCGCGGGAGGTGAGGCATGACGCTCGAAGCGGTCGGCTTCTGGATTCTGGCCATCCTGCTGGTGGGCTCGGCGCTCGCGGTGGTGCTGAGCCGCAATCTGTTTCATTCGGTGCTGTGGCTGGCCCTGGCGCTCACGGGCACCGCCGGCATCTTCCTGATGCTGCAGGCGGAATTTCTGGCCGGTGTGCAGATCCTGCTCTACGCCGGCGGCGTCGTCACGGTCGTCGTGTTTGCCATCGTGGTCACCGAGCGGCTGATTGGTGAGACGTTGTCGCACACCAACCGCGGCATCGTTGGCGGCGCAGCCGTGTCGGGGCTGGTGTTGCTGCTGCTGGTGAATACCCTGAGCGGGATGCCGCTGCCGGTGGCGCCGGTGCCCTTTGCGTCGGATCCGACGTATCTGCTTGGCCGCGACCTGATGACACGGTTCGTGCTGCCGTTTGAACTGCTGGCCGTTCTGTTGCTGGTGTCGCTCTTGTCGGCCAGTTATTTTGCGAGGCCGGAGGACTGAGATGCCCCTGTCTGCATACCTCATCCTGGCGGCCGTCGTGTTCTGCATCGGCCTGTTCGGCGTGATGACGCGCCGGAACACCGTCGGCATCCTGCTCGGCATCGAGCTGATGCTCAACGCCGTCAACATCAACCTGGTCGCGTTCAGCCGGTTTCATGGGGAAGTCACCGGCATGGTGCTCACCGTGTTTGCCATCTGCATCACCGTGGCCGAAGTGGCGCTGGGCCTGGCGCTGGTGATCCTCCTGTTCCGCTCACGCAAGACGGCCATGGCGGATCAGATTGACTGGTTGAAAGGGTAGCGATGACACACGGCATCGTTCCTCTCCTCCCGATTCTGGCGCCACTGACGGCCGTCGCGATTCTCGCGCTTGTGCCGGCGATTCGGCGCACGGGGCGCCCGGCAGCGTGGCTCTCCATTGCCGGCGCGCTGGTGGCGCTCATCGGCGCCGTCATGTCCTGGAACCTCGTGCAAGGCTGGGGCGCGATTCGCACCGAGGTGGTGTGGCTGCAGGCCTGGGACGGCCCGATTGCCACGATTGGCATCCTTGCCGACGCGCAGTCGTCGGTGATGCTCCTGCTCGTCACGCTGGTGTCGCTCCTGGTGCAGGTGTATTCGCTGGGCTATCTCAGCGACGAACCACCAGCCGCACTGGGCCGCTACTTCCTCTACCAGTCGATGTTTGCGTTTTCGATGATCGGCCTGGTGCTGGCGCCCAACCTGCTGCAGCTGTTCATCTGCTGGGAACTGGTGGGCCTGTGTTCCTACCTGCTGATCGGTTTCTGGTTCAAGAAGCCGTCGGCGGCGCGTGCAGCGGTCAAGGCCTTCTGGACCACCAAGGCAGGCGACGTCGGGCTGCTGCTCGGCATCGTGATGTTGTGGCGCATCACGGGCACGTTCGACCTCGAGACCCTGCGACTGCAGGCTGAGGCGGGCACGATTGCGGCGCAGGGCCTGTCGGTCATCACGTTCTGCCTCTACCTGGGCGCGGCGGGCAAGTCGGCCCAGTTGCCGCTACACATCTGGCTGCCGGACGCGATGGAAGGCCCGACCCCGGTCTCAGCGCTGATTCACGCGGCCACGATGGTGACCGCGGGCGTGTATCTGCTTACGCGGACGGCATTCCTGTTTGCGCTCACGCCCGACGTGCTCACGATTGTGGCGTGGGTCGGCGCGCTCACGGCCTTGGCCGCCGCGATGATGGCCTGCGCGCAGGACGACATCAAACGTGTGCTCGCCTATTCCACCGTGTCGCAGCTCGGCTACATGATGGCGGCCATCGGCGCGGGCTACGCGGACGCCGGTTTCTTCCACCTGCTCACACACGGCGTCTTCAAGGCGCTGCTGTTCCTGGGCGCGGGGGCCGTGATTCACGCAGTGGGGACCAACGACATCCGGCACATGGGTGGGCTGGCGCGGCACATGCCGCAGACCACCATCGTGTTCCTGATCGGAACCTTGTCTCTGGCGGGGCTGCCGCTGTTTGCCGGGTTCCTCTCGAAGGAAGAGATTCTCGGCGCCGTGCATCAGAGCGGCCTGACGCTGCCGTTCGTGATGCTGATGATTGCGGCGTTCCTCACCGCCTTCTACATGATGCGCGTCGTGTTCCTGACGTTCTTCAGCAAGGCGCATGCCCACGGTCACGGCGGACACCACCCGCACGATGGACCACTCACGATGGGCGGGCCGTTGTGGATCCTGGCGATCGCGTCGATGGTGATTGGTGTGTGGTTCACGTTGCACCATCCCGAACTGCCATATGAACCGCCGGGCTGGTTGGCGCCGGCCGCCATTGGTGTGGCGTCTGCCGGGATCCTCCTGGCCTGGGCCGCGTTCCAGCGGGGCAGTGTGAATCCGGAATCGCTGGCGGCTGCGGTTGGCCCGCTGCGTGTGGCCGCAGCCCGAGGGTTCTGGATTGATGAGGCGTTCCTGTTTGTCTATCGCGTGGTGCTCGGTGTGTTGTCTCGGGTGTTCGCGTGGCTGGACCGCTACATCGTGGACGGCGTGCTCAACGTGGTGAGCGCGTGGACCGTATCGGCAGGTGAGCAGCTGTCGCGCCTGCAGACCGGCAAGGTGCAGGACTACGTGCTGGCGGTCGCGGCAGGTGTGGTCGCAATTGCCTGGTGGCTGGGAGGTCTGTGGTGAGCGGGCTTCCGATTCTTTCCATCGTGACGTGGGCGCCGTTTGTGGCGGCGCTGGTCATCATGGCGCTGGGGCGGTCGCGTCCGCTGCTCGTGCGGTGGTCGGCGCTCATCGGCGCGGCCGTGTCGACCGCGGGGTCGCTCTGGCTGTATGCCGCGTACGACCAGACGGCCGGCGGATTCCAGTTTCACGAGTCCATTGCGCTCGTGCCGTCACTGGGCATCGCCTATCAGCTGGCCATCGACGGCATGAGCCTTGTGCTTGTGCTGCTCACCGCCATCATCATCCTCGGCGGCGTGTTTGCCTCCTGGACCGTCAAGACACGCGACCAGGAGTTCTACGCACTGCTGCTGATTCTGGTGACAGGCGTCTTCGGCGTGTTTGTCTCGCTCGACCTGTTCGTCTTTTTCCTGTTCTACGAGATTGCCGTGTTGCCGATGTACCTGCTGATCGGCATCTGGGGCTCGACCGGGGAAGTGCGGCCGCAGGGGATCTTTGGCTGGGCGTTCGGGCGCACCGGCGTCGGCACCAAAGAATACGCGGCGATGAAACTCACGCTGTACCTGCTCCTCGGGTCGGCGTTCATTCTCGTCGGCATGCTGGCGCTGTATGTCGCTGCCGGTTCAACCTCGTTCTCGCTCCTGGAACTCGAGAAGGTCACGTTTGACCCCGCGCTGCAGTCGTGGGTCTTCCTCGCGTTTTACGTCGGGTTTGGTGTTCTGGCCGCCATCTTCCCGTTCCATACGTGGTCGCCGGATGGCCACGCGTCGGCTCCCACCGCCGTCTCGATGCTGCACGCCGGTGTGCTCATGAAACTGGGCGCCTATGGCGTGGTCCGCCTGGGCATGGGGCTGCTGCCGGAAGGCACCCATGAGTGGGCGTGGCTGGTCGGCACCATCGCCTGCATCAACATCGTCTATGGCGCACTCTCGGCGATGGCGCAGACCGACCTCAAATACGTCGTCGCGTACTCGTCGGTCTCCCACATGGGTGTGGTGATGCTGGGCGCGGCGACGCTGACTGAGACCGGGCTGAACGGTTCGGTCTTCCAGATGTTCGCGCACGGCATCATGACCGGCCTCTTCTTCGCGTTGGTCGGTCTCGTCTACGAAAAGGCCCACTCGCGCGAGATCTTCAAGATGGGCGGCTTCGCCCAGATGATGCCGGGGATCGCCGTGGCGTTCACCATCGGGGGCCTGTCGTCGCTCGGCCTGCCGGCGACTGCGGGTTTTGTTGCCGAGTTCCTCACCTTCATGGGCGCCTGGTCCTCGTCATATTCGTGGTGGCTGTTCCCGGCCGTCATCGGCGCATTCCTGACGTCGCTGTATGTGTTGCGTGTCGTGAAGGCAATCTTCTGGGGCGAAAAGAGCAAGGACCCGCACTTTCAGCACCTGCCTGACGCGCAGGGGACCGAGTGGGTGGCCATCATTCTGCTGGTCGGCACGTTGATTCTGTTCGGCGTGGCGCCACGTATCGCACTTGATCCGATTGACCTCACGACGGTCACGCTGCTCACGCGGCTGGGGGTGCTCTGATGACACCTTGGACCTTCCATCCGTCGTTCCCGCTGGCCATCGAAGCGGCACTGGCTGGCGTCTGGTTGCTCGTGTTCCTCATCGGAATGGCGCGTCGCGGCGCCACGGATCGCGTCCTTGGGTGGTTGACGCTCGCGGGCCTGTGCGCCGTGACCGTGTTTGCCTTCAACGCCGAACCCGGCCGTGTGTGGCTCGAAGGCACCGTCGTGCTCGACGAACTCGCGGTGTTCGCGAAGCGCCTGTTCCTGGTGGCTTCCGCGCTGAGCGTGCTCGGCACGTTGGCGTTCACCAACGAGACGTTCTGGCGCAGGTCGACGGAGTACTACACCGTCATGCTGGCGTCGGTGCTGGGCATGCTCGTGCTGGCCTCGGCGCGCGACATCATCCTGCTGTTCGTGTCGTTTGAGCTCATGTCCATCCCGTTGTATTTCCTGACGGGATTCCTCAAGCGCGACGGCAAGGCCCCCGAGGGCGCGCTGAAGTTTTTTGTCGTCGGCAGTGTGTCGTCGGCGGTGATGCTCTACGGCATGTCGTTCCTCTACGGTGCGACCGCGTCGACCGACCTCGCTGTGATCGCGGCATCGGTCGCGACCGGGGATCCGATGCTCATGCTTGGACTCAGCCTCGTGCTGGCCGGCCTCGGCTTCAAGATTGCCGCCGTGCCGTTCCACATGTGGGTGCCCGATAC
Organism: Acidimicrobiia bacterium; assembly: GCA_045862915.1. Lineage (GTDB taxonomy): Bacteria > Acidobacteriota > Vicinamibacteria > Vicinamibacterales > SCN-69-37 > SYFT01. The sequence continues at coordinate 5,058 of BTVE01000020.1, forward strand.
CTACGAGGCGGCGAGCACGCCGTTTGTCGCGTGGTTGTCGGTGGCCCCGAAGGCGGCCGGCTTCGTGGTGCTGTTCCGCGTGTTCATTGAGGGCGTGGGCGGCGTCGTCTCGACGTGGGTGCCTGTCCTGTCTGCGCTTGCGGGCATCACCATCCTCGTGGGCAACCTGCTGGCCATTCCGCAGACCAACATCAAGCGCCTGCTCGCGTATTCGGGCGTTGCGCACATCGGGTATCTGCTCATCGGCTTCGCGGCGATGTCGGTCTCCGGAGTGGGGATGGTGCTCTTCTACCTGGTCGCCTATCTCTTCGGCAACATGGGTGCGTTCTTCGTCGTCCAGGCCGTGGGGCAGGCCAGCGGCACCGATGATGTGACGGCGTATCAGGGATTGGCGCGCCGTTCACCGGCGCTGGCGTTGTCGCTGCTGTTGTTCCTGCTCTCGCTGGGCGGCATTCCGTTTGTTGCCGGCTTCTGGGCGAAGTTGTTCATCTTCTGGGCCGCCGTGGAGCAGGGCATGTTCCTGCTGGTCTTCATCGGCGCCGTGCTCACCGTCGTTGCGCTCTACTACTACCTCGTGGTGTCGCGGCGGATGTACATCGAGACGCCGCCCACCCCAATGCCCGTGCCGGTGCCGGCCGTTCTCCAGATCGCGATCGTCATCTGCCTGGCCGGCATCATCGTGATGGGCGTCTATCCGCAGCCGTGGGTCAACGCCTGCCTGCGCGTCGCTCTGACGCTGTTCGCCGGCGTCTGACGCCGCAATCCGCCGGGCTCACCATGGGGACATGGAGAGTTCAGATGTGGGGCGGGTCTTCAGACCCGCCGCTGAAGCTCCGGCGGACCGCCGTAGCCTTGGCGAAGGTGGTCAGGTCCGCCGATACATCGCGCCGGTGGCGCGGCGCCAGAGGCGGGCGAGCTTTGAGTCGAATTGTGTGTCGAGGGGATCACAGGCGAAGCGCCACAGCGCGGGCATGAGCGCCAGCGGTCCGCCGATGATCAGGGACAGTAGCAGGACGAAAAGCCCGAACCTGCCAATCATCAAGATCCACCACGCACGCGAGTCTGCGCTTGAGGCGAGGCCAAATACCAATACGATTGCCGAGGTGCCGACGATGACCGACCCGGCAAAGCGGCGCCACGAACGAAAGGTCCATGTGCCGCGCCGTAGCCTGAAGCCGTGAATCGTCAGAATGGCAAGGCCTGAAAGCAGAATCGCGCGATGTCCGCCGAGCAGCAGGCGGCTCATCAATGGCCATGGGGCGAACTTGGCCGCAATCGGCAGCACCACCATCGTCACGAGCAGCGGTGTCCACCACTTGCCGGGCACGTACGGGCGAAGGCTCTCAGTCGTCATCTTCGGTGAAGCGCAGAGTATAGCCGGACTCCGCGCCTCCGCGTCTCCTGTGAGATGCACGGCCGGCTGTGTGGAGGGCTTGAAGAGAATGGGGTTCGGGCGGGAATTAGATGGTGCCGAGGGACAGAATCGAACTGTCGACACTACGATTTTCAGTCGTATGCTCTACCAACTGAGCTACCTCGGCCCGGGGTCGAACCGCGAGGCACTATCGTAGCACACGCGTTCGAATGGGGAAGTGGGGGAATGCGGAAATGAGGAAGTGGGGAAATGAGGAAGTGGCGTTTGGCCCACCTCGTCATCTCCCCATCTGACTCATCTCGCCATCTATTCGGCCGGCGCCGGGGCGAGGCCCATCTTCTGTCGGAGTTGGGTCTCGATATCGGCGGCCATCGCCGTGTTCTGCTTGAGGAAGCTCTTCGCGTTCTCGCGGCCCTGACCGAGCCGTTCGCCCTTGTACGAGAACCACGTGCCGCTTTTTTCGACGATGTCGTGTTCGACGGCCTGGTCGAGCAGGTCACCTTCACGCGAGATGCCTTCGCCATACATGACGTCGAACTCGGCCTCGCGGAAGGGCGGCGCGAGCTTGTTCTTGACGATCTTCACGCGGGTGCGGCCGCCGGTGACCGAGTCACCATCTTTGATGGCGCCGATGCGCCGGATGTCGACACGCACCGACGAGTAGAACTTCAGCGCGCGGCCACCGGTGGTTGTTTCGGGGTTGCCGAACATGACGCCGATCTTCTCGCGCAGCTGGTTGATGAACACCAGCGAGGTCTTCGACTTCGAGACGACGCCGGTGAGCTTGCGCAGGGCCTGGGACATCAGACGCGCCTGCAGGCCCATCTGCGCTTCGCCCATCTCACCCTCGATTTCCGCCTTCGGCACCAGCGCGGCGACCGAGTCGACGACCACGACGTCCACGCCGTTGGAGCGGATGAGCACTTCGGTGATTTCGAGCGCCTGTTCACCGTTGTCGGGCTGCGACACGAGCAGGTTGTCGAGGTCGACCCCGAGCTTCTGCGCGTACTTCGCATCGAGCGCATGTTCGGCGTCCACAAACGCCGCGACGCCGCCCAGCTTCTGGGCCTGCGCAATGGTCTGCAGGGCGAGGGTGGTCTTGCCGGAAGATTCCGGCCCGTAGATTTCAATGACGCGGCCGCGGGGGAAACCTCCCACGCCCAGCGCCCAGTCGAGGCTGATGGACCCGGTCGAGATGACCGGAATTGGCGCGACCGAGTCTTTGCTGCCCAGTCGCATGATCGAGCCCTTGCCGAACTGCTTTTCGATCTGGCCGACGGCCAGTTCGACGGCCTTGGCCCGTTCCTTGTCGATGCCGGGCTCGGCCCGCTCGATGTCCCGCTTTTCCGCCCGTTCTGTTGCCATAAGTCGTGGTGTCCTCTCTGTCGGCTTGATGCCGCGGCCGACCGCTCCGCCAATCGGGGCGATCACGGCAGGACCGAAAGCCATTCTAGAAATGTGCCAGGGGGCAGTCAAGCGAAAATTTGTCATGGCGTCACTCTATCCTCTGTAAAAACAATCGTTTAGTGGTCATCGGACTTTCGCCCCTCAGGAGGCGGATCGCACTTTCTGTCACCCCGCCGCCCGCCCACATCGCAATTCTTGCGACTACCCATGACAGGCCGGGTCAGGGGCTCCCAGTACTGAGCACTTAGCACCGAGCACCTTTCGGGGCACACTAGCCCGATGCCATCCCCGCTGGGACACGCGTTGGGCGCCTTCGCGGCAGGAGTGTCGGTAGTGGGCATTGCCGCGGCCGGACGCGACCGCTGGAAGCAGATCGCCATCCTGGTGGCAGTCGGTATCGCCCCTGACCTGGACTTGTTGTGGGGCCGGCACAGCCGCGAGACGCACAGCCTTGGCGCGGCCCTCATCGTGGCCGGCGTCGCCGCCTGGCAACACTGGCCGGTGGCCTCAACCCGGTTGCGGGTATTCCTCGCCGTACTGCTGGCGTGGTTCAGCCATCCCATCCTCGACGCGTTCTCATCGGATACATCGATGCCGATTGGCGTGCAGTTGTGGTGGCCGCTCTCACTGGAGTTTTATTCGACAGGGCTCGACTGGTTCGGCCCCATCTCGCGCCGTTACTGGCTGGACAACTTCTGGACGATCAATGTCACGTCCATCGCGCGGGAGGTGCTGTTCCTCGCGCCGGTGGCAGGGATGGTGGCGTGGTTCCGGAGTTCCGGGGTTCGGAAGTCCCGTGGTTCCGGGGTTCCGTAGTGCCGAAGTCCCGCTCCGGCACCTCGGAACTTCGGGACTCCGGCACCTCGGAACCTCGTCAATAGCTGTAGAACCCTCGGCCCGACTTTCGGCCGAGGTGTCCTGCGGCGACCATGCGCTTGAGCAGGGGACACGGGCGGTACTTCGGATCGCCGAGGCCGTCGTGCAGGACGTTCATGATCGCGAGGCACACGTCCAGGCCGATGAAGTCGGCAAGTGTTAGCGGCCCCATCGGGTGATTCATGCCGAGCTTCATGACGCCGTCGATCGCTTCCGGCGTGCCGACACCTTCCATCACGCAGTAGATCGCTTCGTTGATCATCGGCATGAGGATGCGGTTGGCAATGAAGCCGGGGTAGTCGGCGGCTTCCAGCGGCGTCTTGCCGAGTTTCACGCACAGGTCGGACGCCACCTGCATCGACTCGGCGGACGTCGCCTGGCCACGAATCAGCTCGACGAGCGTCATCAGCGGTACCGGGTTCATGAAGTGCATGCCCAGCACCTTGTCGGGCCGCGTCGTGGACGCGCCGATCGTCGTGATGGAGATCGATGACGTATTCGACGTGAGGATGACGTCCGGCCGGGTGATGCGGTCGAGTGCCGTGAAGATCTGCTGCTTGACCTCGAGCGACTCGATGACGGCTTCGACGACGTAATCGACGTCGGCGAACTCCTCGAGTGACGTCACGGCGGTCAACCGCCCACGCGTCGCCGCCGCATCGTCAGCCGACAGCTTCCCCTTTTCCACGAATTTGTTGAGGCTCTTCTCGATGGTCTTCAGCGCGCGGTCGACCGCACCGGCCGACGCATCAAACACCTTCACCGTGAAGCCGGACTGCGCAAACACCTGCGCAATGCCGTTGCCCATTGTTCCCGCACCGATGACGCCGACTGTCTTGATCACGTGTATCGCTCCACGGCGGACCTAAAGGACCGCCCTACGAGTGCCTTGTATCCCACGGCGGCCGTCAAGGACGGCCCTACGAGTTATTCACCATGAAGGCGTGGAGCACATGGAGGATGGCATTCAAAAGCCAACTCCACGATCTCCATGTCCCCATGGTGAGTGTGACTAAATGCGCTCGACGGCGAGAGCCACGCCGTTGCCGCCACCGAGACACAGCGTCGCGACACCGCGCGACTTGTTGTTGCGCTTGAGCGCGTAGAGCAGGGTCGTGAGCACGCGTGCGCCGCTGGCGCCGATGGCGTGTCCAAGCGCGACTGCGCCGCCGTGTACGTTCACTCGTGCGGGATCGATGCCCAGCTCCCGAGTGACCGCCACGCCCTGCACCGAGAACGCTTCGTTGAGTTCAAACAGGTCGACGTCGGCAATGTTCCAGCCGGTCTTCGTCATGAGCTTCCGCACGGCTTCGACCGGCGTCATCATCACCAGCTTCGGTTCCAGACCCGCCGTGGCCTGGCCCACGATGCGCGCGATGGGGGTGAGGTTGTGCTTCGCAGCGACGTCCGCCGCCATGACCACCAGCGCGGCCGCGGCGTCATTCACGCCGGGAGCATTGCCGGCGGTGACCGTGCCGTCCTTCTTGAATGCCGGCTTGAGACGGCCCAGCGATTCGAGCGACGTGTCTTCGCGGATCGGCTCGTCGGTATCCACGACCAGCGGGTCACCCTTCTTCTGCGGAATCGAGATGGGCAACAGCTCGTCCTTGAACCAGCCGGCCTTGGTGGCTGCGGCCGCTTTGCGGTGAGAGTCGACCGCGTACGCGTCCTGCTCCTCACGCGTGACCTTGTAGACGTCCGCCACGTGTTCGCCGGTCATGCCCATGTGCACGTTGTCGAAGGCGTCCCACAAGCCGTCGTGAATCATCGAGTCGATGATCTTGCCGTCGCCCATGCGCAGGCCTTCGCGCACCTTGTTGAGCAGGTAGGGGCAGTTGCTCATCGACTCCATGCCGCCCGCGACGGCCACGTCGATGTCGCCGGTCGCGATGCCCTGAGCCGCGAGCATCACGGCCTTCAGGCCCGAGCCGCACACCTTGTTGATCGTGAGGGCGCCCACGCTGTTGGGCAGACCGCCGCGCAGTGCCGCCTGCCGCGCCGGCGCCTGTCCGACACCCGCCTGCACGACGTTGCCCATGAGGCACTCGTCGACCAGAGCGGGATCAATACCCGCGCGTTGCACGGCTTCGCGGACCGCCATCGCGCCGAGGTCGGGCGCGCGGAAATCCTTCAGGACGCCAAGGAACTTGCCTGTGGGGGTGCGAACGGCACTGATGATGACAGCTTCACGCATGTGGAGATCTCCCTACGGTCGAATGAATTCAATGCGGGTGATGGCGTCCGGCCCGAGCAACTGCGTCAGCCGCTGGGTGATGACGGGGCGCGCACGCACCAGTTCGGTGTGCCAGGCAGGTTCGTCGGCGACGATGCGAAGGATCCCGTCACCGTGCCACACGGCGCGGCCGTGACGGCCGAGCACCGGCCCGGCGGCGATGGACCACGCAAACGCCATCTTGCCTGGCGAGTGCGGCTGGGACTGCAGCAGCGGGGCGATGACACGTGCGGCTGTCTGCTGCAGGGACTCCATGCCAATCCCGGAGTGTATCATCCGCCTCATGGACACCACTGTGCCCATCATCCTGGCGTCCGCCTCACCACGGCGGCGTGAACTGCTCACCGCGGCGGGCTTCCCGTTCGACGTCGTGGTGGCTGACGTCGACGAGTCGGTCATCGCGGGGGAGCGGCCGGACGAGTACGTGCGACGAGTGGCGCGCATGAAGGCGCAGGCCGTCTCGCGCGACCGCCCCGACGCACTCGTGCTGGGGGCCGACACCACGGTGGTTATCGATGGGGACGTGCTCGCCAAACCGGCCGACGACGAGGAGGCCGCCAGGATGCTTCAGCGACTCTCAGGGCGCGAACACGTGGTGCTGACGGGCGTGGCTGCCATCAGCCCGATGGGTGAGTCCGAGGCCGTGGCAGAAACCCGGGTGTGGATGCGAGCACTTACTGACGCGGAAATCCGTGAGTATGTGCGCAGCGGGGAGCCGCGCGACAAGGCGGGCGCGTACGCGATCCAGGGACTGGCATCGCGGTTTATTTCCCGGATCGAGGGGGAATACACCAACGTGGTGGGCCTGCCGATCGCTGTGGTGGACAGCCTGTTGCGCGAGCTCAGGGTGGTATCCTAATTGCAGCCCGAGAGGGGCGGGAGTGGGGCCAAGATGTCAAAGAAGACGGTCCGGGTAAGTATCTCTGCAGTGATCATCATCGGGGCGTTGTCGTTCCTGATGTACACGTCAGTCTCCGAAGGCGCCGAGTACTACAAATACGTGGACGAGGTGATGGCTGAGCCGGCCCAGTGGGAAGGCAAGCGGCTCCGCGTGCACGGCTGGGTGCTGGGTGATCCGATGGTCAACGCCCAGACGCTGGAATACCGGTTCGTCGTGCAGGCCAACGGCAAGACCGTGAATGCGACATACCGCGGCGTGGTGCCCGATACGTTCAAGAAAGACGCCGAGGTCGTGCTCAAGGGCACACTGCAAAACGGTGTCGTGCATGTGCAGCCGGATGGCGTGATGGCCAAGTGCCCCTCGCGGTACGAGGCGGATCAGCTCCCCGCGTCAGCTCGTTAAGATTCATCGTGGCAACTCTAGGAACGTTTCTCATCCTGGCGGCACTTGTCGTCGCGGCGGCAGCCTTTGCCGCCGGCGTCGCCGGTGGCCGCCGGCAGAACTCGTCGCTCATTCAGGGTGCGGTGGGCCTGACACACGTGCTGACGGGCATCATGCTCGTCGCCTCGGCCGTCATCGTCCATGCCTTCGTCACGGGCGACTACAACATCAAATACGTCAACAGCTATTCAGACTCGGCGATGCCGCTGTTTTACAAGCTCACCTCGTACTGGGGCGGCTTGGATGGCTCGCTGATGTTCTGGGTCACGCTGCTGGCCGTCTTCGCCAGCGTCGCGGTGCACGTCAATCGCGAACGTCACCGGCTGCTGATTCCGTGGGTGGTCGCCGTCATCGCGGCGACCCAGCTGTTTTTCATCTTCCTGATGGTGATTCACACGAATCCCTTCGAGACACACCTGCTCTCGACCCCGGAAGATGGCCGCGGCCTCAACCCGCTGCTGCAGAACTTTTACATGGTCATCCATCCGCCCACGCTGTATCTGGGTTTTGTCGGGATGACGATTCCGTTTGCCTTCGGCCTTGCGGCGCTGATCACCGGCCAACTCGACGACTCGTGGCTGCGCGCGGTGCGCCGCTGGACCATGACGTCGTGGCTGTTTTTGAGCATCGGCCTCGCGCTTGGCGGCCTCTGGGCGTACGAAGAACTGGGCTGGGGCGGTTACTGGGGCTGGGACCCCGTTGAAAACGCCGGCTTGCTGCCGTGGTTTACGGCCACCGCATTCCTGCACTCGGTCATGGTGCAGGAACGGCGCGGCATGTTGAAGGTCTGGAACGTCTCGCTGGTGATCGTCACGTTTTTCCTGACGATCTTCGGCACGTTCATGACGCGGTCGGGCATCGTGCAGTCGGTGCATGCGTTCGGGGAGGATCGCGAGCTCGCGATGATGTTCACCATCTTCATGGTGGTCATCCTCACGGTAAGTTTCGGCCTGGTCATTTGGCGAATGCCGATGTTGCGGGCGCGCAACGAGCTCGATTCGTGGGCCTCGCGTGAAGCCGCGTTCCTCGCCAACAACTGGATCCTGCTGTTCTCGGCGTTCTTCGTCCTGTTCGCGACGATGTTCCCGACAATCAGCGAAGCGTTGCGTGGTGAGCGCCTGACTGTCGGACCGCCGTTCTTCGACAAGTGGATGTTGCCCATCGGCTTGATGCTGCTTCTGCTGACCGGCATCGGTCCGCTGCTGGCGTGGCGCAAGTCGGCGGCCAGCAACATGCTGCAGCAGTTCCTGGGGCCGACGCTGTTGGGCATCGTCACCACCGCCGGCGTCATGTTCCTCGGCGTGAATTTCTGGGCTGCGGGACTCTGTTTCGGGCTGTCGATGTTCGTGTTCGGCACCATCGTGCAGGAGTTCTGGCGCGGGTCTGGTGTGCGTCAACGCGCCTCGGGCACCGACCGGCTCACGGCGCTCATCGGCCTGTTCTCGCGCAACCGTCGGCGGTACGCCGGCTACGTCGTGCACCTGGGCATCGTCCTGATCTTCCTCGGTTTTGCCGGCAACGGGTTCAAAGTCGAGGAGCAGGTGGTGTTGAACCCCGGGCAGCAGGTGCAGGTGGGTGACTATCTCGTCCAGTACGACGCGCTCAAGGTCACCGACGACGGTCAAAAACAGATGGTGACGGGCCACACCAGCATCACCAAGGACGGCGAGGCCATCGGTGGGATGTACCCGGCGCGGTGGATCTATCACAATCGCCAGGATGAGCCAACGACTGAAGTGGCCATTCGGCGCAGCTTCGCCGACGACCTCTACATCGTTCTGGCCGCTTTCACGATCGACACGCAACAAGTCACGTTCGAGATCACCGTCAATCCGCTGGTCAACTGGCTGTGGTTCGGGTTCGGCATCCTGTCGATCGGCACGCTGATCGCGCTGCTGCCCGAGAGGGCGATGGCGTTTGCCACGAGCAAGGTGCCGCAAGGGGCGGTCACGACGTCACTGCTGTTCGTGACGCTGCTGGGCGGCATGGCCTCACACGCGCATGCGCAACACGTGGAGAATCCGCAACTGGTCATGATCGTGCCCCGCACGCCTGACGAGAAGAAGCTGCGAGACGAGATTGTGTGCATGTGCGGTACCTGCGGTCGCAAACGTGTGGGGGAGTGCACGTGCGGTACCGCGGAAGAGATGCGGCATGAAATCGCCGACTTGATCTCCCAGGGCAAGACCTACGACGAAGTCGTGGACTATTACGTCAAGAAGTACGGGTCGCAGGAAGTGCTGGCCGCGCCGATCGACAAGGGGTTCAACCGCCTGGCGTGGTTCCTGCCGTATGCCGCAGGGATGCTGGGCATCGTGGCGATCGGCGGGATGGCCGTGCGCTGGACGCGTCGCCGGCACGACGCTGAAGAGGCCGAGGCCCCCTCCACCGACGCCGCCACGTTGCGCGAGCGGGAAGCGAGACTGGACGATGAGCTCCGAGACCTCGACTGAACCCGCGCCGTTTACGGCGGGTCACTTCTACGTACTCCTCTCGATGATTGGCGCCACGGCGGCTGTCGTGGTGTCCGAGCATACCCATCCCGCCGCGCTGCTGTTGATCAGCGGCGCGGTACTTGCCGCCGGATACACCGCTTACGCGCTGCACCAGACCTTGGTGAGCCTGCTGTCGAAGGACGTGCCGGTGGTGCTGGGCCGCCGCGATCGGGAAGTCCTCGAGCAGGACAAAGCCACGGTGCTGCGCGCCATCAAGGATCTCGAATTCGACTACGGCATGAAGAAGGTGTCGGAGGCGGATTACCAGGAGATGCTCACGCGCCTGAAGCGCCGTGCGCTGCTGTTGATGGAACAGCTCGAGCAGATCCCAGCAGAACCGCCGCCGGCGCCGGTCGCCGCCAAATCACAGTCCGCGCGGGGCAGACAGACCGTCGTGTGCACGCGCTGCCAGACTGCCAACGAGCCTGACGCGAAGTTCTGCAAACAATGTGGCGAACGTCTGGGGAGCAGCAACACATGATGCGCGTGCTGAGTCTTCTGGCCATGCTGTGCGTCGCGGCCACGTCCGCGGCGGCGCAGATGCCGAATCCCCGAGAGATGTCCGGCCGCCCGCTGCCGTCAACAGATGTGCCCCCGGGCACCTTGTCGGTGCGTGTGCTGCGCGGCGGGTTCGAGAACAACGTCGCGAATCACCCGGTCGAGATCGTCGTGGACGGCGCACGTCGCACGGTGAATACCGGTGAGGATGGCCGCGCACTCGTGTCTGGCCTGCGCGTCGGCAACAACATTCAGGCGATTGCGACCGTGGACGGTGAGCGCCTCGAGTCGCAGGTGTTCCCGATGCCGTCCTCCGGCGTGATGATGATGCTCGTGGCGGCTGCGGGCGCGGGCGCGACCGAGGCGGACACCGCGACTCCTGCCGCACCGGCTGTTCCCGCGGTGCCGGGCACGGTACAGTTCGGTCCTGAATCCCGGGTCATCGTCGAACTCGCTGAAAGCGGGCTGACGGTGTTCTACGTGCTGCAAATCATGAACGGGCAGACCGCGCCGGTGGATATCGGTGGGCCGCTCATCGTGAACCTCCCGCGTGAAGCGCGCGGCGTTGGCCTGCTGCGCGAGAGCAGCCCGCAGGCGACGGCGAACGGTCCTCGCGTGATTGTCACCGGTCCGTTTGCGCCGGGTGCCACCGTGGTCCAGCTGGCGTATGAGCTGCCGTACCGCGGCGCGACGGCGCGTCTGGAACAGGTATGGCCGGCCGCCATGCCGCAGACCACTGTGATTGTGCAGACCATCGCCGGGCTCGACTACACGTCGCCGCAGGTGACTGCCAAAAACCCGCTGAACGACCAGGGCCAGACGTATCTGTTCGGGTCAGGTCCCGGCCTGGCGGAAGGGCAGACGCTCACGATTGATTTCACCGGCCTGCCGCATCATCCGATGTGGCCGCAGTGGACGGCGATCGCCATCGCGCTCGGCATCATCGCGTGGGGGGCGCTTGCGGCCATGCGCGCTCCTGGCCGGACGCGTGCTGCCGGCGTGCCACGGTGACCACCGCGCCAATCGCCGACTATCAGGCGATACACGTGCGCGACGTCTCGCGCATTTTCGGCCGACGTCGGGCGCTGTCGCGTGTCTCCGTTGATGCACATGCCGGACGGGTGCTGGGCCTGTTTGGCCCCAACGGCGCAGGGAAGTCGACGCTCCTGACCATTCTCGCCACGCTTCTGCGGCCGTCGTCAGGTGAAGTGCGGTACGGCGATCACACTGCGGCTGACGTGGGAGATGCGCTCCGGTCCACGATTGGCGTGCTTGGCCACGATCTCTTCCTGTACCCGGAGCTCACGGCCTACGAAAATCTCGAGTTCTTCGGCCGTCTCTACGGCGTGCCCTCGTTGCCGAAGGCCATCGCCCGAGCGCTGGCGGACGCACGACTGACGGACCGCGCCGACGACCGCGCCGGCGGATTCTCACGCGGGTTGCGGCAGCGTCTGGCGCTTGAACGCGCGTTGCTGCACCGGCCACGCCTGGTCCTCCTCGACGAGCCGTTCACCGGACTCGACGACGCGTCAGCCGGCATTCTGAGTGAACGGCTTCGCACCCTTGCTGCCGAGGGCGCCATCGTGATCATGGCCACGCACGACTTCGACACCGCTGAGGCGATCGTGGACGACGCGGTGTGTGTGGATCGCGGCAAGATCTGGCCGATTCCAGGGGGAGCGGGGACATTACGCCAGCGGTATCGCCAGGTGTTACAGGAGACTGCGTCGTGACGCCGGGTTTCTGGCGCGCCGTGTGGATCATCGCGCGCAAGGACCTCGTGGTTGAAGCGCGCAGTCGTGAACTGCTGTACACGACGGTGTTTTTTGCCGTGGCGGTCGTGCTGATCTTCTCGTTCAGTTTTGTCTCGGAGGGGGTGCCGCTGACCGACGCAGCGGCCGGCATTCTCTGGGTCGCGCTTGCGTTCTCCGGGACCCTCGCGTTGGGCCGCACGTTTGAACGGGAGCGGCAGAATGAGACGTTGAAGGCGCTGCTGCTGGCGCCTACTGAGCGATGGGCGCTGTACGTCGGAAAACTGGTGGGTATGCTGGCGCTGATGGCGCTGGTCGTGGCGGTGGTCGGGCCACTGGTCGGCGTGCTGTTCCGGGTGTCGGTCGCGGGCATCTGGTGGCGGGTGTTGGCGCTCGTGGTGGCCGGGGGCGTCGGGTTTGCGGCCGTCGGCACGTTGTTTGGCGCAATGCTCAGCCGCAGTCAGTCGCGCGATGTCTTGTTGCCGGTCGTGTTGTACCCGTTGACGGTGCCGGTCATGATTGCCGGCGTCAGCGGCACGGCGGCCCTGCTCGCGGCAGAACCCAACATCGCCCGCGCCCAGGTCTGGCTGTCGATGCTGGTATTCTTTGACGCGGTGTTCGTGACACTTGCACTGTGGGTGTTCGACGCCGTCATGTCCGAGTGAGGCAGGAGCGATGTCACAGAGCCGTCTGGTGCCGGTACTGATCGTGATTGGCGCGGCCATGTTTGCCTACGCGCCGTTTCTGATCGACGCTGCGCCCTACGAGTCCACGATGGGACTCGTCCAGAAAATCTTCTACTTCCACGTGCCATCGGCGATGGTCATGTTCGGGTCGGCGTTTGTCTGCGGCATTGGCAGCCTGATCTATCTGGCGAAGCGGAAACCCGGTGCCGACCGTGTCGCAATTGCCGGAGCCGAACTCACCGTTCTGTTTGGCGTCATCGTGCTGGTCACCGGTCCGCTGTGGGCGCGCAAGGCGTGGGGCGTCTGGTGGGATTGGGGTGACGTCCGCCTGGTCACGTCGCTCGTGTTGTGGCTGATTTTTGTGGCGTACCTGTTATTGCGGCGTTTCGCGGGAGCGGGCAGTGATGTGCTGGCCGCCGCCGTGGGCGTGTTCGGCATGGCGAACGTGCCGTTTGTGTACTGGTCGGTGAACGTCTGGCGCACCATGCATCCCAAAACGACGGTCGTCAGCACGCTGACACCGGAAATGCGCATTCCGTTCTACTGGTGTGTGGTCGCATTCCTCTGCCTGTACGTCGCGATGTTGTTGATTCGCACTCGGCTTGAGCACTCGCGCGCCACGCTTGAAGAGGCCTGGTCAGGCCTGGAGGATTGAGGTCATGAAGCTGCGTGATCTGACACGTGCCTGTCTGATGATGGTGGTGCTGGCCCTCGTGGCCGCCGCGCCCGCGTGGGCCCAGCAGCCGCCGGCCGCCACCGACGGATTTGTCCCGCTCAGCGAGATGGCAAACCGCGAGGTGCTGCCGGCAGCGCCGCTGGTGTTTTATGCCTACGGCTTCGTCTGGGTGGCGCTGCTTGCGTACCTCTACATGCTCTGGAACCGCGTCACGAAGCTCCACCAGGACGCCGACGCGCTCCGTCGGCGTATCGAGTCGCAGAACGGACGGTAGCCAATGGGTGGCATGTCATCCGCGCACTTCCTGTTCATCCCGGGCGTCCTCATCATCGGTGTGGTGATTGGCTGGGTGCTGGGCTCCCGAGCCGCGCGCGACGCGTTTGCGATGGAACTGAAGCGGCGCGACGAACGCGCGCAGCGCGGGAAGAGCTAGTCCCCGATTTCGAGCCGTTCGGCCAGCCGTTCGGGCAGCCCTGCGGCTCGCATGCGGCCCTGCGCCGCCGCGATGTCGTAATCGACCCGGCGCAGTTCCACGACACCAGCCTCGGCGTCCCATGACGCATACGCGGCTCTGGGATCACCATCCCGTGGTTGTCCCACCGAACCCGGGTTGATCAACCATCGATGCTCGGTGCGCAGATGCACCGCATGTCGCGCGCGCCGGAATGGCGTTCGATCGATGACCGCACGACCTTCCATCGTGAAACACGTCTGCAGGTGCGTGTGGCCATGCAGGCACACCCTGAATGGCTCCCGCAGGAACGTCATCCGTGCATCAGCCAGGTCGACCACGTAGTAGTCCTCGTCAAACGGGGCGCCATGGCACAGCACCGCGCCGCTGTCGTGTGTGACCGGGCCGACGGGCATCGAGGCCAGCCATGTTCGTTCCTCTGGTGAGAGTGCGGATCGTGTCCACTCAATCGCCGTCCGCGCCAGCGGGCTGAAGTCCGTCGCGCCGCTCAGACCGGCAGCGACACGGTCGTGATTGCCGCGCAGCAGGAGAGGCCCCAGGCTGCGTATTCGGGCGATGACGGCAGATGGCGCTGCACCGTAACCGACGAGGTCTCCCAGGCAGAGGACGCGGTCCCAATGCCCCTCAGCGTCGGCCAGCACCGCGTCCAGGGCATCGATGTTGCCGTGGATATCGCTGAGGACGAGCCACCGCATCAGGGCGACACCAAGCCGGAATAGCTGTGCACGGCATCAAGGACACGGTCAGCGACGGCGGAGGCCGAGGAGCGCGACGCGTTCACGCGCAGGTGGGCCAGGCGATAGGTGTCGGCCCGGGCGGCGTAGAGCCGCTCGAGCGACGCGCGGTCGGAGGCCAGTGGTCGGCGACCATCCAGGGGGATGCGCTGGACGAGTTCCTGGAGCGGAACGTCAATCCACACCGAGATCCCGTCCATGTTGATCATCGTGCGGTTGTCCGGATCGGCGAACGTGCCGCCGCCGGTGGCGACGACAATGTGCCGGATGGGCTGCAGCAGGCCCAGCATCTCTTTCTCCAGCTGCCGGAAGTACGGTTCGCCGTGACGCGCAAAGATCTCGGCGACCGTCTTTTTCTCACGCACTTCGATCAGGTGGTCGATGTCTTCGCAGCGCCATCGCAGGCGCGCGGCCAGGTGCCGTCCAACCGTGGACTTGCCGGAGGCCATGAAGCCGACCAGATAAATCTTGTCGGCCGTCATGGTGTGCTCAGCCGCTGGAGGTCCGTGACGAAGTCCGGATAGGACACCGCCACGACGTCTGCTCCGTGAATGGTTGATGTCCCGGATGCGCCCAGCGCGACGATGGCGAAGGCCATGACGAGGCGGTGATCGTGCGCGGCATCGGCGACGCCGCCGGAGGGGCGACCGGCGCGGCCGTCGATGATGAACCCGTCGGGGAATTCTTCAGCCTGAACGCCCATCACGCGCAGCCCTGCGACCAGGGCAGAAATGCGGTCGCTTTCCTTGACGCGCAGTTCCTCGGCGTCACGCACCTCCAGGCGCGCACCGTGTGCAGCGCTGGCGGCGAGGACCGGCAGTTCGTCAATCAGGCCCGGCACTTCATCGCCGGCAATCGTCGTGTCCTGCCGCGCTCCGTGACGAACACGAATTGTCCCGACAGGTTCGCCGCCAAGGTCAGTCTCGTGTGTGATGTCGATGACAGCACCCATTCGCCGCAGCGCGTCAAGGCTGGCCGTCCGCCGGGGATTCAGGCACACACCGGTGATGGTGACGTCGCTGCCGGGGATTGCCGCAGCGGCGGCGGCCCAGGTGGCGGCGGAGGACGGGTCGCCGGGGACGGCAATCGTGACTGCCGGCGCGACGGCGTGTTGTCCACCGGGCACGGCAACGGTATTGCCGCTGACGGCCGCCGTGAGTCCGAACAGCGGAAACACCCGCTCGGAGTGGTCTCGAGTCGGCACCGGCTCGGTGACGCGGGTCGTGCCGGTCGCGCGCAGCGCCGCCAGCATGACGGCGCTCTTGAGCTGCGCCGACGCGACGGGGGATGTCCAGTCGATGCCACGCAGCGCGCCGCCTGCGATCGTGAGTGGAGGTCGGCCGTCGCGAGTGGAGCCCGCGGCGCCCATCCGGGTGAGGGGCTCAAGGACGCGCGCCATCGGACGTCTGGAAAGGGACGCATCCCCGACCAGGGTGACCGTTACCGGATATCCAGCCAGCAGTCCCGCCATCAGACGCATGGTTGTGCCCGAGTTCACACAGTCGAGTTCGGACGTGGGCGATTGCGGCCCGGCGTCGCCCCAACCCGTAATTGATACGGTCCCGTCCGCTTGCTCGGCCCAGGCGGCGCCGAGGCGCGCGACACAGGCCAGGCTCGCCCGCACATCCGCGCCGGTCGACAGGCCGCGCACGCGGGTGGTGCCGGACGCGGCCGCGCCCAGCAACACGCAGCGGTGCGAGATGGACTTGTCGCCGGGCACCGTCAGGCGTCCGGTGAGCGTTTGAATGGGGGAAAGCGACAAGGAGGACATTACAGAGGGCGTTTCCGAATAGTATGTTATTGCGCGTGCCCATGGTGACCGACCAGCACCTCGTTCGGATCGAACTGCCGAGTTCATTCGACCTGCTTGATCTCGTTCAGGCCGTCAGCGACCGGTTGTCGCATCTTGCCGGCCTGGACGAAGACGCGACCCATTGGGTGAGTGTGGCGGTGCGCGAATCCGTGATCAACGCGGTCAAACACGGCAACCGGGAAGATCCCGGGAAACACGTGACCGTCGAGTTCACGCTGGCGCCGCGCGCAGAGCCCAGGCAGTTTGCGGTGACGGTCTTCGACGAAGGCGAAGGCTTCGACTTCGAGGAGGTGGAAGATCCGCTTGCGCCGGAAAACCTCCTCAAGTCCAGCGGCCGCGGCATCTTCTTCATGCGCAACTTCATGGACGACGTCGCCATTGCGCGCAGGCCCGAAGGCGGAATGTCCGTGCGCATGGTCAAGAACCTCTCCCAGTAACCACTCGTGATTCCTGATCCTGCATTTCTCGCGACCGCCATTGACGCGGCGCAGGCCGGCGGACGCATTGCCCGCCAGTTCTTCCGGCGCGATCCTGTCGTGCGCAAGAAGGGCCTGATTGACCTGGTGACCGAAGCCGACGTCGCCGTCGAGGCAGAGGTGCGCGCGCGCATCGGCCGCCGATTTCCGACGCACGGCTTCCTTGGAGAAGAATCGGGGGAGCAGACGGCGGCGTCAGGGCATCGCTGGATCGTGGATCCCATCGACGGGACGACGAACTTTGCGCATGGCCTTGCGTTGTTCTGCATCTCCATCGCGCTGGAGATCGACGGGCAGATGGCCGTGGGTGTCGTCTACGACCCGATGGGCGAGGAGTTGTTCACGGCCGAACTCGGTCAAGGTGCGCGCCTCAACGGGCAGCGGCTCCAGGTGAGTGGCGTGGACACGTTGATCGACGGCCTGCTGGTGACCGGGTTTCCCTACACAGCCAACGAAGACCGGGCGGAGCAACTCGCCATCTTTGCGGGCTTCCTGGCCCGCGCGCAGGCCGTGCGTCGCCTGGGCTCAGCGGCGCTGGACCTCTGCTACGTGGCCGCGGGCCGGTTTGACGCGTTCTGGGAGCAGAACCTCCATCCGTGGGACGTGGCCGCTGGCGGGTTGATCGTGGCCGAGGCGGGTGGGCGGGTCACCGACTACAGCGGTGGGCGATTTGATCCGTTTGCACGCCAGATCGTGGCCTCCAACAGCGTCCTGCATCCCCAGCTCCTGGATGTGCTCGCTGACCTCAGAAAGTGACAGGCGGCAGCCTCGTTCGCCTGAAATCGGTCTTTTTGTTGAGTGATCTGAGCTGGCACCGAACCTGCTAGATGTCTTGAGCAGGCAGGACTGCCGTACGTCGGCATCCTCAGAACGATGGAGCACAACACATGACACGGGTGATTCGAGCAAGTGTTCTTGGACTGGTCACAATCGCGATGGTTGGTGGCGCAGCCACAACGGCCGCCGCGCAGGTGGTGCACTCGCTGCACCTGGGCGCCGGGCTGTTCGCGCCGCACGGCTACGACGCGCGCCCTGATGACGACGTGTGGGTCGAGAATCTGAATACACTCGCGTTCGACATCAAGGACTTTCGTGGCGCCACCGGCATGGCGGAGTGGACGATGACGTTCAACGAGCGCGTGGAACTCGGTCTTGGCGGTGGCTTCTATCAGCGCACCGTGCCGAGCTTCTACCGCGACTACGTCAACAGCAACGGCAACGAAATCGAGCAGGACCTCAAGCTGCGTGTCGTGCCGTTGACGGCGGTGGTGCGGTTCCTGCCGGTGGGCCGGGCGGGATCGGTGCAGCCGTACGTCGGCGCGGGTGTGAGTGCGTTGCGGTGGCGGTATTCCGAGTCCGGCGAATTCGTGGACTTCTTCGATAACTTCTCGGTGTTCCGGGATCGGTACGTGGCCGAGGGCACGTCGATTGGTGGCGTGGTGCTGGGCGGCGTGCGCTTGCCGCTGGGTGGCGACATCTACGCGTTCAACGTTGAAGGCCGCTACCAGTTCGGATCCGGCGACCTGGGCGACAACGGATTCCTGACCGAGAAGATTGACCTGACCGGTCTTCAGTTCACGGTCGGGTTTCAGATTCGGTTCTGACGATCACGGGATGGGGCGGCGTCGATACAACACGACGCCGCCGCCATCGGCCAGGCGTTCAAATCGCGCCAGGTAACGGTCGTTGGCGCGCGCGCGCTGGGCGAGCATGTCCCCGCCCTCCGCCGTTTCTTCAATCAACATCCATCGCACGTACGGCGCCGGGTCCAGCACCGCAGCCTTCCACAACTGGCCGTTGCCCTCGTGGAGGAAATCCTCGAGGTCAAATCCGGCATGCGCCATCTGCTGCATGTAGTGGCCGAGTGACCCCATGCTCGCCATGATGGGCGTGCCGTCCCATTCCTGCGCCAGGAGCGCGGTGACCGATTCGCGTGCGCGCGAGTGCGGCAGTTCCCACTGGGCTTCCTGCACCATGGGGGCCTTCGGATTCATCGGAGGACTGGCCAGCAGGACCGCACCGAGACCAACAACCGCCACCGCGCCACGGAATCTCACGGGGACCCACCACAACGTCCATGACGCGACAACGGTGGCCGCGACGACCAGCGACAACATGTATCGCACGCGCACCGGATGCCCGCTCGTGAAGGCATACAGCGGCAGCGCAACGGCGGCAAACAGCGCCAGCGGCAACAGGTGCCCGATCACAGCGGCGCGTCCCTCCGAGTGGGCGCGCAGCGCGACAACCACGAGGCTCAGAGCGCCGACCCACCCTGCGGTCAGCACCCACGGATCGGTCAGTGTGCGTGCCGCCTCAACGATCTGGCTCCATGCGAGTACGGGGTCGCCCAGCGCAGGGTTGTTCGCCTCGAAGAAGCCGCCGGTCGTGAACCAGCTGCCGGTGCTGCCGTAGCTGTGCAGGAGGAACACGGCAATGGCGCCGATGGGCCAGAGCGCGACCGGCGCGATCTGCCGCGGCCGGGCGATGAGCGCCAGGCCGCCAAGCACTCCGCCGATACACCAGCCCTCATAACGGGTCATCACGAGGGCGGCCAGGGCCCAACCGGCGTGCCGTGCCGTCACCGGCGATGGAGTCCAGATGAAGCGATCCACCGCGTAGAGCGCGACGCCCGCAAGTCCGAACAGCAACGGTTCTGTCATGGGCGTGGACAGCAGATACAACGTGCTCGCGTTGAGCACCACGGCCGCGGCCACCGCTGCGCCGGCCAATGGGGAGTCGAGGTGGCGTGCCACCAGACGCGCCACAAGCGCCATCCCCCAGGCCATGACCACAATGGACCAGAACACCCCGGTCGCGCCGGTGCGATACGCCCAGTCCCACTGCACCGGAATCGCGTTGAGCACGTGCGGCAGCGGCAGCCAGACGGCGCCGAACTGAATCCATCCCGGCGTGAGGTTGTCGAACACCCGGCGGGCGACGATCAGATGTCCCCGGGCATCGTAGTGACTCAGGGTGAGGTCCAGCTGTGCGTAGTGCCACGCCCCCGCCAGCCCGATGATCACGGTGCCGAGGGCCACGAGCCAGGCAAGACGGGAAGGAGGAAGGCGAGCAGCTATAATCAGGTCATTCTATCCGGCCGGTTCCGGCCGTTTCACCTCTCCAGCCCACATGGACGAACTCCTCGCCGCCGTGCAGCCCGCCGTTGATCGGTGGGGAGGCGTGGGCATGGCGATCATTGCGGCCATCGATACCTCCTTCGTGTCGATGCCGAATGTGAACGACCTGCTGATCGTGTGGCAGACCATCAAGTTTCCCGATCAGTGGTGGTATTTCGCCCTCATGACGACCCTCGGGTCCGTCGTGGGGTCGCAGATCATCTACGAGATCGGTCGGCGCGGGGGAGAGGCGTTCCTGCGAAAGCGGTTCCGTCCCGAGCACATCTCCCGGGTGCAGGGGCTGTTCGAGCGTTACGGTCTGGTGGTGATGCTGGCCATCGCGTTTGCACCGCCGCCGGCGCCGTACAAGATCTTCGTCCTGCTCGCCGGCGTGGGCGGGGTTCGGCCGATGCAGTTTGCGCTGGCCGTCGCGGCGGGCCGCGGCGCGCGGTACTTGGCGGAGGGGTGGCTCGCGCGGGTCTACGGCGAGGCCGCCGCCGCGTTGATTCGTCGGCACCTGGCAGAAGTGACCATCGGCCTGCTCGGCGTCGTGGCCGTCGCGGGCCTGGGCTGGTGGGTGTGGCGCCGGTGGCGGCCAGCATAGAATGTCTACCGTGGATTTGTCGGTCGTCATCCCGATTTACAACGAGGCGGAGAACGTCGACGCGCTCTGCCAGGAGTTCATCGAGACGCTCGACCGGTGGGGACGCCCGTACGAAATTCTCCTCGTCGACGATGGCAGCTCGGATGATTCGTTTGCACGCCTGACACGCCTGCAGGCCGTCCATCCGCAGCTGCGCGTCATCCAGTTCCGCCGCAACTTTGGACAAACGGCCGCATTCGCGGCGGGGTTTGCCTACGCGACAGGAAAGTTCATCGCGACGGCGGACGGCGATCTGCAGAACGATCCCCGTGACCTGCCCTCGATGATCGAACGGATTGAGGGGCGTGCGGACGGCGACGCCGGTACCTACGACATCGTCTGTGGCTGGCGTAAGGACCGGAAGGACACGTTCATCAACCGGCGGCTGCCGTCCGTGCTGGCAAACCGGTTGATCTCGTGGGCCACTGGTGTGCGGCTGCATGACTACGGCTGTTCGCTGAAGGTGTTCCGTGCGGAAGTGGTCAAACCCCTCCGACTGTACGGCGAAATGCACCGGTTTCTGCCGGCGCTGGCCAGCCTGATGGGTGTCCGGATTGCCGAGCAGGTTGTGAACCATCGTGCGCGACGGTTCGGGCGCACGAAGTACGGCATCTCGCGGACCGTGCGCGTCGTGCTGGACCTGGTGACCGTGAAGTTCCTGTTGAGTTATTCCACCCGGCCGCTGCAGATATTCGGCCTGGTGGGCCTGGTCATGGGCGGGCTGGGCACGTCGGTGCTGCTGTACCTGACCTGGTTGAAGTACGTTGGAGGGGAGGGCATTGGCGACCGTCCCCTGCTGTTTCTGGGCATCCTGCTGGTGTTTACGGGCGTGCAACTGCTGACCGTCGGCCTGTTGGCCGAACTGCAGTCGCGCACGTATCACGAATCGCAGGGCAAGCCCATTTATGTGGTTCGGCAGATTGTCGAGACCCCGGCCGGCGACGACCGTCAGGACGTCTGATTCCGGGAAGAGGTATACATGACGCGAGTGTGGACGATTCGGGCAGCGACGCTGCTGATGGCCGGTCTGGTGCTGTGTGGCGGCGTGGCCGATGCCGTGGCGCAGGTGACGCTGCCTCCCCGGCCCGCGCCGACGCAGTCGGCGTCCGATGATGAGGGGCGCCCGCCGCACAGCCGGTGGCATCTGGGCGTCACGTCGGGCATTACTGACGTCGCGCGCACCGACAGCCTCGCCGCCATGGACCTCGGGATTCGGCTCCGCCGGAACCTGCACGTGGCGTTTGAGGCGGGCCGGATGTTCGATGTCGTGACCCAGCGGCGGATCGACGAGTCGCAGACCTATGTGGATTTTGTGCAGTCGGCCTACGGCCTGCCGGCCAGCGGCACCATGCGCGGCAATGCGTGGTACGGCCTGGTGGGATTCCGGTTCATTCCTGACGGCGCCGCCTGGGGTGAGGGCAACGGCATCCGACCGTATGTGCAGGCGTCAGCGGGACTCGCGCGTGTTGAATACAACCCGCGCTACGTGGTGAACGGCCAGGAGATTTCCGGCGCGGCGCTGCAGATCTACGGTGTGACGCTCGGCAAGGACCTGCTGGGCACGACCAACCGCTTCATGTATTCGGGCGGCGCCGGGCTGGTCTTTGGCAGCACCTGGTATCTCGACCTGGGCGTACGTTTCACCCGCATCAATACGACGGACCATCCCACCGATGTGAAGCGGTTCGTCATCGGCATGGGGCGCCGGTTCTAGGTCCATGCGGCTGCGGGCGGCGATTGCGGGATGGGTGGTAGCGCTGGTCGCTTCCGGGTGCAGTTCACCCACGGCGCCGCCCAAGCCTCCGGTCGTTGATCCCTCCAGCGCTCCGCTGATCCAGTCGATCTCCGTCCCCTCCAGCCGGGTGGAGACTGGCCAGAACGTCGCCATTTCGGCTGTGGTCGTGGATGCCGAAACTCCACTCACGCAGCTTGTCTACGCCTGGACTGCAAGCGCGGGCACCATCACGGGCAGCGGGGCCACGGCCACGTGGACACATCCAGCCGGAATCACCAGCGGCGTTGACGTGACCGTGACGCTCACCGTGACCGACACCTACGACGCCGTCGAAAACAACCAGATCGTAAAGAAGCAGTACGTCGTCTCGCGCACGTCCTCGGCGTTTCGCGTGCATGACTCGAACGCTGAGGTCAGGGAACTTGGGCGCAGGTTCCTGGTGGATTTGTTCGGTAACTCGTCGATTCCCGCAGATCAGTGCATGGTCGACTTCACCGACGCGTGCGCGAACGCGCCTGAAGGCAAGATCAAGGAACTCGCGCAAGTGATCGCCCACCGGCAGAACTACATCGTCTATCGCGCGACGATGCTCGGGCAGCGTGTCGCATGGCGCTCAGCCGACAGCGGGTCCGTGCACACGGCGATGAACTACGAGGATCAGGAAATCGGAAAACCGCCCAAGGCGCCGACGTGTGGGGACTTTGAAGTGACCGTCGTCTACATCAGCGGACGCTGGTGGATTTGTGAGAGCTACTTCAACCCCGAAGACCGGACGCTGTGCCCGGCTGCCGTTGACAATGAGGGTGTGGCCCGTATGATGCGCGGACGCTCCGGCGGCACGCCCATCAAGTAAGGCTGCGGTTATTCCTGGGGGGCGGTCGCCGGAGTGGCGTTGTCTTCCCAGAACTCCCGATCGTTGTCGTCGATGTCCGCGAGCGCCTGGCCGCGCATGATCTTGTCGGACATGGTCAACCCCTGCCCGATGGAGTGGTCCATGTTGTTGTACCAGAACCGCCCCGACCGGCCTGCCAGCAGGAGATTGCGATACCGGCCCAGCAGCTTGAGGTTGCGCGTGAGCTGTTCCAGGTAGTCGAGCGTGTAAATCGGGTACGTCTCCGGGACGGGCTCGACGTGCACGTTGAGGATGTCTTCGCGCCGGTCGATCGTCTTCGTGCGCAGCAGGTCGTTGATCACCGGCTCGGTGAATCGCTCAGGATGTTGCCAGCGCTCATCACCCTTCTTGCAGGTCAATTCCACACACAGGCCATGCGCGCCGGCCGGCGCGGTGGAGGAGGCGAATGCGGTCGGCGCGGAGACCCGCGAGAAGATCTCGTCACCGCCGTGGTAGGTCCACTGATAGTTGTGCTTGAGCGGCCCCTTGACCTCGAAGTTGTAGAAGATCGTCGAGAGGTAGCTGAGCGTGACACCCTCGATGCCGAGCAGCTCGTTGAGCTTGGTCATCGGCGCCGTCCAGACAATGTGGTCGCAGGCCAGACGTTCGCCTCCGGCCGTGATCGCCGTAATGCGCCCGTCGGCCGTCTCCACTGCCTCGACCGGAGCGCCCAGCATCACCCGGCCGCCACGCTCGCGGATGATTTCGTCGAGCCGGTCCGAGAATCGGCCGACACCGGTCGGCGGGTAGAGGAACGTGGTTTCCACCGGCCGCGGCAGCAGTGTCGTCTTGAGCAGCGACCACAACGTGTCGGCTGACGCACGTTTGTCGATGACGGCGCGGTTCACGCCCGCACGCGCCCAGTCCCGGTGCAGGTCTGCCGGTGACGTGAACAGGAACTTCTGCGTGTACGGCTTGAAGAACACTTCGTACAGCGTCTTGCCGTACTTGTTGAGGACGTCAGCCTCGAACGAGTCGCCTTCGACCTTCGGCCGATACACGAGGTCAAAGGCGCACTTGAACATCATGCCGATCGGCATCGAGAAGAGCACGCTGGGACGCAGCGGCCATTCGTGGAACTTGCCGAACATGCGCGCGCCGCTGATGCGCGGAATTTCGAGCGCGTCTTCCTGGAGAATCTGCTTGATGAAACCGGCCACGCGCGGATTCTCGGTATGGAACCGGTGTGGGCCGACGTCAAAGTGGAAGGAGCCGTAGTGCCAGGTGCGGCCGAGCCCGCCCACGAACGGATCCCGCTCGACCACCGTGACGGGGCGTCCCTGGGTAATCAGCTGGTGTGCAATGGTAAGGCCGGCAACGCCGGCGCCGACAACGACCGTATGGGGCTTTGAAGTCTCAGGCATGCAGGGACAAACCCGTCCAGTGTATCAGCGGACGTCGAAGACGTACACCGGGCCCCGCCGGAAAAGCAGTCCGAAGAGCTCAGGGCGGGAGAGCAGCCTGCGGGCTGTCGCGGGCGGATCGTCTTCGTCAATCCAGAGATAGTCGATGCCGAGCCTGCGGGCGTCGGCATGTGCGGTGTCGAGGTCCGGGGTCGTCAGCACCTGGTGCACCTGGTTGCTCCGGGTGTCGTAGGCCGGAACGCCGATGAGGGAGATGGGCAGCCCGGCTGCCATCCGACGTCCTCCAAACGACGGCATGATCGACCACTGGTCACGGCCGCGCTGCACCGGGTCGGCCTGGACCACGGCGTCGGGAGCGGTCATGGTCCGCAACCACTGGAAGCCGGACTGCTGGGCGGGTGAGACAGGAATCGCCCAGCGAAATCCCGGACCCATGGCCCGATTTTCGATGTCCTGGGCGTTAAACACATCGATGAGCGTTGTCGGAGCTCCGACAAGCAGCAGCAGGGTCCAGCACGGGACCGCCATGCGGCGGGAGCGTGCGGCCAACCGGCCCAGTCCCACAGCGGCCGCCATCGGCAGGCTGATCTGCAGGATGTTGCCCGCGCGGAAACCGATCCACGCCGCATCGGTCGAGAGGCTGACGAGCCATGCGAGCCCGAGCGCGACACTCACGGCGGGCAGTGCAATCCACACGTCGGCGGAGCGCCGCTCCTCGCGCCAGGGCAGGGCCGCCAGCGCCGCCGGCACCAGCAGCCCGCCCAGCGACAGCACCATCGTGGCGATCGGCGCATGACGGGCCAGGCCGCCAAACCCGAGAATGACGGCATTGCCCGCACTGCTGGACATCTGGTTGAGCGTCGTCCATCCGAGGGCCAGCGCCACCGGCGTCACAACCCACGCCTGTGCGAGCAGCAACGTCCATGGCGCGCGCCGGCACGCCACGTGCGCAAGGACGATGAGACCGTGGATGAGGCAGAAGGCCGCGCCGAGCAGGGGATTCACGGCCACCGACAGTCCGAGCAGCAGCCCGATGACGAGCAGCCGCGCTCTGCGCAGATCGGGAGAGACACCAGCCGCAACCATGGCGAGCAGTCCGCACGTGAATGACGTTGCATGCTGCGGGGTCCACCACATCGACCGCACAAGCCCATCGATTCGCAACCCCTGGAACTGCCAGGCCGTGACCGCATCGATGTTCATCTCGCGGACCTGCGCGAGCAGGGCCGGCAGATCGCCGCCACGCGTCCAGCTCTGCCACAGGACGTACGCACCTTCCCAGCTTGGAGCCAGGACCGCGAGGACACACGCGGCGAAGCTGGCTCGCACGCGTCCGGTCACCGCAAGGGTGGACAGAAACAATGCCGCACTCATCAACAGGGCGGTGCCGATAGCTGTGACTTTTAACGCACTTTCGACGCCGGTCACCGGCGACGATTCCGGTCCCATCAGCACGGCGGGCACGAGGAAGTACGTCCAGTAATAGTGAATCGGCTCAGGCGCCAGATACGGATCGACCGGAGGCATGTCGAACCGTCGCAGTTCCTGGGTGATCGACATGTGCCAGACGAAGTCGGCCGTGAAATACGCGCGATACCAGCGGGTGCCTGTGTTGTCCTGCTCTCCGACACGGCTGAAAGGAATCGCAATCAGGATCGCCGCCAGCAGCATGAACGCGAGGAAAGCGCGGGTTGCGCCGGTCGTCCAGGCCGGCAGTGCGACCCACGCCTGGCCGTGCACGATCGGACGCCACACGAGCCACAGGACCGAGGCCCACGCCAGCAGGAACCACGCCGGATGCGGGTGGCCCAGCCATATGGGCACCCAGAACGCAAACGCCGTCAGCCCGTAGCCCAGTAACGCTCCGGTGACCCACCCAATCGGACTTCGCCCGAACAGGCGCCATCCGAGCGGCAGCCCGACGCTGAGCGCCAGGAGGTAGAGCAGAACAAACAGCACCGTCCCCATCATCAGTCGTAGACCACATGGGCGGCGGCGTGGCGGCGGAGCAACTCCGACTGGCCCATCAGCCGCACCGCTGACAGGCGGAGTGAGGACGGAGTGCCGTCACGACTCTGCACCGTCAACTCCGCGCTGCCGGCGCGCACCGGGCTGTCGAGCCGCCCGTGCCAGGCAAGGGGCGCCCCTGAGGGGACGTCATGGCGGAGGCGAGCCACGACCTGTCCGGCATCGTCGCGAAGCGTCACGATGA
This sequence comes from Acidimicrobiia bacterium, assembly GCA_045862915.1. Taxonomy (GTDB): domain Bacteria; phylum Acidobacteriota; class Vicinamibacteria; order Vicinamibacterales; family SCN-69-37; genus SYFT01. The sequence continues at coordinate 31,857 of BTVE01000020.1, forward strand.
GGCGCAGACTGACGGGGGCATCGGCGCCCTCGACGTACACCTGATGGACCGCATGGACGCCCTCGACATCAAGGTTGACCTGCCACTCGGGGTCCAGCGCCACATCCACCGGTTGATCGGGATGCAGGATCGGCAGCGCATCGATGAGGTGTGCCGGTGACACGTGCTGCCCCTCAATCACGGCTGCCGTGAGGTTGGCAGGATGACCGAGGTTCTCAAGCCAGGCGTCGTGGTGGTGCCACCGCGGGTCGTCGGGTTTGTCCGTGCGTCGATACACGACAAAGACCGCGGTCTGCGTATCCAGGCCGAAGAAGCCGCCAAGGACCTGGTCCGGTACACGGCCGCCGTTGGCGGTCTGAATCCAGCTCCGGCGTGCGATCAGCCACCGTGCCCCGCGCTGCAGCGGATAGACCTCGGCGGCGTGCATCGGCGGGCGCATGGTGACGGGATAATAACGTCCAACATCGGTGAAGACCGCATCGTCAGTCGGCAGGGCGCCGATGAACGCGGAGCACAGGCCCAGCGTGTCGATGTTCTCGACGTCGAGCATGAACGGAACGTAGCCCGCCTCGTGCAGCGCAATCACGTCTCCGGGCGCGACGCGGGAGGCGAGCGCCTGGCGCAGATCCTCGTACGGGCCAAACGCCCGCGCCAGGGGAGAGCCTGGCGTGTCGTAGAACCACGGCTTCTGTTCCACACGTTGATAATGCGCGCGGAACTGGAATGCCGAGACGAGCGCCAGCACCGTCACACCGGCCGCGGCCGTTCGTCCCATGGCCAGGTGCCGACTCGTCAGGAAGCCGACGCCGGCCGCAACCAGCAGGGCCCCTGGCGCGACCAATGGCACGAGGAAGCGCCAGCCGAACATCCAATCGCCCACCGTGCCCACGTAGCCGAGCAGGAGGAGCATCGCGACGCCCAGCGCCAGCATCGTCGCGCGTCGGCCGTTCTTCCAGCCGAGGGCCAGCAGCGCACAGCCGGCCAAGCCCAGAACCCAGAGCGCACCCTGATGTTGCAGAAACGCTTCCAGGTACCCGGCGGGAGCCGTTCTCACCACGGCACCCTCATCCACCAGGAGTTTGTGCATGACCTTGGTGCGCAGCGGCAGGGGCAGCCAGTCGCCGAAGTACCAGGTGCGCCACCCGTGGTACAGCGCAAGTCCGCACGCGGTGAGTGGCCACGTGATCCTGAGCAGGGGGCGTGCGACGTCAGGTGGCGCCAGCGCCGTCCGGATGACGAGCCAGAGCGCCGCAAACAGGAACCCATCGATCCGGTACAGCGACAGCACCACCGCCAGCAGCGCGGTCAGCCGCGGGGACGTCACGGTCGGGATCGTGGATACGATGAGCGCGAAAAAAACCAGGGAGAACGGCACCGTCTCCAGGCTCGACGCGCTCCACACCGCCAGAGGGCCGGAACAGACCACCGCTGCCGCTCCGGCGAGCCTGCCCTCGAGCGGCAATTCAAGGCGGGCTGCAGTGCGCCACCAGAACCACGTCAACATCGCGCCGGCTGAGAGCGACAACGCCCAGCCACCAACAAACGCCCACTCGCGTCCGGCTCCGATGACCGACACCAGGGCCAGCACCGCCGTCATGACAAGGAGGTGGAGGAAGTTCGAATACCCCTCAATCGGACCGTCGGTCGGAGAGTAGGACAACCCATGGCCGGCCAGCAGCTGCTTGGCGAACACGAGGGTGATGCCCTCGTCATCGACAAAAAAATACAGGTAGCCGGCGGCGTGGGCCAGAAAGGCCAGCACCAACAGACCGCCGGCCACGCGCGCGTGCTGCATCCTGCGTGATGTCAGCGGCCCGTGAGCGCGCTGCCCAGCGCCTGTGGCCTCGGCGTGCTGCCGACCCAGAAGTTCCGGTAGATCGCGCCTGGGTACGAGCCGGTTTCCAATCCGGCATCCGTCGCGCCGAGGTAGACAAAATGTTCTGCGGGGTTGTAGGTGCCCGGAGTGCTCTGGGAGCGCTGATAGATGATCGGCCCCGTCTGGCCGCCCTCACGCACGGTCAGTTGGAACGACGCCCCCCAGGTCGCTTCCCAGTAGTAGGTCGTATTCGGATTGAGGGCACGCACGCCCGCCGATCGCTGCTGGAAGTCCGGCTCGTATTTGAGGTCGCTGTCACCCATCAGCACCTTGTACGAGATGGCATTGTCCGGATTGCCGGGAATCCCTCGGTACTGCACGTTGAACAGGAACTTGCTGTTGAAGAGGATCGGCGTTGCATCGGACATCGAGAAGATCCGGGCCTTCTCCTGCGGGAGGTTGGCCTGCAGCCCCTTGACCTCCACCGAGATGACCCCTGATGTCAACGTCTGGGCCAACTGGTAACGCACCCACGACTGGTGATTGTCGACACGCAGGCCGTCGGTGCCCATGAACGTCGTGGCCCCAGAGCGGGTGCCGATGGTTTCCCCGTGCACCAGCGGGTCATACAGCTGACCGGGGCGGTTGAAGCCAACAAGTTTGGTTCTGAACTGCGCGGTGGTCGACCATGCCGAGGTCGTACCGGACTGCGCGGCGCGTGCGCGCCAGTAGACCAGTGTCGCGGGCTGGAGATCCGACGACAGGGCATAACTGGTCGTGCCCGCTGCGCCCTCGGCGACCGACGCCTGGGTCGCAACCAGCGTGGAAAAATCGCTGCGATCGGACAGCTGAAATTCGTACGTGCGCGCGCCGCTCGCGGAGGCCGTGGCATTGGAAACCGTGAGCACCGGACGGAGCGTGTCGAGCTGCGCGTCGTTGGCCGGCGACTGCGCCACCGGGGCGGTCAGCGTGACCGTGCCTGGTGACGTCGGTGTTTCGACGAGCGGCACTTCGCGCGAACCACTGCCGCCACACGCCGCGGCGAGACCGGCCAGAGCCAGGGGGAGTAAACGGAGGGCGAGCGACATGTCGGGCCTTTGGCGAAGAGGGTGAAGTCAGCGAACGGGCTTGGGCAACGTCTCGATGTGTCGAGACGGGTCCTTCTTGAGTTTGTGGGCGCGCCGCAGGAACTGCAGATACGGCACGACCTGTTTCATTGCGCCGACGTTGACCTGGCAGGGACTCAGGCACGTCGGGCAGGTATCCCGCTTGAGCGCCTCCCGCCCTTCCAGTTGCTCCGAGCCGAAGTAGAGCTCACTGGCGGGTGTCTCGAGCACGTTGCCAAGTTTGGCCGAGTTCTCGCAGTAGAACAGGTCGCCGTTGGGATTGAGCAGGAGTCCCTGCCGCTGGAACGGGCAGGGCATGGTGCGGTGATACCCGTTGGCAATCATGTCGGCGTAGTGCAGATACATGAAGGCCTGGCCGCTGAACACCGACTCTTCCGCGACACGGTCGAGGAAGAACTCCCGCATGAAGTTTTCCTCACGGCTCTTGAAGCCGATTTCCGATTCGAGGTCGCGGTTGTGCAGCATGTTGTCGGTGAACCGCAACATGTTGAACACGAGGTCGAGATTCTTCGACTTGGCCCACGCATGGATGTTCTTCGCATCGTCGAGGTTCTTGGCGAAGATCGTCGACGCGATGCCGAATTGGAAGTGCGGCGACGTCGCGGCGAGCGCCTGCATGGCCTCGATGGTCTGTGACGCCTTGTCGAAGCCGCGCTTCACGTTCCGCACCTGGTCGTGCATGTCGCCGACGCCGTCGATCGACACCCGGATGCTGATCAACAGATTCTTGTCGCGGCAGAACTCCACGATCCGCGTCAGCATCGGAATGGCACGCGCGGGCGTCAGGCCGGTGGTGTTGATGCCGATCTTCCGCATGCGGGGCAGGCGCCGGTGGAACATCTCGACCATCTCGGGCAGATCCAGCCGGGTCGTCGGTTCACCACCGGAGATGTTGAGGTTCTCGACCTGATGCCAGAAGTCGCTGTCCATCACCCGGTCGAGCTGCTCGAGGGTGATGTCTTCCTTGCGGTTGCCCCACTTCCAGTTGTTGCACATCGAGCACTTGGCATCGCATACCCAGGTGCAGTTGAAGATGAACACCGTCGGGCGGATCGGCGTGACGTGCGAGATCGCTGACTGGGCCAAGTCCCGAGGGACACCCGCTGCGGACTTGGCGATGTAACGGAGGCGGAATGTCTGGGTGGACATGGGGTCTTCTCCTCCATGATAGACGCCCTGCGGGGCAAAAGAAACGGGCGGGAGGCCTGGTGGCCTCCCGCCCGGAATGTGCGTCAGCGGCGTCTAGAAGGGGAATCGGGGACGAGCCTGCGTCGCCGAGACCCACACGTTCTTGACGATCATGCCCGCGGCCGTCGCGTCGATCAGACCCGCGCGGCCCGCCGGGGCGCCCACGTGAATCCGCATCGGGACCGGGCGATACGGCCGGGAGCCCGTGCCGATCGTGTGCGAGTAGACGATCGGTCCGTTTTCGCCGTCGCGGCGCGCTTCAAGGGTGAAGCTGCCGAGGCGCCAGGTCATCCGCCACAGATACCAGGCCTCGTCGCTGAAGTCGTGGACCGTGCGCGGCGTATCGAAGATGCGGCCGTGGTCGCTGGCATCTCCCGTGATGATGCGGCCGGTCACGGCGCCGGGAGTGATGTACAGCCGACCACGCAGCTCGGCCGTCATGCGGTAGTCATTCGACGTCAGGTCGGAGTCGCCTTCCTTGATGGAGAAGATCTTGGCCTTGTCGCCAGGATTGCTCTCGTCGACTCCGGTCACCATCATGGAGAAGGTACCTTCCTGCAACGGCGTGTTGAAGGTGTACGTCAGGTGGCTGTCCTGGCCCACCAGGCGCACGCCGCGGCCGGCAATCCAGTTGACCGGGCCGCTCGCCACGGCGATGGGCGACGCGATGCCGTCGGTCAGGGGATCAAAAATCTCCGCGCCGTTGTTGTACGCGGGCGGGATGTCCGGTGCCTTGAAGGTCGCGGTCGCCGACCAGGGACCGAAACCCGTCAGGTACGTCGCACGCGCGCGCCACGAGTAGGTGGCGCTGGTCTCAAGCTGGTTCGGGAAGATCCAGGTGGTGGTCGTTCCCGTAGCCTGGCTCACCTTCGGGTTGGCCAGCAGGGTGCCGGCCGAGTTGCGCACCTCAAACTCAAGGGTCACGGGGAAGGTGGCGTTGGTCCCCTGGACGTTGGTGACGACGAGCGGCACGTTGGCCGTCAGGTCGATCTGTGTGCCGCTGACCGGCGCGTTGATCGAGGGCGCCGCGATCTTCAGTGTCGCCCCACCGGGGCCGAGGTCCGTTTGTCCGGGTGCGGCAACGGGGGCCGACGTCGGCGTGGCCGACTGACTGCAGGCGACGGTGACGCCAAGGGTCACGGTGCCAAGGACGAGTGCAAATGCGCGCATGCGGATGGTTCTCCAAGAACAGGGCTGGGGTGGCCGTACCCCGGCACGTCGAATCGATGTCCGCGTGTATGATAGCTCAGGCTGGGGCGGTCACGATCCTCGTCCGCCGGCCGTTTCCGGCGCTTTGCGCATAGCCAAGGGTGAAACGAATGATGAAGGCAGCGGTGGTAGGAGTGGTCCTGGCGGGTGTGTGCATGGCCAGCGACGCTCACGCTCAGATGGTTGAGTGGAAGGACAGGGGATTCATCAACGTCAGCGGAGGTGTCCAGACGGGTTCCAAGGACGTCGCCTCGCAGCTGTCGTTTACGCTGTACGACGAAACGGCCACCGTGGACACGAACCGGACCGTTGATGGCGGCGCGTTCTGGGATGTCACGGCCGGCGCCAGAGTCTGGAAGAACCTCGCGGTTGCGGTATCGGTGTCAGGCCGCAGTGCGAACAGCGACGGCACGGCGGTGGCGTCGGTGCCACACCCGATCTTTTACGAACAGCCGCGAAGCGTGACGTCCACCATCTCCGGCATGGAACACAAGGAAACCTGGGGCGCCATCCTCGCCGCCTGGATGTTCCCCGTCACCGAGAAGTTCGATGTCATGGTCTTCGGCGGTCCCGCCGTGGCGAAGGTGGACCATGAGGTTGTCGGCGCGGCCACCATTCAGGAAGCAGCCATCCCCGGCGTGACCGTGACGCTCGACAGTGTCAGCAAGTCGGTCTGGGGAGTGTCCGCGGGGCTCGACGCCCGGTACATGGTGTCGCAGCGCATCGGCCTGGGCGCCTTTGCGCGATACTCGGCGGCTTCGGTGAACCTGTCCTCCACCTCCAAGCTTGATGTCGGTGGTTTCCAGGTTGGCGGCGGCGTGCGCGTCCGCTTCTAGTTCAGGGACAGCTCAAAAAACGAAGGGCCGGAAGGAGTAATCCTTCCGGCCCTTTTTTGTTGGTGGTTGACGAATCGTGCGTCAGCGAATGACGCAGGGGCGGGCGATCTTCGGACCGGTCAGTTCGTTGAAGACCGGATTCTGCGCCCCTTCGGCGTCGCTCAACACATCCCACTGGCGCTGGCTGCTGCCATTGCCGGAGCAGAGGATGTCACACGAGAATCCGTTGCACTGATGGCCTGAGGTTTTCTCGAGCAGCCCGAACGGCGCGCCGTCGATGCCGGCCGCGTTGAGGTCGCGCGCGGTCTGTTCCAGGAACGCCACAATCTGATCCGTGCTCATCTGGCCGGAATACCGGTTGCGATTGCAGGTCACGATGTTCTCGCCGCCGCCGGCAGTGCAACTGCCGCCACCGCCCGAGGAAGGCGGAGGCACGACGACCACCGGAGCCAGCGGAGTGCGGAACGCCGCTGTGGCCGACCACTCACCCGTATCGCGCCCGTCCGAGATGCGCACGCGCCAGTAGTACGTGGTGTCATACAGCAGCGTCAGCGGCACCGGAAACGCGGTGGTGCCACCGGGACTTTGCAGCGTCTCGCCCGACGCCAGCACGGACACAAACGTCTGGTCGGTGGAGATCTGGAAGAAATAGAACAGGGCGCCGTGTGGGCCTGACGACACGCCATTGGTCGCTGTCAGCGTCGGCGTGCGCGTTGTCAGCCGTTCATTGTTCGCCGGGGATCCCGGCGTGGGACGGCCGATGACAACGGGCTCGAGGATCTCGAATGACGAGGTGGCGGACCAGTCACCGGTGTTTGCGCCATCTTCCGCCCGGCTGCGCCAGTAGTAGACGCGGCCATAGGGCAGACGCTCCGGAATCTGGTAGCGCGTCTGCCCGTTGGGGCCCGGTTCCAGACCGACCTTTTCGTGGGCCAGGCCGGCGAAGGTGTTCGAGGCTGATACCTGCACCCTCAACTTGAAGGGACGTGGACTGTTGCTCGAAGGGTTCTCAATCAGCAGCGAGATCGGCTGCTGCCGATCTTCAATGCGCTGATTGGCCGACGGCTCAAGGCCGCGCCCCTGCGAAATAGTGACGCCGGCAATCGGGCCGGCAATGAGCGGACTCAGCGGGGTTTCCGTCTTGGTGACGTCACACCCGGCTGAGGCGAAAACGGTGACGGCCACGAGGGCCGCAGACAGATGCCGGCGGTCGCGAACGAGGAACGTTGGTGCCATAAACCTCTACTGGGACGGGGAAAATGCGGTATCCCACGGGTTATCGGCGCAGTCCGTTCTCGACCTTAGAGGGGAGTGTGCCCGGATACGCCAGCATCAGGAGCCCTCCCGGCAGGCTGCCAATGGGGCCCAGCGCGATGAACAGCAGCGACAGGGCCGCTGCCTCCGGTCCGGCGACGCCGGCCTGTGCAAACAGCTGAACGAACGCGAGGTTGCCCGCGCCCAGGCCCGCAACCGAAATCGGGAGCAACATCGCGATCACGATGGCGGGGATAAACGCGAAATACCAGACGCCGGCGATGTCGATCCCCAGCGCCAGTCCCAGCCCCCAGGCCTGCACGGTTCGCAGGACCTGTACGACGAACGACAGTGCCAGCACCTGTCCCAGCACGCCCCGGTGTCGGCCGTATTGCGCAAACGCGGCGAGAGTCTTGAGAGTGAGCCGCTCAATGGTGGGCCACCGGTTCCGTCCGACCCAACGCACCAGCTGAGGAAGGCGCGTGGCGTCAAACAGCAGTACCAGGACCCCCATCGAGGCCAGGCCCGCCATGGCGCCCACCCAGTAGAGCACCTGCGCATCGAGCTTCCGGCCCGCGAGCGCGATGCCGCCAACGGCCATCAGCAGCACCGAGACGGTGCCGATCATCCGGTCCACCGCCACTGAACCGACCACCGTGGGATTGGAGAGGCCAAGCCGGGTTGCCGCCAGCGCACGCACCGCATCACCACCAACCGACCCGCCCGGCAACAGGGCGCCCGCGAATGACGTGATGAAAAATGTCCGCGTCAGCTGCCATGTCGATACACCCGCGGACGGCTCCGCGGCTCTCACGAGGGCAATCCAGCGCCACGCCATCAGGAACCGGTCAACGACCACCAGCGCCAACACGCCGGCCAGCCACCGCCAGGATGACTGCGCGACCACCGCCGCCATCTGCCCGGCGTCAATCCCGCGCAAGGCGACCCACAACAACAGGGCCGCCACGACCCAACGCAGCGCAGTGGACCAGGACACGACGATGATTCTACGCTTCGTCGCGTTGACCGCCCTGAACGCGGACGGATAAGATCGCCAGCGGCTTGAACGTCCTGCACGTCTGCGATCACCTGGGCTGGGAAGGATCCCGCATGCACGGCGTCAAACGCCTGTTTGCCTGGATGATCCCGCGGTTTGACCCCGCCCGGTTCACCGTGTCCCTGGTCAGCCTGCGGAAAAAGGACCTGTCGGAAGAGACGCTGGATGCGCTCGGCATCGACATCACATACCTTGAGCGCGGCAAGTTTGATCCCCGGACATTTTTTGACCTGCTCGGTGTTGTCGATCGCAAGCGGATCGACGTGCTGCACCTGCATGGATACGGCGCCACCACGTTTGGCCGCCTGGTCGCCGCCGTCCGCGGGATCCCGGTGGTCCTGCACGAACACGCGAACCTGACCGACACGCCCTGGTTCCAGAAGGTGGCTGACGTCGTCCTCGAGCCGATCACGGATGTCGCGCTCGCGGTCTCCGAGAGCACCGCAGACTTTGTCATCAAGGCGCGGAAGGTGCGGCCATCCCGCGTGCGGGTGGTCTACCTTGGCGCACCGCTCGATGAATTCGGGCGTCCGGCCACCGAGCAGGAGCGGGCCACGGCACGCGCGCATCTGGGTATCGGCGCTGATGACGTGGCGATCGGTACCGTCACGCGGCTTCACGATTCCAAAGGCAACGAATACCTGGTCGACGCCGCTCGGCTGGTTCTGGACCAGCGGCCGCACGCGAAATTCTTCCTGTTCGGGGAAGGGCCGCTCCTGGGCGACCTCCAGGCACAGGCGCAGCAGCTGGGCCTTGGCGACCGGTTCGTCTTCGGCGGATTCGTCAAGGACGTGCGCGGGGCGTTGGCCGCCTTCGACATCTCGGTGTTTCCTTCTCTCTGGGAGGGCACACCGCTGACGGTGTTCGAGGCGCTGGCCGCGGGGAAGGCCATCGTCTCGACCGATGCGGATGGTCTTCGTGAGGTGTTGACGCCCGACGCGGATGCGCTGATGGTGCCGCGCCGGAATGCTCGCGCCCTGGCGGATGCCATCGTCCGTCTCATGGACGAGCCGGAGACCCGCGCGATGCTCGGTGCATCGGCGCGGCGCACGGCGGAATCGTTCGACATCCAGTTGTTCGTGGACAAAATGCAGGACTTGTACGTGCGTCTTCAGGCCGAGAGCCGGGCGCAGCGGCGCCGGCTCGCCGAGCGTGATGCGCTCGATTTCCTGACGCGAAAGACGCGCGCGTGAATCGTCCCGATCTGCGTCGCCGGACGGGATACGCGCTGGCCGCCCTCACGCTGGTGGTGTTTGGCGCGGTCTCCGTGGTCATCGACCCGGTGGACGTTCGCCGGACACCGGTGGACCCCACAGCGGCGCCCGCGTTTTACGGCGACGAGGCCACCTACTACCTCATCGGCAAGAGTCTGGTGCATGACTTCGACCTGGAATACCGGGCTGAAGACATCACGCGCGCGCGTCAGGAGTTTCCGCAAGGCCCCAGCGGCGTGTTCCTCAAGCGTGGTTTAACGGATGGCGAGATGGAAACAGGCACGGATCGCCTGTTTTTCGGCAAGTCGTTCGTCTATCCGCTGCTTGCCGCGCCGTTTGTCGCCGTGTTCGGGACCAACGGCTTCCACCTGTTCAACGCCGTCCTGCTCGCGCTGGGGATGTGGTGTGCGTACTGGTTTCTCAGTGCCCGTTCGACGCCTGCCGTCAGTGCCGTGCTCGCGGCAGGATTCCTGATTCCGACCGTCGTGCCCGTCTACTGGGCGTGGATTGCCCCTGAGCTCTTCAACTGCATCGTCGGACTCGTGGCGTATTTTTTCTGGCTGTATAAGTTCGTCGCGCCCGAGGCGCCGACACCCGCTCGCGAGTGGTTGCGGGGGCCGTGGTCCGACGCGATTGCCGCCGTCCTCATCGGCATTCTGACCTTCTCCAAAGTGTCCAACGCACTGCTGGGCGCACCGATCGGGCTCTGGTGGTTGTGGCATCGCGAGTGGCGGCGAGCCGCGGTCGTCGCAGTGGCGTTTGTCGTCACTGCCGCGGGTTTGTTCTCGGTCAACGCCGTCGTCAGTGGCGCCTGGAACTATCAGGGCAAAGGCGGTCGCGCCACGTGTTACGGCGTCTATCCGTTTGAAGCGGCGGGCCAGGGACTTGAGGTGTGTGATCCGAGGACCACCGAGCAGGCCATGACCGACGTCTGGTTCGACCGCGAGGTGTTCTGGTCGAACCTGCGCGCCAACCTCGGCTATTTTGTCGTGGGTCGTTATGGCGGCGTGCTGCCGTATTTTTTTCCGCTGTTTTTTGCACCGATCGCGCTGGTGCTGTCGGGACGGAAGCAGCGATCGTGGCAGTGGATCGTGTTTGCGTCAGTCGTCTCGCAGGGGCTGCTGTTCCTGATTACGCAGCCGTATTCGTACTTTGGCAGCGGCGGCTCGGTCGGGAACCGGTATCTCATGGGCGCGTACGGCATCGCCGTGTTCATGCTGCCGCCGATTGTGACGCTGCGCGCAGCCCTGGTGCCGTGGGTCATCGGCGGCATCTTCACGGCGCCGATGCTGATGAGTCCGTTCGACACCTCCAGCCGCCCCGCCGATCGCGCGTTCCGCGGGCCGCTGCGCCTGCTGCCGCCGGAGCTGACCAACTACAACGACCTGCCGGTCAACACCGAAGGGGAGTTGATGCGCCGATGGTTCGGCGAAACGGCGGAACATCCGGGCTTCCAGCTGATGTACCTGGACAAGGACTCCTATCTGAAGGAAGCCGACGGACTCAGCTTCTGGACGCGCGGCAAGTCACGCGCGCAGTTGCTCGTCAGGACCAATGATGCCGAGCAGCGGCTGGAACTGCATCTGCAGGCCGGGCATGTCCCCGTCAACGTCATCGCCACCCTGAACGGCGACGCCCAACGCGTCGCGCTGTCGGCGCAACAACGCGGCGTGTTGTCGTTTGGCCTGCCGCCCGGGTTGCCCTACAAAGGCGCGGGCAACATGAGCTACATCTGGAAGCTTGCGATCGAGACCGACAATGGCTGGGTACCCGCGGACATTGACGGTGGCCACGACACCAGGTTTCTTGGCGTCCGCGTGACGCCGCTCATCGTCCGCGATCAACCGTGAGCGCCGCCCGTTCACTTCGCGCGGTGGCCACCGCGTGGATGGTTGGTGCCGTCCTCGCCGTGGTGATGACGTGGCCGATGATGTCGGCCCCCGGGTCGCTCACACGACTCGATACCCACGACGGCAAGTTCAGCGTCTGGAATGTCGCGTGGGTGGCGCATGCGTTGATGTCCGATCCGGGCGCCGTGTTTGACGCCAACATCTTTCATCCGCACACAGGCACGCTGGCATATTCGGAAGCCAACCTCGTGGCCGGCGCGGCCGCAGCTCCGATCTACGCGCTGACGCGTAATCCTGTCCTCGCGCACAACCTCGTGGTGTTTGTCGCGCTGGTCGCAGCATTCGGCCTGATGTGGCAACTCGTCCGCCGGCTGACGGGATCCGTCTGGGCAGGGTATCCGCCGGCAACGGCGTTTGCGTTTTCGGCATACATCTCGGCGCACACCGCCCATGTCCAGTTGCTGCTGGTCTTCGTCGTCCCACTGGTGCTGTTGCTGTGGCACGCCTTCGTGGATGCTCCTGGCGTGCGGCGTGGCATCTGGCTGGGCCTGGGTCTGACGTTCAGTGTGCTGACGTGTGCGTACTACGGGATCATGATGGGCTTGGCGGTCGGGTTCGCCACCCTGTGGTGGGCGGTGCAACATCCCGCGCCGCGCGCCTACTGGACAGGCATTGCGACGGCCTTGGTCGTGGCGGTCGTTTCGGTGGCACCGGTGGCCATCCCGTACGCGGCGCTGCGCGATGAACAGGGATTGCGCCGCGAGTTGAATACGGACGAAGCGCGCAGTTATTCGGCCGACCACCGCACGTACCTGCGAGGTCACGGAGGGGGAGTGCTGCACGTGCTTCCGGCCGGGACGCGTGCGGCGGTCAACGCGTATGTCGGCCGGGTGGGCGAGGTGTTGTTCCCCGGCATCGTCACCCTGCTGCTCGGCGTATTTGGCGGCCTGTGGATCATCCGGGGCCGCGCGCCGGGAGACCGTCGGACGCACCTGTTCTACCTTGCGCTCCTGATGCTGGCGGTCTGGGCCTCGCTGGGACCGCGTGCCGGGCTCTACGTGTGGCTCGCCGACGTCATCCCGTTCATGTCGTTCCTGCGGGCACCGGCGCGGTTCGGCGTCCTCACGCTGGCCACGTTGGCAGTGTTGTCCGGCGTGGCGCTGGCGACGTGGCTTGCGCAGCGCCGGCGAGCTGCCGTCATTGCTGTCGCCGTGATGGTATTGGCCGCGGCGGAACTGCACGTGTGGTGGCCCCTGCGTCCGGTGCCACCGTTGCCGGCGGCGTATGAGATGCTCGCGCAGCTGCCGAAGGCCGGGACACTCGTGCTTCATTTTCCGTACCGCAGCGGGGAGTGGTTTCCGCACGCCGAGTACATGTTCTGGTCGAGCTGGCACTGGCAGCCGATGGTGAACGGCTACAGCGACTACATCCCGCAGGATGTGCTCGACCTCGCCGTGCCCGTGAATGGGTTCCCCGATCCCGCGTCCATGGCGATCCTGCGCGCGCGCGACGTGCGATACGTCGTGATCGATTGGCGCACCTATAACGAGGCCGCACAGGCGGTGATGCACAACCGGCTGCCGCCGTATCGTGAGTTCGTGCGGCCGCTCCTGGAAGCCGACGATGTGTCGCTCTACGAGATTGTGGGCTGGCCTGACTGATCCGGGAACTGCACCGGCCCCGCCAGATACGCCACCGCTCCCGTCAGCGAAAACAGCATCATCAGGGCGGCGCCAATGAGCGAGACGGCCACTGCCGATTCAAGCGGCAGGCCGAGGCGGGTGAAATACACACCAAAGGTGGCCTCACGCACACCGAAGCCGTTGACCGACACCGGCGCCATCTGCACGACAAACGACAGAGGTACGAGGATGGCGAGATGGGAGGCCGGAATCGGCACACCCAGGGCCGTGGCGATGGCGAAATAAAAACCCACGAGGATGGCCTGCACAAGAATGGCCCCGCCAAACCCCATCCCCAGGGCGCCCGGTGCACTCCGGAACTTCGCGAGCGCTGCGACCAGACGGCTGATGCGTTCTTCCACCCACTCCTGATGCAGCCGCTTGAGCGGCTGGAGCAGGGCACCGACACGCTCAGGCCAGAGGATGATGGGCACGGCCAGGCCGACACCCGCCGCGACCGCCGCCCACAACAGGGCAGGTCCGCTCGGGCCGAGCGTATCGCTGGCTCGAGCGCTCAACGAGGCGCCGACAGCCGCCACAAAGACCAGGCCGAGCAGGCCAATCCCGCGGTCCACCAGCACGACCGTGGCGGCCAGCGTCTTCGAGCCGGCCGGGCGAGCTGTGTCCCGGATCCGGATGACGTCGCCGCCGATGTTCGAGGGGAGGAAGTTGTTGAAAAACGTGGCCACCAGGTACGACCGCACGAGGCCCCACAAAGAGGCCACGATGTGTTGCGCCGTGAGGAGCAGCCGCCACCGCCAAGCCGACACGATGACCATGAGCAGGTACAACGCCAGAGCAGCGGCCAGCCATCGCCACGACGCGGCACTCGTGATGGCCCAGAGGCGCGCGACGTCCACGCGGGAGAACAGCAGATACAGCAGGCCCGCCGACACCGAGCCTTTGAGCAGCCACAACCAGGGGCCGCGCCGTCTACGTGAGGCAGTCACAGCGATGTATCCTACAATCACAACGCCCGCCGCGCAGCAGCCGGGCCGCGATCGCCGACTGCATGCACATTCTCATGATTGCCCCAGAGCCGTTTTTTGAGCCCAGGGGGACACCGTTCTCCGAGTTCCATCGCATCCGCGCCCTGACGACCCTCGGGCACACGGTGGACCTGGTCACGTATCCGATCGGCAAGGACGTCGAGCTGCCGGGCCTGCGGATCATTCGCAGCCTCAAGCCGCCGTTCATCAATCGCGTCAAGATCGGCCCCTCCTGGGCCAAGGTGCCGCTGGACCTGCTGCTCACACTGACCGCCACGAGGCTGGCCCTGACGCGGAAGTACGACGTCATCCACTCGCACGAAGAGGGCGGACTCATTGGTGTCGTCCTCGCCGGCCTGTTGCGCAAGCCGCACCTGTACGACATGCACTCCAGCCTGCCGCAGCAGATCAACAACTTCGGCTACGGCAAGGCGAAATGGCTGGCCTGGCTCTTCGAGAAGGTCGAGACGCTCATGCTGCGCCGGTCCCAGGCGGTGATCGTGATCTGCCAGGACCTCGACGATACGGTCCGTGCCCTGGGCGTGAACGTGCCGACTGTGCTGATTGAAAACGCCGCGGGCTCAGGCGCGGCGCCATCGGCCGGCACCGGGCTCGCGGTTCGACAGCAGCTGGGGCTGGCAGCCGACACGCCGGTGGTGTTGTACACCGGCACGTTCGAGGCGTATCAGGGACTGGACCTGCTGTACCAGGCGATGGCGCGTGTCCGTGCGCGTGTGCCTGGCGCACGGCTCGTCATGGTCGGCGGTGATGCCGAGCAGGTGGTCGCGGCGCGCGCGGCCGTCGCGGCTGCCGGGATTGCGGATCTGGCGATCTTCACAGGGCAGCGGCCGGCCGAAGAGATCCCTGCCTATCTCGATGCCGCGACTGCGCTGGCCTCGCCACGGTCGAGCGGCACGAACACGCCGCTCAAGATCTACCAATACCTTCGGTCGGGCCGGCCCATTGTCGCCACGCGCCTGCGGACGCACACCCAGGTGCTTGACGATGAGGTCGCGATTCTTGTGGAGCCGACGGCCGACGGTCTGGCTGATGGCCTGGTGCGGGCCCTCACGGATCCAACGGCCGTGACGCTCGGGGCGAATGCGCGTACCCTTGCCGAAACGAAGTACAGCGACGAAGCGTTCATCGACAAGACACGCCGCGTGTACGAGGTTCTGGTCTCGTGAATCGACAGCACTACAGTTACACCCACTACGCAAACCGGCAGGTGGCCGAAGGCTTCGACACTCTCCGGTTCTCGGGGCCGATCGGTGCGCATCTGCTCGAGGTGCAGGAGCGCCTGCTGGTGGACGGCCTCGCCGCGTTATCGCGAGAGCCGCGTCCGATGCAGGCGCTGGCCGGCGTCAGCGTGCTGGACGTCGGCACCGGCACCGGACGCGCCGCCATCGGCCTGGCGCGGGCGGGCGCGACGGTCACCGGCGTGGACGCATCGGCAGAGATGCTGGACGTGGCACGCGCGAGGGCGGAGGCGGCGGAGGTGTCGGCGCAGACCACCTTTGACGTGGGTGATGCACACGCGCTGCCGTTTCCGAACGCACATTTTGATGCCGCCGTGTCCCTGCGTGTCCTGATGCACACACCCGACTGGCGTCGATGTATCGGCGAGTTGTGCCGCGTCTCACGTCAGCGGGTCATCGTGGATTTTCCCGCGTTGTGCAGCGCGGCAGCGCTCGAAAGCGGCGCCAGGCACGCGCGTCGGGCGCTGGGCGCCAACGTCGAGGCCTACCGTGTGATGTCCGAGCGCTCGGTGCGCGCAGCGTTCCAGGCTCACGGCTTCCGCATCATTCGCACCCATCGTCAGTTCGTGCTGCCGATTGCGGCGCACAAGGCCATCAACTCCCGCGACTGGACACTCCGCCTCGAGCGCGTACTGGGCGCAGTTGGCATGTTGCGCCTGTTCGGATCGCCGGTCACCGTGGTGGCTGAGCGATGAAAGTGCTCGTCACCGGCGCGACCGGTTTCACCGGCGGCCACCTGGCTCGCCGGCTGCGCGCCGCGGGTGACGATGTGCGGGTGCTGATTCGGCAGGCGTCGACGGCCGAGCAGTGGCGGCGTGACGGCTGGGACGTCGCACAGGGAGACCTTGCCGCGCCTGAAACGCTGAACGCGGCTACGCGCGGTATCGACGTGGTCTACAACATCGCCGCGCTGTATCGCGCAGCGGGACTGCCGGCAGGCACGTATCGCGCCGTCAATGCTACCGGCGTGGCAGCGCTGGTCCAGGCCGCTGCCGCGCAGGGCGTCACCCGAGTCGTGCAGTGCAGCACGGTGGGGGTCCATGGCGACATCGAACATCCTCCGGCATCCGAGGACGCTCCGCTGCGTCCCGGCGACGTGTATCAGGACACCAAGCTGGAAGGGGAGCGGCTTGGCACCGCGGCGGCCAACGACACCGGCATCGAACTGGTGATTGCCCGCCCCTCAGGCATCTACGGACCCGGCGATCGCCGGCTCTTCAAGCTGTTCGGATCCGTCGCGCGTGGACGGTTCCTGCTGCTGGGCGACGGCAGCATCTACTACCACCTCACCTACGTGGACGACTTGTGTGACGGATTCCGGTTGTGTGGCACCGTGCCCGCCGCCGCTGGGCGCACCTACATCCTCGCCGGCGGAGAGGTGACGTCACTCAAGGAACTGATCGGCATCACGGCAGAAGTGGCCGGCGTCCAGCCGCGCATCCTTCGCGCGCCGGTGTGGCCGGTCTGGCTCGCAGGCGCGGCCTGCGAAGCGCTCTGCCGGCCCTTCGGAATCGAGCCGCCGCTCTACCGGCGTCGCGTAGACTTCTTCACCAAGAGCCGCGCATTCGACATTACACGCGCGCGGCAGGACCTGGGGTTTGCCCCGCGCGTCTCGTTGCGCGAAGGCATCGGCCGCACACTGGAGTGGTACCGTGAGCAAGGCTGGCTCTGAGCGGGACATCCCGCGCGCACAGGATCAACTGTTCGCGCAGGGCAGCGCACGCGCCAAATACGCCGCGCTCATCGTCGGACGCCCCGGCCTCTGGGCGCTGGTGCGGTACGAAGCGGTGCAGGTCCTGTCGCAGTGGGTGCCAGGGGCGCTGGGACTCGCGCTGCGCAAGTTTCTGTACCCGATGCTCCTTGGCGCGTGCGGCAGGAACGTGGTGTTCGGCCAGGGGGTGGTCATCCGTCATCCACACAAAGTGTCGATCGGCGACAACGTC
>BTVE01000021.1:0-49189 GCA_045862915.1 Acidimicrobiia bacterium
ACAGTTCGTGAATCAGAATGCGATCGAGATCGGCGTCCCGGTCGGCAGCCGATGACCCGCGGCGATCGTGGGCCTTGTTGAGCAGCGGGAGATTCACGACGGCCAGCACAGCGTCGACTTGTGTGGCCGTGCGGCGGATCAGTGAGATCTCGGCGAGCACCGTCTTGTCGAACGGGCGATGCGCCGATGACGCCTCATCGTCAACCACCACAACCGCGTCGGGCGTCAGGACGAGGGCCTGACGCCCGGCCGCGCGAATGGTGTCGAGGTCCGCGCGCCAGAGGGCGCTGCCGCGGGCGATACGTTCGAGACTCGCCTGAAGCGTCGGATGGTCGGCGTGCACCGGTACGTACCCCCGTCCGGAGAGGTGCGTCTGCGGAATCAGGAATGCCGCCACGATGATGACGAAACAGCGCGCCGCGTGGCCCACCAGCCACCTCCAATCGTGTTACACGCTTGTTACACGTTATAAACACAGATTTTACGCTTCCGTGGCTGTAATGTCACGAGCACGCTACTTCTTGCGTGGCGCCTCGAGGCCTGCATCGGGCGGCCGAAACGCGCCGGAGCGGATCTGCCGGGTCATGGTCAGGAGGCTGCGGGCGGCGTTGGCCACTTCGATGAACACGTCGTGGTCCGCGTCGAGTTCCTCATGACTGGTGGCATACGGCTTGTACCACCCGATCCGTGTATCCATCTCCGCCTTGCGGCCCGCCGGGATCATGCCCAGGTCGGTACACCAGTCGACAAGCATGCGCCGGAGGTTTTCAGGCCCAGCCGCGTCACCGTGTGTCACCACCGAAAACGCACGGCCTTCCAGATGTTTCGGAAAGTCCCAGCCATCGAGTTCGATGGCCTTGGCTCGCGCGGGATCCTTGCCGTGTGTTGTGGTGGGATCGTGGTTGCCGCCGTCCGCGCAGACCAGGCGATCGATCATCAATTTCAGACTCGACGGCGCCTGATACCAGTGCACCGGACACAGGATCATCACGCCATGTGCGGCCACCCACCGCGGATACAACTCTGCCATCCAGTCGCCTGTCTGGCCCATCGCGTGGTTGGGATAACAGGAGCACGGCCAGTGACACAACGGCTGCGCCGTCGACACACAACCCTTGCACGGGTAAATCACCTTCAGCGGCTCTGACACCAGCGTCGACAAGTCGAGCACATCGACCTCCACATCCGGTTCGCCGGTGAAGATCGATTCCGCCCGCTGCAGCAGGCGCAGGGTCTTCGAGATCTCGCCGGGGCAGGAGTGTTCCGTGCGCGTGGATCCTTGGACGAGCAGGATGCGTGTCGCCGACGCGGAGTCCTGCTGCTGCGTGCGAGCCTGCGCGATCGCCGCTCTGGTCTCGAGCCACTCAATCGGCAGGTCCGCATCCGGGTCGGCGAAGTCATCACCCGCCCTGGTCTGGTTCGGCGACTTGCGGTATTCGATGTACGAATCCCAGGCCCGCTCGCAAACGCGGTCCAGTTCGTCTGCGACGTCGTTGAAGACGGGGTCCTGAAAGCGGGCGAAGAAGCGGGACCGGAAGGCTTCTCGCGTCAACGGCACGTATTCGCTTTGTGTCCGAACCTCAGGTTCACGCATTGCCGGTGTCCAGTGGTGCCGCCCACGAGCGGGCTGACGCCAGCGTCAAGGCAAAACCCGCGTCCTGGTCGGTCCAGTGCCGCACCAGCAAGAACCCGGCGGCCGCCAGCATGTCCCGGACGCGCGCGGTCGTGTATTTGTAGGAACTCTCCGTCCAGATGTGTTCGGCTGGCTCGAGCGTGAACTGCACGCCTGCGGCAGGAACGCGAATGTGTTGCTTCGTGGTGCTCGTGAGATACATCTCCATGCGCGACGCCTCGCGATTCCACACCGCCGCATGTCGAAGAGCGCGCACATCAAAGTTGGCGCCCAGCTCCCGATTCATGCGCACGCAGACGTTCAGGTTGAATGCCGCGGTTACACCAAGCGGATCGTCGTACGCCAACTGCAACACTGGCTCCGGCTTGACCAGGTCGGTACCGATCAGGAACAGGTCGCCGTCTCGAGCGGTCTCCCGGATCCCGCACAGCAGGTCGTGACCCTCCTCCGAACTGAAATTCCCAATGTTGGATCCGAGGAGCATGAACAGTGTGCGGCCCGCCACTCCCGGCTCCCGGGCGACGGCACGCAGGCCCGAGGCATACGGCTCCTGGTGTGCGGTCAGGCGTCCGAGGCCGCGAATCTGTCCAACGGCGCGACCGGCAGCCGCCAGGGCCGAGGCCGAGACATCAATCAGACTGACGCGTGGTGCGCCGGTGTGTGCACGCTGCTGAAGCAGCGTGCACAACTTCGCGCCGCTGCCGGAGCCCAACTCCACGACGCGGCCCAGAGGACCCGAGGCCGACAGGATCTCGGCACCGTGCCGTTCGAGCAGTCCGAGTTCCGCCCGCGTGACCCGATACCACGGCAGTTCACAGATGGCCTCGAACAGCGCCGACCCGAGGCTGTCATACAGATATTGCGACGGCACCCGGCGCGGCGCCTCCATCAGCGATGCCGCGACGTCCACGGCAAACGCGGATCGCACGTCACGCGTCGCGAACGCAGCGGAACGTCGCATAGACATAGGGGTACCTGGGACGGAACCAGTTGCGGAACGTCGGACGTATCAAGGCCGCGGCCGTGGCAGGGGAGGCTCCCTTGATGACGTAGTGATCGTTGTCGAAGAAATCCGCCGAGTACTCCGGGTAGGAGGGTATCGGCGTAAAGCCAGGAAACGCGGCAAACACCGACGATGTCCACTCCCAGCCGTTGCCGACAAGATCGTCCACGCCCCAGGCACTGCGTCCGGCAGGGCAGCTGCCGGCCGGCCGCGGATCCCACGAGGCAAAGTCAAACGTTCCGTGTTTGTCGGACGGGGCGGCGTTCCCCCAAGGGTATCGGCGCTCTTGAGTGGCATCGCTCTCCGGGACGCCGTAGGCGGCGCGTTGGAATTCCGCCTCGGTCGGAAGTCTGAGGTTGCGCCAGCGCGCGTAGGCGAGCGCTTCGGCATAGCTGACATACACCGGCCACGCAGGAGGCAAGGGGATACGGTCGAACATGCCGCGCCACCACCATCCGCGCTCGTCGTGTTCCCAGAACAACGGATGCGTCATGTTGCGCTCGCGGAGCCACACCCAATCATCCGGTCGCCACCACTCGGGCGACTGGTAGCCGCCCGCGTCGACGAAGTCCATGAACGCGGCATTGGTGGTGTCGTGTTGCTCGATGGCAAACGGCTCGACATCCTGCGCACATGCGCCGCGCTCGTTGTCCCACGTGAAGGTGGCGTCTTCCTGGTCTACACCCAATACGGCTCGACCGCCGGGAATGGAGATCCACACCTGATGCGGCGGAGCGTCCCCTGTCTCAAGGCTGTACCCGGCGGGCCGCTGTTTCTGCTTCAGCGGCAACCGGTGCCACATGTAGGCCAGCGTCTCCTGGTGCATCGCCTCATGCTCGAGAATCGCGAACGCGGCCTCGGCGCGTTGCAGTAACGGATGACCCTCTTGTTCGATGGGATCATCACGCAATGCGGCCATGACCTGCCGGTCGGCTTCCGCCGCAAACGCGCGCACCTGCGCTCTGGAGGGCCATCGTGCCGTCTGGCTGCCGTCAGCCGCCTGCGTTTCGTGAGGATCGATCCCGCGCGCAAACAGCGTTTCAAGCTCGGGGTCGATGCTGGCGCCGCCAAGGCCCTTCTTGACGAGCGTGTTGAAGCTGAACGCCGGCAGGTGCCCCTCATAAAACACGAGCGGATGGCGCAGATCGATGGGCCTGGTGTAGTACGCATCATCGGACACCAGATCGAACAATGCGGAAGACCGCGTCCTGTTTGTGGCATACCACGCACACAACGCCTCGCGGACGGCGCCTGTGACAACGGGCTGAGACGTCTCCAGTCGAGGCACGCCTCGGAACCTGCACCTTTCATGCCGGAGCTGGCATATGCGTTGCAAGCGCGAATCACATGTTGAAACTCATTGGTTCCTACGCCATCGCAAAACTGCTCGGGTTCGGGCTCTTCGGCGCCCTGGTCATCTACGTGATCATCAGCGTGCTGTCGTAAGGCGAAAAAAAACGGCCTGCGCCGCAATGGCGCAGGCCGCAGAGTCAAGGCGCGCGAACGGCCTACTTGATGATCGCCGTGGGCTTCTTGTTCTCCCACATCAGCGTGATCTCATTCGCCGTGCACAGGTTCAACTTCGTCCACACGATCTCGTCGTCATCTTCGTCGACGACCTTGAGGTCCCAGTTGCACTCGGTTTCGGCGCTCGAGAAGGTGATGTCCACCTTCTGGCCGTTCTCGAGGATGTCTTTGCCCATCACATCGGACCCCCACTCATCGTCGGAGGTCGGCGAGAGGTAGACCTCCATGATGTCCACGCCGGTCTTGTTCACCAGCGTGAAGTCGAGGTTCTTGCGCTGCTGTGGGGCAGCAAACGTGACAGTGGAGAGCGACAGGAGCAGTACGGCAGAGGCCGCCAGAAGCGACAGAGTCAGTTTTTTCATTGATGGCACCGAAGGGAGGATGGACAGGACGATAGGTCGGGCAAACGCCCGCCAATCATTCTGGGGTTCGTGCCACGGAAAGCAAGTCCCGGCCTTTAGGTCTTCTACATCTTCCACCACGCCGTTGCCAGCCAGTAGGTGAGTGACGCGACGACGGCGGACATGAGCGTGCCCCAGGCGATGTCCACGACGGACATCAGCACCGGCCAGTTGCGAATCACGGCGAGGTTGGTCAGGTCGTACGTGGCGTAGGCGAGCAGACCAAGGAAGGCGCCGCGGCCCAGAGCGACCCCGATACTCCGTGCCTCTATCGCTGGACCAATGGCAAAAAAGGTCAGGCCTGCAATGAAGATCACGTAGAACAGGCCGGCCGCCATCCAGTTCACCTCCGGCGCAAAGAGGTCGCCAAGTGACTCGCGGTAGAACCGGCTCGCTACCACGCCGAGCCACAGCAGGTCGATGACCGCAAGAATCGGCAGCGCCGTCAGACACAACGTCAGGAATCGGGGCATGCCTGCATTGTCGCAGGTTGTAGAATCCCGGGCATGGCGCTGCACCTTGAACATGTCAACGACGCGGACGTCCTCAGGGTCATCGTGCATGATCGGCGCCTGGATGCCCGTCTCGCTCCCGAATTAAAAGCCGGCCTGGCGGCGTACATCAGCGTCGGGTGGGAATGGATCATCCTCGACCTGAGTGCGGTCGAGTTCGCGGACTCCAGTGCGCTGGGGGCCATCGTCGCCGCCCTGAAGATGCTGGGGCGATCGGGAGACCTGGTCATTGCGGGCGCGCAGCCCGGGGTGGTCTCGTTGTTCTCGCTCACCCGGATGGACCGGGTCTTCCGGATGTTCCCCGACGGCGCGCAGGCGGTGGCCGCGCTCAAGTCGCGGGTGTGACGTGGGCAGCCTTCGCCTGAGTCTCGACTCCACGCTGGAGGAGGTGCCGGCCGCCGGTGCGGCCATCCGGCGCGCCTGCGTGGACGCCGGTGTCGGGACCGACGAGGCCGCTCTGGTCGAACTGGCGCTCGTCGAGGCCATTCAGAACGCGATCGAGCACGGATACGACGGCACACCCGGCGGCCGTGTGGCGGTGGACCTGACCGTCGCGCCGCTGTTCATCCATGCCGAGGTCACAGACACCGGCCGCCCGGTGGACCTGGCCCGGGTCGCGCAACCGGCACCTGCCGACGACACCATGCCGGTCGATCGATCGACGTTGCAGGAACGAGGGCGTGGCGTGGAGATCCTCCGCGGTGTGTTTGACGATGTGGCGTACTCCCGTGACGCCGGAGGCAATCGGCTCGTCGTACGACGGCGACGCCGTGGGGCAGTGTGACGCGTCCGCGCTTCTATTTCGACCAGTTCGAGCACCGGCGCCCCCCTCAACCGCTGCCGTTCCCCGCGTGGCGGCAGGCGCTGTGGCAGGTGCTGGCATCCGCCAACGTCATTTTCTGCCTCTGGTATCTGTCCTGGCGCTGGCAGGTGTCGATCAACTGGGACGCCTGGTACGTCGCCCTTCCGCTGGTGCTGGCCGAGACCGGCTCATTCATCGGTCTGGTGCTGTTCACCTTCAACCTGTGGAAACAGGAAGACACCCCACAGGCGCCGCCGCCGTTCCGGCTGTCGGAGGTCGCCGACGTCTCACCGTCCGACGATCGTCCCCTGACGGTGGATGTGTTTTTTCCGACCTACACGGAAGATCCTGAACTCGTGCGCCTGAGTCTGCGGGACGCCAAGCGCATCACATACCCGGTGCGCATCGATATCCGGATTCATGTGCTGGACGATGGACGCCGTGAGGCCATGCGCCAGGTGGCGATTGAGGAGGGGGTCGGCTATTTCACCCGCGCCACAAACATCGGATTCAAGGCCGGCAACCTCAGAAATGGTCTCGAACAGACCACCGGCGACTTCATTGTCATCTGCGATGCGGATACACGCCCGTTCCCCGCCCTGCTGACCGAGACGCTCGGGTACTTCCGCGATCGCGATGTGGCCTGGGTGCAGACGCCCCAGTGGTTCTTCGACATTCCGTCAGGCACACGGCTGCCCGACGCCCTTGCGCGCAAGCTCGGGACGACTGGGCGTTGGATGGGGCGTGGCGTCGAAGCCGTTGTTGGTCCGGTCGTCCTTGGTGAGGATCCCTTCAACAACGATCCGCAGGTGTTCTACGACATCATTCTGCGGCGCCGGAACTGGGCGAACGCCGCCTTCTGCTGCGGCGCCGGGTCGGTGCATCGGCGTGATGCGGTGATGGAGGTTGCGCTGCGCGAATACGCGCGTGCGGTGGCGGCGCCGGTTGAGCAGCTCGCACGTGAGATTCCTGATGCGGTGCTTCGCCAGGACCTGACCGCGGCGATGCGGCGCCAGGTGGCGGGTGAGGTGGAACTGACTCCGTACAAGTTTCACGTGTCGGAGGACATCTATACCTCCATGGTGCAGCACGGTGACGCGCAGCGCCGATGGAAGTCGGTCTATCACCCGTACGTGCTGACGAAGATGTTGTCGCCGCAGGATCTGCAGGCGTGGATGGTGCAGCGCTTCAAATACGCCGGAGGCACACTCGACATCACCCTGCACGACAACGTGGTGCTGCGGTCGGCGATGGACTGGAAGCAGAAGCTGATGTACCTCACCACGATGTGGTCGTCGTTTGGCGGAGTCTGGAACCTGGTCTTCATCCTGGTGCCGCTCGTCTTCCTGGTGACCGGCATTCCGCCCGTCAACTCGTACTCGCTGGATTTCATGCTCCGCATGCTGCCGTTTCTCATCACCAACGAACTGGCGTTTCTGGTGGGGACGTGGGGTGTGTCGAACTATCAGAGCAAGGCGTCGTACCTGTCGTTTTTCCCGCTGAATCTGCGCGCCATCTGGACCGTGCTCAAGGGCGATCAGATCCGATTTCCGACGACACCCAAGTCGCGTCAGGCACGGACGTTCCCCGAACTGGTGCGGCCGCAGATGGCCGTGATGGCGGCGACGGTGGTGGCGATCGCTGTGCACCTGGTGGGGATGCGACTCGGCTACTTCTCGAACGTGGAAGGGTTCATGGTCAACTCGTTGTGGGCGCTCCATAACTTCTTCGCGATGACACGCATCGTGCGCGCGGCGTTCTGGCGTCCGGCGGAGGAGCGATGAAGAGCACTCGGTCGCCCTGGGTGCGCGCCAGAGGCCAGGTCATGTTCCTGATCGGCCTGGTGCTGGCCTCGGCCGTGATTCTCCGCATCGAGCGGGCAGAGTTCGTGCCCGTTGCCGAGGTGCGACCGGTGTCGCCATTGCTGCAACCCGAGTCGGAGGATGCCGGTCGTCAGTGGGCATTTGTGCAGCGGAATACCCATCCCGCCTCGGGTCTGACGGCCCTCGATGAAGGCGGCACGACCACGTCATTGGCGGGTATCGGGTACACCATCAAGGCCGTGTTGGCCGCACATCGTCTCGGCTACATCAACGGCGAAACCGTCCACAGCCGCGTGACGACGCTGATCGGGGCGGGCGCGCGTGTGCTGCCCGAGCAGGCGGGGCAGATGCTGGCGGTGGCCGACGGTGCTGTCAGTCCGGTGCGTGCGCTGGAGCCGCACACACCATACGAATCTGCGCTGGAACTCGTGGCGTGGGGGTATCCGTCGCTGCGCGCGGCGGCCCTCGCCGAACTCGAACGCTGGAGCGGCGTGCCCGTACGCGCGCCGCTCGATGATATCCAACCATCCACACTGGGTCGCGCTGCTCGCGTGCTGCAACTGGCAGCCGTCCGTGCCCAGGGAGACCGCCGATGAACCGACGAATCGTCTTCTTGCTCACCTTGACACTGTGGTGGCCCACTGGGGCCGCTGCGGCACAGGAACCCTCACGTCCGCCCGCCGGGCAACCCCGCGGTATCACCCTGGCGCCTGGCATCGACATCCCTGCGGGAACGGCCGACGATGTGCCTGGCAGCGCGTCTCAGGGCACGCAGGTGTCGGGTGGCACCCGCGCGCAGTTGACCTTGCGGCTGGCGCACCGTGACACATGGTTTGTCCGCGTGACCGGGTATTACTACCTGGACGCCGCATCGCAGCGCCCATGGAATCCCGACTTCACCTACAGCTTTGGCTACGACAACTGGCGCCCGGGCACCGTATCGCTGACGTACGACAACTACGGAGGAAACCGGATTGCCCCGGACACGGCGGGCGGAGAAGTCGTCACCCGCTTCGACGAAGGGACGATCTCGCTCGGGTACAAGATTCCGTTTCCCTCGGCCCTGGAATCGCTGTTTCCCGATGATGGGGAGCGCCGATGGGTGTCCTCGGTGGCCGTCCACGTGATGCCGCGTTTTCAGCAGGCGACCCGACCGGACCGCGGTGAGTGGAAACGTGCGGCGAGCCTCGGCATCAACCTCCGGTTCTACCGCCGGTTGTTCGTCGAAGGGCGGGCATTCGTGTATCCCACCGACAGTCAGCAGCAACCGTGGGATCCGGACTTCACCTATCGCTTCGGGTGGGTCGATTGGCGCAGCCGGACGTTGTCCGTGCAATACGGCAACTACTCCGGACACCGCTGGCCCGGACGCTCGAGTCAAGGCACCGGTGGTTTCAGGAACGGGTCTGTCACCGTGTATCTGACGTCCACGTGGTGACGATGTCTGACGCTCGCGTCACTCCGCTGCACCTGTTGCGCCCGGCCACGGGCGGTGACGGTATCGAACAGTGGTCGCCCACCGATGTCCAGCGCATGGCCGAGGCCGGTGACGCCGCTGCGGCGTCGGGCCGGTTGATGAAGGTGGTGCCGGCGCTCGAGTCTGCGACGCGGATGTTCAAGGATTTGATCGGCGCGTCGCAGGCCGGCGGCCGTCCATCGGCGAACCCTGCGGTCCGGGCGTTCCTTGCGCGGCTTGACGAGTTCCCGTTTGCGGCGGACCTGCGGCGGCGCAGCGGTGTGACCGGTGCGCCGAGCACTCGGGCTGATGAAGAGCGGCTGCTGCACACGCTGCTTGCCGACATGCGTTTCGGCGACCTGCCGCTGGCGGCCATCCCGTTTCACCACGGGCCAACGCCGCGTACACCGGTGGAGGAACACCTGCTGGAGGCCGCGCGTTACGTGCGCGATGACAGCGGGACGTGCCGGGTGCACTTCGTCGTGTCAGCCGGTGCCCGCGCCAAGGTTGAGGCGTTACTGGCGCAGGTCACCCCGTCGGTTCAGACATTCCGTCGTGGCGCCCGGCTGTCCGTGACCCTGTCCGAGCACCCATGGGCCGACGCCGCGGTGGCGCGTGGGTCGCACAGCGCGGCACTGCTGCACGCCTTGCAGACGTGTGGCGGCGACCTTGTGGTGATTCGGCCGATCAACAACGTGCTGCCAGACGAGGCCAACGCCGAGGTCGTCCGTTGGACCCGCGCACTGATTGGCTGCCTGACCAGGGTGGAAGCGGAACTGCTCCGGCACCTGCAGGCCCTGGATGCGGCGTCGTGCTCCGACCAGGCCGTGGCCGAGGCCGAGGCGTTTGCGCGCGGCCGGTTCAGTCATGTGCCCGGCGAGGGCAGCGCTGAGGTCCGTCGATTGGCGGTCAGATCCGCGCTCGATCGTCCGCTTCGCGTGTGCGCCGTAGTTCGTGGCGACGCCGGCGTGAGCTGTGCCCCGATGTGGGTGCGCGATCGTGATGGACGCGCCCGTCTGCAAATGGTCGAGGCGGCGCAGGTGGACATGGCGTCCGCCGAGCAGGCGCGTGTGTATCGCGGAGCGGCACACCACCACCCTGGCCACATGGTCTGCCGCCTGCGACCACGTGAGGGCAGCGCCTATCCGCTGACCGATCATGCGGATCCGGAGGCTGCGCACCTGTCGCGGATGTGGAGCGGAGGCATGGCCGGATGGAACACGGTCTGCGTCGAGGTCCCCGCCACGACCCAGGCGCCGGTGAAGACGGTGTTTGACCTGCTGAGGCCTCAACATCGCACAGGTCGCGCGGCGCCGGATGTCCGGCCGGCGATCCGCGTCGCGGGTACCGTGCTGGTGATCGACGACCAGATCCTCAATCAGCGGCTGCTCCGGCAAATATTGGAACGTGGAGGCCTGCAGGTCGTCGTCGCCGGTGACGGGGAACGCGGTCTGGAGATGGCCCACGAGTCGGCGCCCGACCTGATTCTGCTCGACATCGTGCTGCCGGGTCTCGACGGCTACGAGCTGCTGGCGCAGTTGTTATCCGACCCGCGCACGGCCGACATTCCCGTGATGCTCATTTCGGCGCTTGGTGAGTCCGCCGACAAGATCCGCGGCATGGAACTCGGCGCGGTGGACTACATCACCAAGCCGTTTGATCCGCAGGAAGTGCTGGCGCGTGTGCGGGCGCAACTCCGCATCCGGGCGCTGACCTCATCGCTCTCCGCCGCCAACAGCCGTCTGACTGAGCGGGAACAGGCGCTGATCGAGGATCTGAAGGCTGCGGCCGACGTCCAGCGTCACTTGTTGCCGCCGGTCGGCATCACGACGCCTCACCTGCGGAGTGCGTCGGTGTTCGAGCCGTCGATTGCCATCGGCGGGGACATCTACGGCGTCATTCCGCTCGCGGACGGCTCCGTGTTGACCTTTGTCGCCGACGTGAGCGGCCACGGTGTCGCGTCAGCACTCCTCACGATGTCGCTGGCGCAATGGCTCGCATCGGTTGAGCGGATCCTCCCCGACGTGGCGGCCGTGCGGCCGTCGCTGGTGCTCGAGGCCCTGGAGCGGGACTATCCCTTCGAACGATTTGATCGGTACTTCTCCATCGTGATTGCGTGCATCCCGGCGGATGGATCCCGCGTGCGGTACAGCGCCGCGGGGCATCCACCGCCGCTGGTGGTCCGGCGTACGGGCGAGGTGATCTCGCTCGAGGAGGGCGGTCCGATCATCGGGATGGGATTCGGCTTGCCCTTTGACGATGGTGAATGCGGGCTCGAGGTGGGCGACCGCCTCGTGCTCTTCACTGATGGCGTGGTGGAAGACCTGGACGCGGCAGGGCAGCGCTTCGGCCATGAGGCGCTGGCCCGCGCCTTCGTCGACGCGCGGGATCTGCCACTGACGGAGGCGTGTTCCGGGCTTGCGGCGACATTACGCACACGCCGCGGCGATGCGCCCGCCGCAGATGACATCGCGCTCCTGGCGTTTGAGCGCACCTAGCCGCGCGGCCGCGCTGCAATGGCCGCGCGCGCCTCGCTCACGGCGTCACACAGTGCCTCGAACATCCCTTCGGCCTCGCTGAGGCTGTCCGCCCGCGCGTGCCGCTCGAGTGACGCCGCGCAGGCCGCCACGCGGAGTGCGCCCACGTTGCCAGCGGCGCCCTTGATGGCATGGGCATGGCCGGCGACCGATGGTGCCTGTCCCGCGGCCAGGGCGGTCTCGATCAGGGGCATGTACAGATCGAGATCGTCGATGAACAGCTGGAACAGTTCGTCGAGAAACGTGTGGTCGCCCAGCGCCAGCAGACGGTTGAGCGTGGCGCCATCGAAGACGTCGGCATCACTCATTGGGTGGTCCATCGGCGCAACGTCTCAGCCAGCACACTTCCGTCGAGCGGCTTCGACACGTGGTCATTCATGCCCATCGCCAGGCAACGTTCGCGGTCTCCCTCGAGCGCGCCGGCGGTCAAGGCGATGATCGGGGTCGCGGCACGGCCCTGCTCGCGTTCCCGCGCGCGAATGGCCTGGGTCGCGGTGAAGCCGTCCATGACCGGCATCTGGCAATCCATCAGGATGGCGGCAAACGGCGTCCGGTCAAAGGCGTCGAGACACGCCTGCCCATCCGCCACCACCTCAACCGAATACCCGAGGCGTTCCAGGTGCCGGACCGCGACGCGTTGATTGACGCGGTTGTCCTCGGCCAGCAGGACATGTCCGGCATGCGCCGGCGCGGCGGGGGCCGGTGTCTCGGTCACGGCCGGCTGGGGTGTGGCCGCACCCAGTGCGCGGAGCGCTGCGGTGAGCAACTCTTCGCGTTCTACAGGCTTCGACAACACGGCGGCAACGCCGGCTGCCGTCGCACGCGCGCGGATCTCCTGACTCAGCATGGACGTCAGCAGGACGGCCGGTGCTGACGCCGCCGGCGCCTGACGACGGAGCTCAGCGAGCGTGTGCAGGCCATCGTCGTCAGGCAGCTGCATGTCGACGAGCAGCAGCGAGAACGGCATCGTCTCCGGGCGAGCGGTACAGCTGACCCTGGCCGATGCCGCATCCGGAGCGTCAGTGATGTCCGCGGCACCCGCCTGCTCGAGGTGACGCCGCAGGATCCGGCGCGTGGTTGCGTTGTCGTCGACGATCAGGACTGATGTGTGCGCAGGCAGCGACGCCGCGGACGGGGGCTCGACACTCGCAGCGGTGTCGAAGCGCGCGGTGAAGAAGAACGTCGAGCCGCGGCCCGGTTCACTCGTCACCTGGAGGTCGCCGCCCATCAACTCGACCAGATGCCTGGCGAGGCTCAGGCCCAGGCCGGTGCCGCCGTAACGGCGCGTCGTTGACGGGTCTGCCTGCACGAATGGTTGAAACAGTCGTTCCTGTACGTCCCGTGGAATCCCGATGCCGGTATCGCGGACCCAGAATCGCAGCACCACCACGGTGTCGTCGTCGCTGTCGACGCGAGCGAGACCGAGTTCCACGTCGCCCGATTCGGTGAAGCGCACGGCATTGCCCAGCAGGTTGGTGAGCACCTGCCGGAGCCGTCCCGCATCGCCGCGCACCAGCGCAGGCACATCGGCCCCGATATCCGCCGTGAGCTCAAGACCTTTGGTGTGTGCGGCGTCAGCCACGACGGCCACGGCGCCGCGCACGGCTCTGCGCAGGTCGAAGTCGGCCGCCTCGAACTGCAGCTTGCCGGCCTCCATCTTCGAGAAGTCCAGGACGTCGTTCACGATGGTGAGCAACGATTCTGCGCTCGACCGGATCGTGAGCGCCACGTCACGCGCCTCTGCCGACAATGGATGGTCCAGCAGCAGATCCGTCATGCCGATGACGCCATTCATCGGTGTGCGGATCTCGTGGCTCATGTTCGCGAGGAACTGCGCCTTGGAGGCCGCCGACGCCACGGCCGCATCACGGGCGCGCTCAAGTTCGGCGTCCAACTGCGCCTGAACCGTGCGGTCCCGAATCACGACCACATCGGTCACTCCAGGGCTGTGGCCGGCCGCGCCAAGGCTGATGAGCACAGGCACGTCCATGCGGGAGCGGGTGGTGGCGCGTGTGGACAACGCGCGGTCCCGTCGCAGTTCGAAGAGGCCGATCCGGGGCAGGAAGTCCCGCAGAGCGTGTCCCTGCAACGCAACCAGTGGCGTCTCGAAGAACCGTTCTGCCGCCGGATTCCCCCAGCGAATCATGCCGGACATGTCGAGCAGGATGACGGGCTCGGGCAGCGAGGCCATCATGGCCGTCATCCGCGACTCCGTCGCGCGCAACGTGCGGGTCTGATTGGCGGCCATCTTCATGGCGCGGTCACGTGTGCGACCGAGGCTCCAGACGATCCCGCCGAAAAGGACGCTGACCATCACACCGCCGATTCCGATGATCCACGGCAGCCACTTGTCGCGAGTGGCGATGAATGAGGGCCCCGTGTGAAACCGCAGTTCCCACTGCGTGCCGAACAACCCGACCAGCATCGTGCGGGGACGTGTGTCCTCGGTGGCAAGGGGGCCGCTGCGCGAGAGCAGGGTAGGTGTGGGCCCGGCGAGGTCGGTGACGCGCAGACCGACCGAGCCTTCTGCGGGGCCCAATGCACCGGCCAGTCCCTCGTCGGCGTGTAACGTGGCGAACATCCAACCGACGTGGTTCTCACGACGGGCCTCAACCGTGGTCGGCAGGACGCCGTCGCGGTACACAGGCAGGTACACGGCGAGATCTCCGGCCGTGTCGGTCGTGCCGGGACGATGCACCACGACCATTTCACCGGCGTCTCTGGCACGGTGCGCCGCCGCCAGCAGGGCCGGATCGGCGCTGGGCACGGCACGCGCCAGCGCGGCGGTCGCGACGCGCGGCTCGACAAACACCAGTCGCGCGCCGGCGTCGACGCCGTCCGTGGCGACAAAGCCGACGCCGAACAAGCCGGGCACGCGGCGTTCCGCCGTCAGGGACCGCAGGAACTCCCGGACCCTCGGCGCATCGACCTCGGCCGTGCCGATGAGCGCGCGTCCCGCACCCAGCAGCGCGGCGTATTCCCGCAGCCGTCCTTCCACCGTGTGCCCGGCGTCGACCATCACCCGTTCGAGGCGCCGGTCGGTGTCCCGTTGCACGATGCGGATTGACGCCCAGACGGCGATGATGGTCAGCAGCAGCGGTCCCACCGTTGCGATCTGCATCCAGCGCAGCGTGCGATCCGGCGCCTTTGCCGCGTCCTCCAGTTCGGCCGCCATCTCATGGCCGGACATCGGCTCCTCGCCCCGCGGGGTCAGCAGGTCAACGGCCACGGAACAGCGCGTCGGTCAGCCGACGGGGGTTGGCGGGATTGATCTGAACCGGCAGGCGACCCGCGGCCTCACGGTACGCCGAAAACGCGCGGAGGTGCGCCGGTGGTTCGCCGACAGTCTCGTCACCCGCCTCGCCGCCAAAGACCGCGAAGTCCGCCTCGCGGTCCATGTTGAACCACGCCACCATGCGCACGCCGGAGGAGGGGAGCCACGTGAAGAAGTTGCGGATCCACGTGTTCTTGGCGTCGGGGGTGTCTCCCCATCCGCCGTGACGCGTGGAGCCGACTTCCACCAGGGCGAGTGGGCGCGACGAGATCGCACGCAGTCGGGTCAGCATCGGCGTGAAGAGATCGCGGGCCTCACGCCAGGTGGTGGTCGGCGTGGTCACGCCCCAGTTGTACCCGTCCACGCCGACCCAGTCGATCCACTCATCGCCAGGAAAGTAGGCCTGCGCCGGAAAAGGACCATGGTCGGTGTTGGTCACACACCAGACCCACTGCACGTGTGAGGGCCCAAGGCCCAGATCCCCGAAGACTCTGTGCACGCGTCGCCACATGGCCACAAAACGCGCCGGGGCTCGCTGGCCCCAGCCGTACCAGTCGCCGTTCATTTCGTGCGCCGGACGCAGATACACGCGTCGGTCGTCGTCTGTGCCCATGCGTCCATCGTCACCGGCGAGAAAGGACCTGAGCCGTCGCGCCCAGCGGTCGAAGTACCGGTCGAACTCGCCGTCGGCCGCGCGCGAGACGATGTCGGGCGGAGTGCCGTCACCGAGTGTCGGCTCCCAGGTGATCATCGGCACCGCGCCATGCGTCCAGAGCGCGGGCAGCTGCCGCTCGAACAGGTTGTCGAGCACGTCCGCGGCCGGGTCCCAGTTGGTGAACATGACGACGACGTCGTGCGGCCGGCCGAGCCATTGATCCAGCGCGTGGAGCCGCGCCACGTCCCAGCCCTGTCGCCCGTCCGAGACACCCAGCAGCATGGGGCCGCTCGCCGCGCGGGGCGTCCAGACGCCGGCGCCCAGTGTGGTGACCGTCAGCAGGATGCCCGCCGCGATCATCGTGCGTGTCCTCGCACCCATGCCGGAAAAGTGTATGACGTCGAGGCCCGTTGTCAGTGCGGCGACGTCCGTTGTTCAGCAAAGACCGGCGAGGCGAGCCCGGCGGCCGAGCGGCCGGATGGATCCTGACTCGCGCGGACGGTGTTGACGATGTCGAGGGCCGTCTGTGTGAGCGGCGGCAGCGATCGGGGTGTTGTGCCCAGCGGTGTGACGCGATCGCCCCAACGCACCAGTAACGCACCGTAGGTGAGGCCGCCGCCGAACCCCGGCATGAGCAGGAGCGACCCGGGCCGGACGCGGCCCTCAGCCAGTGCGTCTACCAGGCTCACGGGCACGGTGGCTGCGCTCATGTTGCCGTAACGTTCGACGGTCACCATGACCCGCGCCATCGGCACGTCGAGGTACTTGGCGACCGCTTCGATGATGCGGAGGTTGGCCTGATGCGGAATCACGAGATCGATGTCCGCGTTGGTGACGCCGGCCTGCTGCATCACACGTGCGCACGACTCGGTCATGCCTTTGACGGCGCGTTTGAAGATGGCCTGCCCGTCAAAGTCCCAGGCCGTATCCCCAAGCGTGACGCCCCGCCCGGCGTAGCCGCAGCCGATGCCGCGCACACGCAGGATCTGCCGCGCCTCGGCGTCGCAGCCGAGCACCGAGGCCAGCACGCCCTCGGGCCGGTCCGAGGCCTGGATGACCACGGCCGCGGCGCCGTCGCCGAAGAGCACGGCGACGTTCCGGTTGCTCCAGTCGATGTAATGGCTGATCAGTTCCACACCGATCACCACCGCGTTACGGACGGTGCCGTTCTGCACCATGGCGGCCGCACTCGACAGGCCGTACAGAAAACTGGTGCAGGCGGTATTGATGTCCATGGCCGCGGCGTGTGTGGCGCCCAGTCCGACCTGCACCCCTGATGCGCAGTTGGGCACGGCCTCGTCATTCGAGCAGCTGCCGTACACGATGAGGTCGAGGTCGGCGGCGTCCAATCCGGCGCACGCCAGCGCCCGGGCGGCGGCGACCGTCGCCATCTCGATGGCCGGCACGTGCGAGATGCGGCGTTCCTTCATGCCGGTGCGGGTCGTGATCCATTCGTCGGACGTGTCGAGAAACGTCGCCAGGTCGGCGTTGGTCAGGACCGCCGGCGGCAGCCCTTCGCCCCAGCCGGTGATTGCCGCGTAGCGCATGTGGTCGGCCATGGACGGGGATGATATACGCACCTGCCCGCCGCGCCCGACTCCGCGCTACACTCATCGGATGCGTTCGTTCCGGCTTGCCACAGTTGTGTCTGTCACCGTCGTTGGACTGCTGCTTGCGGCAGCCGCCGCCCCGTTTTTGGCCCAGTCGGCGCAGCCGACGGCGCCCACGCGCGACCTGCGCAACGGCTGGGAAGTACATCGCGAACTGGCCGTGCCGGCCGACACCCATCCGGACGTCCCGAAGTACTTCATGAGTTTCTTCGACTACCACGACATCGTGATGTTCCACCCGACGGTGGGGTACTACTCGAGCGGGCGCGTGGACTTTGTCGATCACTACCGCACGTATCCCGTCGTGCTGGCTCCGCTGTTCGGGCACATGGTGGCCGAGCAGGTGTTTGCGATGTGGGACGGCATGCGCAAGGCCGGTACGCTGAACGCGAGTGACCGGTTCACGATTGCGGAGTTTGGCCCCGGCGACGGCGCGCTGGCGGAAGCCATTCTTGACTATCTGGTGACCAGGGCGGAGACCGATCAGCGCTGGCGCGCGTTCTCCGACCAGGTGCTCTACATCTGTTTCGACCGGTCGCCCGCCCTCAACAAGATCCAGCGGGATCGGAATGCCCGCTTCGGCAAGCGGTTCGACGCGCGCGTGGCTGACGCCACCGACATGACCACGGCCATCGGCAAGGGCCAGCTCAAGGGCGTCGTCCTCTCCAACGAACTGCCGGACGCATTCAGCGTGCACAAGGTGTTGCTGTCATCGGAAGGGGCGGCGGACGTGGGATTTGTCGTGCCGTCACTGCCGGAAGACACGTGGAAGGCCGTCCGCAAGCTGGTGCCGGAGGCCGCGGCGAAGGACATCGAGGACACCGACCGCGCGATCGAGGACCGCTTCTTCGGCAGCCGTCGTGAAGGCGCCGTGTACCTCAGCAAGACGACGTTTGTGACCCTGCTTGAGAGTCTCCAGACGTCGCAGGTGTACGAAGATACGTCCAATGCGATGTTGTTCCGGGAACTGTATGTGCCTGCCGCGTCGATGCCGATCGTGGCCGAGCACCTGCGGCGGTATGCGGACGCGTACGCGGCGGTGCTCGCCAGGGACACGAGCGGATTGGTGAGCTACGTGAACCCCGGTGCCGAACGGTTCATTCGCGGCGCGTCCGAAGTGCTCAGCGCCGGCTATGTGCTGACGATTGACTACGGCGGCAACTGGGAAGAGATGCTGGCGCAGCATTCGTATCCGCGGTTCCGGACGTACGGCCCGTCACAACGCACGGGGGCGCACCTCGCGCCGAATCAGATCGATACCTTCGCGCCATATGTCGGCCCGACGCTCAACGACTTCACGACCGACGCCAACTTCAGCCTGCTGGCGGCCGAAGGGCAGATGGTCGGCCTGCGCGCGGTGTACTACGGTGCGCAGCGCGCCTTGCAGGCCGGCACGAGCATTTCGCTCGATGCGGTGCCCGCCGAGCGAGCGCGTGAGGGCAACAGCGGGGAGTTCCTCGACTGGGCGACGAGTTTTGCCGGTCCGAGCGTCTACAAGATGTTGCTCCAGCAGAAGGACGGCACCGATCCGGCGTACAAGTTCCCCGGCCAATATCCAGAGTCACTCGACCTGGGCACGGCCAACCTGAACGACGCGCAGCGCCAGCGCGCGGACGCCATCGCTCAGCGACTCAAGGCCGTCGGACGGTAATCCTCCGACGATGCTGCCGGCCCTGCTTGTCGCGTGGCTGCTCGCCGGCGCGGGCCCGGTATCGCAGCCGTCGCCGGTGGGCCTCTGGGAGACGCGCAGCGATGCCACGGGCGAGGCGCAGAGCCTCGTCCGGATCTATGAATCGGGCGGGAAGCTATTCGGACGTATCGAACGCCTGCTGGTCAGTGACGGTGTACCCGACACCTGTGTCGCGTGCAAGGATGAACGCAAGGGCCAGCCCCTCCTGTCGTTGGTCATCATCCGGAACCTGACGGCGTCAGGCGATCATTACAAGGGTGGCGACATCCTCGACCCCGAGAACGGCAAGGTGTACCGCTGCACACTCAGGCTCGACGCGTCGGGCTCGAGGCTGACCGTGCGGGGGTACATCGGCATCTCGCTGTTCGGACGTTCACAAACCTGGCGGCGCATCGAATAGTCGGGAACTATTCGATACGAACTATAGTCTATTTCGACTATGGTTCGATCCACACGCGACCCGCAGTCACGGCTGCCCCTCAAACCCGCCACGTATCAGGTCCTGCTCGCACTGGGTGATCAGCCGCAGCACGGCTACGCCATCATGCAGGCCGTCTCGACCATCACGGACGGTCAGGAACGGATCCTGCCCGGCACGTTGTACGCCGCGCTCGCGCGGATGGTCGATGAAGGCCTCGTCGAGGAGTCCACCCCACGTGGGCAGGACACCAGTGGTGGACCGCCGCGCCGCTACTACCGCCGCACCGCCCTGGGGCGTGAGGTCGCGCGCGCGGAATCCGAGCGGCTCCGCGCCCTGCTGGACGTCGCCGTCTCGCAGAAGATCCTCGGAGGGCGCAGGCCATGATCCGGTGGTGTGTGATGCACCTGTTCCGGCTGTCGCTCCGCGCCTTTCCCGCCAGCCATCGCGCGCGATACGGCACCGAGATGGCCGCCGCGTTTGCCGAGGCGTGGCACCAGCAACGGAGGGCAGGGCTGTCGCCCGCACTGCGTTTTGCCCTGTCGGCGGCGGCTGATGTGGTCGTCGCCGGCATCGGACAGCGCCGGCGCACGCCGAAGACAAACGATGCGAGGACGGGCCGTTTCTCCCGGATCGACCTGCTGCTCGCGTGGCGGATGCTCATCCGGTATCCCGGCCTGAGCGCCATCAGCGTGTTCGGGATGGCCGTGGGGATTGCCATCGCACTGGGCACGTTCACCGCGGTCGAAGTGCTGACGGACCTCCGGCTCCCGTTCAGGGACTCGGACCGGATCGTCTCCCTCCTGAATCGGGATGTCGCCTCGAACAACCGCGAATCCCGAGTGCTTCACGACGTGGCGGCCTGGCGCGTGTTGGACGGCATCGAAGACGTCGGTGTGGCGCGGTCGGTCACACGCAACCTGATCGCATCCGGCATTCCAGAGCCCGTCACCATTGCTGAAATCTCGTCGTCAGCCTTCCGGATAACCGGCGTTGACGCCATCCGCGGCCGATACCTGCTGCCGGAAGACGAACAGCCCGGGGCCGCTGACGTGGTGGTCATTGGGCACCACGAGTGGACACGCCGGTTCGAGGGAGCGCCCGACATCGTAGGGCGCACCGTGCAGCTCGGCGACACCCTGCACACCATTGTCGGCGTGATGCCGGACGGATATGGGTTTCCGATCAGCCACAGTTTCTGGGTGCCGTGGCGCGTGGCACCGTCGGCATTCGGACCGAGGCAGGGGCCATCCGTGCAGGTGTTTGGCCGGCTCGCGGATGGGGTCACGCTCGAGTCCGCACAGGCCGAGTTGACGGTGGTGGGGGAGCGCGCGAGCGCGGCGTTGCCGGAGACACACACGCACCTGCGGCCACGTGTGGTGCCGTACGCATACGTGTTCAACGACCTCGACGATCCTGACAACGCGCTGGCCATGCGCGCGATCCAGTTTGCGCTGATCCTGCTCCTGACCCTGATTGCCGTGAACGTGGCGATCCTCGTGTATGCAAGGACCGCGACACGACAGGCTGAGATCGCGGTGCGCGGTGCACTGGGCGCGAGCCGGGGTCGCATTGTCATCCAGTTGTGCTTCGAGGCGTTGATGCTGGCAGGGGTGGCAGGGGCTGCGGGTGTGCTGCTGGTGTCCGCCGCGCTGCCGTGGCTCGAGTCGGCCGTGCTGGCGGTGACTGGTGGCCGCCTGCCGTTCTGGATGCGTTTTGAACTGTCGACGATGGGTATCGCGTACGCACTGGGGCTCACCCTGGCGGTCGCCGCCATCGTCGGCGTTTTGCCGGCGCTGAAGATCACCGCCGTGGACGTGCGTGTGCGCCTGCAGGCGCTGTCGGCCGGCGGGGGCTCGCGCATGCAGATGGGACGCGTGTGGACCACCCTCATCGTGGCGCAGGTGGGCATCACGGTGGCACTTCTGCCGGCCGCACTGTTTTACGCGTGGGATGGCCTCCGTCTGCGATCCGGTGACTCTGGTTTTGCCAGTCGCGAGATCCTCACGGCCGCGTTGGCGATGGACCGATCACTTGAGGCGCCGTCGCCGAGCGGCGACGCCACATTTGTGTCGCAATACGCCGCAGCGGCCGATGCGCTGGCCGGACGCCTGGCTGAGCACGCGTCGGTGCACGACGTCACCTTTTCTGCCGTGCCGGCCGGTCACGAGTTGGCCATGGTCCTGGACGCCGCGGGCATCGACCCACCGCCCGATCTGGTGGACTACAACATCGTTGATGGCACCAAGGCAGGTCGACTGGTGCGGTACAACCGGGTGTCACCTAACTTCCTGGCCACGTATGACGTGCCCGTGTTGCTGGGTCGCGGCTTCTCCAAGTCTGACCCAGGCACCGACACCGTGATCATCAATCGCACGCTGGCGGAGTCCGTGTTCGGCACCACGAATCCGCTGGGGCGTCGGGTGCGGTACGTCGGGCGGAGCCGGGAAGCCATCGTGGACAACGTCGCGATGGAGCGGTGGGCGGAAGTGGTGGGGGTTGTCGCGGACTTTCCGGTGAATGCCGCCGTGCCCGTTGCGCGCCTGTATCATCCTGCGGACCTGCGCGCGCTCAGCCCGGCGGTTGTGGCTGTGCGCGTCCGCCACATGGAAGCGGAGTTGTTCGCGGACGAACTCCGGAGCATCAGCGCTGCGACGCACCCGAACCTTCAGATTCGCAACATCTCGACCGGGGCGATGACGGTCAGACGGGAGCAGGGACTCTTCCGCCTGATCGGCACGACCGTCGGTACGGCGATGATCAGCGTCATCGTCCTGTCTGCAGCCGGGATTTACGCGTTGATGTCGTTCACGGTGACGCGCCGGCGTCGCGAGATCGGCATCCGGGCCGCGCTGGGCGCTGACCGGCAACGTCTGCTGCTCGGGATCTTCGCGCGCGTGGCTGCGCAGCTGGGTGGAGGGGCCGTGTTCGGGCTCGTCCTGTCGTTCGGACTTCAGGCCGTGCTTCAGGAGGGGGCGCTGGATGCGCAGCAGATGGTGATCCTTCCTGTCGTGATTGCGATCATGCTGCTGGTCGGCGTGCTGGCGGCCGTCGGGCCCGCCCGTCGTGGGCTGGCCATTCAGCCGATCGAGGCGCTGCGAGACGAATAGTCCGCCCCGCGTGGGGACGCTCACTCCATGCGCAACGCCTTGAGAGGATCGAGGCGGGCGGCTCGTCGGGCGGGCAGAAAACCTGCGGCAAGCGCCACGGCCAGCATCACGAGGGCGCCGATGGCCAGACCTGCAGGATCGCCAGGGGCGACTTTGAAGAGCAGCGCGCTGAACAGCGGCGCCACCCACAGCGCCAGTGGAATCCCCGCAGCAAGGCCCATGGCTGCGAGCACGGTCACCTGTCGCAGCACGAGCCAGAGCACCTGCCCCGACTGCGCGCCCAACGCCATGCGCACACCGATCTCATTGGTCCGCTGCGCTACGGAATAGGCCGTGACGCCGTGCAAGCCGATACACGCCAGCAGCAACGCAAACGCGCCGAACACGGTCAGCATCTGCGCAAACACACGCTCACGCATCGTCATCTCACGCACCTGCTGTTGCTGGGTCTTGATTTCGGGCACAGGGAGGTCCCTGCTGATGCGTTCAACGGCGGCTCGAAGGGCCGGCTCGATCCGGGCCGGCGGCAATGAGGTGCGCACGGTGACGAAGTGACCGCCAAAACCGCCGCGCTGCAGCGCAGAGGGATACAGCGTCGGCCTGACACCAGCCCGTGGGCGGTCGTACAACGCGTCGCTCACCATGCCGACGATTTCAAATGTGGTCGAACCAAGGGTGACGGTCCGGCCAATCGGAGACTGGTCGTCGAAGAGTGCCTTTGCTGCGGCCTGGTTGACCACGCCGATTCGCGGACGCCCGGGGCCATCCTGGTGTCCGGGCATGCGACCGGCGAGCAAGCGCAGGTCGACGACGTTCAGGAAGTCGGGGCCAACGGCATTGATCCACAGGGAGACAGCCGTGCCGTTGCGGTCAACGCTGTTGTTCGAGACGATGCCGCTCAATAGCGCGTTTTCCATCAGCGTGGCAGCCGCGACGCCGGGCACACGTCGGACTTCCTCCAGCAGCTGCTCGAAGACGCGGGCTTGCGCGTCCGGACCGTCAGCGATCGGGGCGGGATTCACCCTGAAGTAGGCGATGCCCGTAGGGTCGAAACCCAGATCGATGGCGCCGAGGTTCGCGATGGTGCGCAGGAACAACACGGCGCACACCAGGAGCGGGACCGTCATCGCAATCTGCACGGCAACAAGACTGCGGCCCATCGCCTGGCGTGGGGAACCGGCACCGACCACGCGCGTGCGCAGGTCGTGCGTGGCCAGGCGAGTCAGCCGCCATGCGGGGATCAGGCTGAAGAGGATGGCCACCAGGCCCGCCAGCAGGAGTGTGCCTCCGATCAGCCAGCCATCCACCGAGACCTCAAGTGGTTGCCGGGACATTGGCGCGGTGCCAAGTCCCGCAGTGAGCAGGTTGGTCAGTATGGCCCGCCCCCAGAACGTCAACAGGAGGCCGGCGGTGGCACCGGCGATCGCGAGGATGGCGCCTTCCACGAGTTGCGCTCGAATGAGCCGCCAGCGTCCAGCGCCGAGCGCGCGACGTACGTGCCATTCGCGCTGACGAGTCG
This sequence comes from Acidimicrobiia bacterium, assembly GCA_045862915.1. Taxonomy (GTDB): domain Bacteria; phylum Acidobacteriota; class Vicinamibacteria; order Vicinamibacterales; family SCN-69-37; genus SYFT01. The sequence goes on from BTVE01000021.1 coordinate 23,971, forward strand.
CCCCGCGCGCCAGCATCATCGAGGCCAGGTTGACGCACGCCAGCAACAGCACGATGCCGACCACGCCCATCAGCACGTAGAGCAGACGGCGGGTGTCGGCCGACGTCTGGTCGAGGCCCCGACGGCCGTCACGCAGGAACAGCTGCGACACGCGGACCTCGCCGGGCACCAGTGCCTGGATGTGCGGTTGCAGCGCTGCCACCCAGCGTTCCTGCAGCGAGGCTTCCATCCGCGGGTCGGTCACCCGCACCATCACACGTAACCAGTGCGGCGCTTGCGGGCTGAACAGCGGCGCCGACTGTTCCCATGCCGGTTGAATGCGCGGGACGAGCTGGAGCGGCACAGTGATCTCGGTCTGTGGAAAGAAACCGCCTTTTGAAATGCCGAGGAAGTCAGGCGCGGTCACGCCGATGATCTCGGCCGGCAACCCGTTGACGCGCAACACCTCGCCCAGGGCTGTGGGGTCGCCGCCGTAGACCCGCATGAACATCGGGTAACTCAACACCACCACCGGCGCCGCGCCCGGCTGATTGTCCGCGTCGGTGATGCCGCGACCGAGATGGAGACCCGGCTTCATGACACTGAAATAGCCGGGTTCGGCAGCCAGGCCTCCCGCAAGGGTCGCCGGCCGTTCATCAAACGAGACGTTGAGATTCAGCAGGAAATTGAACGCGAACAGATCGACACCGGCGGGGGAGGCGTCGCGCAGCGACTTGACCATCGGGAAGTTGTAGTTGCTGCGCATCTGCAGACCGGTGGCCGGGTCGGTGCCGCCGCTCGACATCATGCCGCCGACCTTCAACTCGGCAGGATGGTGCCACCACAGAAGGCGCAACTGCTCCGGCGCCGGAACGGTCATGTCATCGAGCAGCAGCGTGCGGATCACACTGAAGATGGCCGCGTTGGCGCCAATGCCTATTGCCAGCGACAAGACGGCAACCGCCGTAAATCCGCGACTGGCGCGCAGACCACGCGCGACATGCCGGATGTCCATGCCCAGGCCGCGCACGATCCCCCCGGTGCGCCACCGGTCGCGCCAGTAGGTCGCGACGATCCAGGTGCTGTGCCACCACAACCAGAGCGCGGAGCGCAGACGCCCTGATCGTTGGCGGCGCAAGGCATACAACTCGCGCATGTCCGGCTGCACGTGTTCGCGTTCGGCGCGTGGAATCAGGCGGAACAGGATCATCGCGCCCTCCACAGCGGGTCGAGACCCTCCCACAGGCGAAGGAGTCGTTCTCGCGAGGTGCGGAGCACGTCGCGTCCGGCCGACGTCACGTCGAACGTACGTCGGGTGCGCGTCTCACCGTCGCGCGTGATGAGTTTCGACCGCACAAGCCTGTGCTCCTCGAGCCGACGCAGTGCGATGTAGACGGCGGCCGGCGCCACATCCCGCCCGGCGCGTGCCTCCAGCTCCCGCACGATGGCCACGGTGTCGGCCTTCGCGCCCAGACGGACGGCCGCAAGCAGTACATGGTGTTCGGTTTCTCCGAGAGCAGTCTTGGTCGGCATGGTCAGGGGCCTCGAGGGTTCTTCCTAGCATTGCTAGCGACATCAGACGGGGCGTGCAGGGAAAAGGTTGGCCGGGCGTATCATCCCCATGTGCAGTGGCACCCGTTTACGTTCGTCTACCTCGCGACGGCTGGGATCACCGCAGGGGTAGCCCGAACGTTGTGGCGGCTGCCGGCGGCCGGGGCGCGGACATGCGCCGCCCTGATGGTGTCGATTGCCGTGTGGTCGGCCGCGTACGCCGCAGAACTGGCGTCGACGTCGCAGTCCGTCCAGCTGGCGTTTGCACCATTCGTGTACATCGGGGTGTTGTTCGCGCCACTCGCGTGGTTCGTGTTCGCGCTGCAGTTCACCGGACGGGATGAATGGCTGACGAGCGGCACGCTGGCGACGCTCGGCGTGGTTCCTGCCATCCTCTTTGTGTTGGTGCTGACGGATCCATGGCACCACCTGGTGTACGAGCAGGTCACCACCATTCGCGACGGCCGCTGGTTGGTCCTGCAACTCACATACGGCCCGGCGGGCATCGGCAACGTCGTGTACGCCTACTCGTTCCTGGCGGCAGGCGCGGGTGTCATCCTCAGTGCGTTCTGGTCATCGCCCCGGATTTATCGCCGACAGGTGACAGCCCTGCTGGTGTCGGCGGCGGCGCCGACGCTGGTCAACGCGGTCTACCAGGCTGGCGTCGGCCCGATTGTCGACCTCACTCCGGTCGGCTTCACCCTGACCGGCCTCGGATGTGCCTGGGCCATTCGACGCGCGCAGCTGCTGGACCTGACGCCGGTGGCGCGCGGCCTCGTCGTGGACAGCCTGCCGGACGGCGTCGCCGTGCTCGATCGCCAGGACCGCATCGTGGACGCCAATGCCGCGTTGCATCGCATCGTGGGGCCGGTCTCGATTGGCGCACGCGCCGAGGTGGCGTTTGCCGGCACGCCTGCGCTGGTGGAGCACCTGGCCGGCGGCGCAGCCGTCGACACCTTGTCATCGCCTACCGATCCGAATCGGTACTATGAGCCCTCGATCACGCCGCTCGAGGACCGTCGCGGCCGGCCCATCGGCCGCGTCGTGACACTGCGGGACGTCACGGAACGTCGCCGTGTCATCGCCGAGCTCGCGCGGGCGCGGGACGCCGCCGAGGATCTCGCGCGGGCCAAGTCCGACTTTCTGGCGACCGTCAGTCATGAAATCCGGACGCCGATGAACGGCGTCATCGGCATGACGTCGCTGCTGCTCGATACGCCGCTCGACGGTGAACAGCGCATGTTCGTCGAGACCATCCGCTCGAGCGGCGGCCAGTTGATGTCGGTGATCAATGACATCCTGGACTTTTCGAAGTTTGATGCCGGTCAGCTGAGAGTCGAATCGCTGCCGTACGCGCCGGTCGACGCGTTGTCGTCCGTCGTGGCGATGTTGCAGCCGGAGGCGGCCGGCAAAGGACTCACGCTGACATTTGAGGCTGCGCCAGCGGTCCCGGCGCGGTGCCGGGGTGACGAGTTCCGTGTGCGACAAATCGCGACCAATCTGGTTGGCAACGCGATCAAGTTCACGGCCGCCGGCTCGGTCGCTGTCTCACTGGACGCTGACCCGGCGAACACCGCCGACGGACACCAGGTGCAACGGTTGCGTCTGACCGTGCGCGACACCGGCATCGGCATCCCGCCCGAGCGCATGGATCGATTGTTCCGCCCGTTCAGTCAGGTCGATACCTCGGTGGCACGCCGCTTCGGGGGCACCGGTCTTGGACTGGCGATCAGCCGCGGACTCGCCGAGATGATGGGTGGCGCCATCACCGTCACGAGCCGCGAGGGGCAGGGCTCGACGTTTGTCGCGGAGTGGCTCGTCCAGCTCGACGTCACTCCGGCGAAGAGTGAGTCAGCGGCTGTCACGACCCATCCGGAGACCGGAGGCACGTCACCGGCCCTTCGTGTGCTCGTGGCGGAAGACAATCCCGTCAACCAGTTGGTCATCGTGCACCAGTTGGGCCGCCTCGGGCACACGCCTGACGTGGTCGACGATGGGCTTGGCGCGGTGGAGAGCGCCTCACGCACCAACTACGACATCGTGCTCATGGACGTGCAGATGCCCAATATGGATGGATTGACGGCCACTCGCCGCATCCGTGAGTCCGGAGGCCATCAGCCCCGCATCATCGCGATGACCGCCAACGCCATGGCGGGCGACCGCGAGGCCTGTCTGAGTGCCGGCATGGACGACTATCTGTCCAAGCCGGTGAGCGGAGAGGCGCTCAGCGACGCACTGCAACGCTGCTCGCTGGAATCCCCTCGACCAGGGTTAAGCTGATCTGACCATCAAATCAAGGGAGGGACGATGACCAGTCGCTGGTTGGGAACATGCGCGGTCCTTGTAGCTGTCTCGGTGACCTGGCAGAGTCAGATGCTGGCCGCAGCTCAGACGGCACCTGCACCGGGTGTGCCGACGGCCATCAGTGTTCCGAGGGGACTCGGTGTCACTGTTGAGTCGGCAGAGGATGGCCGGCGGGATGTGGCCTCGCAGGCGACGCGCGCGATGCCGGCGCCCGAGGGCGAGCACAGCGCAGTGCCTCGGTGTGAGGTCGCCGAAGATCCGACCTATGGTCTGACTCGGGAAAATCCCGTGCGGCTGGGAGGCGGGGCGGTCACTGTGGCGGCGCGCGAGCGGAAGTACCTTGAAGCACTCCGCGGGCCGGGAGGGCAGGCCATCCGGTTCACTCGCCGAGGCTCGGTGCAGGGCCCGGACCGGACGATTCTCGACCAGTGGGAGTTGACCTGGTCGGGGCGATCGGAGCCCCTGGTCGTGTTTCTGGACGTGTACCGCTGGTCAACACCCCTCGCTCCGCAGGGGCTGGTGTGCGGTGCGCCGATTGGACTCTCCCGTCCGCCTGCGGACCCGTTCGAGATCGCGGACAAGACGACGCAACTTGCGGCCGAGTGGGGCAGCGGTCAACTGATGCACCCGGTACCGCTCTCCGTGCAGGAGCCCGAACGGTACGGTGTGGCGTGGGATCAATTCCGGCAAGCCGCACGAGCCTCGTTTGCGGCCACGCAGGCCGGCACGCCGCTCGACCCGCAAAACCTGCCCGCCGGATTTGGTCGCCAGTCGCTGCTGCTGGTGGCGTACCCGCTGACGTGTGACGGACGCATCGTGCACCCCCGCGAGGTCGATGTCGTGGATGCCAACGGCGGGGAGGCGCGCAAAGCAGAGACCCTGCGCGATAAGGATCTGGCCGACGCCCTGCCCGGTGTGACGGTGCCGGCGCACGCCCTCGGCCAACGGATGAGGATCGCGATGCCGCGCCGCACGGATGTCGTGCGCATTCGATACGACGACCGTGTGTGTGACGGGGAGGCGCGTGAGGTGACGCTGCCCGTGGAGATCGTTCCGGCGCGTCCTGTGCGAGGTCGTTCGATTCTGTTGCCGGCCGGCAGCACGCCGCCGCCCGACACCAATCCCATCAGGCTGCAGGTCGTTGCTGATCCTGCCGGTACGCCGCGAATCATGGATTACGCCGGGGGACCGGAGGAACTGCTCGACGAGGCGTTATCAGCCATGGCCGAGTGGACGCTCGATCCCCTGAAGTGGAATGGCGCGCCGATGGTGACCACGCTGACGATTCCCATGCGAGCCGTGGTGCAACCTGGGCAGGGCATGCCGCCCGGCGCGTTTTCGATTGGCGGCATGAACAACGTGCTCAGTTCGCTGTCGACGACAACGACAATGCGCACACCACCCTCACAGGGGACGCCGGTCAGCCAGTGCACAGTGTCCGACGACCCGAACTTCGGCCGAAGCCCGGAGACGGCCATTCCGATTGGCGGTGGCCTGGAGCAGGCTGTGGAGCGGGCTCGAATGTACCTGCTCGCATTGCGCGGTGCGAACGGAGAGGGGCTCGCGATCCGGCGGGTCGGCGAAGGAGAGCCGCCGCCGCGGGCGATTGAATCCTTTGATGTCGCGCGCGTCGGAGACACCGGGCCGGTGACGTTTTATCTGGACAGTTCGCGCTTTGCCGACGTGAAGGCTCCTCAGGGCTTTGCGTGTGTGGGGCCGATGTTGTTACGGCCTCCGCGCTGACGTTCAGGTAATATCTCGGCACCCGAACAGATGGATGGCGCTGGGCCAGCCAGGGTGGAGGAGTGTTTCGATGGATCGACGACTGACGTGGGTGACGACGGTGGGGCTGGCGCTGGTGGTGGGTGTGGGAGTCGTGAAGGCGAATGAAAAGCCCACGCCGGAGCATGTCGCCGCGATGAAAGCGTTCAACACGGCCAACGGCAAGCTGCGGCCCCTGATGGCTGCAGAAACAAAAGACCTGGCGGCGCTCGGCGCGGTCGCGGCGGAGTGGAAGCCGCACGCCGAAACCATCGCGAAGTTCTGGGGACCGAGGAATGCCGAAGTCGGTACGAAGGTCGCCAACGACGTCGTCAAGGCAATCAATGACCTGACCGCGGCGGCCAAGGCGGGTGACGCCGCGGCTGCGACCGCTGCCGCCGGTGTGCTCTCCGGCAGCTGCCGCACGTGCCACACCGCGCACCGCACGGAACGTCTGCCCGACGGCACGTACGAGATCAAGTAAGTCCCGACGTGATGTCTCGATCACTGTTGACCGGGGCGCTGCTCTCCGTTCTGTTCGCGGGCAGCGCGTCGGCGCAACAGGCACAGCCCCCACGCGCCGGCGTGGCCGTGGGGGGATGGATTGCCCCACGCGACGGCTCCAAGGCAGGCATCGGCGGCGGACTCGCCGCCCAGGTTGGTTCCGGCGCCCTGGCGCTTGAGGCCGAAGCGTCAGTGACCCGTCGCGACGGACACAACGACTGGCGCGCGCTGGCCGGCCCGACACTGCGGCTGCCCGGCAGCGGGCGCGTGGGTATGTATGTGCACGCGCTGGGCGGCGTCCTGATTCGCAACGGCGTCTCCGGGCCTGCACTGCTCGGTGGTGTGGGTGTCAACATCCGCGGCGCGGGCCGCGTGAGCCTGCGCCTGCAGGGCGATCTCACGCACGACAAAGCCAACGGTGTCTACGCCACCGGCGGGCGCGGCTCGGTCTGGCTCGTGATTCGCTGAACAGGGACGGAGGCGGTTACGCCTCCGTCCGCAACGCCTCGATCGGATCCAGTGCCGAGGCGTGCAGCGCCGGGTAGTAGCCGAACACCACACCAGCCGCCATCGAAAACCCCACAGCCACCAGCATCGCGTCCGGCGACAGCACCATCGGCCATCCCGCCAGCCGCTCGAGCACGAGCATGCCGAGGATGCCGACGATGACCCCGGTCAGCCCGCCCAGGCACCCCAGCGACACGGCCTCGGCCAGGAATTGACGCCGGATGTCCCGCATGCGGGCGCCTGTCGCGAGGCGCACACCGATCTCGCGCGTGCGCTCGGCGACCGACACCAGCATGATGTTCATGATGCCGATGCCGCCCACCAGCAGTGAGATGGCCGCGACGCCGCCGATCATCATCGTGAGTGTCTGCATGGACTCGACGCGCAGTTGCAGGGATTCGATCGGGCTGCGCAACTGAAAGTCGTCCGTGTCATCGGGGCCGATGCCGTGCGACAGCCGCAACGCCCATGCAATCTGGTCTTCCACGCGCGGCATGTCGAGCGGGTCCACCGCCGAACACATGATCTCGTCCACCCATGTGATGCCCTTCACCCGTCGCTGTGCGGTGGTGTACGGCAGCAGCACCATGTCATCGAGATTGAGGCCGCCCCGACCGACGCCACGTGTCTGCAGCACGCCGATGACCGCATAGGAGAACCGTCCCATGCGCACGTGTTGCCCGACCGGGTTGGTCGTGCCGAAGAGACGTTCAGCCACCGTGCCGCCAAGGATGAGGACGCGGCTCATCGCGTCGACGTCGCGATCGGTGAAGTTGGCGCCGGCGACCAGCGGCCACTGGCGAATGCCGAGAAAGTCCGGAGCGACACCCTGGTATCGCGTGTTCCAGTTGTTCCCCGCGGCAATGACCTGTTCGCGACCGGTGACCACAGGGGAACAGGCCTCAACGGCCGTGGCGTACGTCGTGATGGCCGTGATGTCTTCGGGATACAGCGTCCGGCGTGAGCCCCAACCGCCTCGGGCGCCAAACTCGCGCGAGGCGCCGCCCTGCACCCAGACGAAGTCTTCGCCCAGCGCATCCAGTTGTTCTTCCACCTGCGCGCTGGCCCCCTGGCCCATCGCGACCGTCACCATGACGGCGGCAATCCCAATGCTCAATCCAAGCGTCGTCAGGCTTGTGCGCAGGCGGTGACTGGACAAGGCGCGAAGCGCGATGCGGAGGTCGATCAGATGGAACATCTGGACACTCGTATCACGGTGTGACCGTGACGTCAGTCCGGCAAACGGGTGAGGGTGTGCACGTCCAGACTCCCGGACTCGACCGATTGCATCGCCCGTCCCAGCGCGTCATCGTTGACAACCTGTCACGATGCCCAGGAACCTGCGGCGTGCGGCGCTGGTGGTGTGTGTGGCCGCGTTTGCAGGGCTGACGGTCCACAGCTACACGCAGAAGTCCGCCACGTTTGATGAGCCGCTGCACCTGCTGGCCGGTTATGCCGCCGTGCAGGCGGGGGACTTTCGTGTGGATCCCACACATCCACCGCTGGCGCGGATGTGGGCGGCTCTGCCGCTGCTCATCGTTGATGAACCCGAGTTGGGGCTCGAACAGATCGACGCGATGCGCGGACGTGACTGGCTGCAGCGGAATACCGAGGCGTCGCGGCAGTTCATGTTCTCCGACAACGACGGCGACCGCCTCCTGTACGCCGCGCGCGCCATGATGGTGGTCCTCGGCATCGCGCTCGGCCTGCTGCTGTACCGCTGGAGTCGTCAGTGGAGTGGAGACATCGCCGCGGTCACCGTGCTGGCGGCCTTCGTCCTGACACCGTCGCTGCTCGCACACTCGGCGCTGGTCACCACGGACGTGCCGGTCACACTGGCGATGACCGCCGCGGTCTATGCCGCCTGGAGGTTCGTGCATCAGCCGTCGCTGGCATGGGTGGTCGCCGTTGGGCTGGCGACCGGTGCCGCCGTGGCGACGAAGTTCTCCGGCGTGTTGCTGGCGCCGATGTTGTGTGTGTTGTTCGGCCTGGCCGCGTGGAGTTCAGCGTCGCCGGTGCGGTGGCGCCAGGCGGGCGGCGCGCTGGTCGCGGTGGCCGTAATGACCTGGCTGGTCGTGTGGGCGGCGTACGGCTTTCGATTTGCGCCCAGCGCGACGTCCACCTGGCTGTTTCATGCCGATCGTGTGCCCGCCGTTCAGCAGCACGTTGGCGAATGGCTCGGTGTGGCGATGTGGGTCGATCGGCATCATCTGCTGCCCAATGCGTTTACGCACGGTGCGCTGCTGGCCGACTCATCGGTGGTGCAGATTCCCGCGTACCTGGCCGGCAGTTACAGCGACTCCGGATGGTGGTACTACTTTCCGATCGCGTTCCTGGTGAAGTCGCCGCTTGTGCTGGTGCTGCTTGCCACGGCAGGCATCGGTGCGACCGTGCTGACTGCCATTCGACGACCGCGCACACAGCTCGATCCGTGGTTCGTGCTCGTGCCGGTGTGCATCATTGGCGCGGCGGCCGTGACGTCAGGCATCAACATCGGCGTCCGGCACATCCTGCCGCTGTACCCGTTCCTGCTGCTGGCGCTTGGCCGCGTCGTGGCGATCATCCTGGCGTCGCCCCATCGGTGGGCGCGTTGGGCGCTGGCGGCCGGCGCGGTCTTCTGGGCCGTGCAAGTGGGGCGTGCACATCCGCATCACCTGGCGTATTTCTCCGCCGCGGTGGGCGGCGCACGCAACGGCGGCGCGTATCTCGCTGATTCGAATCTGGACTGGGGGCAGGACCTCAAGGCTCTCAAGACATGGATGGACGCGCAGGGCGTCAGGCACATCAACCTCGCCTACTTCGGCACCTCCGACCCGGCGTATTACGGCATCGAGTGGACGCCGTTGCCGGGCTCGGGGCTCGGCACGGCCGGGCAACGTCCGGAGTTACCGGGCTACGTCGCCATCAGCGCGACGATGCAAAGCGGAGTGTATCTGCCGAGACGCTGGCGACTGTTTCTGCGCGGCTTTACGCGGATGACGCCGCAGGCGACCATTGGCCGCACCATCCGGGTCTACTGGGTGGACGACTGGCCTGAGCCGCCTGTGCCGACCGAGTGGACGCCTGCGCGGTTGGCCGCGGTGCGCGGCCTTGCCGAGAGCCTCAGCCAGTGGGGCTGGTTTGGCCATGCGGCGATTCACTATCGTCACTACCTAGCTCAGCGGCCCGATGACATCCCGGCCCTGGCGGGCCTCGCCTCCGCGTTGGTCAACAGCGGCCGAACTCCGGACGCCCTGGCCCTTGTGGCTGCCGCCCGTACGCGGCTGCCGGCGCATCCGGCGGTCCACGACCTGTACGGACGTCTGCTGGTCACCCAGCAGCGTCTGGTCGAGGCGGCGCAGTCGTTTGAGCAGGCCATTGCGCTCGATCCGGCATGGCCCGCGCCGCGCGAGGCCCTGCAGCGCCTGCAGGCCCCGACGACTGGAGGTGCACGGGATTTCGGGTAGGGTAGAAGCATGCGTCTTGCCCTGCCTCTCACCGTGCTGCTGGCTGTCAGTGTCTCAGCGCAACAACCGCGACTGACCGCCGAGGACTACGCCCGCGCCGAGAAGTTTCTCGCGCCCAACGTCACACCACTCGTCACCGGCGTCGCCAGTGGATTCACGTGGCAGAACGACGGACAACTGCGGTATCGGGTGACGACCCCCGACGGTCCGCGGCAGGTCATCGTGGACCCCGCGCAGGGCACGCGGCGGATGACGGAACTGCCTCAGACCACCGAACCGGCGGCTGCGGCACGGACACCGCCCAACTCGGTGACATCTCCCGACGGTTCACGGGCCGCCTTCATTCGCGAGCACAACCTCTGGGTGCGGGACCTGCGCACCGGGCAGGACCGGCAGTTGACCACCGATGGCGTCGAGCACTTTGGCTACGCCACCAACAACGCCGGATGGATCAGGAGCGATGCGCCCGTGGTGTCGTGGTCGCCCGACTCGAAGAAGATCGCGACCTTCCAGCATGACAGCCGGGGCGTCAGCGACATGTATCTGGTGACCACCAATGTGGGCGCTCCGCGGCTCGAGACATGGAAGTACCCGCTGCCTGAAGACACAGAGATCTTCCGCATTCATCGCGTGATCGTTGACGTCGAGACCGGCACGGTCACACGTCTGCTGATGCCGCCCGATCAGCATCGGTCCACCATCAGCGATCACATTGCGGACGGCACACGCCTGCTCGACCTCGAATGGTTCGGCGATGGCCGTTACACCGGTTTTGTGTCTTCCTCTCGCGACCACAAGGAAGCCACGTTCCGGGTGGCCGACAGCACCAATGGGGAAGTGCGGACATTGTTCACCGAGAAGGTGCCCACGCAGTTCCAGTCCGGCCTTGCCGCGGTGGGCGAGGAGAACTGGCGTGTCCTGCCGGCGACGCGTCAGGTGCTCTGGTGGTCGCAGCGGAGCAACTGGGGCCACCTGTATCTGTACGACCTCGACACCGGCGCGTTGAAGCGTCAGGTCACCAGCGGTGACTGGAATGTGGCCAGCGTCGAACGAGTGGACGAAGCGGCGCAGACGATCTACTTCACGGCGGTGGGACGGGAACCCGGGCGTGATCCCTACTTTCAACACGCGTATCGCGTGAAGTTCGATGGCACTGGACTCACGCTGCTGACACCCGACAACGCCCATCACTCCGTGGAGTTCTCGCCCGACGGCGCGTATTTCGTGGACACGTGGTCCACACCGGTCGAGCCGCCGGTATCCGTGTTGCGGCGGGCCAACGGCGAGAAGGTGATGGACCTTGAGCGCGCCGACATCTCGCGATTGGTGGCTGCCGGGTGGAAGCCGCCGACACCGATCATCGTCAAGGCCCGGGACGGCAAGACCGATCTCTACGGACTGATGTTCACCCCGACGACCCTGGATGAGGCGAACAAGTATCCGATCGTCAACTACATCTATCCGGGGCCGTGGGGCAGCAGTGTCGGCAGCCGCAGTTTTTCGGCAGCCCGCAGCGATCACCAGGCGCTCGCCGAACTCGGCTTTGTGGTGGTCGCCATCGATGGGATGGGCACCGAGTGGCGGTCCAAGGCGTTTGCCGACGCCTACTACGGCAACATGGCCGACAACACGATTCCCGACCAGATTGCCGGCATGCGTGAACTGGCAGCGCGTCATCGTTACATCGACATCAACCGCGCCGGGATCTGGGGGCACTCCGGCGGCGGATTCGCAACCGCGTCGGCAATGTTCCGGCACCCGGACTTCTTCAAGGTCGGCGTGTCACAGGCCGGCAATCACGACAACCGCAACTACGAAGACGACTGGGGTGAACGCTTCCAGGGGCTGCTGACGACACAGAGCGGCACCGACTCGTACGCGTCCCAGGCCAACCAGCTGGTCGCCGGCAATCTCAAGGGGAAGTTACTGCTGGCGCACGGGGCGATGGACAACAACGTGCCGATCTACAACACCTACCTCGTGGTGGATGCACTCATCAAGGCGAACAAGGACTTCGACCTGATCGTGCTGCCGCATCAGCGCCACGGGTTCGGCACCGACAACAACTACATGATGCGCCGGCGCTGGGACTACTTCGTGACGCACCTGCTCGGCGCGGAGCCGCCGCACGAATACCGCATCGGCGGGCGGTGAGCCACAGACACCGGGCGGCTACCGCAGCCGCTCGGGTGTGTGCGCCTTCAGCGTCTGCACAAGACCGCGCCCCGCTTCGGGTGTGGTCACGGTCAGGCCCTGGATAATTTCGCGCACGGTCATCGCCTCGCCGTAGACCTTTTCGTTGGCGCCATCGTCGGGGCGCAGCGACGTGCCTTCCAGCGAGATGCCGGCAAACAGGCCGCGTGAGCGGGAGTAGCTGAGGATCTCGGCGCGCATCGTGACATCGGTCGCCGCCTCAGCGTGTCGTCCCTTCGGACCGGCTGCGACCGTCGCCTGCACACCCAGCTTGGCGGTGCCGTTCAGGATCGCGGTGGCGCCCTTGGGATTCATCACCACGAGCACGAGGTCAGTGGCCTCGGCGCCCAGCTGGAATCCGAACGAGCCGCCTTCGATGGCCATCATCGCCGGCGCGCCCCAGGCGCCGGAGAAGTCCGGCCCCTGCCGGCACACCATGGCTCCACGGCCGTAACTGCCGCCGACACCAAACGCAATCTTCGTCAGCGAGGGAATGACAATGACGCAGTGGGCCTTGGCGAGGATGTCCTCCGGGACGTTCTCCGGCGCGTTCAGGATTTCCGTCAGCACGGTTCCGGCCTCGCGCAGGCGCTCAGTTTCCTTGCTCTGCGCGTCCGTCAAGACGGGCGTGAACACAAGTGCGGCGCTCAACAGAGCGGCGGTGGCAAACGACATCGGTGACCTCCAGCGCAGTCGCGCGAATGACAATCGAGGCCTACGATGCACGGTGCATGCCAGAGGATTTACCTCGTTCTTCGCAGCACCAGGTAACCCGCGACTCCAGACAATAGTGACCCTGTCAAAATGCCCAGTCGATCCAGCCCGCCTTGTGGCACGTCGGTGCCATACGCCAGGGATGCCACAAAGAGGCTCATGGTGAAGCCCACGCCGCAGAGCAGCGCCACGCCATAGATCTGGGACCAGCGCAACCCGGTGGCCAGCCGCGCCACTCCGAGACGGACCGCCAGCCAGCTCATCGCCATGATGCCGGTCTGTTTGCCGATGAAGAGGCCGGCCATGATGCCGAGCGGCACCGGCTGCACGAGATCGGCGAACGAGAGTCCAAGCACGGGGACGCCGGCGTTGGCAAACGCGAACACCGGCAGCACGCCGAAGGCGACCCACGGATGCAGGGCGTGTTCGAGTGACTTGAGGGGCGATTCGCCTTCCGCGCCGCCACGAATCGGAATGAACCACGCGAGCACGACACCGGCAAGCGTCGCGTGTACGCCGGACTTGAGCACGGCGACCCAGAGCGGCACCCCGAGCAGGAAATACGCCGCCGGGCGCGTCACGCCGCGCCGGTTGAGCACCGCCAGGCCGGCGACGCAGATGGCGGCCACCGCCAGCGCGGTGGTCGACAGTTCCGCCGTGTAGAAGAGGGCGATGATCACGATCGCGCCCAGGTCATCGATGATGGCGATGCTGAGCAGGAACGCCTTGAGCGCAGCAGGCACACGAGGACCAAGCAGCGCCATGACGCCAAGGGCAAAGGCGATGTCGGTGGCCGCAGGAATCGCCCACCCGCGCATGGCCTGCGGATCGCCGGCGTTGATCGCTGCAAAACACAGCGCAGGGAACAACATGCCGCCCAGGGCCGCGAACGCGGGCAGCGTGGCTTCACGCACACTCGACAGGTGTCCCTCCACGGCTTCGCGTTTTAACTCCATGCCAACGAGCAGGAAGAAGATCGCCATCAGGCCGTCGTTGATCCACAGCACCAGCGGTTTGGCGAGGCCGAGCGTGCCCAGACGGATCTCGAACGGGACGGCGAGCGCGTCCTGATACATCGGCCCGAGCGGCGAGTTGGCCACGATCATGGCCAACGTGGCGGCGCCCATCAGCAGCAGCCCGCCGGCCGCTTCGAGCTTGAGGAACTCCTGGAGTGTGGCAACGGCGCGGGCAATCATGAGGCTCTCCTGGCACGAGGGGCCCGCCACCAGAGCACCACAAGGGTGATGGCGGTGAGCGGCAAGACAAAGGCGCTCATCATGCTGCTGTAGGCGGGCAGGGCGTCGTGCCCGGTCGCATCCATCAGCAGGTACGCAAGGTACGCGAGGTAATACACCAGAAACAGCGCGCCATGCCAGCGCGCGATCAGATGCCCGGCCGCAAAGATGGGCAGGCACGCCACCGCGACTGCGAGCATCACCGGGATGTCGAAGCGCACGATCGCGGCGGGCACCTCGAGGCCTCCGGGTGCGATGATGGCGGCCAGTCCCGCAATCGCCAGCAGGTTGAACAGGCTGCTGCCGACCACGTTGCCGACGGCGATGTCCCGTTCACCCCGGATGGCCGCCACGATGGACGTCGCGACTTCCGGCAAGCTGGTCCCGCCCGCCACGATGGTCAGGCCGATGACCGTCTCGCTGATGTTAAAGGCGCGCGCAATGCCCGTGGCGCCTTCCACCAGCCAGTGCGCGCCGGCGACCAGCGCCGCCAGGCCCGCGACAATGAGGCCCAGTTGCAGCGCAAGGCCGGCCGTCGCCGCGCCGTTGCCGAATTTCACGTCGTACTCCTCCTCGACGGCAGGTGTGTCCGACCGGCCGTTCCGCACGGCGAATACCGTGTAGGCCACGACGCCGACGAACAGGAAGACGCCGTCGAGGGTGCTCAGGCGGCCATCGGCGGCCATCGCCCAGAACACCGCAGACACCACACACAGCAGCGGCACGTCCACCCTGACGAGCTGCTGCTGCACGACCAGCGGCGTGATCAGCGCCGACGCGCCCAGGACCACCAGTACGTTGAAGATGTTGCTGCCGACGACATTGCCCACGGCCATGCCGGCCGCGCCCGCAAACGCCGACTGCACACTGACGGCCAGCTCCGGCGCGCTGGTGCCAAAGGCGACCACGGTGAGGCCGATGAGCAGGGGAGACAGACCCAGGCGCAGCGCCAGACGGGACGCGCCCCGCACCAGCCAGTCAGCGCCAAGGATCAACAGGCCGAGTCCGGCCGCCAGATATAGGATGTGAAGCGACATACAACCCGGCCATCGTAGTCGTCCGGTGTGACTAGGAAAATTCGATAGTTTGTTGCAAATGCATCGAGAATCTCCATCTGTCGTCTACCGCTTCGAGCGGTTCACGTTGTCGCCACGACGACGGATGTTGTGGCGCGACGGGGAGGAAGTGCCCCTCATTCCGCGGTACTTCGACCTGCTGGTCCTGCTGATTGAACGCCGGCATGAAGCCGTTCACCGTCGGGAAATCTTCGAACGTGTCTGGCAGGACGTCGCCGTGTCGGAGAGCGCGTTGAGCCAGGCGGTGCGCACGTTGCGGCGGACGCTGGGTGATGACTCACGTGAGCCCCGGTTCATCCGGACGGTGTCACGGCACGGCTATCAGTTCGTGCTTCCCGGCGTGGTGGTGGAGGCCGCGGAGCCGGACGGCGAGACCGCCAGCGTGACGGCCGCGGCAGCACCGGCGCCGGTCCCCAGCGCCCCGCGCAGCGCCGTCCCCCTGTGGCAGGACGCCGCGATCGGCGGTGTGGCCGCCGGTGTCGTGGCTGGCGCCTTGGGAGGCGCGCTGCTGGTGGTGGGCCCCGGCAGCCAGGCGCCCGTGGTCATGGCGCCGGTGCTCGCAGTCCTCGGCGCGGTGTGTGGTGGCCTGGGCGCCGCCGGCGTCGCGGTCGGCATCAGCGCGATCGGCGCCAGGCTGGGCTGGCCGGCGCCCGCGGCGTGGGCCTTTGGAGGCGCGATCGGCGGGGCAACGGTCGGGCTCACGACACAGTGGCTGGCGCGGTGGGCGGGCGCAGCGTTGTTCGGATTGCAGGTGCCGTTTGAAGGGGGAATTCAGGGGGCTGTCCTTGGTGCCGCCGCAGGACTTGGCCTCGCGGCAGGCGGTGCACACTCGGGCCGTCGCCTGGCACTGGTCGCCACCACCTGCGGGCTGAGTGGACTGCTACTGACCGCCTTCGGGCATCCGCTGGTCGGTGGCACGATCCATCAACTCGCTCAGGCGGTCGCCGGGTCTCCAGCGACCCTCGCGCCCCTCGGACGTCTGTTGGGTGAACCCGAATTCGGAGCCGTCTCAGGAGCCATCCTGGCCGTCGGGGAATCCGCGACGTTCGGGCTCGGCCTGGCCTGGGGTCTCCGTCGTCATTCCAATCTCACCTGATGCTCACATCACGCTGACCACTTTTGCGGGGTCGTTGTCGTTGAATCTGGGTGATGAATCCCGAACGTCATCATCGTGTGGTCTGTGAACGCCTGGTTCGCTCCGGCCGTGTGCGCCCGGGGCCGGGCAGCATTACCTGGAAAGTGAATCGCGAAATGGTGGTCCTGCTGGGATGGGCGCGGGCCATCCTGCTGCAACTGGCGCATCCCACCATTGCGGCCGGTGTCGACCGTCACAGCGGGTTTCGGGGCAGCCTTCGAGCCGGTATCAGCCGGCTGCGGTCCACGGTCGGCGCGATGGTGTCGCTGACATTTGGGGATACTCGGCAAATGACCATGGCTGCGGCGCGGATTCACGGGATTCACGACCACGTGCAGGGGGTGGGACCACTCGGGCCGTACTCGGCGCACGACCAGGACGCCCAGCGGTGGGTGCATCTCACGCTGGTGGATTCGATCCTGGCGACCTACGAACGGCTGGTGGGGCCACTGAGCGCGCGGGAACGCGACCTGTATGTGGCGGAAGCCGCGATCATGGAGCCACTGATGGGCCTGCCCGACGGGTCGTTGCCGCGCACGGTCGCCGAACTGGAGGAGGCGATGGCGCGCGCGCTGACCGAGGGCACGCTGGTCGTCGGAGAGACCAGCCGGTCCCTTGCGCGGGCGCTGCTGTATCCGCCGCACTGGTACGCCGCGTGGCCACTCTTTCGCGCGGCGCAGGCGCTGACCTTCGGGACGTTGCCCGCGTCGGTGCGCGCGGCATACGGATTCCGATGGCGCGAGACAGATGAGCGGGCGACGTTCCGCTGGACGGTCATCGTCCGCGCGTGCCGGCGGATGCTGCCGCCGGTCGCGCGTGAATGGTCAGCGGCGAGGGGGCAGTGATGGCCATGCGGCGATGGCAGACGTGGGCGTTGCTGGCGTTGGTCGGGATCGGATTGATCCCCGCCTTTGTGCTGGGCCTCTGGGGTTTCGTGAGTGCGACGACGGTTCCGATTCACCGGAGTGTGGCCGAATTGCCGTCGGAGGTCGCGGCAGCGCCGACAGGGCCGTGGGAGTCCGCAATTACGGAGGCACGACGGCTGACACGTGACAGCGTCGTCGAGCAGAACCTGCCTGGTGCGTCCGTGGCGGTGGGCGTCGCGGGTGAACTGGTGTGGGCCGAAGCATTCGGATGGGCCAACATCGAGGAACAGCTGCCGGTGACCGTCGAGACGCAGTTCCGGATCGGCACGGCGTCGATGATGATGACGTCGGCCGCCCTCGGTGTGCTCAGCGATGAAGGTGCGATCGATCTGGATGCCGACATCCGGCGCTATGTGCCGGACTTTCCGGAGAAGCCGTGGCCGGTGACCGTCCGGCAGCTGATGGCGCACATGGGGAGCGTGCGCCCGGACGAGGGCGACGAGGAACCCGTGTTTGATCCGTGCATACGGCCCGTGGATGCGCTGCCGAGGTTTGCCGGATTCGATCTGATGGCCGAGCCCGGGACGCGGTTTCGCGTCTCGACCTATGGCTGGATGTTGCTGAGTGCGGCGGTGGAGTCGGTGACGCGCGAGCCGTTCCCGTCCTTCATGCGCGCGAGGGTCTTTGGGCCGCTGGGCATGACGCAGACCACGATCGACGCGGCGTCGCAGCCCGTGTTGTCCCGCGCCGAGTACTACTTTCCACGGTTTGCCGCCGACACACGGTACGGCCCGCAGGAATTGGAAGCAGTGGACTTGTCCTGTTTCTCCGGTGCAGCGGCGATGCTGTCGACGCCCACCGACGTGGTGCGATTTGTGATGGGTCTGGAGCGAGGCGCGTTGCTGCGGCCGGACACTCGCGCCGCACTGCTGGCGGATCAACGCCTGGCTGATGGACAGGCCACAGGGTATGGACTGGGATGGGACCTTGAACGCTTCGAGATCGCCGGACAGGAACGGCGCACGATCGGCCATGACGGGGATCTGCGCGGTGGCCTGGTGTCGTCGGTGATGTTCCTGCCGGAGGAGGATCTCGTGGTGGCGGTGACGGCGAATATCTCGTTTGCGGATACGCCGCTGCTGGCGAAGCTGATTGCCGAGGCGTTTCTCGCGCATCGGCGGCCCTGACAGGTGGTGTCAGGACCGCCGGTGCCGGTGGTGGGGCGCAACGACCGCGGGGTTACTGCAGGTCGAAGCGATCGAGGCTCATCACCTTCGTCCACGCGGCGACGAAGTCGGTGGCGAACTTGGCCTGCGCGTCCGATGAGGCATAGACCTCGGCGATGGCGCGCAGCTGCGAGTTGGATCCCAGCAGCAGGTCCACACGTGTCGCTGTCCAGGTGACTGCGCCGGTCTTGCGGTTGCGACCCTCGTAGACGCCTTCGGTGCCCGATGGCTTCCACTCGGTGGCCATGTCCAGCAGGTTGACGAAGAAGTCGTTGGAGAGTGTGCCGACGCGCGAGGTGAACACGCCGTGCGTGGAGCCGCCGCTGTTGGCGCCCAGCACACGCAGGCCGCCGATGAGCGCCGTCATCTCCGGAGCGCCGAGCGTCAGCAGCTGCGCGCGATCGATGAGCCACTCTTCCGCGGACAAGCGCTGCTTGGCCCTCAGGTAATTGCGGAAGCCGTCGGCCTTGGGCTCCATCACCGCAAACGACTCAACGTCGGTCTGCTCCTGTGACGCATCCATGCGACCAGGCGTGAAGGGGACCTCCACCGGGTTGCCTCCGTCACGCGCGGCCTTCTCGACACCGGCATTGCCGGCCAGCACGATCAGATCAGCGAGCGAGATCCGCTTGCCGTTTTTCTGCGCGCCGTTGAAGTCCTGCTGGATGCCTTCCAGCGTCGCGAGCACTTTCGCCAGCTGCGCTGGATTGTTGACCTCCCAGTCCTTCTGCGGAGCCAGACGCACACGGGCGCCGTTGGCGCCACCACGTTTGTCCGATCCGCGATACGTGGAGGCCGACGCCCACGCCGTGCTGACGAGTTCCGGAACCGAGAGACCCGACGCGAGCACCTTCGCTTTGAGCGCCTGGACGTCAGCGTCATCGACGAGCGGGTGATTCGCCGCGGGAATCGGATCCTGCCAGATCAGCACTTCTTTCGGGACGAGCGGACCGAGGTAGCGCTGGATCGGTCCCATGTCGCGGTGCGTGAGCTTGAACCACGCGCGCGCAAACGCGTCAGCGAACTGGTCGGGATGCTCGAGGAAGCGACGCGAGATCTTCTCGTAGATCGGATCCATGCGCATCGCCATGTCGGCGGTGGTCATCATCGGCGCATGCCGGCGCGACGGATCGTGTGCGTCGGGTACCGTGTTGGCGGCTTCAGGATTCTTCGGCGTCCACTGCTGCGCACCCGCCGGGCTCTTGGTGAGCACCCAGTCGTACTTGAACAACGTCTCGAAGTAGCTGTTGTCCCAGGTGATGGGCGTCGGCGTCCACGCGCCTTCGATACCCGAGGTCGTCGTGTGCACACCCTTGCCCGAGCCGAACTTGTTGATCCAGCCGAAGCCCTGATCTTCAAGTGCGGCGGCTTCCGGTTCCGGCCCGACCAGCGCCGGATCGCCCGCGCCGTGCGCCTTGCCGAATGTGTGGCCACCGGCCGTCAACGCAACGGTCTCTTCGTCGTTCATCGCCATGCGCTTGAACGTTTCACGGATGTCGCGACCCGACGCCACCGGATCCGGATTGCCGTTGGGGCCTTCCGGATTGACGTAGATCAGGCCCATCTGCACGGCCGCGAGTGGATCCTCGAGATCGCGATCGCCGCTGTACCGTTCGTCGGCGAGCCACTTGCCCTCGGGGCCCCAGTAGATGTCCTCCTCGGGCTCCCACACGTCCACGCGTCCGCCCGCAAAGCCGAACGTCTTGAAGCCCATCGACTCGAGCGCCACGTTGCCCGCGAGAATCATCAGGTCGGCCCACGAAATCTTCCGGCCGTACTTGGCCTTGATGGGCCACAGCAGGCGGCGCGCCTTGTCGAGGTTGCCGTTGTCGGGCCAGCTGTTGAGCGGCGCAAAACGCTGCGTGCCGTTGCCCGCGCCACCGCGGCCATCCGCCGTGCGATACGTGCCGGCGCTGTGCCACGCCATGCGGATGAAGAACGGACCGTAGTGTCCGTAGTCGGCGGGCCACCAGTCCTGCGAGTCGGTCATCAGCGCATGCAGGTCCTTGATGACGGCGTCGAGATCGAGGCTCTCGAACTCCTTCGCATAGTCAAAGTCCGGGTCCATCGGATCGGACGCGGGCGAGTGCTGATGCAGCACCTTGAGATTCAGCTGGTTCGGCCACCAGGTCTGGTTGGCCATGGACCCGGTCTTTCGCATTCCGCCCGTGACGGGGCACTTGCTTGCGCTCTGTTCTGACATGACGACTCCTAGGACGAGGACTTGCTACGGCAGGCGGGGCAGACGCCCCAGTAAATGACCTCGGCTTCATCAATCTCGAAGCCGTGATCGGTGTGTGCCGTGAGGCAGGGCCGCACGCCGACGGCGCAATCGACGTCGACGGTGGTCCCGCAACTCCGGCAGATGAGGTGATGGTGGTTGTCGCCGACGCGATCCTCGTAGCGCGCGGCGGACCCGGCCGGCTGGATGCGCCGGATCAGGTGCTTCTCAGTGAGCACGCCAAGCGTGTCGTAGACGGCTTGGCGCGAGATGGCTCCGAGCACACCTCGCACATCGTCGGCCAGCTGGTCCGCGGTGCCGTGCGGGCGCGCGGCCACCGCCTTGAGAACCGCGAGGCGCTGGGCGGTGATTTGCAGCCCATGCTGGCGCAGCAGCTGCTCAGGTGACTGAACCATCCGGGCCATGGTAGTTCACAAGTCTGGACTCTGTCCAGAATTGGCGCCTGTCAGGGCATACGGAACGCCGGTCGGCCCGGCGTTCCGTCCACTAAGTGGAAGCCGTCACCACACGGTGCAGCACGATTTGCCCGTCCTTGGCGTCCACATAGACCGTGTCGCCCTCGCCGAAGTCCCCCTGGAGCACACCCATGGCGAGCGGGTCGAGCACCCGGCGCTGGAGGGTGCGCTTGAGCGGGCGCGCGCCATAGACGGGGTCGTACCCTTCCTCCACCAGCAAAGTCCGCGCATCGTCGGACATCTCGAGGGCGATCTTCCGCTCGTCGAGGCGTTTGAGCAGTCCGCGAAGCTGGATGTCGATCACCTTGCGGATGTCCTGCTTGGTGAGCGCCTGGAAGAACACGATCTCGTCGATGCGGTTCAGGAACTCTGGCCGGAAGTGCCCACGCAGGGCGTCCTGATCGCGCAGGTTCGACGTCATGATGACGACCGTGTTCTTGAAGTCGACCGTGCGGCCCTTGCCGTCGGTCAGCCGCCCATCGTCAAGCAACTGGAGCATGACGTTGAAGACTTCCGGGTGCGCCTTTTCGACTTCGTCGAAGAGCACGACCGCGTAGGGACGCCGGCGCACGGCTTCCGTGAGCTGGCCGGCTTCTTCGTACCCGACGTATCCGGGAGGTGCGCCGATGAGCCGCGAGACCGTGTGTTTCTCCTGGTACTCGGACATGTCAATCCGGATCAGCGCCTGCTCATCGTCAAAGAGCAGTTCCGCCAGCGCGCGCGAGAGCTCGGTCTTGCCGACACCAGTTGGCCCCAGGAAGAGGAAACTGCCCAGAGGGCGATTGGGATCCTGCAGGCCTGCGCGGGCGCGGCGCATCGCGTTGGCCACAGCCACGACGGCGTCGTGCTGGCCAACGACACGCTGGTGCAGGCGGTCTTCCATCTGCACAAGTTTCTGGACTTCGCCTTCCATCAGCCGGCTGACTGGAATGTGCGTCCAGCGAGCGACCACTTCGGCAATGTCTTCCTCGTCCACCTGCTCCTTGAGCATCTGGCCCTGTGCGTCGCCCTGTGATTGGTCGTGCGCAGCCACTTCGCGCTCAAGTTCAGGAATACGGCCGTACTGCAACTCCGAGGCCCTGGCGTAGTCGCCGGTGCGCTGCGCACGTTCGACGTCCAGGCGCAGGCGTTCGAGTTCTTCCTTCTTCTCGCGGACGATCTGGATGGCGT
Source organism: Acidimicrobiia bacterium (assembly GCA_045862915.1). Taxonomy (GTDB): domain Bacteria; phylum Acidobacteriota; class Vicinamibacteria; order Vicinamibacterales; family SCN-69-37; genus SYFT01. The sequence continues at coordinate 46,335 of BTVE01000021.1, forward strand.
CCTTTTCCTTCTGCCACTGCGCCGACAGCCGGGAGCGATCCTCCTTCAGGGAGGAGAGTTCCTTTTCGAGCTTCTCGAGCCGCTCCTTGGAGGCCGCGTCCGATTCCTTCCGCAGCGCTTCGCGCTCGATCTCGAGCTGCATGACACGACGTTCCACCTCGTCCAGCTCGGCAGGCATGGAGTCGATCTCCATGCGCAGGCGCGACGCGGCTTCATCGATGAGGTCGATGGCCTTGTCGGGCAGGAACCGGTCCGCGATGTAGCGGTGCGACAACACGGCGGCCGCCACCAGCGCGGAGTCCTTGAACTTCACGCCGTGATGGATCTCGTACCGTTCGCGAAGGCCGCGCAGGATCGAGATCGTGTCCTCGACGGTGGGTTGATCGACCATGACCGGCTGGAAGCGCCGTTCCAGTGCGGCGTCCTTTTCGATGTACTTGCGATATTCGTCAAGTGTGGTCGCGCCGATCGTGTGCAGCTCGCCGCGCGCAAGCATCGGCTTGAGCATGTTCGATGCGTCGATGGACCCTTCGGCGGCGCCGGCCCCAACGACCGTGTGCAGTTCGTCGATGAACAGGATGATCTGGCCTTCGGCGTCCGTGATCTCCTTGAGCACGGCTTTCAGCCGTTCTTCGAATTCACCACGGAACTTGGCGCCGGCCACCAGCGCGCCCATGTCGAGCGCCATGATCTTGCGATCGCGGAGTCCCTCCGGGACGTCGCCGCGGACGATGCGCTGGGCGAGGCCTTCCACGACGGCCGTCTTGCCCACGCCCGGTTCACCAATCAGCACCGGGTTGTTCTTCGTGCGGCGTGACAACACCTGGATGACACGGCGAATCTCTTCGTCGCGACCGATGACGGGATCGAGTTTCCCTTTGCGCGCCGCCTCCGTCAGATCGCGGCCGTACTTTTCGAGCGCCTGGTACTTGCCCTCGGGATTCTGGTCGGTCACGCGTTGCGACCCGCGCACCTGCGTGAGCGCCTGAAACACGGTGTCCTTGGTGATGCCGTGTTGCGTGAGCAGTTTGGTCGCGCCTGATCGTCCGCCTTCGTTGACCACGGCCAGGAACAGGTGTTCCGTGCTCGTGTACTCGTCGGTGAGCGTCTTCGCTTCCTGCTCGGCCGACGTCAACACCTGGCGCAGCCGGCCCGACAGCCCTGGCTGCGCGCCACCTTGTGTGCGGGGCAGGGCAGCGACGAGCGCATCAACGCCCGAGGTGACCGCTGCGGTGTTCACCTGCATCTTGCCGAGCAGTGCCGGGACGATGCCGTCGGCCTGGGTGATGAGGGCGTGCAACAGGTGTTCGGGCAGGACCTCGGGATTGCCGTGCTGTTCGGCGGTCTGCTGCGCCGTGACGAGCGCCTGCTGGGCTTTTTCCGTGTATCGATTCATGTTCATGACGTTCCTGCCAGTTTCTCCAGCGCCTTGTAGTGCTCGCGCACTTCCGGTGTCAGGGTCGCTGGGATCTGAAGATCCACCGTGACGAACAAATCGCCTTTGGTCTCGGGCTCTCGCGGTGTCGGCAGCCCGTGACCTTTCAGCCTGAACGTGCGGCCCGAGGGCGTGAGTTCGGGAATCCGCAGCCGCAGCGACGTGCCTGCAAGTGTCGTGATGGCGACATCGCCCCCGAGCACCGCTGTCGGCACCGGGATGGCCAGGCGTGTGTGCAGATCCTGCCCGCGTCGTTCAAACCGTGGATGGGCCTGCAGCCGCACGACCAGGTACAGGTCGCCGTTGGGCTGACCGTTGCGGCCGGGTTCACCTTCACCGCGCACCTTGACGCGTGACCCTTCACGCACGCCGGCCGGAATCCGCACCTCGACGTGATGCGGCTTGCCATTCCGCTGGGTCTCGAGGTGGCGCGTTGCACCAGAGAATGCTTCTTCCAATGTCAGGCTCAGCGGCTGCTCGATGTCGCGGCCTCTGGGCGGTCGCGCGGAGGGGCGGCCACCACGCGGGCCGGCGCCGCCGCCGAAAAACGTCGTGAAGAAGTCCGAGAACCCGCTGTCGCCAAACAGGTCCTCCATCTCCTCCGGGGTCATCGTCCGCGTGTGTGTGCGGCCGTGGCCACCGGGAGGCGGGGGCGGCGCGTTTTCGTACATCCGCCAGTTCGCGCCAAGTTCGTCGTACTTCTTGCGCGACTCGGGATCGCCGAGGACTTCGTTGGCCTCGTTGACTTCCTTGAAGCGTGTCTCGGCCGTCTTGTCGCCGGGATTCAGGTCCGGGTGGAACTGTCGGGCGAGCTTGCGATAGGCCTTCTTGATGTCTGCGTCCGAGGCGGTTTTGGGCACGCCGAGGACGGCGTAGTAGTCCTTGAAATCCACGCGTCCTCCTTTCTAGCGGTCGGCGTCCAGCCCAAGCTGCCGGCAGAGCTCATCAACTTCCGCGGTCAGCCGCCGGGCGTGTTCCGACTGCGACCGCTGGCGCGCTTCGACTGCGAGTGGACGCAAACGTTGCGCCACATCGGCCACCGCGAGCAGCCGCTGGACACCCGCGAGATTGATGCCCAGTTCATCGACCAGCATCTTGATAAACCGCAGCCGTGCGATTTCGTCCTCGGTGTATACCCGCGTCGCGCCACCGGCCCGCTGCGGCCGCACCAGCCCGAGCCGTTCGTATTTCCGGAGCGTCTGCGGGTGCATCTGGAGCACCTCAGCCGCCATGCTGATCAGAAAGAACTCTGCCATGCTCCAAGTGTAGGAATTGATACATCCCGTGTCAACTGCATGATGCCTGACAGAAAAAAGACGTCGGGGGGCGTTTTAGCCCCAAAAACCCCCCCACCGCGTTTTAGGGGGGGGGGGGTATCCAATGGCCCCCGGGCGGATGGTTTACAAGATTCCGACCGCGG
>BTVE01000022.1:0-48528 GCA_045862915.1 Acidimicrobiia bacterium
TCGGAACTTCGGAACTTCGTCAATAAGCTGCCGCGTAACAGTCCCTTCTCGGATCGGCGCCTGCGATGCGGGTGCCGGTCCGGGGGTCAATCCACACGCCGGTCGCACAGCCGCTGACGCTCACCGGCGGGACCATGCGCACGTTGTGGCCCCGCGCCTTGAGCGCTTCAAGCACGGCCTGTCCGATGCCTTCTTCGATATCGAGCCGGTTGGCGTCGATGCGGTGCGGCCAGAATGACCCTTGGAAGTGGAGCGTCTGCATGCGCGGCAGTTCAAACGCCGTGTGCAGGTTGGGATACCAGGCTGACTGGAATTCGATCACGTTGAGCAGCGTCTGCAGGATGGTCTGCTCCTGGTTGTCGCCACCGGGCGTGCCCAGGGCCAGCACAGGCTGACCATTCCGCAGCACCAGGCTCGGCGTCAGCGTATACCGCGGCCGCGCGCGGGGCCGCAGGTGGTTGGCCTTGTCCTTGTCGAGCCAGAACTGCTCTCCGCGCGTGGACAGCCCAATCCCCGTGTCGCCGGCAATCACCCCGCCGGTAATCCAGCCTCCAGACGGAGTCGCATCAAACACATTGCCGTCCTTGTCGACGATCGCAATGTGTGTGGTGTCCTTCAGCGACTGGTCCTCATCGCCCGGCAGCACCGGCCCACCCTCCAGTCCCGCCGCTCCTTGCCGCTCCTGGCCGCTTCCAGCTCCCGCCCTCCAGTACCGCCATTCCTTCACCTGTCCATCAAACGGCAACGGATCGCCCGCCATCTGCTCCGCCTGCGCGCGCGCCATGTCGATCTGTGACGCACGTTGTTTGGCGTAGGCCTTCGAGAGCAATCCCGCCTGCGGGATCTCCACGAATGCCGGATCCGCGTAGTAGGTATCGCGATCGGCGTAGCCCATCTTGAGCGCTTCGGTCAGGACATGCAGGTAGTCGGCAGAGTTATGTCCCATCGCCTGCAGGTCCATCGTCTCCAGGATATTGAGCGCCTGCAGCAGCGTGGGCCCCTGCGAGTTGAACCCCTGCTTGTAGACCTGATAGCCGCGATAGGTCACCGACGTGGCCGGTTCAACACGCGCGTAGAACTCCGCGAAGTCGCTATCGTCCCACGGCATGCCGTGCTGCTTCAGGAAGGCGACGATGGCCTTCGCGATGTCGCCCTTGTAGAAACGGTCGCGCGCGGCGGTGATGCCCGCCACACGATTGCCACCCGCCTGCCGTTCCGCATCCACCAGCTTCTGCAGCGTTGCGGCCAGGTCGGGCAGCGCGATGGTGTCACCAGCGTCATAGGCCGACCCGTCAGCCTTCCGCCACGTCTTCTGGTTGGTTGGCCATTGGTCGATGAATCGCCGCTGGCCCTCAATGGCACGGGCGGTGCGCGGCCGCAGCGCGAACCCGTCGCGTGCGTATTCAACGGCGCGCTTCGTCACTTGCGCCACGCTCATCGTGCCCCACCGCTCGAGCACCGTCAGTGCGGCGTGAATTGCGCCGGGCACGACCACGGGATCCAGGCCCGCACCCGCCAGCGTCCGATCGCGCGAGGTGTACCACTCGACGCTCGCCCCCTTCGGTGCCCAGCCTTGTCCCACGACCGACGTCACCGTGCGCTCGCGCTGCGGATACACGAGCACCAATCCTTCGCCGCCGAGTCCGTAGAGGTCCTGCTCAACTACGCCGCCGACAAACATCGCGGCAACACCGGCATCAAAGGCGTTGCCTCCCGCTTGGAGGATCTCCATGGCGGCCGAGGTGACCAGCGGATGACCTGCAGACACGGCGCCGTTGCGCCCCATCACAGGGGGACGCTGGGCCAGGAGCACGGGCGACGCCAGCAGGCACAGGAGTGCCAAGGCGAACGGACGAAGGACGTTGGGCTTCATGGCCAGGACCAGCGGTACGCGTTACTTGACGAGCGCCGACGGCAGCGGCGTGCGGTTCATCAACTTGAAGATCGGGATGAACGGCGGCTGCGGCTGCGCGCCGCCGCGGCCTCCCCGCCCGCCGGCCTGGGCGCCCTCGCCGGCCTGTCCCGCGCGCCCTGCCTGCCCCGCGCGTCCCTGCTGCGCTGCACCGGCGGGTGGTGCGCCCACAGGCCCGGCTCCTCCGGCACGCCCCGGCCAGTCGGCGGGTACGAGGTCAGCCGGAGCCGGGCGGATGCGCGAGAGCGGCAGCCACGGGTCCATCCGGCCCCACTGAATCACGTTGTCGTCGCTTTCCGGCTCGAGCATGTGTGCCACGAGTCGTCCCAGCATCTGGGCCGTCGACACCACGTACGTGCCGGCCGGGAATGCGCGCTCGATGTTGTGTGTCGCCTTCACGGTGAGCGTGGTGACCGCCTGATGGTCGTACTCTGCGCGGTAGAACACGTCGCCAATTTCGTAGGCCTGCACCGGCAGCGACACCTGACTCTTGAGCACTTCAACCGTGATGTTGTGCTGACGCAGCAGATCAACCACCGCAGTCGCTTCGCGCGGAATGATGTACGCGTACGGACGCGGGCGGGTCTTGGTCACCTGCGGTTTGGTCCGCAACTTTCCGTTGGGCACCGTGATGAACTGGCCGGCGTTCTGCGGATCGGGAATCTCGTAGCTGACCGTGAAGTCGTGGTCCACCTGCACCATGTCGACCATGACTTCCTGATCCTGCGTGAGCCCCATCTGCACCGTCTGCCGTCGCGCGTTGGCGACCGCGTCGAGCATCTTCTGCTTGTTGGCCAGCGTCCATTCGAGCACGGCCTTGTAGCTGATGAGTCCGGATCGCACGCCCGTTTCCATGGGCTGCGCGGGCGACTCGAACGTGATGCCGAAGCTGTTGATGAACGTCGCGTAGGTCATGCCGATACGCGGATAGTGCGGCACGCCCTGCCAGAACTCGGCGTTGCCGCCCGGATAAAAGAACGCCTTGAGCCCGGATTCCTCATTGCGCCGCCGGACATGCTGGAAGATCTCATTGTTCGCGATGTTGACCAGCGCCTGATCCACCGACGCGCTGGCCGTGGTCACGTAATTGATGTTGTACGGCCGCGCGCCGCCGTTGTGGCCGTCGATGATCAGATGCGGATACCACTGGTGGTACACGTTCGTCACGACGTTGGCGATCTCGGGCTGTTCGAGTTTGATGTAGTCGCGGTTGAGGTCGATGCCCCAGAAGTTGCCGCGCTGGCCGTTCTGGCTGGCCTCGAAGCCGTCGGGGTTAATCTGCGGCGCGATGAGCAGGATCACCTCGTCAAGCGCCTTGTTCGGCTCGGTCCCCGGAGTGACCAGCTCACGCATCAACTGCAGAATTGATTCCCGCTGCGTACGCTCGCCGCCGTGGACGTTGGTCTGGAACATCAGGATCGGCTTGCCGCTGATGAGCGCCTCTTCAGGGGAATGCACCATCGGGCGGGCAAAGATGGCCAGCGGCAGGTCACGCTCTTCGCGCGACTTGCCATATGAGGTGGTCCGCATGTCGCGCGTCGTGGCCTGCAGCGCGCGCATGTAGGCCAGCATGTTCTCGTGGCGGGTATATGCCGTCCAGTTGGACTCTTCCGCCTGCGTGCGCAGGCTCTGCTGCGCCAGGGTCGGAGCCGTCAGCGCCGCCACCATCACCAGGGCGCCCACACACACACTTCGTCCGGTCACGTGCTTCAGTCCGTACATCTGATCCCTCCGGGTGAGGGGATTGTACGTCAGTGCGACGTGCGAAGTGCGAGGTGCGAGGTGCGAGGTGCGAGGTGCGAGGTGCGAGGTGCGAGGTGCGAGGTGCGAGGTGCGAGGTGCGAAGTGCGAGGTGCGAGGCCTGTCCGCCATCGCCTTCGTGTGGGCGGATGGCCGAACCTGCAATGCTCCGTGCCCGCCAGTACGCAGATACTGCGAACCCCTGCCGGCCGACCGGATTCGGGCTTGGCACTCCGCGTGCACAGGCTGGTTGCCCTATGGGTGCATCACGATTCGAGGAGCTCAAGGCGTGGCAACACGCGGATAGTGTTCGCAAGGCCATCATTGAGATTTGCCGCCGACCTGTGGTTCAACGGGACTTCAACTTCAGGAGCCAGATCGACGGCGCGGGAAACTCCGCGTGTCGCAACCTTGCCGAGGGATTTGGCAGACAAAGCCATGCCGAGTTCGCCCACTACTGCGTCATCAGCATCGGGTCATTGCACGAATTGCTGGATCTGTTCCGCGAAGGCCGCCTGAAGGGGTATATCAGCGACGAAGAGCTCCAGTTGCTGAGAGACAAGACGCGGAGGGCCATTCGCGTGACACACGGGCTGCGGCGATACCTGCGAGGCAACTGATGCACAGCGCTAAGGAAGCGAGCGGCGCACTTCGCACTTCGCACCTCGCACCTCGCACTTCGCACTTCGCACTAACTCTGTTTCTTCGTCTTCCTGCCCGGGGACGCCTTCGGCTTCGCCGACTTGGAGGCCGCCTTGGCGGCGGTCCTGGCCGGACGACGCCGGCGCGACGATGTCTTCGCGGCAGAGACCGGCTCCGGCGCCTCGGCGGCGGGCTCGTCGGTCGTCTCGGCAGTCACGGCCATCGTGACCTCCGGCATCGGCTCGGTTACCGGTGCGCCCAACTGCTCGAGCGGCACCTCAACCACGGCTGCTGACGGGGTGTCATCGGCCGCGGCCTCCGGCGCCTGACTGCTGCCGCCTTCGAACACACGGATGACACCCTGCCGATCGCGCTCGACCCGGAACGCGCCCTGCTTGTGCGCGGCCCGCAGCAGGTCCATCAGCGAGGCAAAGCCAAACTCGCGCTCGTCAAACGGCGGCGTCTGCGCACGCGCAATCTGTTTCACGTGACGTAGATAGAGCGGCCACTTCTTCACGCCGGTGGCCGAGATCATCCGATACAGCGCATCCACACCCTCGGCCACACGCGGCTCGGCCGGCATCTGCCGCAGGTCGAATTCTGCCGGCGCGCCCGAGGTCTCGGCTGGACGGGCGCCACGGCGTCGGGAGCCTTCTTCGGGCTGCTGTGTCTCGTCGACGGGCCTGGTCTCACGGCGCCGGGGCGTCGCCTCGGTCGCGCGGATGTCATCCGGCGTCGTCCCGTCGGCCGGCCCCACCAGCAGGCCACCCTTCCCCTGATACACGCGCAGGACACCGGCGCGTTCGAGCTTCTCGGCAAAGTCGCGGAAAGAGCCCGCCCCGTAGGTGCGTTCGGAGAACGTCGAATCGAGCTGCAGCAACGTACTCTTCAGGAGGCCAAGCTGCGGAGCCACGTCGCGTTCCAGCAACACGGCCAGCGCGCGCGTCACCAGAGGCACAGCCTGACTGATGTCCGCACGCTCACCACGTGGTTCACGCGAGCCGCCCCCGCCACGACGACCGCCGAGCAGCAGTTCGTACGCGATGAACTCATGGCAGTTGCGCTGCATGATCACGCTCGTGAACTGACGGCCTCCGACGACAAACACCTTCTTGTCGTACTGTTTGAGTTTCTCGACAAGACTGATGAAGTCGGAGTCGCCGCCGACGATCACGAACGCGTTGATGTGCGGGTGCGTAAACGCCATCTCGAGGGCGTCCAGCGCAAGGTTGATGTCCGCGCCGTTTTTGTCGCCGCCAGGCGTGAGGTTGCGCTGCACCATCCGGATGGCATGTTGCGTGAGCGCGCGCGAATACCCGCCGGCACGCTGCCAGTCGGAATACGCCATCTTGGAGACGACCTCGCCGCGTTCCTTCAGCGCCTCGAGCACGAGGCCGGCATCAAAGGACGCGTTCAGGGTGTTTTTGACGCCAATCTCGATGTTGTCGAAATCAATGAATACGGCGAGGCGAAGTCGGTCGGACATGAGTCAGTGCGGATGCGAAGTGCGGCACCTGTCTCAGCACTGTATCATGGTCGTTTGGACTCGACGCCCGATCCCCTCGCCGCTCTCGAAGACTGCCTGCGCGCTGATCCCCCGACACTTGAGGGACGAACGACGCACCGCACCGAATACCTGTACGCCATCGATATCCAGGCGAGCCGGCGCGCCGACGCCCTGGTCGTGCACCTGCTCGCGCGCACTCGCCGCGCGGACGGCACCTGGGACCGTCCCGTGCCTGCCACACTGAGCGACGACGCCGCCCTGCAGACCACGCCGCTCGACCGGCGCCTGCTCGGCCCGTTCCTGGCGGCGCCTCGCTCAAGCGCCGCACTGACGGTCACACTCGCCGTGCCGCTGGCGATCGAATGGGCGCCCCAGGCGGCACGTGCCAACCGCCTGATCCTTCGTGAGCACCTCAACGACCCGTCGACACGGCTCCTGGTCCTCGACGACGGCCCCGAGTGGCGATTCGAGGTCGACGTGGCTGAAGACGACGCCGACTTCATCGTCAGAGGTGTGCTGCGCCATCCGCACGACACGTTGCCGATTGGCGGCCCGGTGCTTGTACTGCGGGGACTCTTCGTCACACACGAACGTGTCGCGACCTTCGACCCGGGCCCCTCGGCAACGGTGGTGCCGCTTCTCCGCAGACTTGGTCCGTTTGTCGTCCACGACGAAGACGCGCCTCGGCTCGCACAGTGGCTCAGCCGATACGGCGCCGAGCCCGACGCGTTGCCTGAACGGCTCCGGATCCGGCCGGTGCACACCACGCCGGTGCCCTACCTTCGCATCGCCACACCCGGTGCTGACAGCGGAGATCGCCTCGATGCCACCCTGGCCTTTGTGTATGACGGCACGATTGTGCCGGTTGATGGCGGCAATCCCTGGTTCGACGAGGCGCGGCAGCGGGACATTCATCGCAATGTCGAGGACGAGCAGGCGGCGCAGTCGCAGCTGGTGACCAGTGGTGCGACGACCGAAGCGGGCCGGTGGCAGGTGCCGGCGCGCGCGCTCCCGAGTGTCGTTCGTGAGTTGACGCGGCATGGCTGGACCGTGGAGGCCGACGGCGTGCCGTATCGCGCGGCCGGGGTCCTGCGCCTGTCCGTGACCTCGGGTATCGACTGGTTTGACCTCAACGCCGTGGTGGCGTTTGGGGATACATCGGCCAGCCTTCCCGAACTGCTCTCCGCACTCGAACGTGGGGAACGCACGGTCCTGCTTGGTGACGGCTCGCGAGGTGTCCTCCCGGAGGAGTGGCTGCGCAAATACACGCCGCTGGTGGCCATCGGCCAGCTGCAGCCCGACGGGCAGATTCGGTACGGCCGGCAGCAGGCGGCGCTGCTCGAGGCCCTGCTCGACGCGCAGACGATGGCCGAGGTGCGGGTCGATGAGGCATTTGCGCAGTTGCGTGATCGCCTTGCCACGGCCAACACGCCGGTGGCGCTGGACCCGCCGGAGGCATTCACCGGGGAACTCCGCGACTATCAGCGTGAAGGGCTGGGCTGGCTGCAGTTCCTGCGGCACTTCGGCTTCGGCGGATGCCTCGCCGACGACATGGGCCTCGGCAAGACCGTCACCGTACTCGCCGAACTGGCGCGGGTTGCGGCGACGGCCCCGCGACCCTCACTGGTGGTCGTGCCGCGGTCGGTGGTGCACAACTGGCTCGCGGAAGCGGCGCGCTTCACACCCCACCTGCGTGTGCTCGACTACTCGTCGCTGGATCGGCGCGATTCCACCGCCGACATCGCCCATGCCGATCTCGTGCTGGTCACCTACGGCACCGTGCGGCGCGACATCACGGAACTGGCGAAGTTCGAGTTCGAATACGTCATCCTCGACGAAGCACAAGCCATCAAGAACGCGTCTACGGAAGCGGCCAAGGCCGTGCGGTTGCTCAACGCGCGGTACCGCCTCGCGTTGTCGGGCACACCCATCGAAAACCATCTCGGCGAACTCTGGAGCCTCTTCGAGTTCCTCAATCCCGGCTTGCTCGGCAAGGCGTCACGTTTCCGCGCCCTGACCGGCACCCGGAAGCGGGCCAACGACGATGAACCCGCCGAAGATCCGCTGCCGCTGGTTGCGCGGGGCCTCCGTCCGTTTCTGCTGCGGCGCACAAAGGCGCAGGTCGCCCGTGAACTGCCGCCGCGCACGGAGCAGACGCTGACGTGTGAGTTGTCTCCGCGCGAGCGCAGTTTCTACGACGCGCTGCGGCGTCACTACCGGTCATCGCTCTTTGCGCACGTCCGGAAGGTCGGCATGCCGCGCGCGGGCCTCCAGGTCCTCGAAGCGCTGCTGCGCCTGCGGCAGGCCGCCTGCCATCCGGGCCTGATTGCGCCGGCACGCCAACACGAGCCGTCAGCCAAGATCACGCTCCTGCTCGAACGCCTGGAGGAAGTCATCGAGGAAGGCCACAAGGCGCTCGTGTTCTCGCAGTTCACCAGCCTGCTGGCGCTGGTCAAGCCGGTGCTCGACCGCTCGAAGATCACGTACGAATATCTCGATGGCCGGACACGGGATCGCGCCCCCAGGGTCGAGCGCTTCCAGACCGATCCCAAGTGTTCGGTGTTCCTGATCAGCCTTAAAGCCGGCGGTGTGGGCCTCAACCTCACCGCCGCGGACTACGTCTTCCTGCTCGACCCCTGGTGGAATCCAGCTGTCGAGGCACAGGCGATCGACCGCTCTCACCGCATCGGCCAGGCCAATGAGGTGTTTGCGTACCGGTTGATTGCGGAAGATACGGTGGAGGAAAAGGTGCTGGCGCTGCAGGACACCAAACGCGCGCTGGCCGATGCCGTACTCTCGGCCAACCCCGTCGGCCTCGCAGGTCTGTCGACCGAGGACCTGGAGTTCCTGCTGGACTGAAAATGAGGAAATGGGGAAATGGGGAAGCAGGATTTCCCCACTTCCTCACTTCCCCATTCGTGTATTCGTGCGCGTTAGCTGACTTCGAGCACGCGGAAGGTCTGCACCGGACCAATGGGCGTCACGGTGTCACCGACCTTCTTGCCGAGCTGCGCGCGGTAGCTGCCGGGCTCGACGAGCTGGCCGCCGGCGCCACCGCCGCGGCCGAACTGGAAGCCCTGCGGCGCCTGCGCTTCTTCATCGCCATCAGCCACGGGCTCCGCTTCGACGGCCATCCCGCCGCCGCGACCGCCGCGACCACCGCCACCGGCCGGTGGATCCGCGCGCAGGTTCCACAGCGCGCGGCGCAGACCCACGCCCTTGTCGACCGTCATCTCACGCACACGTTCGCCGCGTGCATCGGTGATGGTGATCACGAGGTCCGTGCCGTCCGGAATCGCCTGTCCGACCGAGTAGGCGAAGTTTGCGCCAATCGGCGGATTCGGGCTGGCCACATTGCCGCCCAGCGTCGCCACACCGGCCGAGCCGGCCGGCGCGAGGCCGCCCGGCTGATACAGCCAGGGATTCTTGACCGGATACAGCCGCGCTTCTTCCGCCAGCGCCTGCGCCGAGATCTCGCGCAGCGGGCTGTAGTCATCGAGGATGTAGAAGCTGCGGCCGAAGGTCGCCACGACCAGGTCGTTCTCGCGACGCTGAATTTTGATGTCGCGCGCCTGGGCGGTCGGAATGCCGCCGGTCAGCTTCACCCACGACCCGCCACCGTTGACCGAGGTGAACACACCAAACTCGGTGCCCACGAACAGCAGGTTCGGATTGACGTGATCCTGCACGATGGACCACACGTTGTCCTTCGCCGGCAGGTTGCTCGAAATGTTGGTGAACGTGCGGCCGCGGTCGGTGCTCTTGACGACGTACGGCTTGTAGTCGCCGAACTGCCAGTTGTTGAGCGTCACAAAGACCGTGTTCTGATCCAGCGGCGACGCAAACACGTCGCTCACGTACGCCCACTTGGGCACGCCCGGGAAGTCTTCGACACGACGCCAGTTCTTGCCGTCGTCTTCCGACACCTGCAGCAGACCATCGTCGGTGCCCACGTAGAGCAGGCCCGGGACGATCGGTGACTCGTCCACCGAGACGATCGTGCTGAGCGCGGTCGTCGATTCACGGAAGGCAATCGCATCGGGCGGCCACAACTTGCCCATGATCGGAATTTCCGTCGGATCGAGATTGCGCGTCAGGTCCGGACTCACACGGCCCCAGCTGGCGCCACGGTCATCCGACTTGTAGAGGAAGTTGTTCCCCCAGTAGAGCCGGGTGTTCAGATGCGGGCTGATGATGTAGGGCGCGTCCCAGTTCACGCGCTCGTTGCCACCACCGCCTCGGCCACCCGCGCCGCCGCCGGCCTGCGTGGACGCGAGCGTGCCACCGGCCGGAGGACGAATCGACTGGCCACGGCCCGTGCGACGGTCGAACCGTGTGATGCCGCCCGTCTGTGACGTCGCGTAGATGTAGTGGTGATCCACCGGATCGGGATGCGGCTGGAAGCCGTCGCCGCCGTTCACGATGTACCAGTCGCTGGTGCGGATACCCCAGCTGTTGAACGTGCCGGAGGGGCCACACAGCGAGAAGTTGTCCTGCGTGCCGCCACACACCGAGTAGAACGGCGCCTCGTTGCCGATGCCGACCTTGTAGAACTGCGTGATCGGCAGATTCGAGAAGAAACGCCATGTCTTGCCGTCGTCGTACGTCTCGTACACACCGCCGTCGTTGCCGATGATGATGTGGTTCGGATCCTTCGGATCGAACTCGACTTCATGATGGTCGACGTGCACCACAAGGGGGCCCAGGTTGCCGACGTCGAAGCCCACCTGCTGGAAGGTCTTGCCGGCGTCCTTGGTCCACTGCATGTACGTGTCGATGATCCACACCGTATCCTCGTGACGGGGATCGACGAAGATCTCTGAGTAATAGGCCGGGCCGCCGCCGCGCTCACGCGACATGCGTTCCCACGTGTTGCCGTTGTCGTCCGACTTGTAGAAGCCGAGTCCGTCCTTCTCGGTCGGCGGATTCATCGGCGGCAGTTCCGGCTGCGGCTGATCCGCGCCGGCGGCACCGCCTCGGCCGCCGCGACCGCCGCGGCCACCGGTCGAGGCGACACGCGCGTCGATCAACGCATACACGCGACCAGGCTTCTTGGGATCGGTCGCCAGCGCGATACGGCCGACTTCTCCGGGCGGCAGGCCGCGCGAGAGCTTCGTCCAGTTGCGGCCGCCATCGGTCGTACGGAACACCCCACCATCCGGACCGCCGCCAATCATCTGGCCGACATGCCGACGCCGCTGATAGGTGCCGGCAAACACCGTGTTCGAGTTCCGCGGGTCAAATGCGAGGTCCGTGAAGCCCGTGTCGTCATTGACGTGCAGCACGCGGTTCCACGTGGCGCCACCGTCGGTGGTCTTGTAGACGCCCCGGTCGCCGCCCGACGAGAACAGCGGTCCCTGCGACGCCACCCAGACAATGTTGGAATTGTTCGGGTCGATCAGGATCTTGCCGATGTGCTCCGAGTTGGCCAGGCCGACCTGCTTCCACGTCTCGCCCGCGTCGGTCGACTTGTAGAGACCGTCACCGAAGTGCGCCGAACGCTGGCTGGCGTTTTCACCGGTGCCCAGCCAGAGGATGTTCGAGTCCTTCGGGTCGATCTCGATGCAGCACATGTTGTGCGCCGGATACTCGTCAAAGATCGGCGTGAACGTCACGCCGCGATTGACCGTCTTCCAGACGCCGCCAAACGCAGACGCGACGTACCAGATGTTGTTGTTTCTCGGGTCGATCGCGATGTCCTGCACGCGACCGGTCACGATGTTGGTGGGCAGGCTGCGGAACGACAACGCCTCAAGCGTGTCGGCCGACAAGCCTTGCGCGGGTGTCTGCCCCGCGCCGTTCATCGTCACGGAGACGCAGAGCGCCGCCGTGATCACAATCGCAAGTCTCTTCATCATCAGTGGGAACTCCTACCCGCTTGGTGATCTGGGCAGGGCAATTCTACTATCGCCGGCTGAACCTCGCCACCGCGCCACGCCCCCCCGCCGCCCAGCCCGTGCGGCCGTCACGCGAGAGGCTGAAGGTATGCAGCCCCCGCGTGGGCATCTCCATCGCGCTCCAGTTCGCGCCGTCGTCGTCGGACCAGTCGGCCCCGGAGGGACCAAGGGCCATCCACGAGCGGCCCGTCCCGCCGGGCATGGGAACGATCACCGACCGGAAACCACGCAGCCCGCGCACGAGTGACCAGGTGACGCCGCCGTCCGAGGTGAAGGCCGCGTTGTCCACGGCATCCGCTTCCTTGGTGTAGTCGCCACCCACGACCATCCCGTGCCGGTCGTCACGGAACGCAATCGAATAGATGCCCGACGTCGCGCCCGCAGCCAGGGGAGTATCGGCGACCTGCCAGGTGTCGCCGCCGTCCGTGGTACGCAGCACACGGCTGCGCGCCGCGGCGCCGGTGCCAATCCAGGCGTGACGACTGCCCCACGTGGCGATGTTGGTGCCGCTGGCGGCAAACGCGCCCTCATTGTCGAGCGCGGCAGGCAATCCTGCCGGATCGAGTCGCAGCCACGTACGACCGGCGTCGAGGGACCGAAGGATGTGCAGACGGCCGTTCGCCGAGTCGGAGAACGCCAGGCCCCGATCGCCGTCCCAGAACGCCATCGCGTCGAAAAACGCGTCCGGATCGGTGTTCGTGAACTGCGTCACCCACGTGGCGCCGGCATCGGTCGTTTTGAAGATCCGCGACGCGTCGCCGTTGCCGATGCTCAGGATGAACGCCGTATTCCGATCGATCGCATCGACGTCACGAAAATCGAGTGCCGCAGCACCGTCAGGTGCCGCCGCCCGCCACGTCACCCCGCCATCGTCAGTGCGCAACACCGTGCCTCGGGAACCACTCACCCAGGCGACCTCCGCGTCAACGGCACTCACACCTCGAAAGGTCGCCGTCACACCACTCACCTGCGGCGTCCAGGCGCCCTGCATCAGAGCACCAGCCAACGCCAGCATCAGAACTGCGATTGCCCGCATTTCTCCACTCCCCGCCTTCGCTACGCTTCGGCGCGGCAAGCCGCTACCTGCCAATGTGTTTCTTCAGGAACGCGTCCATCCGGTCGTAGATGTAGATCCACCGGCTGTGCACCAGCGAATCGTGGACGTCATCCGGAAAGACAATGAGTTCGTAGTCGATATTGCGCGCGCGCAGCATCTGGACGAGGCCGGTGGTCTGCGTGAAGTTCACATTGCGATCATCGTCACCGTGCTGGAGCAGGACCGGAGACCTCCAGCCATCGATGGCGCCGATGGCGGATGACTGATACGACGTGCTTTCCGGATCGAGATTGCTGCCCCACAGATGCACGCCGGCGAGATCGATCCCTGCGGCAAACAGATCGGAGTTGCGCGCCAGCGCCTGCGCGGTCAGCACACCGCCGTACGACAGTCCCCAGATCGCCACGCGACTGGTATCGACATCGGGCCGCCCGTGCAGGTACTTCGCCGCAGCCAGCACGTCCTGATATTCCGCGTTGCCCTGACCGCCCGAGTTGGGCGCGTTCCGGAAGGACCGGCCGTACCCAACACCGCGCCGGTAGTTCACCGACAACACGATGTAGCCCTTGTTGGCGAGCCACTGATTGATGCCGTAGAACATGTGGTACACGTGCCGATAGTGGTACCCGAGCAACATCTGCCGCTGCGGACCGCCGTGCACGAACACCATCGCGGGCCGCTTCTCACCGGGGGCAATGTCCTTCGGCATGAACAGCTGGTTGTTGAACTTCACGCCATCGGCCGCTTCCAGCGTCACGTTGACCGGTTCCACGTGCGCGTTGATGGGATACCGCGATGGCAACGTCGGGTACACCACCGCCGCATCGCCGCCCTTGGCAGGCACCACACCCACCGATTGCGGCCGCTTCCAGTCGGCCGTCAGCACACCCACTCTGCCTGACGGCAACACCGCCGGGTACGTTTCGATGGCGGGGGTCTCCGTCACCTGGCGCACGGGGCCTCCAGCCGTGGACACCGCGAAGATGTCGCGCCGATCGATGTCGCCGTGATTGGTCGTGTAGAAAAACGTGCGCCCGTCCGGCGCCAGGGCGACCGAGGCCGAGTCTTCAATCAGGCCGTCGGTGGTCGTCAGCAGGATGGGCGTCTTCGTCGACCCGTCGAGTGCGACCGAGAAGTACCGCTCGTACTCGTCATCGGGCACCAGCGTGGTGAACACGACGTGATCGGCCGCCCATTGGATGGACGAGATGTTGCGGAACGTCGTCCCCGCGGGATCATGGCGCCAGAACTCGCGGCCTTCACCCGTCTTGACGTCCGCCACCCAGAAGGCCAGTGTGCCGCCGCCACGAAACTCGGCGCGATACAGGCCGGGAATCTGCAGGCCGGCAAGTGCGCCACCACCACCTGCACCGCCCGCTCGTCCGCCTCTCCCAGCCGCCGGCCCTGCGGGATTACCCACGCCGCCTCCGCCCTGCTGACTCTGCTGCCCGAAGGGCAGGCCAGGACGACGGATGTAGGCGACACGGGTGGAGTCGGGCGACCAGGTCGGGCTGGTGTCGCGATCGACATCGGGCGCGAGCCATGTGATGCGCCGCGTCGCCAGCTCAAAGACGCCGATGAAACTGTGATCGCCCCGGTTGCTGACAAACGCAAACCGGGTGCTGTCTGGAGCCCATTGTGGATTGCTGTTGTCCCCAAACACGCGGATGAACGGTTCTTCTCCCTTGGCGCGGGCGGTGTTGGGCAACGTGGGCGTGACGGGCGCATGGAATATCTGCCCGTCTTTGACATACAGCACGTGTTTGCCGTCAGGCGACAGGATCGGAGCACCGACGGGGATCTCGGCGAGGCGGAACGGCGCGCCGCCGCTGGTACGGACAGCCCAGATCGCGCGCTCGGTGCCGTCGGGATTTGACAGCGGATTGGCCACCCATCCGTCACGATTGCGGATGTGCCCGCGCACGAACGCGATGATGCTGCCGTCGGCCGAGATTGACAGGTCGGTCAGGTCCACACCGTCGTCGTTCATGAACGACGTGAGACGGACGGGCGAGAAGTTGGGACCAGCCGCGGTGAAGACGTTTCGTTTGCCTTCGTCGTAGCTGATCCACGCCAGCCGCTCGGCGCGCGCAGCGGCCTGCAAATCAAACGGATAGGCGGGGCTGACGAAGTCGGCCGCGGATGGCCCGGACTGTTGCGCCGCAGGCGCAGCCGGGTACCACAGCACCATCACGACCAGAAGCACGCAGGGGAAGAGTCGTCGCATGTGTGAACTCCCTCGGGACGAGTCGAGCCGGAGATTACCACGGTACAATCCGGCTCCGATGTCTCGTGATACGTGGCGGGCTGCTGCGGTCTACCTGGTGCTGACAATCGCGATGGCCTGGCCGCTGTCGATCCATCCCGCGACCCACCTGCTCAACTACGACTCGGACGCCAAGCTGATCCACTGGATCGTCCGGTGGGACATTCACGCCTTCACGACCCAACCGCTGCACCTGTTTGACGCCAACATTTTTGCGCCGCTGCCCAACACGCTGGCGTATGCCGAACACCTGATCGGCAGCGCGCTGCTGGCCGCGCCGATCGTGTGGGCGACCGACAACACATTCCTCGCCATCAACCTGATCGCGCTCGCCTCGATCTGGCTCAGTGGGCTCGGGACGTACGTGCTCGCGCGCCGGCTCGGCGCGAGCCCGACAGCCGCATTCCTGGGTGGACTCGTCTTCGCGTTTGCTGCGCCGCGCTTCTTCCGGCTCGGGCAACTGCAGCTGACGACCATCCACTGGATCCCTTTCTGCCTGGCGTCGCTGCACGCGTATCTCGACCACGGCCGCGTGCGTGATCTGCGCATCGCCGCCTGGCTGTTCAGCCTGCAGGCCCTGTCGGGGGGACACGGCGCCGTGTTCCTCGCGGTGTGTGTCGCGGCGCTGCTGCTCTTCAAGGCGCTGCTGGGTGAACCCCTGCGCCTCGTGCAGCGGCTGCGCGATCTCGGCGTGACCGGCGCGTTGGCCGTCGTGCCCATCGTGCTGGTGTTTCTGCCGTACGTCTGGGCGCGCGGCGAAGCCGGGCTCGTGCGGACACTGGCCGGGTGGCGCACCCCGTTCTCCAACTTCTTCGCCTCACCGTCCCACCTGCACCAGTGGCTGGCGCAGTGGCTGCCTGCGTCGTGGCGAGAGGCGCCAGACGCGTACCTGTTTCCCGGCTATCTGGCGCTGATCCTCCCGCTGGCCGGTGCCGCTGTGTGGATGTGGCGCCGCCGCACGACCAGCGACGAGCGGCCGTGGCGCGCGCGGTACGCCTGGCTGTATGCCGCGATCGCGGCCGCGTGTTTTGCACTGCTGCTGGGACCGCCGTGGGGGCCCTGGCAGTGGGTGTACGACCTGCCGCTGCTCAACTTCATTCGTGTCCCGACGCGGTTCTCGATTGTGGTGGTGCTGTGCCTGGGTGTACTGACCGCGCTCGCGTTTGACGAGATCACGGCGCGCTGGACGCTCTCGCGGCGCGCGTGGATGGGCGCCGGTCTCGCCGTGCTCCTCGTCGCGGAGTACTGGGCCGGCCCGCTCGCCGCGCAGCCCTACCCGCGCACGCAGCCGGCCATCGATCAGTGGCTGGCCACCCAGCCCGGCCCCATGGTGATCGCCGAGGGACCGATGCCGACCGACCCGGGGGACTACGGCCTGCAGAACGGCCGCAATGCGAACTTCATGCTGCACACCACCGTGCACTGGCACAAGACGGTGAATGGCTTCTCCGGAGTCCTGCCCGACACACACCAGCGGCTGTACGAAGCCATGGCGGTCTTTCCCTCAGACAATGCGCTGACCCACATGCGGTCGCTTGGCGTGACCCACGTCGTGTATCACGCCGACTTCACGGACCCGGCGGTCGCCTCGGCCATCACCACACAGTTCGCGCCCTGGCAACACGCGCTCAGGTTCGTGCACCAGGAAGCGGACGGGAGGGTGTACGAGGTCAGAGGGAAGTGAGATTCCGGGATGCCACGGCTACGGCACGGCAGGTCTCTCGAGGTGCGCGGCGGCCCATGCGACCGTCTCCGGATCGGTGCCCACGCCGTCGTGCCACACGACGTCGGGTTCTGCGCGGAACCACATGACCTGCCGGCGGGCGTAACGCATGTTTTCGCGAACGATGAGCGCGCGGGTGTCGGCCTCGTTCCGGATGCCGCGCCGCAGATCCATCACCTGCCGGTACACGAGCCCGGTGAAGGCATGCGCCGTTTCCGGAACGCCTGACGCAATGAGCGCCTCCACTTCCTGGACGACGCCGCGCCGGAACTGGGCATCCACACGGTGCGCGACGCGGGTCTCGAGGTCCTGGCGCGGGTCCCGCAAACCGAGCGTCAGCACCGACCAACCGGCCAGCGGAGACCGGGTTTCGGCAAAGTGTGCCGTGAGAGGCTTGCCCGTGAGCAGGTACACCTCGAGGGCACGCTGCAGGCGTTTCCGATCGCGCGGTTGAATGCGGAGCGCGGAATCAGGATCGATGCGCGACAGCCACCGGTGCAGGTACTCGACTCCGCGGCGTTCCGCGATGCGATCGATGCGGGCACGCAGCGCGGCGTCACCGGCTGGCCCCGGAAACAGCCCGCGCACGAGGGCGCGGTAATAAAAGCCGGTGCCTCCCACCAGGATCGGCAGACGACCGCGAGCGGTGATGTCTCTCGCCGCAGCGGCGGCGTCCTGGGCGTAACGCGCAGCCGAGTACGTCTCGTTGGGCGCCACAACGTCGATCAGATGGTGAGGCACACCCTGCCGCTCCTCGAGCGTCGGCTTGTCGGTGCCGATGTCGAGTCCGCGATACACGGCCGTGGAGTCACAGGAAATCACCTCGCCGTTGAACCGCTGCGCGAGCGCAACACCCAGCGCTGTTTTGCCCGTGGCTGTTGGCCCCACGATGGCAACCACCCGCGGCGTCACGTCAGCGCAGCACGTTGTAGATGAACGTGACGGTGAAAAAGGCCTTGTCGTCGGGATATTCGGCCGGCAGAGGCACGGTGGGATTCGACGTACGCAGCGCATTCACCGCGGCCTGATCCAGCGCGCGATGCCCGGAGGTCTTGAGCACCGACACGTCGGTAATGAAGCCATTCCGATGGACGTTGAACGTAATCACCACCCGACCGGGGACGATGGCGGCGGAGTTGGGAATGAACCAGTTGCTCTTGACCTGCGCCACGAACCGGCGCAACCACCAGCCGAAGTCCACACCCTTGGAATCGAAGCTGATCTGCGCGTCCTGTTCGGCCTCACCGCCGCGCTCGTTCGAGAAGTTCTCGTTGCGCAACATCTGCTGCATGTTGCGCAGCGACCGCGCGAGCCCTTCACCGGCCGCCTTTGCCGCCGCTTCTTCCGACAGGATGGCGGGGGCCGTGGACGTCGGCGGGGGCGTCGTCTCGGCAGGGCGCTCGGCCGCCGTCCCGCGATCGCCGCCGGCGGGTTCGGCCGGAGGCGCGCCCACGACCTTGTCCGGCGTATTGCCCCTCGAGAACGGCGCGGGGTTCTCCGGCGCCGGCGGACGTTCAACAGTCGTGGCGCGACGGTCCAGATCGGACGCCTCCGCGCGAGGCGGAGGCGGCACACTGCGCTCAACCAGCGGCTCCATCATGACGAACCGCACGGGCTCCTCAGCCTGCGCCGGCACGGGGGCCACCGGTGTCACTTCGCTGTCAAAAAAGCCGGGCGGTGTGAGCAGGTACGCAATGGTCAGCGAGAGATGCAGGACAAGCGACAACAACACGCCCTCTCGTCGCGAAATGACGGGAGGAACGCTCGGGGCTTCCGGGCGGTAGTCGTCGAGGTCCAGTTGCATCGTTCAGTTCGATCCTAGCCCGTCTTCAGGCCATCGGCCGAATCGGAGCCACGAGGCTGCCGGGCCTCAGGCGCGAACAGCGACGTACAGATAGACGGTCCCCATCGTCAAAGGGACGGTCCGGACGGAGGAAAACCCGTGCTGTGTCAGCAATGTGGCAAACGCTGCGGGTTCGGGAAACGTGTCCACCGAGGCCGGGAGGTAGGAATACGCCTCCTGGTGTTTGGAGCCCCAGCGGCCGATCAGCGGCAGCAACTTCGTGAAATACCACCGATAACACTGCTTGATGAGCGGCAGCTGCGGATGCCCGAATTCGAGAATCGCCAGGCGGCCGCCGGGCTTGAGCACACGCGCAAACTCGTCGATTGCCGACGCGTAGTCGTGGACGTTACGGATGCCGAAGGCCACCATGGCGGCATCAAATGACGCGTCGGGCAACGGGACGTTGGTGGCGTCACCGCGGACCAGATGGACACGCGCCTGCAAATTCGCTCGACGCACCTTGTCGAGGCCCATCCGCAGCATCTCCCCGGCGAAGTCCACACCCACGACCTGCTGCGCCGCGCCCGGCGTCATCGTGGCCGCCTTGATGGCCAGGTCGGCCGTGCCGGTGCACATGTCGAGTACGTGTTCACGTCCGGTGAGCTGCAACTCGCGAATGCCCCGGGCACGCCATCGCTGGTCAAGACCAACGCTGAGCACACGGTTCATGCGGTCGTACCGATGGGCAATGCGGTCGAACATGCCGGAGATCCGTGCCGGCTCACGCGACGTCGAAACCACTACTCGCCTTTCCAGGGTGGGAACAGCTGCTGGTCGAAGCCCAGCGTGTTCAGGATCTTGCCCGCGATGAAGTCGGCGAGATCGTCAATGGTCGCGGGGCGCTGATAAAACGCCGGCATCGCCGGCAAAATCACGGCACCGGCCTCGGCGGCCGACACCTGATGGCGCAGGGCGGGCAGGCTCATCGGGGTCTCACGCGGCACAAGCACCAGACGCCGGTGCTCCTTGAGCATCACGTCGGCAGCGCGTTCAATCAGCGAACGTGAGAGTCCAAGGGCCACACCCGCCAGTGTCTTCATCGAACACGGCACGATGACCATGCCCTGGCAGCGATGGCTGCCGCTCGCGATCGACGCGCCAAGATCCTTGTTGCTGTGAATGACATAACTGCCGCGCTGCACGGCGTCCCCGTACTTGGCCGTGAGCAGGTCCTGCAGCCGTTCCACCTTGGCGTCCGGCCCAAGTTCGTCCAGCAGCAGCCGGCGGCCGTAGTCGGAGAACACCAGTTCGAGGTGGCATCCCTGCTCGAGTAATGCGGCAATCGTGCGTACGGCGTAGAGTGCGCCGGAGGCGCCGGTCACGCCGACGGCAATCGAGGGGCGAGCAGCAGGAGCAGCAGTCATGAATCAGGCCCAGTAGAGATCGGCGGCGGTCGTGGCGAGATACAACAACCCGACCCACCCATTCAGGTCGAAGGCGAACTTCACCTTGGACAGATCGTCCGCGCGCACGAGCGACTGTTCGTAGACCAGCAACACGGCAACGCCGAGCACGCCGGCCGCGTAGGTGACGCCAAGGCCGGCCACCACACCAAGCGCCGCCAACGCGAGGACGGCGATCACATGCATCACACGCGAGATCACCAGGGCGCGCTCGACGCCAAACTTCACGGGAATCGACCGCAGTCCTTCCCGGCGATCGACGTCGAGATCCTGGCAGGCATACAACACGTCAAACCCGCCCACCCATGTACCGATCGCCAGCCCGAGCAGCCACGGTTCCCACCCGCCGCGTCCCCCGGCAGCGAGCCAGCCGCCCACCGGCGCGACAGCCATCGCCAATCCGAGGAAGAGTTGCGTGTAATACGTGAACCGCTTCGCGAGCGAATACCAGAACACGATTGCCAGCGCGACCGGCGACAACACAAAACACACCCAGCCCAACGGCCACGTCGCGGCGACAAACGCCAGCGACGACACCACAACAAAGATCACGGCTTCCGCGCGGGTCATGCGCCCCTGCGGCAGCTCACGGATCTGTGTGCGCGGATTCCGCGCGTCGAACTGGGCATCCACCAGGCGGTTAAATCCCATCGCGGCACTGCGCGCCGTCACCATGCAGACGACAATCCAGGCGAGCCTCGACCATTCCCAGCCAACGACACGTGCGGCCAGCAGGGCGCCCACCAGCGCAAAGGGCAGGGCAAAGACGGAGTGCGAAAACCGCACGAACGAAGCGTAGGTCTGAAGGCGGGCGATCATGCAGCGGCGAGATCGAGCAGCGACACGGCCTCGGCCGGCACACCACTCACCAGGTATTCTTCCACATCCCGCGGATCGCCCAGGTGCGCCGGTACACGCACGACCGCCGCACACGACGACATCCCCGGCGCGAGCGCGCCAAACGTGCGTCCCCACCCCAGCGCCTGCGCGCCGACACGTGTGGCGCTGTCGATCAGACGCGCCGCTTCGACCTCCGGCGCGAGCCGGCGCAGCGCCGCCAGCTCATCAAAGAGATTGAGTGAATCGACCGACGCGAGACTGTCGGTGCCGATGGCAACGTCCACCCCCGACGCGTAGAACCGCGCCACGGGTGGCACACCTCCGCCCACCCAGGTGTTGCTGCGGGGGCACGTCACGAGCACACACTCGGCACGCCGCACCGCGTCGAGGTCGTCAGGCGTCAGGTGCACGCCGTGCACAAGCAACGTGCCGGCGTTCAGGTAGCCCTGTGCATGAAGGAACTGAATCGGCGCGGCCCCCGGCGGCGTCCAGGCCTCGTCCCAGACTTCAAGGCGCTCCAGCAGCGCGCGAAACGGCCCTGTGCCGTCACGCAGCAGTGCCATCTCCTCCATCGATTCGGCAATGTGCACGGCGAGCGGCGCGGGGCCTTCATGCGTCCGCGCAATCTCCCGGAACAGGGACGGCGCAGTCGAATACGGCGCATGGGCAACGACGGCTCCAAGGAGTGGAGCCGCGTCGGCCAGCGCGGCGGTCAGCCGCTCACGGGCCTGATGCACCATGCCGTGCACATCGACGGGCCGGAAACCGAGAATCTCGTGAAAGAGGGTCCCCGCCATCCCTGCGCGGTGCAGGCGTGAGGCCGACAGCAGCGTGTTGCTGACGTCGCCAATCAGAACGGTGCCTGATGCTCGGGCGGACGCCAGCGCGGTGTCCATCGCCGCCAGTACTTCGACGTCGCCACCGGGCGGCCCCAGCCGTCGCAGGTGCATCATCTCGCGCAGCCAGCCGTCCATAGACGCTGCCGGCGGCACCTTCCCTGCGAGCCAGCTCAATTCAAGATGGGTGTGCGCATTGACCAGCCCAGGAAGGACGATCACGTCGCCCAGGTCGACGGAGGTGCCCGCTGCCACCCGCTCACCGAGATCGGTGACGAGCCCGTCGGCGGCCTGCACCCAGCCGCCGCGCCAGATGGTGCCGGCACGGGGCATCACCCACCGAGCGCGAACGGTGCGGGACGCCATCACGAGCCTACTGGCTCATGCCTCCGCTGCGGAGGCGCTTGATGTGCGCGGAGCGTGCCGCGTAGCCACGCAGGTCCGCGGCCTCTCCGCCCTGTCCGTCGTGCCTGGCGACCGCCAGTTCGAGCATGCGCGGCACCTCGCGTTCACGGAACACAGGGTCGCCCAGCACCTCGTAGTGCATGTTGCGGCGCTTGGCGACAAGACCCGCGTTCTCGATGTTGCGCACGACCTCGAACTCGTCCATGCAGTACTCGGCACCGGCGGCACGCACGACGTTTTCTTCGATCATCACCGAGCCCATGTCGTTGGCGCCGTAGGCCAGGCTCATCTGCCCGACCTTTCCGCCTTGTGTCACCCATGAGGACTGCAGATTGTCGAAGTTGTCGAGCACCAGGCGCGACAGTGCCAGCGTGCGGAGGTATTCGATGCCGGTCGCTTCCTGGCCGCCCAGCTCGGTGTGCTCCGGCTGATAACTCCATGCGATGAACGCGGTGAATCCGCCGGTCTCATCCTGCAGGTCGCGAAGCCGGAACAGATGTTCCAGCCGTTCATCCACCGTCTCGACGGTGCCGTACATCATCGTGGCCGTGGTGCGCAGCCCGGCCTGATGCGCCTGACGCATGACGCCCAGCCACTCGTCGGCGGTGGCCTTGTTGTAGCAGTGCAGCTCCTTGCGCACGCGGTCAACGAGAATTTCGGCGCCGCCTCCAGGCACGGAGTTGAGACCGGCGGCAATCAGGCGCGCGATCACGGTCTCGGTCGGGAGTCCGGACAGACGCGAGATGTGAATGATCTCCGGCGGCGACAACGCGTGGAGCCGGAAGTCCGGATACCGCTGCTTCACTTCGCGGAACAGATCCTCGTACCACTCGAGCGGCACGTCGGGATTGTGCCCGCCCTGCAGCAGCAACTGCCCGCCCCCCAGCGCCATCGTCTCTTCAATCTTCGCGAAGATTTCGTCGAAGCCGAGCGTGTACCCTTCTGACGATCCGACCGGACGGTAAAACGCGCAGAACTTGCAGCGCGCCACACACACGTTCGTGTAGTTGACGTTGCGGTCGATGATGTAGGTGACGATCCCCTCGGGATGCCGCAGCTGCCGCGCGCGGTCGGCCAGCCGCCCCAGCAGGGACGTCGGCGCCGTCAGGTAGAACTCGCGGGCTTCGTCGCGGTTGAGCCGCCCACCCGCCACCAGCTTGTCTGCAATCGCCTGCACACTCATGACGATGGTTCCATGGTAACTCGCCAGGCCACGACCCAGGCGACGCCCAGCAGGGATGCGGCCAGCACAAAGGGCGCGCCGGGCAGATGTGCGCCTGCACCGCGGCCAATCGCCAGCGCAAACACGGACGTAAACAACCCTGGCCCCACGATGCCGGTCAGGCCCATGAAGCTCCCGTTGATCCCCTGCAGTTGGCCCTGCTCGGAGGGAGCCACACGCCGGGTCATCAGCCCCTGCAGCGAGGGGTTGAAGAGTCCCATCAGGCCGAAGATCGGCACACCCATGAGAAACGTGGAGCTGCGATCGGCGAGGCCGAAGATGAGATAGCCGGCGATGCCTGCCGCCAGCCCGATCAGAAGGGTGCGCCGCTCGCCGAGCTTTGCGACGAGTGGCCGCACGAGTCCGCCCTGCACGATGACACTCATCACGCCGACAGCCGCGAGGGTCAGGCCCGTCTGGCGTGGATCCCATCCGTAGCGATACCCGACATACAGCACATACACACTCGGCAACACGTGATGCACGAGGTGATAGATGACCGCGACGGACGCCAGGCCCAGCAGTCCCGCATGACGACGCAGCATCTCGAGGGTGCCCAGTGGATTGGCTCGGCGCCACGAGAACGGCTTGCGCTGTTCGACAGGCAGTGACTCGGGCAGCACAAAATACCCGTAACCCGCGTTGAGCAACGCGAGCGCGCCGGCCACCCAGAACGGCAGCCGCGGATCCACCGCGCCGAGCACCCCGCCCAGCGCCGGGCCGAGTACAAAGCCGACGCCGAACGCCGCGCCGATCATGCCGAAGCCCGCCGCGCGTCGCTCGGGCGGCGTGACGTCCGCGATGTACGCGCCGGCCGTCGCAAAACTCGCAGAGGTGACACCGGACAACACACGTCCGACAAACAGCCACGTGATCGTCGGCGCCAGCGCCATCAACACGTAGTCGAGGCCCAGCCCCAGGCAGGACAGCAGGATGACGGGGCGTCGGCCGAACCGATCGCTCAGCGAACCCAGCACGGGCGCAAACACGAACTGCATCAGCGCCCACACGGTGCCGAACAGGCCGAACACCGTCGCCGCCCTCGCCGTGTCACCGCCGAGAAACTCCTCGACCAGCACGGGCAACACCGGAATGACGATGCCCAGCGCGAGGATGTCGAGAACGACGGTGATGAAGATGAAGGCGATGGCCGCCCGGCGCGTACTCATCGAGCCACCGCGTCAAAAAACACCGGTTCGGCCGGCTGCTCGACGACGCCGGCCTCGTGGGCCTCGCGGTAATAGGTGCGGAGTCCGGTCAGGTAGTCACCCGACAATCCGTACTGAATGTGTTCACGCAGGTAACGACGTGCCACGTCACGATGTTGCGGCGTGGCAGCCACGTACGCGTCGGCCAGCGTGTCCGACACCAGCAGTCCGGCGTCACGTGTGGCCTGCAGCGCGGCCACGGTCTCCGGCGACGCCGCATCCGGCCGTCCCGCCCAGAACGCCCAGACAAAGGGCAAGCCGGTCATGCCGGTCCACAGGCCGCCCAGGTCGATCTTCTCGATGCCGTCGGCCGCGCCCACCGCGGACGCCACGGCGTCGAGGTCGGCAAACAGCGCGGGATCACCAATGACCAGCGCGGCGTCACTCTGCCGGAGCATTGCGGGAAGATCCGGAGAGTGCCGCGCAAACGTCGGTGTGATGTGAAACACGCGGCGGCACATGATGCGGACCAGCGCCACCGACGTGCGTGAGGACGTATCGAGGGCAATCGTCCGCACCTCGCGCATGGGGCGCCTGGCGAAGATCGCTACCGACGCGACCGGGCCGTTCGAGGCAATGGCCACGTCGGGAACGATGCGGTCCGTCGGCCGATCGTGGTACGCAATCGCGGGAATCAACCCCAGGTCAATGACACCGTCGGCCAGCAGCCGCGCACACTCCGCCGGCGGATCACGCCGCACGGTGAAGCGGTCATCCTCCCCTGCGCCGAGTCCGTGAATCAGCGGCTGCGCATTGAGGTAGTTGACCGAGCCGAGGCGGACGGGGTGTTTCGTCACGTCAGCCGCTGGAAGCGGCCGTCACGCGCCGCCGGCGTCACAAACGCCGCGCGAATCTGCCGCTCGATGTCGAGCTTCGGACTGCGGCGGTGGCCCAGTGCCAGCGTATCGATCGCGGACACGTTGTCGAGGTCGTCGGCGCCGTACGCAATCGCCACCTGCGCGAGCTTCGGTCCGTACATCGCCCAATCCACCTGCACCGACGGAATGGACGTGCACAGCAGGCGCGCCACGGTCACCGTCCGCACATCGTCATACCCCGTGGATGGGGTGTCGGCCTGATCGATTTCCGGCAAGGGCGACACGGCCCTGATGTCGCCGACTTCGTCCTGCAGCTCGGCGATACGCTCGAGCAGGGACAGGCGTGTGTCCACGCCGGCCGCCTCACGGATGCCGGCACGCGATACGGCGAGGCCGCCATGCCGCAACGCGCGCACCACTTCGGCCGCATCGTCCAGGCAGTCGATGCGCAGGGATGCCACTGCGGCCAGCCCGGCGCCCGCAAGCCGCGCGGCGCCTTCGGCGAGGGCCATGTGATCGCCGCCGGCAAGTGCCAGCAGGTCGTCTGCGGTGAATCCAGTGACAACGATCGAGCCCGCGGACGCTGCAGCCTGTCGCACACGTGCCTCGGCGTGGTCCCACGACGTTGGGCGTCCCAGCAGCCGGATTTCAGCCGCGTCCCCGTGCTCAGCAGGCATGTCAGCGTCGACCTGCAGCACCTGCACGTAGGTCACGACGTCGTTGTGGTGTGCGCGGCGCGCGGCTTCGCCCAGCATGCCGACACTCACGAGGTCGGGACACGCGATCACGCGCTCCAGTTCCGACCGTGTCAGTGCCTGCCTCGCCTGCGCCTTGCCTTCGAGATCACTCAGCATGTCGCTTGTCCTTCAAATCCGCGTCGATGGCCTCGGCCACCCGTGTGGCCAGCGCCAGCGCCCGATACCCATCACGCCCCGTGACCCGCGGCGGACGTCCTGTCTGAATCGCCTCGACGAAGTCGGCCAGTTCCAGCCCCAGCGGCTCACCTTTTTCGACCGTCACCGAGCCACCTTCAATGGCAGGCCGCGTGCCTTCGCGCGGAATCAACCGCCAGACGTCGAGTTCCTGATCGCCGTAGTCCACCGACACGTAGCGGTCCGTCTGGAAAAACCGCACCTTCCGCACCTTGTCGCGGCTGATCCGGCTGGCCGTCAGGTTCACCGTACACCCGGACGCCAGGCGCAGGCGCGCATTGGCGATGTCGACCTTGTGCGACAGCACGGGCACCCCAACGGCCTCGACACTCACGACCTCACTCGGGTCAATGGCGAGCACGATATCGAGGTCGTGAATCATCACGTCAAACACCACGTCGATATCCAGGCTGCGCTCGGGGAACCCGCTCAACCGGTGCACTTCGATGAAGCGCGGCGCCGTCACCAGCGGGATCGCAGCGGCAACCGCCGGATTAAAACGCTCGGTGTGGCCAACCGCCAGCGTCACGCCGGCACGGTCGGCGGCCGCGATCAACGCTTCGGCCTCGGCCAGCGTGGATGTCATCGGTTTTTCGACGAGGACGTGCACACCCGCGTCGATGAAGTCCCGCGCCACACGTGCGTGGTCCACGGTCGGTACGGCAATACTGACGGCATCGATGCGGCCCAGCAGCGCGCGGTGATCGTCACACGCCTCGGCGCCGGTGGCATTCGCCGCCGCATCCCGCCGCGCGGGATCCGGATCGGCCACACCCACCAGGTGCGCGGCCGGATTGGCGGCCAGCAGCCTCGCGTGATGCCGTCCCAGGTGGCCGACACCAATCACACCCACACGCAGACGACTCACCGCGGCCTCCCCACCACCACGATGCCGGCCGCATCCGCGGCCTCGATGATCGCCCGTGGTCCATCAATCATCAGGGTCTTGCCGGCATCCACCGACAACGCATCGGCGCCCACCGCGCGCATCTGGTCAATCGTCGCGACACCGACCACCGGCACGTCAAACCGCATGTCCTGTGATGGCTTCGCGACCTTCACCACACGCGTCCCTGCTCCGGCCAGTGCGCCGGCTCGCGCAATCGTCTGGTCGGTGCCTTCCATCGCTTCAACCGCCACAACCGCCTTGTCCTTGACGACAATGGTCTGGCCGATGTCGAGGCCGGCGACTACGTCCGCCACCTGATAGCCGAAGGCGAAGTCCAGTTCCATGGCCGGTGTGGGCGCCGTGCGCGTCAACACACCTTCTCGCGCCAGCAGGTCGCCGAGCAGTTCCGTGGAGTTCATCAGCGTGATGCCGTGATCGGCAAGCACGTCGGCGATGGCCGCAATCAGCGCATCGGTGTTCTTCGACCGCAGGCGCGTCAGCACCGACAGCAGCGTCATGTCGGGCATCACGCCGCCGAACAGCTTGACGTGTTTCACCTGCCCCGCCATGACGGCGCGCGAGGCGCCGGCGGCGTTTAATGTCTTGATGCACTTGCCCAGTTGGCCGAGGGAAATCCAGTGGAACGCCGGATGCCCGAGCGTGGCGGCGTGGGCTTCCAGTTCCGGAAACGCCTCGCCTTCGATGGCCACCGTAACGACGTCGTAGCCGAGTTGGCGGGCCGCCTGCAGAATCAGGAACGGGAACGTGCCGTTGCCGGCGATGAGTCCCAGCGGCGTGGGCGCCATCCTACTCTCCGTCCGCGTCTTCGCCGACCTTGTGGGAAGGCCGGCGCAGGATCACCCCACGGCTGCCGGCGTGGCGGATGAAGTCCACCAGGTACGCCACTTCGGGCGCCTCCAGTGTCGGATCGCCTTCGATGAGTTCGATCGCGCGGCTGGTGTTGTGCTGGATGAGATGCCGATACGCGCGACGCAACTTGCCGATGAGCTCGCGCGAAAAGCCGCGGCGCTCCAGGCCAATCGTATTGAGTCCGTAGATGCGCGCGCGATTGCCAACCGTCTTGGCATACGGCAGCGCGTTGCGCGTGACGACGGTGTAGCCGCCGATGAACGCGTACTTGCCGATGCGGCAGAACTGGTGCACGCCGGAAAACGCCGAGATCGTGACCCAGTCGTCGACGGTCACGTGGCCGCCGAGTGTCGCGGCGTTGCCAAAAATCGTGTGGCTGCCGACGTGGCAGTCGTGCGCCACGTGGCTGTACGCCATGAAGAGGTTGTGGTCGCCGATCGTCGTTTCGCCGCCGCCGCCGGCGGTGCCGCGGTGGATCGTCACGAACTCGCGAAACACGTTGTGGGTGCCGATCGTGAGTTTGGTGGCTTCGCCCTTGAACTTCAGGTCCTGCGGCGGAAGACCGATCGACGCAAACGCATACACCTCGGTGTGGTCCCCAATGGTCGTCAGACCATCGATGACCGCAGAGGCGCCAATCCGGCAGTGCCGGCCGATGGTGACTTGGGGTCCGATGGTCGCAAACGGGCCGACCTCGCTACCGGCGCCAATGACGGCCCCGGGATGCACCACCGCGCTGGGGTGAATGCTGGGGGCCGGCAGGTCCGTCGTGCGTTCGACCACAACGACCAGGGTGGCCTCGGCGACGACCTGGCCGTCAATGCTCCGCGCTTCTGCCTTGAGTCGCGCCAGCGGGCCACGGCGTCTGATCACCAGCACTTCCAGTTCAAGCCGGTCGCCGGGCGACACCTGCTTGCGGAACTTCACATCGTCGACGCCACGCAGGCAGACACGAAGGTCCAGATCGGTGGGTGCGGTGAGGATCAGCGACGCCGTCTGGACGAGCGCCTCAATCATCAGGACACCCGGCAGAACCGGGGTGCCCGGAAAGTGTCCTGGAAAAAATTCCTCGTTCGCGGTGACGTTCTTGACGGCCACGACGCGGTGCCCGGGCTCGTGCGCCACCAAGCCGTCAATCATGACGGCGGGATGCCGGTACAGGAGCCGGTCGAGTTGTGTCTGGAGAGCGATCACCGTGGAGCGTCCGCGCAGGTTCCCGCACGGAGCACGGCCACAGCCGCGCTCCGTGCGTGATGCACTACTGCTTGGCCGGGAACTGCGCGTCGACGCGCTTGACCAGTTCGGGCGACAGGTTGAGACCGGGGTGCACGTAAAGGGCACCGCTGTCCGCGACGTTCATGAGGGCGTAGAGGCCTTTTTCCTTGGCCATCGCTTCCATGATCGGCACCACCTTCTTCTCGAAGTCGGCGAGCAGGTCGGCCTGCATCGTCTGCAGCTCCGACTGCGCTTCCTGCTGCTTGAAGTTCAGCTCGCGCGTCATCCGGTCGATGTCCTTCGCCAGATTCGCCGCGGCCACTTCGCTGAGCAACTGCGACTGCGTCTGCTGACGGTTCTGCGCTTCCTTCAGCTTGGTCTGCAGGCCCGTCAGTTCCGTTTCCCACTTCTTCGACAGGGCTTCGAGCTGCTGCGAGCCCGCCTTGCCAAGCGCCGACTGCGAGACGACGGTCTGGAGGTCAACGAAGCCGATCTTCGAATCGGCCGGGAATGGCACCGGAGCCGGGGCCTGCGCCGCGGGCGGAGCCGCCGGCGGCGTCTGTGTGGTTGGGGGCGTTGCCGTCTGCGCCAGGGCGTTACCGGCAATGAGGACGGCCGCCAGGGCCATAAGGAACGTCTGTCTATGCATGAGTGGTGTGTACCTCAACCTTTCAACAAGCAACGATAACGTAGAACCCCTCCGCGAGGCTAGGCTACACTTGGAGGGCATGCGTCGATTTCCCACTGTGCCGGCCCGCCTTTCCCGGGTGGCGGCAGCGCTGATTCTGGTGGCCGGAGCGGCCGCCTGTGACGATGAAGGGCCGACGGCCCCCTCTACCGAAACCCCGGTGACCCAGAACATCGTTGAGACGTTCTCGGGCCTGCTGGGCCCCAATGGCGCGGTCACGTTCCCGTTTGCCGTGGCGGCATCGGGCACGGTGACGGCCCAAATCACGGCCGTCGCTCCGGACAACACCGTAGCCCTCGGTTTCACCCTCGGGACATGGTCGGGCACCCAGTGCGCGGCCGTCATCAGCAACGACAACGCCGTGGAGTTCACCCAGCTGGTGGGGTCGGCGGGCACCTCCGGGTCACTGTGCCTGCGCATTCACGACGTGGGCCGGCTCTCCTCCAACCTGCAGTTCACGATGAAGGTCACCCATCCCTGAGGATGGCGCGGGGCTTCAGTGCCCACCCCAAGTCCACGTTCACCATGGGGACGTGGAGTTCGTGGAGTTCAAAAATTGAAAGAACTCTCCATGTTCTTCACGTCTCCATGGTGAGTGCACTCGCGGGGCGGGTCAAAAAAAGCCCCGCCCTTTTTGTTTGTGGCAGCCGCCCGGGCTTAGAACGTCGTGCCGACCGCGAACCGGAAGGTGAACTTCGGCTGGCGCTGGAGCTGGTTGTTGAAGACGTTCCCGCGCTGCGGGTTGTAGGCAAAGATCAGCCGGAACGGCACGTTCAGCACCGGCATGAAGAAGCGGATTTCCGCACCGGTCGACGCCTTGAACGCGTAGGTCTTGCCAATCGACCTGAGGTCGGGGACTGACGGGTCCTGCCCGTCCGGCGTGAGTATCGGATTCTGCGTCGGATCCGACAAGAGCGGCGGGTCCGGGAACACGCGCTGGAACACATCTTCACGCCAGGTGAAGCTCTCGCCGATGTTGCGCACCTGACCGGCGTCGTAGAAGAAGACAAGGCGCACAGGACCGCCGACATTGATCATGTATTCGGCGTTGAAGAGCAGCGTCTTGTTGCCGCCGAGCACGAGGCCGGACTGCTCGTCGCGTGTGCCGACGCTCCGCAGGTCAAACCCACGAATCGAGTATTCGCCGCCCAGCACCAGCCGCTCGAAGATCGGCAGCGTCGTCGTGCTGCCGTAGGGGCGAACGTATTCACCCTGCAGCCGCACACCCAGCGACATGCGCGGCGTGATCGGCTGGTAGCGGATGGCTTCCAGGCGGCCGCGCACGAACTTCGTGTCGCCTCCCGCGCCGGCGATGTCGAACGCCGCGGTCCAGCGGCTGCCGCTCGACGGGAAGATGGGCTCGTTGATCGTGTTGTACGAGATGCTCGGCGAGACCTTGCTGACGGTGCGTTTGCCGCCCGTGTTGCGCAGCAGCGCTTCGGCCAGCAGCGGATTGCCTTCATACAGGCTGTCGAGCTGGTAGATCGGGTCGACGTCCTTCACCTGGATGTCTTCGTAGCTGTAGCCGATGAAGAAGCGCGACCAGTTCGCCACCGGGAAGCCGAACAGCAGGTTGCCGCCCGTCGACTTCTGCGTGAACTGGAAGAGATAGATGATCTCGCGCGAATAGACGTCGATGCCCGCGGTAATCGGGCGGTCGAAGAGGAACGGCTCGGTGAACGCCAGCTGATAGTTGCTCGCGCGCGCGCCCTTCTGCGCCGACACGGACAACGTTTCGCCGCGGCCCATGAAGTTGGACGTCTGGAAACCGAGCTGGCCGAAGAACCCTTCGAACTGCGAGATGCCGGCGCCGAAGCTCAGCTGATTGCGGTTCTGCTCTTCGAACTTGAGCCGCACATCCACGAGGCCCTCGGAGTTGGGCGTCTTTTCGATCGAGACGGCGTCGTTGTCTTCGAGCGGCTTGAAGTAGCCCAGCTGGTTGAGCCGCCGGATGCTGAACTTGAGCGACTCCATGTTGAAGGTGCCGCCTTCAACCAGGCGCATCTCACGTCGAATGACCGCATCGCGCGTCGTGGTATTGCCGAGGAACGTCAACCGGTTGAGCCGGTACATCGTGCCTTCGGTCACGCGCAACGTAACCTCAACCTCGGGGACGCCGGTGAAACCGGGCAGGTGCTCACCGGTCTCCATGTTGAGGTTGTTCGGTTTGAGTTCCGGCACCAGGTCGAAGTCCATGAAGCCGAACGAACCGTACAGCTCGGACAACTTCTCGCGGCCCTTGGCGATCGGCTTGAACGTGAAATACTCGCCGATCTCGACCTTCTTGAAGAACGGCGTCAGCGCCTCGGTGCGGATGGTCTCGTTGCCGGTGATCTCGAACTTGCTCACGCGGTAGCGGTCGCCCTCGTCGATCGGAATGCGCATCCGCACCCACCGGGTCTCGCCATCTTCGGAGTCACCCAGCACTTCCAGCTGCGGCTGGCCGACACGCGCGTAGACATAGCCCTTGTCACGCAGGTACTGCTGCACCAGGTCGGCGTCTTCGGCGTATTTCGCTTCCTGGTACGTGCCGCCGCCGGAGATGAACCCGAGGATACCGCGCGGCTTGTTGGTCTTGAGCTGGGCGCGCAGGTCCCCGTCCGAGATCGCGGAGTTGCCGTCGAACTGCACCTCGCGAATCTTCACCTTCGGACCCTGATCGATGTTGAACGTCAGGTGCACCAGCTTCGGCCCACCGGTCGCCGGCTTCTTGCTCGGCGTCACGGTCGCGTACTGGTAACCCTTTTCCCCATAGAGCGACTTGACGACGCCGGCCACCCGCCGAATCACGCTGTCATCAACAGGCGAATCGAGCCGGATTTCAATGTTCTCTTCCTTCAGCTTGGCTTCGATATCGGAGACCGCAACTTCGCGCGACCCCTGGTAGTCGACGATCTTGATGCGCTCTTTTTCTTCAATGAAAAAGATGACGTGTTTGCCCATCACGCCGTTGGAGTACGGCACATCGAGGACCTCGATCCGCAGATCATCAACGAACGGCGTGGCCATCAGCCGGTCGAAGTCGGCCAGCAGCGAACGTTCGGTGGCCTCGTTGTACGCCACCCAGGTGCCGCGCTGCGTCGGCTGCGACGGAAGTGTGCGGACGTAATACTGATACGTCTCGTACGGGACGACCTCGAAGAAGTTGTTCGGGACAATGCGCAGTTCGATGGTTCTCAGCACCGGTCCGATGTCGGTAGGAGGCAAGGGCCCCTGCGGCGTCGCCGCAGGCTGAGCCGGTGGCTGCGCCTGTGCCGAGGCCGTGGCAGGCATCAGGATGACGCCGGCCGACAACATCAGCGCCGCAAGTCTGAAATTCCGCTTCTTGGACATCTCGCTCAATCTTAGACGGTGGCCGCCAGGGAGCGGCCGGTTTCCGACCCGTCCACGGCACGCCAGGCCAGCCCCCCGTGATCCAGGTAGACTTCGACCTCTCCGCGGGACAGCCGTCCCCGGATCAGCTCTTCGGACAGGGGGTCTTCTATGTGGCGCTGAATCGCCCGCCGCAGCGGCCGCGCGCCGTAGGTCCGGTCCCGACAGGTGACCTCGATGATCCAGTTGACCACCTCGGGCGTCAGCCGGAT
Source organism: Acidimicrobiia bacterium (assembly GCA_045862915.1). GTDB lineage: Bacteria > Acidobacteriota > Vicinamibacteria > Vicinamibacterales > SCN-69-37 > SYFT01. The sequence goes on from BTVE01000022.1 coordinate 33,501, forward strand.
CGAGAGCTGCCGGTCCACCAGGTGCCGGTTCAGGTCGTCCACCAGCAGCTGCGTAATCCGCCGCAGGTCATCGTCGGACAGGGGGTCAAAGACGATGAGTTCATCGACCCGGTTGATGAACTCGGGGTTGAAGGTGCGTTTGACCTCACCAATGACCTGTTCGGACACCGACTTCTGCACGTCGCGGGAGTCCTGCGACTGGAAGCCCATCGCCGCCTTCTTCTGGATGAAGCGCGCGCCGATGTTCGACGTCATGATGATGATGGTGTTCTTGAAATTGACACGGGTGCCCAGACCATCGGTCAGGTGCCCGTCTTCAAAGACCTGCAGCAGGATGTTGAACAGGTCGGGATGCGCCTTTTCGATCTCGTCCAGCAGGACCACCGAATACGGATGCCGCTTGACCTTCTCGGTCAGCTGGCCGCCCTCTTCGTGTCCGACATATCCGGGCGGCGAACCGATGAGCTTCGAGACCGCGTGTTTCTCCATGTACTCGGACATGTCGAAACGAATCAGCGCCTGATCGCTGCCAAACAGGAAGCTGGCCAACGCGCGCGCCAGCTCGGTCTTGCCGACACCGGTTGGCCCCAGGAAGATGAACGAGCCCACCGGCCGGTTCGGATTCTTGAGTCCGGCACGTGACCGGCGAATCGCTCGCGACAACGCTGAGATCGCCGCCTCCTGGCTGATCACGCGATGATGGAGTTCCTCCTCCATCCGCAGCAACTTGTCGCTTTCGTCCTCGGTGATCGACGCGAGCGGCACGCCGGTCCACTTCGAGACCACCTCGTCGATTTCGTGGCGCCCCACCATCAGCCGTCGCGGCGCGCGCACGTCAAGCGTTTCACGGACGATGACGCCGTTGCCGTCCGCGGTCATCACGACGTCGTCGGCCTCAACCGGCGGCACCGACACCACCACCTGTCGCGAGGCGGACGACCCGCCGCGTGCCTGCGCATCGCGCAACTTCACGCGGGAGCCGGCCTCGTCGAGCAGGTCGATGGCCTTGTCGGGCAGGAAGCGATCCGTGATGTAGCGGCTCGACTGATACACCGCCGCTTCGAGCGCTTCCGGGTGATAGATGACGTGATGGAAGTTCTCGTAACGGTCTTTCACGCCCAGGATGATCTGGAGCGACTCCTGCTCTGAGGGCGCCTCAACTGTCACGGCCTGGAAGCGCCGCTCCAGCGAGCGATCCTTCTCGATGTACTTCCGATACTCGGCCGGCGTGGTCGCCCCGATGCAGCGGATTTCGCCGCGCGACAGCGCCGGCTTCAGGATGTTTGCGGCGTCCAGCGAGCCCTCGGCCGAACCCGCGCCCACCAGCGTGTGCAGCTCATCGATGAACACGATGATGTTCGGGTTGTCGGTGAGCTCCTTCATGATCGCCTTGAGCCGTTCTTCGAACTGCCCGCGGTACTTGGTGCCGGCGACAATGAGCGACAAATCCAGCGCGAGGATGCGCTTATCGGCCAGGTAGTGCGGCGCTTCGCCGTCGACGATTCGCTGCGCGAGCCCTTCGACGATGGCCGTCTTGCCGACGCCGGGTTCGCCGATGAGCACCACGTTGTTCTTCGTGCGGCGGCACAACACCTGCTCCACACGTTCAAGTTCGTGCGCCCGGCCCACCAACGGGTCCAACTGACGCTTCGAGGCCGCGTCGGTCAGGTCGCGGCTGAACTCGGCGAGCAGCGGCGTCTCCTTGGGACGCACCGGTGCGGTCTTTTCGTTCAGGAGTTGGACGATGTCGTCGCGCACACTCGCCAAACGCATCCCCTTTTCGTAGAGGATGGCGGCCGCCACACTTTTTTCTTCGCGGAGCAGGCCCAGCAGCAGGTGCTCGGTCCCGATGTAGTTGTGCAGCAACCGGTCGGCTTCTTCGGCCGAGTACTGGAGCACACGCTTGGTTTCCAGGCTGAACGGGATGTCGACCGAGGTCGACACCTTCTCGCGGAAGACCGTCCGGCCTTCAATTTCCTTGCGAATGCTTTCGAGCGACAGATGTGAGCGCGCAAAGATACGGCTGGTCAGCCCCTTGCCCTCACGAATGAGCCCGAGCAACAGGTGCTCGGTCTCAATGGAGGTGCTGCCCAGTTGGGTCGCCTCGTACCGCGCAAAGAACAACACACGACGTGCGCGTTCCGTATACCGTTCGAACATCCCTCACAATTATACGGGATCGGTCCCCACCAGCCGGCCGGCCTCCAGCCGCAACACACGGTCACATGCCCGCGCCAGGACGGGGTTATGGGTGACAATCACCGAGGTCAAGCCATATTCCTGATGCATCTCCCGGATCAGGGCATGCAGGTGGCCCGCCGTCGTTTCATCGAGGTTCCCGGTGGGTTCGTCGGCCAGCAACACGGTCGGGCGGGTGACCAGCGCGCGCGCGATCGCCACACGTTGTTGTTCGCCGCCCGATAACGCCGACGGGCGATGGGTGGCGCGGTCGGTCAACCCGATTCGTTCCAGCAGGGTGCCCACCCGGGTCCGCCGTTCGGCCGCGGCCATCCCGGCGATCCGCAGCGGCATTTCGATGTTTTCCGCGGCCGTAAACTCAGGCAACAGGTGGTGGAACTGGAAGACAAACCCCACGTGCCGGTTGCGAAACCGCACACGCGCCTCGTCATCGAGCCGTTCGAGGGCCTGACCCGCCAGTTCCACACTGCCGGCCTCGAAGGTATCAAGCGCGCCCAGCACATGCAGCAGCGAGCTCTTGCCCACGCCTGATGCCCCCACCACCGCCAGCATCTCGCCGCCCGCCACATCGAGATCGGCGCCGCGCAACACGTCGAGGCGGCCTCTCGGCGTCTCGTAACTCTTGACGATGCCCCTGGCGGAGATAGCGGTCATTGGTAACGCAGCGCCTCGGCCGGGTCCAGCTTGCTCGCCTGGCGTGATGGATAAATGGTGGCCAGCAGACACACGACCATCGCGGCGACCACAATCATCACGACGTCCAGCACCTCTACCCGGAAGCGCAGATGCGTGATCTGATACACGTCGCCCGGCAGCGAGAACAGCTGGTAGCGGTCACACACGAGCGACACGATGACGCCCAGCAGTGCGCCCACTGTGGTGCCCACGGCGCCGATGATCACGCCTTGCAGCATGAAGATGGTGCGTATCGCGCCGGACGAGGCGCCCATCGTTCTCAGGATGCCGATGTCTCGGCTCTTTTCCATGACCAGCAGCACCAGTGAGGCCACGATGTTGAGGGCGGCGACCATCACAATCAGGCCGATGGTTAACCCGATGGCCATCTTCTCGAGGCGCAACGCTTCGTACAGCGACGCGTTGAGCACCGTCCAGTCTTCGGCGGTGTACGTAATGCCGAGCGTGTCCTGAATCTCGGCGGCGATGGCAGGCGCCGCGTCGATGTCGGCCACCCGCAGCTGAATCACGCGCGGGGCCGGTTCGTTGAAGAGGCTCTGCGCGACGTCGAGAGGCACAAGCGCGTAGTTGGCATCGAATTCGTGAAAGCCGAGTTTGAAGATGCCCGCCACGATGAAGGGACGCAACCGGGGCATCACTCCGAAGGGGCTCAACGTGCCGCTGGGCACCATCAGCTCGACGAACTCGCCGACGCGCACGCGCAGCTGCTCGGCCAGGTCTGCCCCCAGCAGAATCGGATCGGCGCCCTGACGTCCTTCGCCGACCGGCAAGGCGGCCAGCGCATTCGGGGAACCCTCCAGCATCGAGGTGCCCAGTTCGGTCACCTGTACTTCAAGGGCCGGGTTGATGCCCTTGAGCTGGACGGCCGCCTGGACGCCGCCGATCTGGAGCATGGCCTGTCCCAGGACGGTAGGCGCGGCGGCCACAACTCCTGGGCGCATGAGTCGCGCGAGCTCTGCCTCGAGATCCGTGAATCCGGAGCCGTCGGTCTTGTAGACGTTGATGTGCGCCGTAGCACCGATGATGCGATCGCGCATCTCGCCCTGCACGCCGGTCATCAGCGCATTCGCAATGACCAGGGCCATGACACCCACGCCGACGCCGAGGATCGAGACCAGCGAAATCAGCGAGATGAACGCCTGCTTCCGCCGCGCGGTGAGGTACCGCAAGGCCACGAACCCCGCGAAGTTATTCACTTCGCCACCTCGCCATCTCGCCACCTCGTCATTTCGTCATCTAGTCGCGAGGTCTCATTAACGGAAACAGGATGACGTCACGAATGGACGGGCTGCTGGTGAGCAGCATCACCAGGCGATCGATGCCGATGCCTTCCCCGCCGGTCGGCGGCAGGCCGTATTCGAGAGCGCGGATGTAGTCTTCATCCATCCGGTGTGCCTCGGCGTCGCCGGCCGCGCGATCCTTCAGCTGATCCTCGAAGCGGCGGCGCTGTTCCACCGGGTCATTGAGTTCGCTGAAGCCGTTGGCGACCTCGAACCCGCCGGCATACATCTCGAAGCGCTCGACGGTGTCAGGGTCATCGGGTTTCTGCTTCGACAGCGGAGAGACTTCCGTCGGGAAGTCGTACACAAACGTCGGCTGGATGAGCTGGTCTTCCCACAGACCCTCAAAGATGGTCGTGGCGATCTTGCCGGCCCCGTGGGCCGGCGCGACCTCGAGGTGCAGCGCTTTTGCGACCTCCGCCGCGGTCGCACGGTCACGCAAGTCCGTCTCGGAGACCGGGCGTCCGAGCCGCTCGCTTGCGGCATCCGCCGCGGCGTGCCTGAGCGACAGACGCCGGAATGGCGCGGCAAACGAAATCGTGTGCCCGCCAAACGTCGTCTCCAGGCTCCCGGTGGCATCCTGGGCCACCATCGCCAGCATCTCCTCGGTCATCGTCATCAGATGCTGGTAGTCGACGTACGCCTCGTAGAACTCCAGCATCGTGAATTCGGGATTGTGCTGGGTCGAGATGCCTTCATTGCGGAAGTTGCGGTTGATCTCGTAGACCTTCTCGAAGCCGCCGACCGTCAGGCGCTTCAAGTAGAGTTCCGGCGCGATGCGCAGGTAGAGCGGCAGGTCGAGTGCATTGTGGTGGGTCGTGAACGGCCGTGCCAATGCGCCGCCGGCAATCGGCTGCATCATCGGCGTCTCGACTTCGAGAAATCCACGGTCGTTGAGAAAGCGGCGGATACCGGCGACCACACGCGCGCGCGTTTCAAACACGCGGCGAGAGTCCGGATTCACGATGAGATCCAGATAACGCTGGCGGTACCGTGTTTCGACGTCGGTCAGGCCATGCCACTTCTCGGGCAGCGGGAGCAGGCACTTGGCGAGGAACGTGATCGAGGCCGCGAACACCGTCAGTTCGTTGGTCTTGGTGCGAAACATCCGGCCGCTGACGCCGACGTGGTCGCCCATGTCGAGCCGCTTGAAGATCTCGAAGTCGGCGGCAGGCACCGAGTCGGCGCGGATGTACACCTGCACGCGAGTCAACCCGTCGGAGATGGCGAGGAAGTTCGCTTTGCCGAATGTACGCAGCGAGAGGATGCGGCCGGCGACCCGAACCTGCGGCTGCGTCGCCTCGAGTGTCTCGCCGTCTACGGCATCGAACTCGGCGACGATGGCCGACACCGTGTGCGTGCGCTCGAACAACACGGGATACGCGGGCACGCCGAGGCCCTGCAGTTCGTCAAGTTTCGTGCGGCGTGTGGCCGCCTGCTCTGCTTCGCTGGACATACACTCCTACACGTCGGTCGCGGCGCGTCGAATCCCGTCGAGGACGCCGTTGACGAACTTGATCGACTCATCGGCGCTGAACGTACGCGCCAGTTCGAGCGCTTCATTGACGATCACCGCGGGTGGCGTCTCGGGCTGATACCGCAGTTCCCAGGTGGCCAGGCGCAGGATGAGCCGATCGATCACGGCCAGTCGTTCGATCCGCCAGTTGTCAATATGACGTCCGATGATGCCGTCCAGCTCCTGATGGGTTGCGACCGTCCCCTTCACCAGTTGCTCGGCAAACGTGGTTACCGCCTCGGGCCCGTCGGGCGCGTGTTCGGCAAACACCCGCTCCAGGGCTTCATCAGGCGCCGTGCGTCCCACTTCCCAGAAGTAAAGCGCCTGCAGCGCGAGCTCGCGGGCGTGGTGGCGGAGCGAACTCACTCGCCGGCCTCCATCGCCAACCGGCCGTACACGTCGGCCATGTCCAGCGCGGCGGCAGCCGCCTCGCGTCCCTTGTTGCCATGTCCGTCGACTGCGCGGGCCATCGCTTCTTCGGCCGTGTTGGTCGTCAGCAATCCGAACGCGACGGGCACACCGGTGTTCTGTGCGGCCCGCATCAGGCCATGCGCAGCAGCCTGCGCGATGTAATCGAAGTGCGGCGTTTCACCACGAATCAGGCATCCAAGCGCCACGACCGCCTGCCACCGGCCCTGGGCCGCAATGACGTGGGCCGCCTGCGCCAGTTCGAACGCACCGGGCACCATGAACGTGACGACGTCGTCGGTCTCGAGGCCGCGCTCGGCCAGCAGCCCACGCGCGCCCGCTTCCAGGCGCGACGTGATGAAGTCGTGGTACTGCGAAACAACCAAGGCAACACGCATGCGGGGCCTGGCCTACTTTCCGGTGAACGTCGGCTTGCGCTTCTCGAGGAAGGCGCGTGTGCCCTCACGCATGTCGTCGGTGGTGGAGACCAGGCCGAACAGCGTCGCCTCGTGATCTTCGGCCTCGGCAAAGCCCATGTCTGCGCCGCTGGCCACCGCGTCGAGGATGTACCGCACGGCAACGGGTGCCTTCTGCGCGAGCGTGGAAGCGAGCTTGCGCACTTCATCCATCAACTGGGCCGCAGGCACCACACGATTGACCAACCCGATCCGCCACGCCTCGTCGGCCGAGATCATGTCGCCCAGCAACAGCAGTTCATGGGCGCGTCCTCGCCCCACCAGCCGCGGTAGCCGCTGCGACCCGGCGTAGCCGGGAATGATGCCGAGGTTGATTTCAGGCTGACCGAAGCGAGCCGTATCGGCCGCGATCCGCATCGTGCACGCCATCGCCAGTTCACATCCACCGCCCAGGGCGAACCCGTTGACGGCCGCGATGACCGGCTTGCCGAGGCGTTCGATCCGGTCGAACAGGCGCTGGCCGCGGCGCGCGTGATCGCGCCCACCCACCGGGGTCTGCACGGCGAGTTCGTTGATGTCGGCACCAGCGACGAATGACTTGTCCCCTGACCCGGTCAACACCAGGACACGCACCTGATCGTCGTGGGCGGCCGACTCGATGGCCTGCTCGAGCTCGTGCAGCGTCTGCGCGTTGAGCGCGTTCAGGACCTTGGGGCGATTGAGAGTGATGAACAGGACGGCGCCGTCGCGCTCGACGAGAAGGTTGTCAAAGGACATACCGCCTTAGTATACGACCGGCCATCGCCGCGGCCGTGGCGCCCACCACCGCGCCGACCGTGTCTGCCACGAGATCACTGACGGAGGGATTCCGGCCGGGCACGAAGGACTGATGGAACTCATCCGACACGCCGTAGAGGGCCGCCAGCAGCACAGCCAGCGGCACCCAGCGGAACGTCATCTCGCGCAGCGCTCCGCCCGCCAGCGCCCGCACGAACAATGCCGCCAGGACGGCGTACGACAGCCCATGCGCGACATGGTCTGGCGCTCCCATGGGAATGGCTACCACCGACTGATGGGAAAAGTAGAAGATGCCCGCCATCATTGCGACGGCCGGGCCCCAGGCCCACACCACGGTCATCTCAGCCGAAGACGACGTAGAGCAGCCAGCTGAGGACGACCGCACCACCCACAAAGGCGCCGAACAACTTCAGCGCGAACCGGCGTCCCTCAACCAGATCGTCGCGATGCAAGGCCGCAAACACCGGCGATACCAGCGCGGCAAACAACACCATGAGTCCGAGATGGCTCGTCATGACTTCCTGCCTCGCGCCAGATCCGACGCATCGAGCACCACCAGTGCATTCAGCAGGCCCGCGACGATGAGGAAGGTGTTGCCGTATTCGTAGGACACGGCCACCATGTCGCCAGCGCCGGCACCAAACAGGGCCGCAAGCAGCCTCGCCGACGCCAGCATCCACTGCGCCGCCCCGGCCAGCCAGACGAGGGGCTCTCCCCCCTCAAACGGGAACAACCGGCCTCCGAGGTACAGGCCGATCGCGTACATCGGCAGCAACGTCAGCGCAAACACCAGGGCCTTGCCCGCCTGTCCCTGCAGCACGTGACCGGCGCCGGGCACGACCCACGCGGCCAGGCAGGTCACGGCATTACCCGGGCGATCAGCACTCGTTACCATCGGCTCAGTCTACCTGATGGGTGACGCCGACCAGGGTGGCGGCGACCGCGGCCCCCAGCGGCAATGCGGTGGTCAAACGGATCCAGTGCGCAGGCATCGGGCCACCGAGCCACTCCCATCCCACCGTCACGATCGTCGGAAGCGCGGCCACGGACAGCAGCACCAGCCACCGCTGTCGGGGCCACCGGCGTCCCATCGCGAGCAAGGCACCAAGGGGCGCGGCCAGATACAGCCCGGCGCAGCGTGCACAGACAGGCCACTTGACGCCCTGCGTGTGGAACGACCGCTCGTCCTTCTGGTGGCAGACATGGCCGGCGGCGAAGTACACGAGCGCGGTCCATGCGGGCGCGCTCGCGTCGGACGCGGCCACCCGTGACTGGAGTCCGAGCCCCAGCACCAGCGGCCACAACACCGCGCCGACCAGCAGGGCCCGCGCCATCAGGACTCACAGTCTGACGGACAACGCACCGAACTGTGATTCGTAGCGTTCACGGAACTCGCTGCGCGTGTACGCGTGGCTGCTGCCACCCAGATGTTCGAGGGCGTAGGTCGCAGCGACCGAGCCAAGCTGCGCACAGACATCGAGCCCGGCACCCAGCGCCAGCCCCTTCATGAAGCCACCGCGATACGCGTCGCCGACACCGGTGGGATCCGCAATGCGGGTGGGCTCGACGGCCGGCACATCGATCTGCGAGCCCGGCTGCATGACCGACGACCCGTGTTCGCCCTTGGTGACAATGAGTACGCCTGCCAGCGCCAGGACGTCGGCCTCGTTCAACCCGGTCTTCTGGCGAATGAGCTCGAACTCGTAGTCGTTGCAGATGACGAGCGCGGCGCCACGAATACCGTCGGCCAGTTCATCACCGCTCATGCGCGCGCACTGCTGCCCCGGGTCGAACATGTACTTGATGCCGAGGGTGCGGCACTCTTCCGCGTACTGCACCATCGCCGCCGGATCATTCGGCGAGATGATGACCAGGTCGGGCCGATCGACCGTGCGGAATGACAACTCGGCCGCGTGTGCCATCGCGCCGGTGTAGAACGACGCGATCTGGTTGTTTGCCTCGTCCGTGTTGCAGAAGAACGACGCGGTGAACTTGCCGTCCACTTCCTTCACGAGGCTCGTGTCGATGCCGGCCGCGTCGAGCCAGCGGCGGTAGTCGCCAAAATCCTGTCCCGCCGTGCCCATCAGCTTCGGACGCTCACCCAGCAGCGCCAGCGTGTACGCAATGTTCGGCGCACATCCGCCGCGCCGTTTGTCCATCGAGTCCACCAGGAAGCTCAGGCTCACGCGCGAGAAGTGTTCGGGCAGCAGGTGTTCGGTGAACTTGCCCGGGAAGGACATCAGGTAGTCGAACGCGATCGAGCCGGTGACGATGAGGTTCATGCGAGGTATTTTCCGAGAAGGGGACGAAGCACGGCCTTGCGCGTCTCGGGCATCGCGGAAGGACGGGTGATGATGGCCGTCGCCAGCGCACGCGCGCATTCGCACGTCCGGGCAATCGGCAGCTGTTCCACAGCCGAGGCGATGACCTGCTGCGCGGTCTTCGCGTTCTGCGTGAGATTGGCGATGATCATCTCGACCGTGACCGAGTCGTGGTCGGGATGCCAGCAGTCGTAATCGGTAACCAGCGCAAGCGTCGAGTAGCAGATCTCGGCCTCACGCGCGAGCTTCGCTTCCTGGAGATTGGTCATCCCGATGACGTCCCATCCCTGCGCACGGTAAAACTGCGACTCCGCCTTCGTGGAGAACTGCGGGCCCTCCATGCAGACGTAGGTGCCGCCCTCGTGCACCGTCGCGCCCACGTGCCTCGCTGCGGACGTCATGATGGCCGACAGCGGGGAGCAGAAGGGATGCGCAAAGCCCACGTGCGCGACGATGCCGTCGCCGAAGAACGTGCTCACGCGCCCGCGCGTGCGGTCGAAGAACTGGTCGGGCACCACGAGGTCGAGCGGCTTGATGTCTTCACGCAGACTGCCCACGGCACTGGCCGAGAGCAGCCACTCGACGCCGAGCAGCTTGAAGCCGTAGATGTTCGCGCGAAAGTTCAGCTCCGATGGCGTGTGCCGGTGCCCGTCGCCGTGTCGGGCAAGAAACGCCACCCGGCGCCCTCGCAACGTGGCAAGCACGTAGGGCCCCGACGGCGCTCCGAACGGTGTGTCGATGACTCGTTCTTCCCGATCGGACAGTTCGGCCATGTCATACAGACCGGACCCGCCAATGATGCCGATAGTGGCCTCTGCGCTCACACCCGAACCTCGTCCACGACACGGCGGCCGTCGCGTTCCCGGATGATGCCCGCCGCCATCACCGGATCGTGTTCGAAGAACACCAGGTACTCCCCGTCAACCGCTTCGCGCAGGAAACGCTGTTTGTAGTGCAGCGTGTCCATGGGGTACAGGTCGTAACCCATGATCCACGGCTCGTCCAGGTGCGCGGTCGTCGGGATGAGATCGGCCACAAACGCCGCCGTCCGTCCGCCGGATTCCACCTTCACCCACTGATGGAACATGGCGTGTCCGCCTGTGCGCCACACGCTGATCCCCGGCATCACCTCGCCATCGTCCTCCACAAAGTCGATGACACCGCCGTCGGCCAGCGGCATGAAGTTCTCCGGCAGGTAGCTGGCGCGGTTGCGGTCGTGTGGGTGGGTCGCATCCTCCCAGTCACCACGCCGGATCAGGTAGCGGGCGTTTGGAAAACGCGGGCGCAGTGCGCCATCCACCAGTGCGGTCGAACCGCCAAAGTGATCGAAGTGCAGGTGTGTGGCAATGACGACATCAATGTCTGCCGCCGTCAGGCCGATGGCGGCAAGCGAGTGATCGAGGTGGGTCGTGCGATCGATCCCGTAGATGTCGACCAGCTTTGGCGGCATCTTGTCGCCGATGCCGGTGTCGATCAGGACGTGCCGGCCGCCGGTGCGCACCAGCAGCGGACGCAGGCCGAGCGGAATCCGGTTGCGGTCGTCGGCGGTCGTGCGCTTGGACCAGAGCGTCTTGGGGACCACACCAAACATCGCCCCGCCGTCGAGTTTGAACGTGCCGTCCGACAGCGAGAACAGTTCCATCTCGCCGAACGTCACTCGCGGCCCCCGTCTGGCGCCGGCTGTTTCAACTCGACCAGCACACCGTGTGTATCGCCAGGGTGCACAAACGCGATGAGCGACCCGTGAGCGCCACGCCGGGGCTGCTCGTCGATCATCCGCACACCGGCCTCGCGAATTGCGGTGATCGCCGCGTGAATGTCCGAGACACGCAGCGCCACGTGGTGAATCCCGGGGCCGCGCTTTGCGAGGTACTTGCCGATGGGTGAACCATCGGCCAGCGATTCCACCAATTCGAGCTTGGCGTCGCCGGTGTCCACAAACCGCACCTGCGTGCCCTGGCCGCTGATGACTTCGGGGGTGTCGCTCTCGAGGCCCAGCACGCCGGTGAAAAACCGCAGTGAGGCGTCTGCGTCGCCGACGGCAATGCCGACGTGATCGATCCCGGTGATCAGGTGGCGGATACTCATCGGCCCAGCAGCTGCCTGGCGATGACCAGCCGCTGAATTTCGCTCGTGCCCTCGCCGATGGTGCAGAGTTTCACGTCGCGGAAGTACTTCTCGGCCGGGTAGTCCTTGGTGAACCCATACCCGCCGTGAATCTGCACGGATTCCTCGGACACGCGCACGGCAATTTCGCTCGAGTAGAGTTTGGCCATCGAGGATTCACGTCCGGTGCGCACGACGCCCTGGTCTTTCATCCAGGCCGCGCGATATGTCAGCAGACGTGCAGCTTCGATACGGGTGACCATGTCGGCCAGCTTCCACTGAATCGCCTGGAAGCTGGCAATCGGCTGTCCGAACTGCCGGCGTTCCCTCGCGTATTTCAGCGCGGCGTCATAGGCGCCCTGTGCGAGGCCCACCGCCAGCGCCGCGATGCCGATACGTCCGGCGTCGAGGACCTGCAGCGTGTTGATGAACCCCTGCCCTTCCTCCCCCACCATCGCCTCGGCGGGCACACGGCACTCTTCGAAGATCACTTCGCTCGTGTCGCTGGCGCGCATGCCGAGCTTGTTTTCCTTCTTGCCGGCGCGCATGCCCGGCGTGCCCTTCGGCACCACAAACGCCGAGATGCCGCGATGCGCCTTGGTCCGGTCCGTCACCGCCATGACGACAATGGCGCCACCGACCGAACCGTGGGTAATGAACTGCTTGGCGCCGTTGATGACCCACTCATTGCCGTCGCGGCGCGCAGTCGTGCGCATGGCCGCCGCATCACTGCCGGCGCCAGGCTCGGTCAGACCCCAGGCGCCGAGATAGTCGCCGCGAATCAGGGGCACCACGTACTGCTGGCGCTGGGCTTCGGTGCCGAACATGAACAGGTGCGCCGTGCAGAGGCCGTTGTGCGCGGCAACTGACAGCGACACCGAGGGGCAGACCCGCGCCAGTTCTTCGATGCAGATGCAGTATTCGATGGCGGACATGCCCGAGCCGCCGTAGGTGTCGGGAAACTGGATGCCCATCAGGCCAAGCCCGGCCATGCGGGTCACCAGATCGTGCGGGAAAGCCTGGGCTTCATCCCAGTCCATCACGTGCGGCCGGATTTCGGCTTCCGCAAACTCGCGCACCGTGCGGCGAAGGAGTTCCTGCTGGCTGGTCGGGCGCAGATCCATCCCGAGAAAAATATCACGGGGCTGGCGACGTACCGGTCAGGAACCGATATGGTGGGGTATGCGAAAACTCACCCTCGCAACGGCCCTGCTGGTCACCCTGCTCGTCCCCGCCCGCGCCTACGCTGACGTCACGGCGTTCTTTGGCGTGGGGCACCGGCCGGAAACGCGGACGGCCAAGGGATTTGCGGTGGGACTGACGCTCATCGCCGTCGGGTTCGAAATCGAATACTCGGACATCAAGGAAGTGGACGAGGTCGACAAGGCCGCGCCGCGGCTGCGGACCGGCACGGTCAACGCGATCGTCCAGACCCCGACCAGCGGTGCGCAGTTGTACGCAACGGCCGGCGTTGGACTCTACCGGGAAAACTGGCGGTCGGATTTTCAGGAAACCAACACCGCCATCAACATCGGCGGCGGCCTGAAGATGAACCTGCTCGGACCGCTGAAACTGCGGGTCGACTACCGCCTCTTCCGCCTCAATGGCGCGCCCATCGAGAAGACCGTGCACCGCGTCTACGGCGGCGTCAACGCCAGCTTCTGACGACGTCTCGAAATTTGTGGTGGCGCCGGCCTTTGAGGCCCGCCGCCCGTCTTGACGCCTGTCGGGGAGAGAAGACAGGAGGCAGTAGATAGGAGGGACGGGGTCCGCCCCTCAGTCGGTCACCGCACTTTGGTGAGGCCGAGGCGTTCGACGCGGAGCACCGCCGTCTTCATGCGCTCAAACAGCGGCTGCACTTCAGCCGGCGCCACTTCTGCCAGATACAGCAGCGGGTCGTAACTCATCTTTTCGATCGCGGGATCAAACAGGAAGACGTAGAGGATCGAGTCGGGCGTCTTCTCCGCCGACTTGTAGATCTTCCAGTTGGCCGCCTGCAGCTGGCGTGACTGGCTCTTGGTGGCCTTGAACGCCTCGATGAGGCGTCCGACGACCACGTCAAACTCGGCCGTCTTGGCCGGGTCCACGTGAAACAGCAACATGCCGGCGGCGGTCGTGAACAGGTAGTCGGCAGGAGGCCCCGTCGGCGTCGGCGTCGGTGTCGTCTGGGCGGGCGGCGTGGCCGGAGGCGGAGTCGCCGTCTGGGTCGACACCTGAGCGGCGGCCGGGGCCACAACACACAACAACAGAATCAGGGCGCTGACTACACGCATGCAGTCAATTGTGGCTGAAAACAGAAAGGGACGTCACCGCCGAAGCGATGACGTCCCGTGAACTCTGACGTTCGAGCCGTTTACTTCTTCGACAGCGGCCAGATCTGCTGCTGCGCCACAGACGCCTTGAGCTTCTCGAAGATACCGTCGATGACCTTGCGCGCCTCGACATCGTCCGCCTTCCAGGCGCCCGAATAGTAGAGGATCTGCGTCCAGTCGTAGCTCACGCCCGCGACCGGCGGGTCGAGGTGGACGAAGTAGAGTCGCGGCTGTCCCGCAGGAATCTCGGCCTCGAGACGGAGCAGATTCAGCGACTTGGCCTGCGCCTGAAGTTCCGGCTTGTCGGAGGCAGCCAGACCCTGCCGGATCTCGTTGACGGCCTGCTCGAACGTGGCCTCCTGACCCGAGTTGATCTGGAGCATCAGCATGACCGGATTGGTCCCGCTGAACTTGAACTGGTCCGGGGCTGCCGGAGCCTGCGCGGCGTCCTGCGCAAAGGCCGCGGGGGCCAGGGTCAACATCATTCCGGCCACGCCGAGCGCGACCACCGTGCGCCGGGCCACGACCGGCAGGAATCCGAACAACCGCATGCACATCCTCCTCGCCACTGGGGGCGTTGGTTCAAAAAGGAAAGCCTACTCTACCGTACTGCGTGGCAGTGTGACGAGAGCGACCTTAGACGAACAGCGCCAGGATATTGTTCGCCACCAACATCCCGGCCCGTGTCAAGCCGAACCGCCCGTCCCCGCGCCACATCAGCCCCTCGGCTTCCAGGGGCTCGAGATCCCCGGCGTACCGCTCCCACGGGTCGAACCCGTATCGCTCGGAAAATCCCTGCCGGTCCACGCCGGCCGTGAGGCGCAGGCCCGTGAAGAGGGCCTCCTCCTGCTGCGCCAGCGGCGGAAGGTCGACGATGTCGACTGCTACGGGCCGGCCCTGCTCGATGTGCTCCGCATATTCGGCCGTGGGGGGGTCGGTGCGCCCCCCCCCCCCCGCCCCCCCGGGATGGGGGCCA